>JARGPA010000009.1:107983-122026 GCA_029213305.1 Phycisphaerales bacterium
GCATAGCGCGATGGGAAGAAGGTCATTGTGCCGTCGGTTGAATCGTCTGCGACCATCTTGGGTCGTGATTCAGGCCAATCCTTGATCGAACTTTCGGTGCGTTGATCCGGACGGACAGCGCGTTGTGCGTTTCCTCTGAGTTTGTCGTCAGAGACTTTACAGTACCATTGATCGCTCAAGTATGGTTCGATCGCGGCGTGGCTGCGATAGGAATGTCCAACACTATGGCTATAGGGAACCATGCGTTCGAGCAACGATCCTTCGGAACCTTCTGCGACGGTTCTTGCTTTGAACTCTTCAATGACGAGTTTGCGTGCATCTTCGCGTGATTTACCTAGGAAGACATGCCCGCCTTCGTTGTTTGCTTCGCGTTCCCATCCGTGTTGATCGGAGATCGACGCGTCAGGAGCCATGATGTTGATCATTTCTAGATTATGTCGTTGTCCGATCATGTAGTCGTTTTGATCGTGCGCTGGGGTGACTTTCAAGAACCCAGTGGACATCTCGGCCTTTGTATCGCCGGGTTCGCCGCCGTATTTGACTGGGAGGACAACATAGTCATCTTCAATGATCGGGATGATCCTTCCAACGATCGGAAGCTCACACTTGAATGCGGATACAGCTTTGGCGCGAGGATCCTTCGGATTGACAGCGACTGCTGAATCACCCATGTATGTTTCTGGACGCGTCGTCGCGACCGTAATCCATGCTTGTTCGTCTTCGGGATGTTGGTCAGCGCCGGGGTATCCTCGTCTTGCGAGCTCGGACCATGTGACTGGGTCATGATTCCCAGGTTCAGTCTCATGAACGAGTGGGTATCGCAAGTAGTAGAAGTGGCCATCTACTTCTTCGTTTTCGACTTCATCATCTGCGAGTGCAGTCTGGGTTACTGGGTCCCAGTTAACGAGGCGCTTGCCTCTATAGATGAGTCCTTCTTTGAAGAGTTGGAAGAATGCTTCTCGCACGGCGCGAGCGCAGATGTCGTCCATCGTAAAGCGTTGGCGTTCCCAATCGCAAGAGCAACCCATCTTCTGGAGTTGATCAGTAATTCGTTCTTCGTATTCATCTTTGAAATCGTGAACGAGTTTGAGGAACTCTTCGCGCCCAGGTTCTCCGGCGAGTTCTTTCTTCTTGTAATCCGCGATCCCGGGTTGACCCGCTTCTTTGAGTTTTTTGTCGACCATTGTCTGGGTGGCGATCCCCGCGTGATCGGTCCCTGGCATCCAGAGGGTTTCAAACCCTTTCATGCGATGCGCACGGATGAGGATGTCTTGGATCGAGTTGTTGAGCGCATGTCCCAGATGGAGTGCAGCGGTGACATTCGGAGGCGGAATGAGAATGGTGTACGGCTGAGCTTCTCCTGAGAGGACTCGCGCTGGATCCGCATGGAAAGCGCCGGATTCGACCCATTTCTCCCATATCCGCGATTCATGATCGCTTGGGGAATAGGACTTGCTCATAGGTTCTCTCGTTGCATCCGTGGTCATCGCGGTATCCTTGCTCAATGTGAGCATAATTCATTCGATTCGTTGTGCAATAAGTGTACGCGCGGTCGATATGGTGTGTATATGGAACATCGGTCAAACACACAGAATCATCTCAGACATTGGGTAACTCGATCGGGTAATGCTCGAATTTTTGGGGTTCTCATAGGACTCGTTGCTCTTCTCGCGGCAGGGGTTGCTGGGTATGCAATTTGGACTATGACAACAGAATCTTCTGAAGTTGTTCCTGAGGATCGAAGTGGGATTGGAAATCCTCAATCCCAAGGGATGGCACATACAGAATCGATCGAAGAGATCCTTGGAGCAGTACAGGTTTATGTCCGGAATCAGCAGTTCGCTGAAGCAACTGCAGTACTTGAAAACGCGGTTGCTCAATATACCAGTGATCAGGAACTCAGGTTTGCACTTGGGGATCTCTATTTGCATCAGAAGGGATTTGAGAAGGCGTATGACCAGTATGTTGCGGGGATTGAGATCGGGCCTCAGAATTCGATTGCAGAGTTCACAGCCGGGACGATCGCGAATATGCTCGGCCGGGTTGAACTCTCTGAGATGCACTATCAGTCATCTATGATGCTCGATCAGACAAACCCTGATACCCCAATCTTTCTTGCAGCGATCCAGATAAAGATCAATCAACTCGATGAAGCGAAGAAGAATCTTGCAATCGCAGGTCGACTTGCGCCTGATCGCGCACGAATTTTCGCAATGCGATCTGAAATTGCAATGAGAGAAAACAAAGCGGTTATCGCACTAGAACAGATCCGTAGAGCAAGAGAGATTGAACCGAGAGATCTGGGATGGATCCTCCAAGAAGCAAGAGTCCTCAAAAGAAATCATGATCCAGAAGGCGCGATTACTCTATTGACGGCGCTTCCTGAAGAAGAGTTACTCTCAATCGATGCGGCTCAGATTTTGGCAGAGTGTTACGGCATGGTCGGACGCGCAGGTGATGCAGCGAACCGATTGATCGATGTTGCTCTGTTGAACCCGAATGATCCTGATCTCGCGTTCGATGTCGCGCAATGGCTCGAAAGAGCAGGGGAGCGAGAGAGCGCAATCGCATGGGCAAACAAAGCAGTTGATCTTGGACATCTACGAGCATCTGATTGGATTGCGTCGTTGCCATAAATCGTGCATTCAAGGATTATTGAGTTGTCGATTTAGTCGATTTCATCTTCTGAGACATCGATTTCAGTGATCGAGGTGTCGAATCTTTTACCAGATTCTGCCCAAGCATCGACATGAACTGTCGAGTCTGCTTTGGGTTGAGACTCTTTTCGTTGTCTTGCTCTGCGAAGAACAATGATAAGCGTGAGCATTCCTATGAAGAGGATCCCGAGCAACGAGAGCATAAGGATCATCGAATATCCTCTTCGATATGCTTCTTGTCGGGAAGGATCACTTGAAAGTTGGGCAAGTTGCTCAGATAGGATGGTTATGTGACTAATGATCATTCTGTGTATTGTACGGGCAAAGATGGCACTAGGATGCTAGAGTGATGACCAAGTTTTACCCTTTGATGGGATGTTCAGGTAGGAGTTTTTATGCATCTGGAAGCACACCAGAATGTGATTAGTGATCTTGAGGCGCGGATTTTAACGATCCGTGATTCTCTTTGACTATGAAAACAAGCGAACCGAGCTCAAGGACCTAGAAAGTCTAATGGGTGGGGCTGACTTTTGGAACAACCAAGAGGAAGCAAATAAAGTTGTCGCGAAGCTCAAACTCATCAAAGCTCAGACTGATCCGATCAAGAAAGTCACTGAGGAGTTCGAAGACGCGAAGCTCGCGTACGAGATGAGCCGCGAAGAGAATGATACTGAGTTGCTTGAAGAAGCAGACGAACAACTCTTCGGGTTGATGTCCAGAATGGACAAAATCGAGACCCAGTCACTCTTATCAGGCAAGCACGATACCAAGGATTGCTTCTTTACGATCTCCGCCGGGGATGGTGGTACCGAAGCAAACGACTGGTGCGAGATGCTCTTTCGGATGTATCTGTATTACTTCGAGAATCAGGGATGGAAAGTCGAAGAAGTTGAAAAATCCTTCGGTTCAGAAGTCGGACTCGATTCAGTTACGCTTCATGTCCAAGGGCCATACGCCTTTGGATACCTCGGTTGTGAACGAGGAACACATCGACTTGCGAGAGTCTCCCCGTTCAATGCTCAAGGGAAACGCCAGACAAGCTTTGCGACAGTAGATGTCATTCCTGAACTTGAAGAAACTGAGTTGGAGATCCCAGACGGAGATCTTGAAATCAGTTGCTTTGCGAGATCGTCAGGTCCAGGTGGACAGAATGTGAACAAGGTCGCGTCGGCGGTTCGATTGATCCACAAGCCTACTGGGATCATGATCCTTGCATCGACCCATCGTGAGCAACAACAAAACCGCAGACAAGCGATGGAGATTTTAACTGCGAAGCTCGAACAGATCGCAGAAGACCAACGAGCAGCAGACATCACTGAAGCAGCCGGCGGCAAAATCGAACATCGAGGTTGGGGCGCGCAGATTCGGAGTTATGTTCTCTATGACAATCGTGTCAAGGATCATCGCACGAATGTCGAAGCAAACCCAACCAATGTGCTTGATCGCGGCGAGCTCGATCAGTTTATTGACGCAGAGCTTAAACGCAAACGCGCAGAGCGCGGTTGAGCATAATCAAACTGTAAATTAGGATGTTGTGTAATCGCAAGCTTGGGTTAATGATGGAAATCATTTTGGTTTGAGATTGTTGGTGCAACTTAGATTGTTACACTCTTTGCATTACATTTTCAGTCTCTTCTATTTTGAATAGTGGTTAGCGCTGCGTGGTGGAGGATGAATAGTTGCCCGAGTTGTTGTATTGGATTTTACTAATATTCGTCGCATTACCGGTGTACTTCTTCTCTGGAAAATGGATGTTTGGAAACTTTGCAGAGTTCTGGAAATGTGTTTTTTATTGGCTTAAACCCGATTGGCAATCATGGATGGACGGCAAATTTTTAGAGGATGTCATCGCTGAATTTCGGATATTCATCTGGATCGCGATTTGTTTTGGATCCACCTTCGGATTTCATATGCTTGCACAGATAGTTATCGCTTAGGTGGTTTCTTATCTCGGAACATCTGCAATGGGCGCGGGCCGCCACACATTCCAGTAGGACACCCGTCGTCGTTGCAACTGCTTGGGTTATTTCCGTCTTCATCACCAAAATCAGAGTCATTGTCTCTGTTCTCTTCTATGCCTGTTAAGACCGCGGCGGCGAAGATTGCAAGGAAGCTCAAGATGGGAACAGTTGGGGAGAGTCGCAGGCCGTAATAAGGAAGAACGAAGTAGAAGACAACACCTAATAAAGTGATCAGGATCATCGCGATAAACAAACGCCGTGCGAGTCGATTTGATTCTTTATTTTGTTCGTCCTCTATGCGAATTCGCTCGCGAGCTTCATAGAGCAACTGATCTGGATCGTCTGGTGTCGAATCGGGACCAATATAGAGCTTAGATTGGTTACGATCATCGTTCATTTGGGACTCACATATAACTCAACACGACTTGACGAGTTGATTGCGCGGACGAGAACAATGAGCAACAATCCCAATGCACACACAAGAGGTACCAACGCGACGATCCAAAGGAGCTTGGCGCGATCGAGCTCGTGTGCGATGACATCTTCTATCTTCCGATAGATCAGGAAGTCTTCATTCTCAGGAGTGTTGATTTCGATTGTGAGTTTGCCGTCGCTTTGTTCTGGGATAATTAAAAACTGTTTGTACTCTCGTCCCATGACCGAGTTCCAACGATTGATCGGATCGCCTTCGATTATTCCTTGCGAGTTTGAGACTGAAAGGTCCATCTCAGGAAGTTGAGCATCGCGAGATGATACGGACATCGAGATGTAATACGCAGAGATGGGATCTGTATCGTGGAACTCGAAAAATTCTCCTGACTCAAACTCAGCAACAGGATGAAGAGTTCCCGTTGTAAATCCACGAACAAACCGGATTGTTGGGTACACCGCGATGAGAAATGCGAAGAGGATCAGAGCTAATGCACAGAGTCCGATTTTAGCGGTACTGTACTTCGCGAGAAAAGATGGTTCGCGTTTGCTCATCAAAATCCCTTCAGAGCATTCGAATATTCAATGCATCAAAGTTTGGTTGATCAAACCAAGAGTGACGCAGGAGATTCGAGAAGCTCTTTCACAGTGTTGAGGTATGCTGCAGCCATTGCTCCATCGATGATTCGATGATCGGAAGAGATCGTCATAGACATTTCTGATCCGACGACGAGTTCTGGTTCGCCTGATTCGGTGTATTCAATAAACGGCTTGTCGATTGCTCGACCGACCGCGAGGATAGCAGCATTCGGTGGATTCACAATCGCAGTAAAGTGATCCACTCCGAACATCCCTAGATTAGAAATCGTAAATGTCGAACCTGAAAGCTCTGCAGGAGAGAGTCCCTTTTCGCGAGCTTTCTTTGCAAGACGCTTTGTTTCAGAAGAGATCTGACGCAATCCTGATTGGTCTGCGTTGTTGATCGTCGCGACTACAAGTCCGCCACCTCTTTCTTGTGGAAGCGAAACTGCAACCCCGATGTTGACATGGCCGTGGAGATCAATAGATGGCCCCGTAGGATTCCAACTGGAGTTGATAAACGGATGTTGATGCATCGCGATCGCACAAGCACGAACGATAAAGTCATTCACTGAGAGTTTGACACCCTGCGCTGAGAGTTGTTCATTGAGTTCGCTTCTCAGTGCGTTGAGCGAATCCATGCGAGCACTGATCGTCACTTGGTAGTGAGGTATCGTGGTCTTTGATTCGACAAGACGCTTTGCGATTGTCGCACGCATGTTATTGAGCGGGACAGTTTTGGATTCAAGAACTGCGCCAACTGCTGGAAGCGGAGCAGGCATTGGCATTGGAGCAGGTGCAGGAGCTGCTGCTTGTTGAGCAACCGGTTGTGTTGTTTCTGGAGCAGACGCGGCGGCGCCATTTGAGATAGCGGCTTCAACATCTCTCTTTGTGATTCGTCCTGAAGGTCCGGTTCCTGAGATGAATGAGAGATCGATGTTGTTTTCATTTGCGATCTTTCGAGCAAGCGGAGAAACAAAGATCCGTTCGTTTGTTCCTGAGTTATTGCTTGTCGCAGGTGGTTCAGCAACTGCAGTTGCTGAAGGGGACGCGATATCTGATCCACCGTTCTGCGAGGTTGCAGTTGTAGAAGCTCCCGCAGATGCGATCGCTTCATCTACGGTTTCGCCGTCCTCTGCTAGCACGATGATTGTCTCTCCGACATTGATTGCTTTGCCTTCTGCGATTGAGATGTTCGCGACAATGCCGTCATCGAATGATTCGAGTTCCATCGTTGCTTTGTCAGTTTCGATGTCTGCAATGACATCGCCCTGCGAGACCGAGTCTCCAGCGTTGACGTGCCATTTAACGACGGTGCCTTGTTCCATGGTGTCGGATAGGCGGGGCATGGTGATGTTGATAGCCATTTTTCAGAGTCCTTCAGTCAGTGGGTCGCAGATCAACAGTTTATGCATTGACGAGGCTGCGGACAGCATCGACGATTCGTTCTGGGTTAGGAAGATAATCATACTCCAAGCCCTTCGCGTACGGAGTTGGAACATCCGCAGTGTTCAAACGGGCAGGAGCAGAGTCGAGCCAATCGAAGCAGCGTTCACAGATTTGCGTGACGACTTCTGATGCGATCGACGCGAACGGCCAAGACTGATCCACAACAAGAACCTTGTTCGTCTTCTTGACACTTTCAATGATTGATTCGATGTCCAATGGACGGATAGTTCGCATATCGAGGATCTCAACATCGATACCCTCAGCTGCGAGTGTTTCTGCGGCTTCTAAACAGAAGTTGACAGGACGCCCGAAACTGACAAGTGTGATCGCGTCTCCTTCTCGAGCAACACGAGCGCGTCCGAATGGGATGTAGTATTCTTCTTCTGGGACATGTGCTTTGTCTCCGAGCATTCGCTCGGATTCCATGAAGAACACAGGGTCAGGATCATTGATCGAAGTTTTGAGCAATCCCTTCGCGTCGTACGGGTTTGATGGGATTGCCATCTTGAGACCTGGTACATTTGCGTAAAGAGCTTCCACACACCAGCTATGAGTAGATGCGAGCTGGCCTCCTGCGCCGTCGTTACCGCGGAAGACGATCGGGCAACCGAACTGTCCACCTGACATGTAGAGCATTTTGGGTGCGTTGTTCAAGATCGGGTCGGCTGCAACGAAACTAAAGGACCACGACATGAACTCAACGATCGGACGAAGCCCAGTCATCGCAGCGGCGATGGCCATCCCTGCGAAGCCGTTCTCAGAAATCGGAGTATCAATGATTCGCTTTGGTCCAAACTCATCGAGCATGCCCTGAGAGATTTTGTAGGCGCCGTTGTATTGAGCGACTTCTTCTCCAAGCAGGAAGACGCGTTTGTCTTTGCGCATTTCTTCGCTCATTGCTTCGCGGAGTGCTTCGCGGAACTGAATGATTCGATCGCCTTCGCGTGAAGGGAGTTGATCATCCGGGAGGAAGACAGGCAGTGGAGGGTTATCAACTGCAGGGTGGATGTCTGATTCAATCATGGGCATTGTGGTCATGATGTGTTCTCGTATGGTTCGAAGCGATCTAGTTTGAATTAAAGAGTTCGCTTGGGATCACCGTTGGCTCTGGGCCGCGGGTGCGGGGTGTTTTTGTTTTTTCGCCTGATCGAAGGATGATCAGGAAGACGATGCGAAGTGCAATGGTGAATCCGAAGGCCAAAGAAAGTAAAATGATTGGGCCGTTGGAGTTCATATCATCTAATAAATTTACATCAACGGATTTTTAGTGCCGTGTGAGTAAGTTGCAGTTGGGGACAAGTTCTTCTCTGGGTTTGCATATACATCAGTGTAGAGCTCGCCTGGTTCTGGGGTCGGAGCATTCTCAGCATGATCAACTGATCCACGGACGATGTCTGCGATTTCTTTTCGCATGGACTTCCATCCTGCTTCGTCGATGTGACCCATAGTCATCAAGTCCGAGCAGAGCTTTGCGATTGAGTCTTTGTCTTTGTATTGATCGACTTCTTCCTTTGTCCGATACTTTTGAGGATCGGACATGGAGTGACCCTGGTAACGATAGGTTTTGAGATCGATAAACGCAGGGCGGGAGTTCTCGCGGCAGTCATCCACAATTGGTTTGAACTCATTGTAGATGTTCATGATGTCGAGCCCGTCGATTTTCGCAGCGCGGATTCCGTACCCCTTGGCGCGATCGATTAGGTTCTCAGCGTTTGCAGTATGTCGATTGATCGCGGTACCCATCGAGTACCCGTTGTTTTCGAGGATGTAGATCACTGGTAGATCCCAGAGAGATGCAAGGTTTTGTGCTTCGTGGAAACACCCTTGATCGAGTGCGCCGTCACCCATGTAACAGAGAGTGACTTTCTTTTTCCCGATCCCTATGACTTCGAGTTGGTATTTTTCGGAGAATGCAAATCCAGCACCCATCGGTGTTTGAGCGGAGACGATTCCGTGGCCGCCGAAGAGCCAGTTTGGACGATCAAACATGTGCATTGAACCGCCCTTGCCCTTTGCACAACCGGTTGTCTTCCCGAACATCTCGGCCATACAAGCTTCTGGAGTCATTCCGCGTGCAAGTGCATGACCATGATCGCGGTAAGCGGTAATGACAGGATCATCCGCGTTGGTGCAACCGATTGTGCCCACAGCAACAGCTTCTTGTCCAGTGTAGATATGGCAGAACCCACCAATCTTTGCTTGTTGGTATGCCTGCATTGTTCGGTTTTCGAACTCACGAATGAGTTGCATGTCGTAGAGCCACTTGATGAGCACTTCTTTGGGGAGTTGTGAAGCGGTCTTAGCGGTTGGTGCTTGTCCAACAGCGGACTGCTGCGAATCTGCTTTCGCGGTGTTCATAGTTGATTGCTCACTGGATTCGGCGGTTGCCTGGGGCATGGTTTCGTCCTTGATCAGTCGTTGATCATTCAAGATGAATCATATGGAGATGATTATCAGTACTGCTTTGCTTGGTTTTTCTACACGCTCGAACTTTGGTTCTGATTGAGGGCGCGTGCATACGAATATCTACCGAACCGATGGCTCGGCGAGTCGATAGGTTGAGTATAGTAAGTCTGAGGAGTTGTTGCCATCCCCTCGGATGAAGAATAACCCCCGATCTTGAGCTTTAGATACCGATTTGAGGCTTGTAGATAACCCAGATTGACAGAAAAACACCATCCTAAGTGGATGGTGTTGGTGATTTGAGAATTGGGTTGTCCGATTCGAGGACTTTGGACTTTGAGACTAGTCCTTCATCGAAGTTTTGGAGAGCAAGTTCTTTGCTTGTGATTGCAAGAGAACAAGTGCAGTTTCGACTTGAAGATCGGTTCCATCGGTAATCAATGAGTTTGGATCTGGTCGATCTGCATCTTCCATGATGTTGCCGTCTTCGTCGAGTGGGAGAACATCAGCACTTCTTCGAAGCATCAACGCTTCTGCTTGTTGGCTTGGGAGCATTGCAACATCTAGGTCAGGATCGATACCCCATTCGGTTGCTCCAGGAACCTTGTGGATCATTCTTGGTGAATCAATCCGGTAGTAGTTTGTTGTTACTTTCATCGCCGCAGATGCGCCTGGGAGTAGATAGACATTCTGGACTGAACCTTTTCCGAAACTACGGTTTCCTAGAACGAGTGCTTGGATCTTGCCCTGATGTGCAGCGGCTTGGATTGCGCCAGATAGGATTTCAGATGCTGAAGCGCTCCCTTCATTGACAAGAACAATCACAGGAATGTTCGCAACTGAAACGCGAGGCGAAACCGAACGAGCATCATCGAGTGATTGCGTGATCCCTGACGCGTCAACTGTCTTGACAATCATTCCCTTAGGAACAAATCGTGACGCGAGATTAACTGCTTGATCAAGCAATCCACCTGGGTTGTAACGAAGATCGAGGATCAACGCGTTGAGTCCTTCATTCTTCATCGCTTTGACCGCGTTGTCGAACTCTTTAGTGGAGTCTTGTGTGAATCCAGTGAGACGGACATACCCGATTCCCTCATCCTTATCGATGAAGTAGTTCCAATCGGTATCACCTGATCCGGTTTTAGACCAACCCTTGACAGATGGGAGATCGATCTTCTGACGAACGATTGTGAACTCCTTTTCGATCATGTCGCCGTTTGTGTCTTCGCGTTCAACAGTGATATTGACCTTTGTGTTTGCGGGCCCTGTGATGATTTCAACTGCTTGATTGAGTCCAAGTCCAACAGCGGTTGTGCCGTCAATTTTCTTGATGATGTCATCCGATTGAACCCCTGCGCGTTGTGCGGGAGTTCCTTCGAGTGGAGTGACGATCTTGATATTCTGGAACTCGTCGAGTTGGATTTGGACACCGATTCCGATGAACTCTCCCTGAGTACTTCTACGGAATCGAGCAAGTTCATCTGGCCAAATAATGGCGGTGTAATCATCCAGTGCGGCCATTGCACCATTGCCAAACTCGTGGAGCAGTGCAGTTTCGAGGATCCCAGTGTTCTTCTGTCCAGCGGCCAAAACCGCGTCGAGCGAACGACGAAGATCATATCCAGAAGCAGTATGCTCTTTTGCTTTGATCTTGTTCTTCTGAGTTTTGATCACTTCGAGTAGTTGTGATCGTTGCGATTCGTTTGCCAGGCCGTCGAATACGATCGCGAGATCGGTTGTCGTTGCCATGGTTTCGATCGAACTGAGTCCTGAGAGGATCAGATCGTTCATGGTTACACCCGTTGGATGTTTGCGTGTTTTTCTACCGACATGTTGATCTGCAGCGCGTTGGATCGCAGTGCGAACAGTGATGGAGTTAATCCCATTGAGTTTTTCATGGAAGTCGTCGCCGTAGGCGTTGTATGGGGGGAGTGGTTCGAGCTCTTCGTCGATTCGACGCTGATTACGAATTTCCCATAGACGCTCAGGTGCGTACATGCGAATCATTGCGAGTCGACGCGAGAGTCGATTGACTTGTTCTTTGTAGATTCCACTTGGATCAAAGATCGCGTTGAGTCTGTAGTAGAGTTCAGACGCGATCATCCAATCGCCGCTCAGTTCTGCAGCTATCGCGGTTTCGTCAGAGATATGGATCGCGCGTGCAACACTTGCGTCGCTGAAGAATCGATCGTCATCATTGAAGAGCATCTGGAGTTCAACTGCCGCAGCGAGCGCTTTCGATAGTTCGATCCCTGAGTTGTTTTCGTCAAAGAGATCGAGATGTTCGAGTAGACGATCGTTTGCATCAGTGATCTGTTCAGTGCGTGTCGTTTCACGCTTAGCGATGTTGGTTTTGAGACGCTCGATCGAAGTCAAAAGCGTTTTGTTGATGTCTGAATCATTCCAAGCTTGAGGGGAGAGCAATGTGTCGAGGGTCGCAGAGTCTCCGTTGCGAGCGGCATCCCATATTGCTTGAGGGGTTGCGCGGATGGTATCTGCAGTTGCAACAGCTCCTGGTTCATTCATCAATGCTGATGCATTGTTCGATGCAGCAGTCGCAGAACCAGCAAAGGCAACGAGCAAGCCCATCACTCCGATGGCGCCAATTCGTGTTGCGTTCTTTGTAGCTTGTCGAGTCCATGCAGTGGTCATATTGATCGGCTCCATTCGTAAATCGTGAATGTATCTACTTGCAATCAAGCGAGTTGCTCAAGGAGAACTAGTTCGCGAGTTGCTCAAGATGTCTGAAAAACTTCTCTACATCAGTTCTTCGGCACTTCCGTACCCTAGAGGTAAACTCCGAAGAACATCAGTTCATTCCATGCTCGGGTATCGGGCGTTGTATCCCAGATAGCCGTCACAGCATCTGACACACTGGTTTACGAACCACCCGATAAAAAGTTTCCACTCTGGACGACTCAATCGCAGAATTCATCGATGATCGGGCACAATGGGGGATTTATAGATCAATTGTTACGATTCGGTGACCAGGATGTAATCGAAATCGGTGATCTAGAAAGGATGTATAGTTCTGAATGATTAATCTACGAGTTGTGTTTTTTTGCGTCGATCTCTGCGGATGAGGAACCAACCCAGAAGTGATGAAGAAATTACAGCAATGGACACAAGAATGATGACCCATATTCGGAACCCCGTTGGGTCACCATCTGACGCTTGGTACCCGATGAGGCCGCAGATTGGTCCTAAGGTGTACCCAACTCCGATGACCGCTTCGTGTTTTCCGCCTGCTTCGACTTCTGCGTTTCCCACAGCCATTGCATAGTACAGTGCGCCATAGTAAGTCATAGCGATCCCGACTCCGACGACACAGAGACCAAAGATGAGGACTGCGAGTCCCAAACTCTGCGCGATCGGAGAGAGCATGCAAGCGCTAAATCCGACGAGCATGAGTCCCATCCCAGTCCAAGGGGTCCACCATCTGCCGTGCCACCCGTGCCATCTTTCGAAAAAGATGAAGAGGAGCACACGCGAGGTAAGCCAAGCACTCGCGAGTGGGGTCTTCCAATGGACATCGATCCCGAGTTTATCTTCGACAATCGGAAGTAACGGGGAGAGAGTCGAGAGCACAATATACGACGCGATAAGCAACACCCGAAAGATTGTTAAGAGTGGGTAGTACACATCTGGGACAGGATCGCGATGCTCTTCGAGATGCTTTGGAGGATGTGACGGGAACCAGATGAGCAAGAGTCCCATCAGGAGTTGGAATCCACCCAAGAGTGAGATGATGAGGAATGGGCTTTTACTTAAGAGCGGCGCCATCATCCAGAACGAGAAGACGAGTGCGATTGACCAAGTGATATTGAATCTTCCAATCGCGGATCGGAGTGTAGCACCAGAGCGACCCCCTGAGAGATACCCTTCAACGATCGGCCAGAATATCCCCGTCGCGGGAGAGAAGATGATGATGAACAACCAGAGCGCGTGTTCCATCAACTCGGGTGCTTGATGTTGAGCAATAATCGGGAGTTGACACGCCAGAGAGATAATCAGAAGGGTGATCAGCAAGAGCGAGCGAGGGGTGATGGTAGATTTAAACTTAGAGTTGCTTTGCGATGCTCGTAGCGCGATCTTTGCGACAAGTCGTCCTGCGATGATTGCACCTACGATATAGGTTGCGCCAAGCACGAGCGCCAGGAGCAGGTTCATCTTTCGGCCGTAACTCAACCCCTCGGTCGCAATAAATGAAAATCCATTCGTGACAGCGCCTGTTCCCAAACTCCCGAGGAATGTGAGGGATAGAACTGCCCAAAGCGGCGTCGGGACTGGAAGTCCTCCGATCGCGTTAGACGAAGAACTGGTGTTGGGATTGGGAGGGATCGTTGCCATAAGCGTGTAGCGATCGTAGACTCAGTTCTGCTTGAATGACGACTCAAGAGCAGCGATGGACATCGAGTGTGTTTGATGAGGGTGAAACGCATTTGACTTATGTTATTGGGGTACGAAAGTGCCTTGTCGTTTAATGGGTCCCGTAGCTCAACTGGATAGAGCGTTGGCCTCCGAAGCCAGAGGTTCTGAGTTCGAATCTCAGCGGGATCGTT
>JARGPA010000010.1:0-56261 GCA_029213305.1 Phycisphaerales bacterium
AAGTTGGTATCCCCGTTCCAGCGCGGCATCACATGCACATGCAAATGACTCGGAACCCCCGCGCCCCCTGCTCGGCCTTGGTTGATACCAATGTTCATCCCTTGGGGTTCGAGTGCTCGTTCAACGAGTGCCGCTGCTTGATCAACAAGTTTCCAAAGCTCAACGCGTTGCTCAGGTTCATAGTTTGTCAGACTTGGACGCGCATCACCGAGTGCGACAAGTAAGTGCCCATTGGAATACGGGAACTTGTTAAGCATGATCATCCCGAATTTATTACGGATGAGGACATGATGTTCCTGATCTCTCTCAGGTTGATTCCAGTAATCGAGCAGGAAACTCCCGCTCGAATCCACTTGGGTATTGGGCAAGTTATCGGTACCACAATCCTCACTGTTTTCGTCGTGAATGTCCTCTAGATACGCTAAACGCCATGGAGCCCAGATCGCATCCGGCCCAAACGGTACAGCTTCACGCTCATCTTTATTCATTCCCATAAAGTAGTGTAGCAGACAACCAAGCGGGTCGATTCCATCCTTATCGGCGGAAATGCAGTTCTGTCCATCGGAGGAGTATCGTGACACCACTAATCGTACAAGACATTATGACTTGCCCTGTCGAGGTGATCTCGATGGACGATTCTGTGGACACGATCCGCAAAGTGTTCGAAGAACATAAATACCATCATCTCATTGTCATCGGTGATGGAGGCGAGTGCGCAGGAGTGATCTCAGATCGTGATCTTCTCAAGAACATATCCCCGTTCATTGGAAAACCTTCCGAACGAACTTTGGATCTTTCGAGCTTAAAACGCCGCGCACATCAGATTATGACGCGTCAACTCGTCGCAGTTCGCAAGAACACATCCGCAAAGTCCGCCGCAAGAGTGATGCTCGATCATCGGATCTCGTGTTTGCCTGTTGTTGACATGAATAAACGATGTGTTGGGATTGTCACTCTTCGTGACATTGTCCGTTGGGCAGTAGAGCATATCGAGAACGATCAAAGCGACGATCTCAAAGCAGCTGCTTAATCTATCAAAGCTCAATCAATCTTCGCGAATTTCGACTTCATCAATGGTGGTTCTTCTTAGAACTACTTTTTTACCATCTATCGAACTCTCCGCTTCTTGGACATCGTGATTCACTACTTTGGACTCTCCCTCTGAAGTGTCCTCAGAATCTTTTGCAGATACAGGTGTTGTCGATGCGCCCCAGATATGCCCGAAGAAGCGCCCCACTGCTCGTGTTACCGATATATCCTTATCATCTTTCACGCATTCATCATATCACGAGAGTTAGGCCATGACCGCAAACAATACATGTCGTTGTCAATGGGCAAGATCCCCAAGCGAGGTTGAATATCACGATCACGAATGGGGAGTCCCAAACAGAGAAGAGAATCATGTCTTCGAAATGCTCACACTCGAGGGTGCTCAAGCAGGGTTGAGCTGGGAAACAATCCTCAATAAGCGTGAAGGGTATCGAACCTTATTCAAAGGGTTTGATCCCTATAAAGTTGCTCGTTTCACTCAAAAAGACTTCGAACGCCTCATGACAGACCCTTCGATAGTACGGAATCGATTGAAAATCGAATCAACGATCAACAACGCGAAAGCAATCCTGGATCTACACAAATCAGGGACGACTCTCTCAGAGTTTGTTTGGGAATTCATTGACGATACCCCGATCGTGAATCAGTACAAAGATCTTTCAGAGTTACCAGCGCAAACAGATATCTCCAAAGCTCTAAGCAAAGCACTCAAAAAACATGGGTTTCGCTTTGTTGGTCCAACAACCATGTACGCGATGATGCAATCGCTGGGAATGGTCAACGATCACACGACAGATTGTTTTCGTCATTCACAAGTTTAGTAGAACTACATATCATCTTTCACAGCACCGGTTCCACCCTTGCTGTAACTGCCGTCTTTCACTTGATCGATCATGTTACAGATACGATCTGGTGTGAGGTTTTCATGCAGATCATCGTCAAGCAACGCCGCAGGTGCGGTTCCACATGATCCGATGCATTCGAGCTCAACGAGAGTGAACTTGCCATCGTTTGTTGTTTGTCCAACATCGATACCCAGCTTTGCTTTGATGGCTTCAGTGCACGCTGTCGCCTCACAGAACTCACACGCGATTGAACGACATACTGAGATTAGATGCTCACCCTTTGGATGCTCCCAGTACTCTTCGTAGAAGGTAACAGTATCAAGCACTTCAGAAGGCGCGATCTCAAGCACACGAGCAATCTCGGTCATTGCTTGTTGTGGGATCCATCCGTAGTGATGTTGAATCATGTGCAACGCAGGGAACAAAGCTCCCTTTGGACGCTCATAACGAGGTATATAGACTTCACGGAGTTTCTTCTCCATGTCAGCCGTCAAGTAAGGCTCGTCGCGAGTTTCAATTTGTGCGTCTGCAGAGTTCTTCGTGATCCAGGCCATGATGCACCATTCTCCATAAAGGTCTAATCATCTCACCAATGGTAGGTAATGACGGCTACAGATTCATTCTTTGCGCACGGAGATCTCATATGCACCCCAAGTGCTTACAGACCCGTCAGTGATCGTCACAACCCAGTTCCCTCTCGATATCTTGTGAGACTCAGGGACTGAATGTAGGTTCTCAGAGGATTGAATCACAATATAAACCCGCTCAAGAGGCGGTGCCTCCACAGGTCCAAGCTGGACATCGGATTCTGATCGAACACGAGCAGAGTCGAGCATCACCATATTGTTCATCGAAGGTCGACGCTCAATCCGTGCGAGAACCGTTCTAGCGCTCTGATTATCAACCCGAACAGAATAGGTTGGGGTTAATCCGCAACCTGTCATGCTCAATCCGACAATATAGAGCAAACACACTAAGATGATGATTCGCAAAAAAGCTTTGCTCACCGATCTAGCTCCGCCGCGACGATGTTGAGTGAACCCATAACCGCGACGATATCCGCGAGCATGTGCCCTTCGATCATTCGTGGCATCAACGAGAAGTTCACAAAGCTCGGTGGCCGAGTCTTCACGCGCCAAGCACGCTTTGTCCCATCGCCGACAATGTAGTATCCGAGCTCGCCGTTCGCGGTTTCGTGAGCAAGATAACTCTCCCCAATCGGAGCTTCCCACCCTCGGTTAGTCATGATGAGCTCGAAGTGTTGAATCAACCCTTCGATTGAGCCGTAAACATCTTCTTTTGGGGGTTTCGTCATCTTCTCATCGACATACACATCAACAGGACCCTGTGGGATATTGTCGATGAGTTGATCAACGATCTTAATCGATTGTTTGATTTCTTCGAGTCGAACTAAGAATCTTGCGTACACGTCGCCGTCATGACAGATCGGAACAGAGAACTTCACTGCTTCGGCGCCTTCGCCGTCCCAGTTGTCGGCGTAACACAAGTAAGGCTCATCCTTCCGGAGATCGCGTTTCACCCCAGATGCACGAGCTAAAGGCCCGGTCAATCCAAAGTCGATTGCTTCATCATGACTCATCACGCCGATTCCTTGCGTGCGATCCATAAAGATTCGATTGCGATTGACCAATGTTTCAAGATCGACAAGTGCTTGTTCAAGATCTGCGTGCAAGAAGTTCTTTACCATTCTCTTGAACACTTCTTCGTCTGGGATTTCTTTCATGATCCCGCCGACGCGTGTCCAATCCGGATGGAAGCGTTGTCCTGATATGTAATCGACTATGTCGTAGATCTTTTCGCGAGGGTTGAACGCATAGAGAAACCCGGTAAACGCGCCAAGGTCCAATGCAGCAGCACCA
The DNA here is from genome assembly GCA_029213305.1 of Phycisphaerales bacterium. GTDB lineage: Bacteria > Planctomycetota > Phycisphaerae > Phycisphaerales > UBA1924 > UBA1924. Next base: position 3,776 of record JARGPA010000010.1, read on the forward strand.
ACACAAAGCAAGTGATCTTGGATTCGTCCGAGCTCGGCCATAATCGTCCGTAGGACTTTACAGCGCTTTGTTATTTCAATTCCGAAGAGTTTTTCCACGCCGCCGTGCCAGCAGATGTCGTTGCTGATCGGGGAGAGGTAATTCATCCGAGAAACAATCGTGACATACTGGTTGTAATCGAGATGTTCTCCGAGTTTCTCAAACCCGGAATGGAGATACCCAATGTGAGGCGTACAACGCGCAATGCGCTCGCCGTCAAGCTCAAGCACCAATCGCAATGTCGTATGCGTCGCAGGGTGTTGGGGTCCAAAGTTCAATACCCAGCGATCGCCCGTATCAATATGATCTTTGATGTAGTTGATGTTGTCTGAACCAGGGGTAATCCCGGTATCTGGGGTCAGTGTGTACGGCATTTGGCTGTGCTCCTAAGGCATCTTGAACGAGCCAATCATAGGATGAAAATTACAGTTGAGGCGCACTTCAACATCCGTTTTCGTACACTCTGAGAGGATAGATCAGCCTAAACGCTTCTTTATTGCCTCTGCGACTTCATTCGCATCGAGTATTGAGTTTTCAATCGCAGGAAGTGCCCAGTTGTCCTGATTCACAAAGTGGACCGATTCTCGATAAGGACTCCGAATTATCGTGTGGATCCCATCCGCTAAGAACCCCACTCTCGCGTGAGGAACCGCATGTCCCCAACGAGCAAATCGGATCTCTTGAACACTCGCAGGGGGTAAACCCACCAAGTCGAGTGTGCTCTTAATCTTCCCAGTCAAAGCGCGTGCATAGGTGTCAATTGGGTCGTGGAGAACCAAGCTAAATCGAGCCGCTTCATAAGGTAAAGGCCAATAAAGCGTCAAAATGCCCGGTTCCTTAGGCAACATATTCATGTTCTGTCCAGGCGCGAATGACCCGTTCGTTACATCTGTATATCTCCAAAAACTCGATGCTTCGCCCTCAGACATCGGGAACTCTTCAGGATTCTCCAATAGGAAAATGTCATAGAAGTTATCCGGGATCGGGCGATCTACAACGATTGTTGCAACGAGATATGCCCTTCGGCCCAGCCTCATAGCGCTGTATCGTTCAGGGTCATCTTGCTCAAGATCGTGAATGATGTGTCTCGCGATATTCTTAGGACACGCCATCACCACTTCTTTTGCAAGTAATGACGAAAATGAACCATCAGGTTCAACCCAAGTAATGAGTGATCGGCCATCGTCTTGGACTCGAAGATCAACAACTCGACGGCCTGAACGCAAATGTGGACTATGATCAGGATCGTTTGTGTCGAGCACTTGGAGTTTTTGCCAGAGTTGCTCGGCCATGTACGCATTCCCGCCGGGTAAGACCCAGCGCCCGAACTCTTCTGCGGCAAGGAAGTTCCATCCAAGTGTTGCAGATATTTCTTCCCATCCTGCGGCGAACGAGGAGTAGCAATACGCTTGAATCGCGGCGGCGAGTGCCGCAGGAATCGGTAACCCAACCTCCTGCTCGATGTGCTCTCGGAGACTCAATCGATCTAAATCAATCATCCATTGCTCAGGGAACGGGACATCTGGATAATCGCTAGCCATCCTGTTAACAAGTGATCGGTACGCCTCGTATGCTGGAACATCTTTCTTTGGGACCCCGAGTCCAGTCCATATATCTGCGTTGAGTTTCCCGTTGATCTCGACCGGCGCAGGATCTCCATCGACGCGAACAACATCGGGTAACCCCAACTCGTTGTAGAGAGTATCGAGTGTCGTACCAGGGTCAGGAGTAATGAAGTATGCACTCCCCAAAGAGTACTCAGCGCCGTTGATGACACCGCCTTGTGCATTTCCACCAAACCGATCATGGAGCTCAAACATGACCGGGTTGTATTCGCGAAGGTAGTAAGCTGCTGCTAATCCGGAAATCCCGCCGCCGACAATCGCGATCTCAACTTCTTCAGTTGGAATCGGAGGGGTGCCGTTTGGAAAATCATTCTGTTGCGAGTGAAATGGGATGTTGTCCTCAAAGTCATCACCTTCGAACCACGATTTAAACTTGAATCCATCAATAATTCGAGGCTTGGGATCAAATGATCTTGGCGCAAGTGGACGAGCAGCTTTAAGCGCATCAGACATTGCCTTTGTTTGGCGCGTTTGCTGGGTTTCGATGCTAAGGACTGAACCAGCAGCAGTATTCAGAAATGGACCAACTGCTCCGAGTGCAAAGACACCTAAGCCCCCTTTTAGGATTTCTCTTCGTGTTTGCATCGAAAGCTCCTTATGCTGCGGAATTCGATTTGTTTTTGAACAGATCTAATCTCAATCATGCGCTTTTCGTGACCGAATTCAATACGAATCCGGACAAATCAATAGGTTTTCGTCTGAGATCAGCACGAATGAGCGAATACAATCTTTCACACACAAGTTGTTTCTATGAAGATTTCTGAATCCATAGTCTGAAAATCAGCTTTGATTCTCATTCTTGAGTTGCTTGAAGTACATCTATGAATAATTTCCTTAATGAGCTTTGGACCATTCTTGTTGAGTCATCCTTCTGGTTGATCATTGGATTTGCAATCGCAGGAGCAGTTCACGCAATTGTTCCAAGAGAGTGGATGCTCAAGCATCTTTCCGGCGGCGGGTTCTTACCAGTCGCAAAGGCCTCGCTTCTTGGTATACCACTCCCACTCTGCTCATGCTCAGTGATTCCAGTCGCCGCGGGACTGCGATCTCAAGGCGCAAGCAAAGGCGCGAGTGCAGCGTTTGCAATCTCAACTCCGCAAACAGGAGAAGAATCAATCCCCATTACATGGGCGCTCTTTGGACCCGTCTATGCGATCACGCGCCCAATCGTTGCAGTAATCACTGGGCTCATCGCAGGATTACTCATCGATTTCACGGATAATAAAGTTCTGGTATCAGAGGTAGACAAAGACACAAGCTCGATCGAAGATGAAAACGCGTTGTCTTTATCGATTGTGAATGCAGATGATGCAGGAGACGCAGTAAACAAAATCGAAACTAAAAGCACATCGGTTTCATCTTGTTGTTCATCAAAGATTCCTGAAACTGAAACGAGCTCGTGTTGCTCTTCAAACGCAACCTCAACTGGTTCTACACTTGGAGAAAAGTTCAAGATTGGATTCAAGCATGGATTTGGAACCATGCTAATTGATCTCGCGGGATGGCTTACATTTGGTTTAATCCTCGCCGCATTTATCGCAGCCGTTGTTCCACAAGATTGGATCGGGACTCATCTCGGAACAGGAATCCTTCCCAAACTGATCATGTTGCTTGTTGGGATTCCGCTCTACATTTGTGCGACGAGCTCGACTCCGCTTGCATGGTCACTCGTCGCTGCAGGATTGTCTCCTGGTGCTGCATTGGTCATGTTGCTTTCAGGTCCTGCGACAAATGTTGCAACAATGAGTTGGTTGATCAAAGACTTAGGGATCAGAGCATTGATAATCTATCTCACAACAATCGCGGGAGTTGCGATGGTTGCAGGGATTCTCTTTGATGCATTCTTTACTCGCTTTGTTCATATTGCAGATATGAATATGCCACACGATATGAGTTCACACTCTTTGGGATACAAAGAAATATCCGCGATCATCTTCGTGCTTTTAATGGCGTGGGCGCTTGGTATGAAAATGCGTGCATACATGAATAAGAAAGGCTGGGGCGCTACAAAGTCATCCACAAGCGGGTCTTGCTGTTCCTCAGGTGGGTGCGGATGTTCGAGTTAATCTCATGCGATTTATTCCCCCAGTTTGGTTCTTGCTTTCGTTGATCGCAATTTTTCTTGTTGCAAGGTTCGTACCCTCGATCGTTGATGTAAACATCGCGTGGCACTACGCAGGATACATCATCATCGGCGCCGCTATAGGGATTATCATTGTCTGTAGCCTCGAGTTCAAAAAACATCAAACGACGATTCACCCCTCGCACACTCCAACTGCGCTGATTCAATCAGGTCCGTATTCATTCTCACGAAATCCGATTTATCTTGCGATGGCCATCATTCTAATCGGCTGCACAATCGTGCTTGGGAACCTAGTCGCGCTGCCCATTGTGCTTGTGTTTGTTGGGGTTATCACATTGTTGTTTATCGAACCAGAAGAAAAAACACTCAAAGCAGAGTTTGGTGTGCAATACGAACACTATTGCAATTCAACCCATCGTTGGATCTAAACAGGCATGAATAAAAAAACGCCCCGAACATTTGTTCGAGGCGTAGAGAATTTAGGATCGCATTTAAATCAACTGCGTTCGACAAGATCTGCCAAGAGCCTCGCACCAAACCCGGTAGGACCTGCGCACATGAACTCTGTGTCCTTCTTGCTCGCGTGAACCCCTGCAATATCAAGATGTGCCCATTTTACACCTTCTTCAACGAAGTGCGTCAAGAATGCGGCGCCCTGGATTGGATGAGCTTCGCGGACCGGCGCGGAGTTGAGAATGTCTGCGATCGGTGATTTCATCATCGCGTTGTACTTGGGATGATGAGGCATTCTCCAGAGAGATTCTCCTGTAGCATCCGCAGCGTCTTCAAGTTTCGCACGCACATCAGCATCGTCGCACCACATACCACCAAAGACTGAACCGAGAGCAACGACTACGCCGCCAGTCAGGGTTGCCATATCAACAATGAACTCGGGGTTTTCTTTTTCACATGCCCAACACAGTCCATCTGCAAGTACCAATCGGCCTTCAGCATCAGTATTGGTAATCTCAACTGTAACCCCGTTGCGGAATGTAAGCACATCGTCAGGTCGATACGCCTCGTCACTGATTGAGTTTTCTGCACTCACGAGCAATGCAACGACAGGACGGTTTGGTTTGATCACGTTTGCAATAATGTGCATTGCGCCAAAAACGCCACATCCGCCGTCTTTGTCACGCTTCATCCCGACCATGCCGCCGCCGACTTTGATGGATAATCCACCACTGTCATAGCTGATCGTTTTGCCGACAAGAACGATGGGCTTTTTCGACTTGCCGCGCTTTGGGGTATACTCAAGTCGAATCATGCAAGGCTTGTTCTCAGACGCTTTACCAACATTGATATGTCCAGTAAGTCGTTCGTCTTCGAGCTTTTTACCACTAAACACTGTGCACTTCATACCACTCTTGCGGGCCATCTTCTTTGCTTCGTTTGCGATCCACATCGGAGTCGCAATGTTTGGAGGCGTCTGCGATAGAGTTCTCGCAACGTTTGTTCCCTCTGCGAATCCGAGTCCGCGATCAACGCCGTCATCGAACTTGCTGCAACAACTGTGGACTGCGAGCTTTGTCTGTGATGGAACATCCGTCGCGGTGCCTCGGAGTGAATCAAACGACCATGACAACATCCCGAGTGCTTCGCCGATCATGGCGCCTGCAGTAAATGCATCGACCGAGTCTGCTTTTTTCAAGCTGCTTAGCGCAGCCATAATCTGGAACTCAACACTGATCGTCTTTGACTTTGCAAGTGATCGTCCGGCTGCGCCGCCCGCTTTACGCAACGATCCTGCAGAGAACCCGCTTCTATCTCCGAGCCCAACGATCAACGCTCTGTGGTATCCATTAGAATCGAAGACTTCAACGACAGACCCGAGATTACCATTCGCTTCAACGCGAGCGGAAGCTTTCACGAGTGAACCGTCGGTATCGAGGGATTTCGTTTCCGAGTTTAGTTTTTCACCTTTGAATTGCCCTACAACGAGAACATTTGCTTTGCCTCTAGATGAGACACGGATTGATTCGAACATGAGAACAGCTCCATGGATAGATATGCTTGGAAATTAACGAAGACACTCCTGCTTACATTGTCGAATGCAAGCTCCGTTTTCTTTTGTGTGGATGCAGAAAACGACTCTGAAAGCTTATCGGCGTGACTTGCGTGCTTCCACGAGTTGCTTCGCTTCACCTGCGATATAAAAGCTTCCAAGCAATAAAATCAGATCATTTCCGCCGACAGCTCGTGCGGCATCGTTGATTGCATCGCGCACACTGGGCTTTGTCTCTGCCATGGAAGTGCCTTGGAGCTCTTCGCAAAAACGAGAATACAAGTCCTCAGGACTCATCGAACGAGGGTTGTCTTGCACCTGGGTGAACAGAATTTTATCTGCACCACGATCAAGTTCGAGAAGCATTTTGTTCACATCTTTGTCTGCTGCACATCCGAAGATCACTATCAAAGAATCATAATCTACATGAGCTCCGATTGCTTTGAGCGTTTCACGAACACTCTCAGGCGTGTGTGCTCCATCAACATAAATCCTTGGACGATCAAGTATCTTTTCAAGTCTTCCACGTGATGCAACTTGTTCAAGTCCTGCGCAGACCATTCGTTCAGAGAGATCAAATCCCAAGTTTCTGAGTTCCAAAATAATCGCGAGGACTAATCCGCAGTTGTCTGCTTGATGCATTCCCATCAACGGAACGGAAAGATGCTCAAAGCCTTCCCCCTCTTCGCCGACACAGACGCGTGCGTGTGGGCCTTTTCCAACCCCGGATTGGAATCGTCTTGAGTATGGAACATTTTCGCCGAGAAACTTGAGGGATGCTCCAGCTTTCTCTGCATGATCTCGGAATACTTGTTTTACTTCATCCGATTGATTGATCGAAAGAGCGACAGACCCTGATTTGATAATCCCTGCTTTTTCTGCAGCTATGAGCTCCAGAGTGTCTCCCAGGATATCTGTATGTTCGAGTTGAATCTCCGTTAAACCACAAACACGAGGTTTAACAACATTAGTGCAATCGACTCGGCCTCCAATTCCTGTTTCGAGAATTACAAAGTCCACTGCGAGTTGAGCGAAGACAAGAAACGAAAGGGCTGTGAGCAGTTCGAAATAGGTTGCTTTGCCGTGCTGTTCTTCGACATCAAACGCTGCATCCCTACATTGTTCGAGCGCTGAGTCGAACAAGGACTCCTTGAGAGGTTGTCCGCCTACGCGTACACGCTCTGTGATACTGATCAGGTGTGGACTAGTAAAAACGCCTGTGGTATATCCACATCCCTCCAGGGCGCTCTCAAGCATGTTGCAAACAGATCCTTTTCCTTTGGAACCTGCGATATGGATAATTTCGAGATCGTCTTGAGGATTTCCGAGTACATTTAGCATCGCGCGCATGCGATCGAGTTTCCAAACATCGCTGTCAACCTTGTTTGGGTCTGTGCGTTCGACATTGATACGGCTATCGAGAAAACGGAGCGCTGTTTCATGATCAACGAACATGTTTCGATCTTCGCGTTTTTTCTTTTTACGAATAGTCGACTTTGTCGAGTTGTTCTTTGTAGCTTCACGAGCAGACTTGGCGCTAGAAGCGCTTGTTGAGTGTGGAGAAATGTTCGACATGGATGTATCCTAATCAATTTCGCGCATCACGCAAGATCATTCTTGCGAATCAACATGCATCATAGAATTGTGTTTAGTACGAAGCTTGGATCATCAAAGATTTCATATCTCCAACTGCTTGCCGGAGCCCGACATAGATCGATCGGCAAACAATTGAATGGCCAATATGAAGTTCGTCGATTCCCTCTAACCCAGCAATCAATTGAACATTGTGATAGTTGAGCGCGTGTCCTGCATTGAATCGCATTCCTGCTTGACAGATCGCTTTGCCTGCTTCAGAAACATCTTCTAGTGCTTCTTTGAGTTGATTTTGACATAGATCGCCGCCACAAAGTGCGAACGCGTGCGCATAAGGCCCGGTATGTACTTCGCACACATCGAATCCAGCATCAAATGCAGCTTGAACCTGATTGAGATCCGGATCAATAAAAGCGCTGACAATCATTTTGCCTGCTTTGAGTTCCTGTACTACATCGCGCATCCGATCGAGTTGTCCTGCGACATCGAGACCACCTTCGGTCGTGACTTCCTGTCTCCCCTCAGGCACAAGCATGGATGTGTGTGGACCGATCTGGTTTGCAATCCCAACCATTTCATCCGTTGCAGCCATCTCAAGATTGAGCTTGACCTTCACCATCCGTCGAAGCAACTCAACATCACGATCATGGATATGTCTGCGATCTTCTCGAAGATGAACAGTGATACCGTCTGCTCCTCCGAGCTCTGCTTCGTGAGCTGCGCGAACTGGATCTGGTTCTGGGCGCCCGCCGATGTTTGAAACATCTGGATCTCCAGGGTACCGAGCTTGACGGACAGTTGCGACATGATCAATATTGACACCGAGTTGAATCATGGTTGATCCTAGGGAAACAAGTGAGCAAGTGACACTTTAGTGAATGTTGGATTACTTCCGCGCCCTTGCGATTGCACGATCTAATCGTTTCAGATCTCTACCGCTGAGTGTTGGGCGCAATGCTTCCAAGATCCCGATCGCGTTATCAGGGGAGTGTTTTCGCATGGCCATTGCTAAGGATTCTGCATCTTCAATGCTTTGATCCGTGCGGATATTCGAACGAAGTAGTGCTTCAATCCGTGAGCGTTCATCTACCTGACTTGCAGATCTTGCAAGTAGATACGGTGAACTGAGCCAGAGCAAGTCTTGCATCAATGCGTGGGATTGACCGAATGCATCGAGCCGCTCGTAGGCGTCGATCATCTTGGTGTACTCTCCAACCCGAAACAACGATGGAATCGATATAAACGCTGATTTCGGAGAAAACAAATCGGGTTGATCACTCATTAACGCAATTGCAATCCGTGCAACATCTTTATCTCGACCAAGCATTGCAAGATCAAGAATCGCTCCTTGATAATCTTTATCTTTGAGAAGTTGTTTGTACCGTTCTTCGATATCAATCGAACCTGGGACATTGATTTTACCTTCAATTCGTTGCCCTGCATGTCCAAAGGTGACGAGGGGATCACCAAGCACGGTAATTTTCCAGACCTTGTTGTCGTCGTAGTGAATCGCAGTCGAGAACGCGAGAGATCCTGCAAGTCGTCGCGCGATCGATGGAGTGGGTACAAACGCGTTCAGGTAAGGTTCGTCTACCGATCCTGCATAAACGTATACCCCGCGTTCGATGAACCGTCCCCCCACGGATGTGCGTGCGATCGGACGCTGCAACGAGAAGGAGTGAACAATATGCAATGCAGTAGGGACATTCATTACGGGTAAATGTCCAGGTTTTCCTTGTCCATCTACAGAGCCGGGAAGATCAAAAACATTTGACGGACCCTTTGAGTTCATCAACATGATGAGCGCACCACTACTATCTGAATCGGAGGCTTTCCCGATCGGACGAACCATTCGCAGTTTCCAATCATTCAATGTGTACTTAGGTTGATCATGAACTTCAACATCGAAAGATTTTTCTGATAGAATTTTTCCTGCTTCTGTGCCGTCATACTGTGCCCAGGGTTGTTTGCTTGTATAACCATCCCAGATAAACCCTTGGTCAATTGATAAAAAAAGCGAGCACATCGCCTGATAGACACTTCGTGATTCAGCGCCGATTATTTGCCCGCACCATGCCCATCGTTTGCCTGAACCGCTTGCTTCTGTGCGTCCGAGTCGATCGGTAAGAGCGAGCTTGCCTTCTTTTATCATTGTGCCTGTATTCATCGCGAGTGTAATCGCGTCGATATCATCGCCGATTTCGTCCCAGGATCTCCCGCTCAAGCTCGCAGCTCGTTCAATCGATCTTTCCAAATTATCCGCGTCAAGCATACTAATAGGCAACACAGTCGGCGTACTCGGTTTATTGATAAACGCGATAGGTTGCAATCGACCTGCGCACAACGCAATCGCCGCAGTCCATGCGGGATCAGTGACATCAGTGACAACCATTCCCGGACTGATGAGTTCCCGTTCTGCTAAACGATCAAACGCTGTTTTCCAGTTGCCAATCGATTCATCAACCGCCATGCTCAGCGTTTTTTCAAACACTTTCTGCTTTGCGTCGCGATCACCAACCCAAGGAGAATCTGACTGGCCTGAGATTCGCAAAACTTGTTCAGGCTTGAATGCTCGAACAAATCTTGCGATGTCTTCACGGGAGTTTGGAGTTCCGTCATCCCAGAGAATCGGGAATCTGATCATTGCTTCCCAGTTGCTGATCGCAAAGAGGTAACTGTCCGCGTTGTCAACAATCACGACAATGGGAACAACTTGCTGAGCTCGACGTAACAATGTTGCTCGCATTCCTGCTCGTCGTACAGGGTCTTGATCTTTGATCTGTACATACACATCTGAAAATGTCCCCGAAATCGTTGAACCCTTCGACGGCGGAGTCATAAGCCGAGGCGGAGTAGATCTCCGTGATTCGTCTATGGGTTGTGCTTGATTAGAACCCTGTGCAGATGCAAGAGTGCAGAGGAACGAAATCGTTAGAATTGAAAGAATCTTCAGTGATACCATGTCAACATCCTACGGCGGCCCCAGCACCAAAGTTCGGCGCATACACTCCAATCTATGCCGAGTATTGATCAAATAGGATTTATTGAAACCGTCCGTACTGCACAAGCATCGTTGGAAGATCTCCCGACTCCTGAATCTTCAGTTGTTGTGGTCCCCATCGCACTACGTGTACTTGCAGATCAGCTCACTCCTGTGCTTGCATATCGGAGATTGGTCTCAAGTGACCAACGAACCGCACCTTCGTTCCTTCTTGAATCCGTCGAAGGTGGCGATCAACAAGGCCGATACTCAATTCTTGCCGCACATCCAATGATCGAACTGATAGCGCAGGGCAACCAAACAACTGTTACCTGTCACAGGGGAGACAGGTCACTCGCAAATGAAGGGACAACCACTGAGCAAGATCCCCTTGAGACACTCAGGAATCTGAGTGCGAACTGGGAACTCGTGATCCCCGAGTTTTCATCGAATCAGAACTTGCTACCACATTGTGTACTTGGGGGATGGTTTGGATACGCAGGATACGATTCTGTTCGATACGCAGAACCTAAAAAACTCGCCTTCGATCTAGCTCCAAAAGATGATCGAAATCTTCCAGAAGTTTCATTCGGGTTTTATGATGAACTTGTAGTATTCGATCATGTTGACAAGTTGGTATATCTCGTCAAGCTTGTCTTTGTCACAAAGCAAGATGATCCTACAACACAATACACAAACGCGATCCGCGAACTAGAAAAGCTCGCATCGAGTGTACAAGAGCACTCGAAACCACTCCCACTTGGACGAGTAGTAAGCAAAGGAAAAACAAAGTCGAATGAACCAATGCCTTGTAATACTTCCAGAGAAGATCATGCATCAATGATTGAATCCGCAAAGGAATACATCCGCAAAGGAGATATCTTCCAAGTAGTACTCGGGCACAGGTTTGAACGTAGAGCAAACGCAGACCCCTTTGATGTATATCGCGCCCTTCGTGCAGTGAACCCGTCGCCGTACATGGTTTATATGCAAACGAGAGGGTCGATCCTTGTTGCGTCAAGCCCTGAGATTTTGTGTCGAGTTCGTCGAGACGAAAAACAAGCAGAGAGGTTCGTAGTGACGAATCGTCCACTCGCGGGAACACGCCGACGAGGGAGAACTCCTGAAGATGATCATGCAATGGAAAAAGATCTACTTGCAGATCCAAAGGAAATCTCAGAGCATTCAATGCTTGTTGATCTTGGAAGAAACGATGTTGGGGTTGTTGCAGAACCGGGAACCATTGACCTCTCCAAGCTGATGAATATCGAACGATATTCACATGTCATGCACATCTCCTCAACAGTTACAGGAACAATCCGCGAAGGTCTAGATTGTTGGGATGCACTCAGAGCCGCGCTCCCAGTAGGAACAATCTCAGGCGCACCAAAGATTAGAGCAATGCAAATTATTGACGAACTCGAACATGTCCGCAGAGGCCCCTACGGCGGCGGGCTCGGATGGGTGTCTCTCGATCAAGAAATGGATATAGCGCTTGCTCTTAGAACAATGGTTGTACCCATTGATCGATATGACGAATCGAACCCTGAAGGCAGATGGGAGTATCACATCCAAGCTGCCGGCGGGATTGTTGCTGATTCTGTTCCTGAACTTGAGTTCAAGGAAACTGTGAACAAAGCTGCTGCGCTTGGCGCCGCGATTGATCTCGCAATCGACGCATTCGAATAAACAATACTATTGAGGACAGTTTACTTAAGTAACGCGTGAACAACTGTTGTTGACCAAGGAGAGGTCCACAAGAACAGTACTGTAATCACATATGAACAACACGCGATTGTTCGTACTGCGGTTTCAGAAAACCGGTTTGTACCATCTCGGTTATACATCATTACAGAAAGCTTTGAGTTGTGTGTATTTCCGGTATTGGCAATAGTATTCGTTGGTAGGAATAACTTGAGATCGATGAAAACTAACGCAGGAATTGCTGTCATAATCATCGCGATGAGAATCATGAACAACTCGGTTTGACTCATCGCAAGCAAGTTTTGCCCCTGGATCCGAACCGATTCGCTGCCTGGAATATGGATCAAAGAACGATTAACGAACGCTTCGTTTACGCCGGTCCAAAAAACACGAGACGAAGAAAAGAGTGTCGCAAGAAGCACGCAAACACTTGCACCGATCACAAGTGTACCGATAAATCGTTGAGAGGTAATCGCGCGATATCTTGTAGTTCTCCAGAGTGAAATTGTTGAAACAAGAAACAGTACTGCTAAATACACTACAATCGAGAACATCGGAATTCGCAGATCAACTCCAGCAAATGACGGGATCTGCTTCCCCGGATCTTCCGGGTGCATCCCCTCTCGAAGGACTGGTGCTTGTGGTTGTTGATAGAGCGTTACAGTACTTTCATCATCAAGATAGAACAAGCTCGGATCTAGATTGTGTCCATGTGGTAAAACTCGTCCTATCCGATCACCAATTTGATGGATGGACGAGTAAACATATGGGAGCATTACAAACCGTTGACCGCCAACGATAAACAGCGCCATGAAGATCGTGATGATCAAGTAGACGAGATATCGAGAAAGGCGATTCATTCCGCTCTCCGTAATAGAACACTACGAAGTACTACGGAACGCCGACGGACTTCAATAGGTATTATGGTGTGTCAGGACAATGTTCAACATCGGCCCATTCAACTACAATCTCTACAAGGATATCATACTGAAGCGGGTTCTCTGCAGATCCAGCAGAGCAATCTGCACAATTTAAATCAGGATCCTCTCCTGTTTTCCAATAACTGTGATGTTCCATTCTGCTGTATTCACAACGAAGAGAGTTGTTGTTAATAGGAGTTTCAATGATTGTCCAAGGGCCGACAATGGTTGGCCCTTCATGCTTTGTACATACACAATCACTACACGAAGTGTCTCCTGATTGCAAACAATCGATAGTTTGCTTGGTGACAGGGTTCATGTTCACATTCACGCCTGCAGTTCCATTTACAAGCAACTCAGACATCCCAGGAGCAATCGGATATCCCACTGTTGCAAGCAAATCGATCATTGGATCAGGATCACTCAAAGCGCCAGCAGCTTCAACCAGAGGGTCTCCTGCGATAAATCCTTTAATAACAAGACCATCCACGCCGCCGTTGACACCTTGGTTTATTGCACTGTCAGCTGCGAGAAACTCTTGGTATTGCAGGAACTGAATTGATTCATCTGATGCACCAACAACTTCTAGATCAGATATTTTGCTATAAACGGCGATTGGTTCGAATGCCCAGACATTCCAATCATTGTTCGGAAGTGATTCAAACCACAGACGACGGATGTTTCCTATTTCAACAGGAACGCGCGGGATACCCCAAAAACCCATTACTTCATCAACGGTGTCTTTGATTTCAACAAGGTCCCAGCCCCCAATCGAGTAGACATGGGATACCGCTTCCATTGCTTGTGCCTTTGCATTTTGCACACAGGACATTAAACATACAGATATCGCACAAAGTGCATACACAACTCTTTTACTTGCGAACATTCTTCGTCTCCAAACAGCAACATTGCTGTTTCCAGAATCTCATAAACCCTTGAACTGTCAAGAGATATTTCTAAATTGGGGAATATTGGCCACCAAAAAAAGACTATCCAAAATGGATAGTCTTTATAGTCACATTTATGAGAATCACTATGAGAGAGTCAGTGTTAACTCTTTGCTTGAACTACGAGACAAGTTCGCCGACTTGCTCGTGGAGTGAATCTTTAAGATGTTGTGAAGGCTTGAACGAACAGGTGGTACTCTCACCAATCTGAATCGGTTGCTTAGTCGCAGGGTTCATCCCAACACGCGCTGCGCGATGTTTCTTTGTGAAAGTGCCGAATCCGCTGATTGCGACTTTCTCTTCCGATTTGAGTCCATCTGAGATCGCGGCGATCACTGCCTCGATCATCTTGCTTGCCTCGGTTTTCGAGCTCTCAAGTTCAGATGCTACTGCCTCGATGAGATCAGACTTGTTCATGACTAAGCCTCCGTGCTTATATATTGCTGCCAAAATGCATTACCTAGGTGTACCAACGCCGGCGAAGCAAACAAATAATTTTCCAGCGAACAAGCATTTCATCGGCCTCAAGTGGCCAATCGCTTGAATTTCACTAAATAATCCACCGTTCGTCCAGAGTTTTACCCACATCATTTCCACAGGACGCATGCAAATTCATTAACAACTCAAGTGATTGATCTATCATTCTGATACGAATGAATGACACTCCACCTGTGATTTTGATTTCTGAACCAATCGCGATTGAGCCGCGAGATTGGTTATCAGATCGAGCTCAGTTACTCGAGATCAATCTTGCGGATCGCGCAACGCTCCTGCAACAAACTCATGCCCATGAACTCGCAGCATCTCCAGAGAATCACATTCAGGGATTGATTGTTCGAACTTATACTATTGTTGATCAAGAGCTACTTGATTCAATGCCCCACCTGCGAGTCGTTGCTCGAGCAGGGGTAGGTCTTGACAATATCGATCTTCAGGCATGCGCAACGAGAAACATTCGTGTTGTTCATACACCCAAAGCAAACACACGAGCTGTTGTGGAGTTTGTGACTTCGATGATGGTTCAAACTCGGCGCCCGATTGTGAGATTCACAAGTGCGAACAAGGATTGGCACGCCATCCGCAAGGATGCGATTACACCTCATTCATGCGTTGGGAGTCGACTTGGAATCGTTGGGTTTGGAACGATTGGATCTGCACTCGCAAAGGTTGCTCATGCGCTTGGAATGGAAGTTGTCTTTTGCGACTTACTCAAAATTGATCAACAGGCTTGTCAATTTTCAAAGCAACTATCGATTGAGGAGTTGTTTGAAACAAGCGATATCGTTTCGATTCATGTTGATGGCCGAGCAAGTAATAAGAACATGATCAACGCGTCGTTATTCAATAAACTCAAACCTGATGCAACACTCATCAACTCATCGCGCGGATTTGTTTTAAATCATGATGACGCGATTGAACATGCATTGAATAATCCAAGTGCGACGTTTATATTCGATGTTCACGATCCTGAACCAATCCCAGAAAACTCTCGACTATTTCGTATCCCAAATATTACGCTCACTCCACATATCGCGGCGGGAACAGCCGGCGCAAAAGAGAAGATGAGTTGGGTCGTTCGGGATGTTATGCGTGTACTCGATGGAAATGATCCCGAATATGAAGCAGCTCAATAACACTTGAATATAAGTGGCATGAGCGTTGGTTTAGCGCTTATCTCGTCCACCCATGAACAATGTTTCCGTCTTTGTATATACGAACCCAAGCTCCTCCACGAACGGCGGTTGTGTACCAAACTCGCCCGCTGCGCATCTCATCCCATCGAGGATCATTTGCTCGACTCATTCCGGTTGATTGAAGTACGACACTGGGATCTAGTTTTTCTACAAACGAGTATGCTCTTGCTTTCGCGCTCCCATGATGAGGAAGCTCCAAGACATCACATGATAAATCGGGATGTTCCTGAAGAATGTTCGTCATTGCTTCTTGTTCGATATCGCCTGTTAGGAGAACAGAACGAACCATACTGGAGTTGTTATGTATTGTGATCGGGACTTGTATCCGCATGACAATCGAGGTGTTGTTCGAACGCATGGTCATGACATGTTCACCGTTTGGCCAGAGACAATCGACTCGTGCATTACCAAGCTCAAGCTCATCGCCAATTTGCATTACACGAATTTCAACACCCATTGTCTCAAGCGTTGTTTGTATGAATTTCCATCCTGTTGACGGCTCTTGCATTAGTCGATCGGTAATCCAAACACGATCTATCGGAACGCGCGACGCAAGATCCGCAAGGCCGTTAAAGTGATCAAGGTTATCGTGTGTGACGACAACATCTTCAATGCGTCGTATCCCCAAAGATTGCAAGTCTCGCGAAATACCCTTTCCAACTCTCCGATTGAGCGATCCACAATCCCAAAGCAATGTTTTACCTTGTGATTCAACTACGATAGAAGTGCCATCACCGACATCGATCATGTGTAATCGCAAAGATGCTCGATCACTCAATGCAAACGGCGCAACAAACAACCAACTGATACACAGAGCAATATACACGGCTGTTTTATAGTTATTGAGCTTTAATTTACCAGTAATGATGAGTGTCAGAACCCCGGTAAAGATCAGTGTCCAAAGAAAACCAGGGTTCCCTATCTGAACAGATGACCCAGGTAATGAATCTACAAACCTCACAAATAGATGTACTACCGCTGCGCAAAAATCAAGTAACCCAATCAACGATTCAGAAATCGAAGGAAAGAAGACTCCAATTCCGATTTGGATGTATCCAACGATCATCAAAATCATTACCATCGGGATCAAAATGAAAGCAACAACAGGCGCAAGCAAACTGACAAAACCCGCGTGAAACATGATCGCAGGAGCAGCAACAATCCAACACGCAAAGTTGATCTTGATTGCTTGAACAATTCGTGTTTGCGTTCTCTTAAAAAATCGTTGATGAGTAGATGGTAACTGATTGGTCAGAATTGACATCGAGGTCGGTGAGTGCTGATTTGCAAGAATAACAAGGAGCGCCGTGATCCCCATTGAAAGTTGATACCCAAGTGAGAACACGTCACTAGGCCTCCAGATCAATAACCCGGTACCAACCCAAGCGAGTATCGTGAGTCGGTCGTAACGTCGCCCACAACGACTCGCAAGAAGAAGCAAACACACGATCATCCCCGCTCGTACGATTGGAGGCCGCATTGGAATAATGAGAAATCCTAATGTCAGTATCGAAACAACACAAATAGTTTCTATCTTTGGGTGTTCTCCAATCACTCGAATGAAAAAGATACCCAACAAGATAACAAGCGCGAGATGAAACCCTGAAATCGCGAGTACATGAGCAACTCCAACGCGTTGGAATGATTCATATACATCCCCAAACGCAGGTTCACGTTCGCCGAGCAATAGCGCTGCGAGCATTGCTCGGCGCTGAGTTTCATCTTTATCAAGCGCGATTTGGTTAACCCCAAGTGCAGACAAAGACCGAGACTTCAAAATCGCACGAGTATGAATGAACCACCTAGTAATATGATCAAAGAAACTTCCATGCTCTATGAACTGAATCATGGATAAATCACGAACAACAATTGTTCCCACCCGTCCTGATTGGATGTTCATCGATTCCCAATCAAGGTCACTCAAGTTGCGAGCAGTTGTAGGCGTTTGATACAAACCGATCACACTCACCCAATCACCCGGCTTGAATACTGATTCGCTATCATGCGCTGAATACTCGTTAGGAACAATCAATCGTGCGATACCCGACGCATTGACCCATGCTTCATTTCCTAATGTGTCATTCAATATGATTCCTTGAACTCGGATTCGTGTTTCGGTTCTACTTGTTGTCCATGTTGCAGGGTCTGCAGGAGTTCGCGGCGTGAGTCGAGTCCGCACGGGTTCTGTAACAATCCCCACGATTTGAACGGGGACAGAGTTAGTGCGAGCGCGTGAGTGCAGGCCCTGTTCAACGATTTGATCTAGACGATCAGACTTTGGTTCATTAAGTCTAATATCACTCCATCCTGCAGCGATGAAGAAAACTGAAACCAAAATCAAGATTGATTTTGTGCGCTTTCGAACTGGGATTGATATTCCAATCAATCCACAACCGATACTCATCCATACTAAAGATCCCCAAAGCTCAAAGTTTTGTGCAATCGAGATCCCAAGTATCATCGCAATCAGAACCGCAATTGCACGATTACGCGCGTGCAGGATAGTTTTCGAATCGCCATGTCGATGAAGATCAAAGTTCACAACTAAGTTGTACGCGATCTTATGTTGACACACGAGACTTCATTGCAAAAAAACAGCCCTGTCAGGTGCGACAGGGCTAAAAAGAGAGTTTATATGTTGTTCAATATTGAATCAGTTAACACTACTGAGTACATCATCGAAGTCGGATACGATGTCTTCGGTTATGAACTTGCCATCGCTGTCTGTGATCCGATCGCCGTTCTCTAGAAGGTAGTTGCTTCCGAATGTGATGTGGAACTCGCCACCACCGGTGTGCCCGTTAGCTTTCCAGCCTTTGTCAGATGTTCCGAAGTAAACCCCATCAATACCTGCGGATTGGACAATGAGTCGACCGCGCGGCCTTGCAGGATAGACAGATTCAACATCCGCAGTTTCGAGGGTTTCACCTGATTGCAAGACATTGTATGAAGGGCTTGCCAATATAGTTGCTAAAGATTTGATTCGATCTTCTTCAGAGTTGTTTTGACCTCCACCAATGAATACATCTTCGCTGAGAATACTCTGTGTGCTTTGATTAGCGCCGTATTCACCAACCCTGGTTGCGAATCCATTGAAGAATGTTTCGTTCGATTTGAGATAGAACCAAGACGAGATTTGATCTGCTTCTGCTTGATCAGATGATGTCGCAACGAACTGCTTGAAAATATCTACGCCGTTGTTTGAGGCATCCGGATCGATTGATCCACGAGCACTCTCATCCTTTGTCCAAACAAGCAGTGGATTCCCAAACGCGTCAACAATGTCAGGCATTAACCCTTGGCCATCAAGCTCGGTGCTTGGGTTAGTCATTGAAGGAGATTGTTGGTTCGCACTGTGATCCATTGTTTTAAGGAACTTGCCGTCAGGGGAGAAGTATGCGCCTGATGTTCCGATGAGATTGATATTGACGACGATTGCGCTGTCCATGGAGTTATCAAACGGAGCGATCGCAATGATCCCTGCTTCTTCATCTATTAATGAACCTGCATCTGCGACTGTCCCTAGGACAGCATCATTGCCACCAAGTTCGAGCATCGTGTTTTCCATCGCGGACATCCCAGGGTTCGCATCCGAGCCCATCTGGTAAGCCGAGAAATACCCAGGCATCCGTGATCCGTTGTCATTCGCGAACGAGTTAGTTGCATTCGTAAACGCGGTCATCATATTTGTAGTACTAGTTTGTAGACCGCGTTGGCGTGCGCTGTTGAGCGCAGGTAAGAGGATCGCCATCAAAACTGCGATGATCGCAATGACCACAAGCAGTTCGACAAGAGAAAAACCATCGCGAACAGATCGGGAGATACTGTTGCTTGTGTTACCTGCCTTGGTCCCGTTGTTTAGGATCGACATACTTACTCCATCTGATCGGAGCACCATCGTGATGCTTTCAATCTGTTCACTTCGTGTGCGTTTCTCATCCCCATCGCTAGGTACAAACCAGCGTCGACCCCGCCACTATACGGCCCGAATCGCCCAGCGGATGCTCAAAGAGGATATCTCAGGTGAAGATCCAAGAGAACTCAGAACCCCAAAACAATACAAACAAACTAAGAATTAACTCAATACAACGATCAAAAGCACGATCATTCCACATAGTGCAACAATCACCCAGCCTGACAAGGTTTTGGATGGTTCTTCTAAGAACCACCCACATGAGGGGCAAATTTGCGCCTGATCGTAGATGAGTTCGCTGCAATGTGGACAAGAATCGAGTTCAGACCCAAAACGATCGAGATCCATCGCTGATGGCCCGTCCGGGTCGAGTCCCTCAGAAAGGTCCCAATCTTGGTCAAACTCGTGAGGTTCATCCATCATGATCAAATAGTATCGCACGGGTGTTCTAATTCATACAAAACAACAGGACTCATTCATTAACACCTTATTTCGTCCGATTATTTCTCAATGAGGATCGGGTCTTTCGCAAACATTAACTTTGGGATTCAAACCCTCAACAACAACCAACAACAAGTTGCAGATTCTCTTGAGCGCCTTACAACGGGAAAAACGATCAATCGTGCGTCTGATGATCCATCAGGGTTGATCTCTTCAACCCAACACGAAGCTCGGATTTACTCGATTGAGTCACAACTCAAATCCTTTGCACAACAATCAGGTTTTCTTGGCGCCAAAGAGGGTGGACTCTCAATCATCAACGAACAGTTCATCAAGCTCAACTCGCTTGTTGTTCAAGCCGCGAACACTTCTGGGAACTCGTCAGAAGAGCAAGATTCAATCAAGCTCGAAATCAACTCTCTCCTCGATTCAATCAATACCATTGCATCGACAACTTCTTACAAGGGTCAGCAAATTCTCAGTGAATACAGCGTTGTTGCACTGACAAACGATCACCGTGTTCCATCAATTTCAATACCAGCCGATTCAAAAATTGAACAAGATCCATCTACTCCAGAAACCCTTGCAAACATTGCAGAGCTTGCGTTTTCAAACCCAGAAGCTGCTCAAGAGCTCACAGAACAAACTCTCGATCGGGTCGCAGGAGCAAGAGGCGCAATTGGGAATCAACTCAACGAAATCGAATCGCAAGAGTCGGTTCTCTCGCAAGAGTTAATCAGTTTGAGTGAGTCTCTTTCATCAATTCAAGATGTTGATTTCGCCAAAGAGGCCGCTGAGCTTGTTCGCGCACAGATCCTAGAGCAAGCATCTATTCTCGCGATCGATGTCAATCGTCAAAGCGCTGAACAAGTGCTCGGTTTGATCAAAGATGCTGCAACGGTATCAGACTTCAAATGAACAGTTGAACTGTCGAACCAACCAGACTTTGAGTTATCGGAACTCTGGTTGATTCACTAAACTCACTCATCCACACAGCTTGTTTGAGCTTGAATGTTTGTTCTTGCGTTTTGATCGAGCGTTATGCACGCTTGAACTATGTCCAGCATCAACTTCGGTTCGTCATTCTTTGCAATCTCACAGTTTCATGCAAACACCCAAGCGTCTTCGAACGCGCTTGAACGATTGTCTACAGGATTCTCCATCAATCGTGCATCGGATAATCCTGCGGGAATGATTGCAGCCGAAAACTTTATCACTCGTCTCAACGAGATCAGCAGCGAAATCACTTCGATAGATCGCAACATCTCCAACTCCAACATCCAAGATGGTGCACTTGGTTCTACGCTCGACAACCTTGCGGATCTTGACGGATTGGTTATTCAAGGTGCGAACGAAGGGGGATTGAGTGGATCAGAAATCGGTGCAATCCAAACTCAAGTTCAGGGAGTCCTCAACGGGATTAGTCATCTGGGCGCATCCGGGGGGAGCAACCTTCTGAGCGACGTGACCACAGAGATGGTTGTAGGCACAGACGAATTAACTGGAGACGATATCACAGAGACGGTATCCTTTTCAGACCTTGCATCTGTTATCGAATCAGACCCAGAAGCTGCTCAACGCCTTGTCGATGGGGCGCGTGAGGCTGTGCTCGAACGAAGAGCTGAAGTTGGGGTAGAAGCAAGAGCATCAGAAACTGAAAGACGCGTATTAGAAGAAGAGCAAATCAATATTGCAAGGACTGCGTCGATTACACGAGATGCAGATTATGCACGCGAGAGTTCAAATCTGGTGCGATCTCAAATTCTGAGTCAAGCATCCGTCTATACGGTTCTTGCTTCTAATCAAAATGCGCAGACAGTACTGTCACTCCTTGATATTCGTGCGTAATCAATGATTAAATGATTCATAGTCCTCACAAACGGAACTTGACTCCGAAAGATTTGGGTTGATCGTCGGTATTTATCTATGAGGTATTGCACAATTCCAATAGTCCCAGCGGGTGTGAATATTCCCTTGGTGTCGACGATCTGACAAACCCGAGCATTGTCTTTCGTTGCGGAATATTCCCTGCACAAGCCCCGTGCCAATACCCCCGGCGCGGGGTTTTTTATGCACAGTTTCTATGAAGATTCTCTACAATCTTCCTGTATTCTCATTTTGTACACTCCCTGATCTACACTCTCGCCATGATGAATGATCGAGTACGTGTGCTTGTATTTACTGACACTCTCGCCGACATTAACGGCGTGTGTCGTTTCATCCAAAACATTGCTCAAACTGCACACGATACAAACCAACAACTCAAAGTGATAACTTCGACAAGACTCGAGTTGCCCAAAGTCGATAATGTTATCAATTTCACTCCAAGTCTCGCGATGAAAATGCCCAAGTACGAAACGCTTGATCTCGCGATCCCACCCATGATTCAGATGCTGAGGGCAGCAGAGGAGTTTAAACCCGATGTGATTCACATCTCTACTCCGGGCCCGATCGGAACCGTTGGGATGATTGCATCCAAACTGATGCGCGTTCCAGTTGTCGGCGTATACCACACGGACTTTCCCGCATATATTGACGAGCTCTTTGAGAACAGGTTCTGTTCTTGGATGTGTAAAGTGACAATGCGGATATTCTACAAACAGTTTCGATTTGTTTTTTCTAGAAGCGAAGATTATAAAAACAGATTGATTCAACTCGGAATCGATTCTCAAAGAATTGCATGGCTTCAACCCGGATTTGACAACACCCGATTCGATTCGACGCTGAGGGATCCGAGTATCTGGGATAGATTCAATATCAATCGAGATTCCATCAAAGCAATATACTGCGGCCGAGTAAGCACTGAAAAGAATCTCCCAACACTTGTAAAGATCTGGAACGACGCAAGAACGAAAGCAAAACAATCAGGCAAAGAACTCGATCTCATCATCGTCGGAGATGGTCCATATCGTGAAGAAATGGAACAACAACTCAACGGGAATGGTGCACACTTCCTTGGGTTCAAACACGGCAAAGAGCTCGCAACGATTTATGCATCTTCGGATTTCTTTGTGTTCCCTTCAACAACAGACACCCTTGGACAAGTGGTGATGGAATCACAAGCTTCTGGACTTCCAGTCATCGTGACAGATCAAGGCGGCCCGAAGGAAATTGTTTCCGATCAACACAGCGACTCCCCTACTGCCTTTGTTGTACCAATTGAAGATGAAGAACAATGGATCAATAGGATTGTCGAGCTAACAACAAACGATTCGATGCGCGCCGCGATGGGTCGCGACGGAGTTGAAGCGATGAAGAACTACACATTCACAGAATCGTTCAAGCACTATTGGAGTGTGCACGAGAACGCAGCGAAGTAGGCAAAGCGCCAGGTTTCTTGCACAAACAACATTCGAAGGATGGGTATCGTTATCGATTGCTGAAACCGATCGATTACATGTGGGTAGAACTATCCAGCAATAGAAAAGGCGGTATCCCCCACGAGAAGACACCGCCCGTTGTGTTCCGGCGCGATACCCAGGAGGAGTAGCATGCAACGGAGCACATATACACTTCACTGAGATGGGCTAACTCTCTTAGTGCAGAAAGAGAATCACCCAAACCCCTAGTAGCCCCCATTCGATTTCTTGCTTGCGCATAGACGAAACAAGAGTTGAGCGGAGGAGCTGTACCCAGTAAGTGCGATCATTTGTCATCGACGACCACGACGCCGGCGATACAACAGCATCCCCGAAATCTGTGACCTTGTCAAAGGGTTTTGTGCTGAATCTGGTTTAGGATCACGCTTTTCCATCATTCTGAGGCGCAATTACAAGCTGAACCCCACGCACTGGGACCCTTGCAAGGGCTTGGAATGATGAGAAACCCCCACTTTTGAGCCAACGATCAACTAAATACCGTTGAGCTGCAGATGGAACATGGACGATCAATTTTCCAGCTTTGAGCCCACCTACAGAGCTCGAATCTGCAATTGAATCAGGAATGACCGCGTTCCATGCTTCGATTGCGCTCGATTCAGAGCTTGTTATCTTTTTCAGCGTCTTGAGTTCCCTCATCAGATCAGATTCGAGCCCTCTGGCGCGATCTGGGTAGACTCGATGTTTACGGAGTTGATCAAGAGCTTGTCCTGCAATCTGAGGATTCGATCGGGATTGCGGACCACGACTCTTTGAAGAGTTGATCGATGAAGTTTGAGGAGAATGGTTTTCAGTGGATGACACGCAAGAGTTTACCCTGATTCGCTCGCTATGATGTTCGACTATGGGTACACAGATTACAATTGATAGTCTCGTCAAAGTCTTTGGGAACGGAAAAACCGCCGCCACGGCGTGCGATCATCTTTCGTTGACGATTGAACCGGGAGAACTTTTTTTCTTGCTCGGACCATCCGGGTGTGGAAAAACAACACTCCTTCGCATGATTGCAGGGTTCATTGATCCAACCGCAGGCACAATCGCCTTTGATGGAAAAGATGTCACGCACGATGCGCCGAACAAACGCAACACCGGGATGGTCTTCCAGTCATACGCACTTTGGCCTCACATGACTGTCGCACAGAATGTTGCGTTTGGGCTCAATGTGCGTAAAATCGCAAATCCTGAAAAGGATCAACGTGTAATTGACGCTCTCGCTGCTGTGCAAATGGAAGAGTATGCCGCGCGCAAACCGAACCAGCTCTCCGGCGGCCAACAACAACGAGTCGCGCTCGCTCGAGCGCTCGTGATTAAACCTGATGTGCTCCTGCTCGACGAACCACTTTCAAATCTAGATGCAAAACTACGCAATGATCTTCGGCTGCAAATTCGTAGAATCTGTAAGGACTCGGGAATTACAACTGTATATGTAACGCATGACCAAAAAGAAGCGCTCTCAATGGCTGATCGAGTCGCGCTACTCAAATTAGGACAGATCGTACAGATCGGTACTCCGAGAGAGCTTTATCGAGCACCTGAGAGTCAGTTTGTTGCTGAGTTCCTTGGGGAGACAAACTTGATCGACGCTCAACTTCAAGCAGGTTCGATCGAGCATCCTCGATACAAAATCGAAGCCGGAGTGTTTAGTGGCCCCTCAGGGAAGATAACCGGCGATAATAACCAGCCAGATACCAAACAAACACTCTCAATCAGGCCAGAAGCAATCCGATTACGTAAAGAACAATCTGAAAATACACTACCAGGTGTGTTGATTGAGACGGCGTATCTGGGAGAAACTGCTCAACATCTCGTTGAGATCAAAGGGTGTCCGCCTGTGAAAATCGCAGAAATGAACCCGTACGGTTCAACATCGGCTGTTCATCCGAACCCGGGTGATCAGGTGCTTGTTGAGTTTTTAGCAGACGACATGGTACCGATCAACAAGGACGCTTCTCAGTAAGTTGATCAGCTTTCATTGATATCGTGATCAAACACTTCAGGGAATTTGATAATCATCTTTGTTCCATGTCCTGGAGTTGATTCGATCATCAGTGAACCATTCGCGTGAGCGATAAGCTCTTTGCAAACAACTAACCCCAACCCATATCCTTTGGACACTCGAGATTTCATACCATGAGTGAGTTCCTGTTTTTTTCTTTTGGAGTGGGAGTGGGAGGGATTCTCGAGGATCTCTTTGATCTCACTTTGGGTCATCCCGATACCTGAATCTTCAATTGTGATCTGAATCACAGAATTGTTCCATGTGGAACGATGATCTTCAGCCGTTGCGGATTTTGAGTCGGCGACAAGGGTGGGGTTGAATTGATCATCAAATTGTAAATGCTCTACATGAGTGGTAACAGTCTGAACTTCGCAATCAATATTTGCATCAATTGCCCGTACTGAGTTGAGATACATATTCAAGAGTACTTGTTGAAGTAATACTGGAGAGACACTCGTTCTCGTTTGAGCATCGGATTGCTTGAAAATGAAACAAACGTGATTTGATTGTTGATCCCCTAGATACTCGAGAGTTTGTCGATAGATAGATTCAACAGAGTATCTAGGTTGTGATGAAAAACTTGATGATTGTGATCCAAGAAAGAACTCTGCGAGTTGTGCAACTTGTGAACTCGCATTGCATGCAATCTCAAGCGCTTTGTGGGCTAGATCATTTCGATCTGGATTCATAAGAGCAAGTTGGGATCGGCCTCCCACTTGAGCCATCAAGTTGTTTACTTCGTGAGCAAACATGCTCGTCATCAAGTTTGAGTTAGTATCCGATGAGAGTTGGTCTTCAAGAGAGTCGATAAGCTGCTCAGCTTGTAATAGTCGAGCATGGGCTTGATCTGTGTCTTTGGGCAGTGATGGGTGGGGCTGTTGATCAGCCTCTTCAGACTTGCGATACATGATGTATCACAAGTCGGTGAATTCAGATTCACGAATAACTAAGACTATCAAGTTCGATTGAAACTATTGGAGAAGAGTCAAGTGTTTTCAATCTGAGGATACTCAGTTGAGAGATTCAAACCCGCTCAACCATGGGCCAGCCGAATCACAGGTTGCACCCCCACTCATCAGCCAAGCTTTGATCTCATCAGGACGAACATCGGTGTCAGGTATTTGAGCAAGATCAATCCAGGCAAACTCAATTTTGTCTTCGATGGAAGGAACAACTTCCGGGGGCGTAGGCGCAGGTCCCAGTTGTTCCACATGGAACACCACATTTAACTCGTGGTGAACTTTCTTCCCATCATCGAACCATTGCTCAGTAGTAAGCAGTAGGGGGCCAACACTTGATTCGAGTCCAGTCTCTTCTTTGAACTCGCGACTCAACGCAATCGCAGCTTGTTCACCAAACTCGATGTGCCCACCTGGAAGAAAACAGTATCCAGATTTTTTGTTACGGCAGAACAAAACCTGCCCTTTATTGATTAGAAGGCCTCGAGCGATGAATTCTGTTCGTTGTTTTTTACCCATATTTGGAAAATTGTAGGATGATGGAGGGATTAGAGTCAACATGATGCAAGAAAGCAATGGTTGTGCTATTGTTTCATTGAGTGAGTGGGTACCTTGTGTTGTGAAAGATACGTAGGAGACAGGGATGTCAAAGACAGAAAAGAAAACCAAAAGGACACGATCAAAGCTCGGCCGAGGATTGAGCGCGCTCGTAGATCAATCTTCAACGACCCCACTTCAAGTCGTACCAGGGCTCAATATTGAACAACAATCCATACAAAACACAAACACTATTGGTGAGCATGATCATTTGATTGATCCAGAATCATCAAGAATACAAGATTCTATCATCGAAATCGATGTTACTCAGATTGTTGCAAACCCGTTTCAACCTCGTCGAGTGTTTGATGAAGAAGCGCTCGAAGAACTTGCTCAATCAATCGCTGAGCATGGATTAATGCAACCAATCGCCGTTCGAGATGTGAATGATGGGAAGTATGAACTCATCGCAGGTGAACGACGATGGAGAGCGACTTGTCGAACAGGGCAGATGACAATCCGAGCAATTGTGATCGATGTAGATGATTCGGAGTCTGCGCAACTGGCGCTTATCGAAAACATACAACGAGAAGATTTGAATCCGATAGAGCGCGCAAAGGGATTCGAATCATTGGTATCTCAGTTTTCTATGACACAGGAACAAATTGCACAGAAGGTTGGTATCAATCGATCATCCGTTGCAAACTTCATGCGGCTTATTGAGCTTGATGAGGAGATTCAATCGATGATTGCATCAAACCAACTTGGGCGCGGGCATGGTAAGGTTTTGCTGTCATGTAAGGATATACAACAACGATTAAAGCTTGCTAAGTTAGCTGCAGAGCACAATTGGACAGTTCGTATACTTGAAGAGGAAGTTACAAAGTCTCAGAATGATCGCGCCTCGAATGAGGTAAATGAAACCGAGACAACCGACAGTAACCGACAGCCACCATCGCGCGTTGAGTTGGTAATGGGGGATCTCGAAAAACGGCTCAGTGAGCATTTAGGCACTGCAGTTAAGCTCAAAGCGAACAAACAAGGCACGAAGGGGAGTATCTCTATTGAATACTATGATCTCGATCACTTCGATGGATTACTGAGTCGACTTGGATTGTCAGCTGCTGAGGAGTTGCTTTCATAACGCTACTTGGATGCATATATAAAGAATCAAACAGTCAAATTATCCACGCGATTATATAAGGAATTAATACAAACCCCTTGTTTAAAAAGGGGTTTTTATTGTTCGGAATTGCACTAGAAAGTGAGAAATAGAGTTGAGCGATAACTACAGTGAAGACTCTATATTGCGATTATCTGCAAAGTTATTTTCCAACGCACGGTGAACTCTCAACAACCCACTCGGGACTAAACAAAAGGAAAGTAGATTTTTCAATGGCTAAGAAGGTTACGAAGAAGAACGGCACTCTCAACACAATGTCGATCGCGGAACTCCAAGCAGAGCTCCAAAGAAGAGAAAAAGGAATTAGAAAACTAGAGAAAAAAAGAGAACGGTTACTTGAAGAACTCGCAACAATTGATGTCGAACTTGCATCTGTAGGCGCGCTCAGCGCATCAGGTGGTGTTCGTCGCCGTCCACGCAACGACATGAATCTTGTCGACTCGCTTGCGAAGGTTCTCAAGAACAAAACATTGTCAGTTACTGAAGCAACAGAAGCAGTTCAAAAAGCAGGATACCTCACGACTGCTGCGAACTTCAGAACAATTGTGAATCAAGCTTTGATTCGCGAAACCAAAGTGTTCAAGAAGGTTTCACGCGGCCAGTACACTTCAAAGTAAATGTATTGCAAGTTCTCTACTTGTGACATTTGAATAAAAAAACACCCAACTTTGAGTTGGGTGTTTTTATAGATAGAACTTTGATGGTATTAGGTTAAGGCTTGATACCAAGATGTAAACGTGATGGACGATCAAGGTAGAACATGCGATCGACATCAGTATGGATCATTCGCAAGTTTGAATCTTGCATTCTTGAGTACATGTTGAGTCGTTCAGCGTCACGGCCTGCAAGAGTGTGCATTGCAGGTGATGGATTCCAACGGATTGAGTTGATATCGCCTGCGTGCTGTTGACCTGAGGAGCACCCAATAAGAAGGAGTGGGGTTGCGATCAGAGCGGCAATCGTTGTTGTACGACGGATGTTGCGTGATGTTTTCATAAGTAAACCTTCGGGTGGGACCTGTAATACGGATGATCTTAGTCAACGAGCATAGCGAGAATCAGGCAAGTTGTCATGCGCAATGAGCTCAATCTGAGGAGAGGCGAGACAATTTCTCAAATCTGTCTATAACCGAGCTATTTCATGCCATGTCCGGATGATGAAACACTCGGAAGTGCAATGTGTGGAATTAAATACGGCGAAAACACATGATGTGTTCCGGATAACACTCGAATTGTGAAATGGTGGGCGGAATTCGCCTGAATTCATCCACGGGTTGTGCACAAGGCATGTGAATTTTATCTGAGATGGAGATTTGAGGGATCAATTGATCCGCGCGTGTGGTATGTTATTTTGAACGCTGCCCATCGCGGTCGGTCAGACAAGTTCGATCCCTTTGAGTCTCTGATTGGGAGCCGAGCGTCGCCGGACGAAGGCCAGGCCTCCATCGAGTGGAAGGCCGGGATTCGGCTCTAGGCACCCCCCTGTTCATCAGGGTTTCGGACACTGACACCGACTGCGATGGGTAGCGTCTTTTTTGATTTAATTCAAATCACTGATCAAGAGTTCCATCACATTTCAATCTGCCAGAGAGGCAGATTCTGGATTCAAAGCCGCCAAATTCGGATTGAAGCGGGGGTTATAGTCCAAATTTGTGTGAAATTGTCTTGGCGCGCTATTTGCATTATGTCATGTGCAGATCGGTGCTCGTGCAGGGGTTCCGGCTGCGTGTTACATAGGAGGACATACAATGTCAATGGATAAACTCACAGCGCTCGCACAGGAAGCTCTATCGAAAGCTCAACAAAGCTCGATGGCGAGTTCCAACCCAGAGGTTGGCTCACTACATGTGCTTGACGCGTTGGTTGAAGATCAAAATGGGCCCGCAGTTTCGATTCTCAATAAAATCGGAGCGCCAGTATCTCAAATTACTCAAATCGTGAAGTCAGAACGAGATCGTTTACCCAAGACCTCGTCCGGTGCAGGATCAAGCGGCCGAGAGATCATGGAAATCCTCGGAAAAGCAGATGCATCCGCACAAGCAATGGGTGATCAGTTCATTTCCAGTGAACACCTTCTTATCGCGATCTCCGAATTAAGCAGTGGGGCGGGCGAAATCCTCAAGGTTCACAACGTCACAACCAAAGCAATCTCAGATGCAATCTCGCAGATTCGGGAAGCCTCAGGAGTCAAGAACATAAACGACCCGAACGCAGAAGCATCATTTGAGTCCTTAAAAAAATATGGGATCGATCTCACCGAAAGAGCGCGACAAGGAAAGATCGATCCAGTCATCGGGCGCGATGAAGAGATCCGCAGATGTATGCAAGTACTCTCACGCAGAACCAAGAACAACCCAGTATTGATCGGAGAACCAGGTGTTGGTAAAACCGCGATCGTCGAGGGGATTGCTCTAAGGATCGTGAACGGAGATTGCCCAAGTGGAATGTTAGATAAACAGATCATCGCGCTCGATGTCGGTCTCTTACTCGCAGGCGCAAAATATCGCGGCGAGTTTGAGGACAGACTTAAAGCTGTCTTGAGAGAAGTGGAAAGCAGTGATGGTCAAGTAGTCTTGTTTATCGATGAACTCCACACGATCATCGGCGCAGGTGCGGCAGAAGGTGCTGTAAGTGCAGGAAACTTGCTCAAACCCGCACTCGCTCGCGGGGGGCTTCGCGCTATCGGTGCAACAACACTCGATGAATATCGAAAGCACATCGAAAAGGACGCCGCGTTTGAACGCCGATTCCAGAAGGTGCTTGTGCTTGCTCCGAGTGTTGAAGAAACAGTTGCAATTTTGCGAGGCCTAAAAGATCGTTATGAATCACATCACGGCGTTCGAATTCAGGACAGCGCGATTCTTGCAGCCGCGTCCTTGAGTGATCGATACATTACTGAACGGTTCTTACCAGATAAAGCGATTGATTTGATCGACGAAGCTGCAAGCGCGTTGCGGATGGAAATTGATTCAATGCCGACGGAGCTCGATGAACTACGTCGAAGGATCATGCAACTCGAAATCGAAAGAGAAGCACTCAAACTCGATGACAGCAGTGAAGTGAATAAGAAGGAAATCGATCGAGTTGAAGAAGAGTTGGCGGGTTTGCGTGAAAAGAACAATGCGCTCACAGCAAGATGGGAAGAAGAAAAACAAGATCTGGATGTTGTTCGAAATATCAAAGGTGATATCGAAAACAAGCGTGTGGAACTCGATCAAGCCCAACGAGTTGGAAATTTAGAACAAGCCGCGAGAATCCAGTACGGGGATTTAGTTGCTTTAGAAAACGAACTTGCAGAAGCAGAAGCAAATATCGATGCGCGTGCAAGTAGGGGGGATTTGTTGATCAAAGAAGAAGTCGATCCTGAAGCAATCGCGAAGATTGTCGGCAGATGGACTGGTATTCCAATCAGCAAGTTAATCGAATCAGAAAGAGAAAAACTCGTTCACATGGAAGAGCATCTCAAGTCCCGAGTTGTTGGACAGGGAGACGCTTTGGTTGCAGTATCAAACGCAGTCCGCCGTAGTAGAGCAGGTCTTGGTGATCCAACGAAACCAATCGGGAGTTTCTTGTTTTTAGGTCCAACCGGCGTAGGAAAGACAGAGGCGTGTAAAGCACTCGCTGAGTTTTTATTCGATACGGAGGATGCATTAGTTCGTATTGATATGAGTGAATACATGGAGAAGCACGCAGTAAGTAGACTAATCGGCGCGCCTCCGGGATATGTAGGATACGAAGAGGGCGGTTCACTCACTGAATCTGTTCGTCGGCGCCCGTATGCAGTGATCCTCCTCGATGAAATCGAGAAGGCGCATCCAGATGTATTCAATGTTCTCTTGCAGTTACTGGATGATGGTCGATTGACTGATGGACAAGGGCGTACTGTTGATTTCAAAAATACGATCGTGGTTATGACAAGTAATATCGGTAGTCAGAAGATTCTGCAGATGGCCGAGCACGGCGCTGAGGACTGGGAGATCGAGGCCGCTGTGCGAGATTTGATTCGTCGCGGACCCGGCGCTGATCTTGACGCAAAGGGATTGAAACCTGATATCGAAACAGGAAGCCTGAATGCAAATCTTAATGTTGGTTTAAGAGATCAATTTTTCCGTCCTGAGTTGCTCAATCGTATTGATGAAGTTGTTGTGTTCCATCAACTCGGAAAAGAGACACTCGTTGGGATTGCAAATATCTTGCTCTCTTCATTGCAAAACCGATTGCTCGATAGAGGCATTGTTCTCGAGATAAGTGACTCTGCAAAGGAACAACTTATCGCAGAGGGGTATGACCCTGCGTACGGCGCAAGACCTCTTGCGAGAACGATCCAGCGACGAATTGAGAACCCGTTAGCAGGACGAATATTATCAGGTGAGTTTGAATCCGGAGATCGAATTATTGTCGATGCTTCTGGTACGAGTTTTACTTTTTCTAAAGCAGAGCCCGAGCATTCTGTCTAAGGGATGAGGGCAGGATCGGTTTAGATATTTATTACAACGGAACAGTTCCAACCAGAACTGTTCCGTTTTTTTATATGAATAAGAGAGTTGATTATCAGTGAAAAAATTCAGTGATTTATGTCTGGTTTTGTCGAGAATTCGAGTATCTAATGAATTCGATAGTAATCCGAATGAAACCGTCCGCGCTGGCGTGCGTATGTATTTGTGGCCGTGTCTGGCCAACATCAAATCGTGTTTTCTGGCTCGTTCAAGGGCTTAACGATTTGGAGAAAACAAGATCAAGAGCAGGTGCTCCAGGATGGATGCCGCAAGTGTGTGTGCGATCCAGAACGGTATCTCTAGGAGTTCACTTCGCGCGTCGGTTCTGCGTCCCCGGAATCGACGGTTTCACAGTGTTGATGTGTTCAACCTGACGCCGGGTGGGTAGATACGTCGATTAAGATATTTTCTTTTCGACATCTTCCGGAGAAAACAGGTGATTGGATCAGCTTCGGGTGATGCTCGTGTGTGTGTGCGGGTTTCCGAATGAGCTCCCCGAAAACTGTGTGGATCGGGTGTGTCGAGGGGAGAGAGGATGCCCCGATCTGAGTTGTCGCCGAGGTGGATGACCGGCGATAACTTGAATGCCGAGCCGGGATGTCCCCCCCGGCTCGGCTTTTTTAATTTCGATTGGTATTCGCGTACCTATCGTTCAATATGGAATCTTCTCACGATCACAAACCGGTTGAGCGATTAGTGTTTCGGCGCCGACATCGTCTCTCTGGTAATGATCAGTTCGCGGCGGTATTCAACGCGAAAATCAGAAAATCGAGAGGTCCAATGACAATCTTTCTCATGCCTAATTCCACGGATGAACATCGACTTGGACTCTCAATCGGGCGCAAAGCAGGAAACGCAGTTCGACGAGGCCGATTCAAACGAATCATTCGTGAGGTTTTCCGGATCGAACGATCCAATCTACCCAAGTTTATATCCGAGGACGCAAATCCTGGGTTCTATGACATCGTGGTAAGTATCCGTCGGCATGATGAGTTAAACTTCAAGGAATACCGACAGCACTTTGTAGAAGCAGTCAGCGCAGCTCATCGGGTGCATCTCAAGAGAATGCAATATAAAAAAACAAAGCAGGATAATCAATGAGTAATAACTCAGATCTCAAGCTTTGGGCAAGAATAGGAAACGCGCCTTTTCTTGGGATAATTTATCTGTATCGGATGACGCTCTCCCCGTTCATTGGGGGACAATGTCGATATGAACCAACCTGCTCTCGTTACGGGATTCGAGCTTATCAGGTGCATGGACCCATCAAAGGGAGCTCATTAACGATTAGGAGAATCTTTCGATGTCATCCCTTCGCAAAGGGCGGATATGATCCAGTACCAATTCGTGAAAGCGACGATTTGCTCGATCAGGAAGATTCGAGCGTTAATCAGTCAGGACGATCTGATGTTGAGTTGAGAAAGGCGGAGCGATGAGTCGATTACCAGCAGCATTGCGTAGAGAGCAGCTTTTAGATGTAGCCGCCGAATTGTTTTCAGTAAAAGGGTATGCAGGCGCGACGACTGCGCAGATCGCAAAGGTCGCAGGGATAACCGAACCAATTATCTATCGACATTTCAAATCGAAGAGAGATCTCTTTGTCGCACTCATTGAACGGACGGGCCGACAAACACTCGAACAATGGGAAGTCGAACTCGAAGGCGTAGATGACCCCTCAGCGAGACTCGCGAAAATTATCAATGAGAACCCGATGGTTTCCGAAAAAGGCCGTAAGGGATATCGGGTACTCTTGCAATCAATCTCTGAAGTGGATGATCAACTAATCCACAAAGCGGTTTCGGATCACATGACTCGTCTCCACGCGTTCATCACACGAGAGATCGAACGAGCCCAAGAGGCGCACAAAGTGACCACCCGTTTCTCTGCAGGTGTCTTAGCATGGGTGCTTGTCAATGTTGGGATGGGGTACGGCGTGCTTACCGCGATGGGTGTTCCTGGGCATGGGTTCGATGCATCTGGGGTTCATGTGAAGGATGTGCTCGGACGTATCCTCGTTGGGCGCGATCGACAAGCAGAGAATGTAAACGAACCAGTTGCTCAAGAGAACACTGAAAAGAACGAGATGTTCGATAGCGGCGATCAAGATAACGGCAATGAATCCCAATAGGTAAATCATGAACCGGATCTATCTCGATAATAACGCGACGACTGAACCAAGCAAAGAAGTGTGCCAAGCGGTGATCGCTGGACTCGAAACTCTTTGGCACAACCCGTCAAGTATCCATCGCCCAGGTCAAGAAGCAAAGCATGGAGTAGAGATCGCACGCGGAAAAGTTGCCTCACTTTTAGGCGCGAAATCGCGAGAGATTGTCTTCACAGGTTCTGGTACAGAAGCAATTGATCTAGCAATCAGGGGAACTCTCGCAGCGAATCGTAAATCACGCGATTCTAAGAATGTGATTATTACAACGCCAATCGAGCACAGTGCCGTTTTAAACCTGTGTCGACAACTCGAAGACTCTGGACAAGCGAAAGTTGTCAAGTTACCCGTTGATCGTTCGGGGGTAGTGGTCGTTGCAGGGCTCGAAGAAATTATAAAAGAGCACGCGAGTGAATCAGGTAATGATGTTGCAATTTTGAGCATGCAATGGGTGAACAACGAAACGGGAGTGGTTCAACCAGTTCATCGAGTTGGAGAAATATGTGAACGACACAATGTTGTTTTTCACTGTGATGCAACTCAATGGGTTGGGAAAATGCCAACGGATTTGCAATCTGGAGAAGCGCCCAAGATTGATTTGTTGAACTGTTCGCCGCACAAGTTTCACGGGCCTAAGGGAGTTGGGATTCTCTGGGTTCGTCGAGGGGTAAAGCTCGTACCAACAACTCCGGGATCACAAGAACTCGGTCGACGCGGCGGGACAGAACCAGTTCCTGCGATCCTTGGCGCTGGGGTCGCAGCCGAGCAAGCGATGAACTGGGTAAATGACGAATCGAATCGAATGCATGTTTCTGAGTTGAGAGATCAGCTCGAACACCAGATATTGAGCAAGATCTCGGGATCGAAAGTAAACACTACTCGTGCTCAAAGTGAACGAATTTGGAGTACGACAAATATTGGATTCCCGTCGCTCGCTGCAGAGGCGTTTTTACTCTCTCTATCTGAAAGAGGGGTGTGCGTATCTGCGGGTTCTGCATGTGCATCAGGTTCTCTCGATCCATCTCCAGTGTTATTAGCAATGGGTGTCGATGAGCAGATTGCACACGGTTCAATTCGATTGAGTCTCTCGCGAAACACGACAGAACCGGAAATAGAGCGTGCATCACAGTTGATCGAAGAGGTCGCGGCGCAACTTTCGCGTTCTATGCCGACCTGAGTTCTGGTCCTTGAGTAGGGTATTCCATGCAGAATATGGGTTTACGAGTGGTTTATTTGTTCAAAACCCGCTAGGGTGGGCGCATGACACAGATGCAATCACCTTACCAAGATCAGTCGGATGTTTCTCTTTATCAAGAACCAGATCGCACAAGTATCATGGCGATCCTGAGCTTGGTGTTCGGCGTGGGCGGTTGTTGTCTAGGTATTACTTCAATTCCCGCGATCCTACTCGGGATTTTCGGGTTGGTAGGGATCACGAGAAGCAAGGGACGAATCGGGGGAACCGGATTCTCTATTGCGGGGATTCTAGTAGGTCTGATTACTCTTGCTCTTTGGGGTGGAGTTTTGGGTGCAACGGTGTTTGGACTCAAATCAATGGAAGGCACCTTTGGTTCGACGACTGAGCAAATCTTCCTTGATATTCAAGCAGGGAACCTCGATGCGGCACGCAGCAAGATGGATTCCCCAGCCAGCGATGCGACAGATGCTGATTTGATTGCATTCCGCGAAGGGTACCAGAACGGACTCGGAGAGTTTGTATCCAAGACTGAAGGACTTGGAGATTTGATCAGCGGATACATCGCAGTCGGCGAGTTGATCCAGCCTTATAACGGCCGACCTGGGTATGTACCGCTCCCTATGAGATTCGACTCTGGATATGGGTTAGTGATCTATGTGATCAATCAGCAATCAAACGGCCAAGGATTCCCTAATGCGATCCAGTACATCGTGATTGATCTCGACGGAAATGAGTATCATTTACCTTGGAATGGAACTACGAATGTGAATCCTGAGTTGCCTTCAGCCGATGATGTGGATGTTGAGACTGATGATGATGCTCCGAGCACTGATGACGGACCTTGATAGATGTGACTATCGCAGGGCGTAGACGATGCTTCGAGCTTAAGATCGTGCTAGGGTAGTATTGTGAATACGGACGAGAACCGCCAACCGATTATTCGATGTCGAGATATCGTCAAACGTTTCGGCGGTCAAACCGTACTCAGCGGCGTGAATCTTGATGTCTATCCAGGTGAAACCATGGTCATCATGGGTGGGTCAGGTTCTGGAAAAAGTACATTCTTGAGAACAATGATCGGTACGCACAAACCTGAAGAGGGATCAGTTGAGCTCTTCGGAGAAGAAATCTGTGGACTCAACGCAGAAGGACTCGACGAAGTCCGCAAGAAGTTTGGGATTCTCTTCCAATCTGGTGCTTTGTTCAACTCAATGACAATCGCAGAGAATGTGGCGCTCCCTCTTCGCGAGCATACCGAGCTTGATGATGAAATCATTGATATCCAAGTCAAGATCAAACTCGAGCTTGTAGGACTGAGAGAAGATGCTCAAAAATTCCCAGCGCAGATTTCCGGCGGAATGAAAAAACGAGCAGGACTCGCAAGAGCATTAGCGCTCGATCCGAAGATCTTGTTTTATGATGAACCCAGCGCCGGACTCGATCCAGTAACAAGCGCTCAGATCGATCAACTCATTATCGCCCTCTCACATCAACTCGGAGTCACGAGTGTTGTTGTTACCCACGAGATGGATAGTGCCTTTGCGATTGCAGATCGGATGGCGATGTTAGATCGTGGCGTGATGATTTGTTCAAACGAACGAAGCTGGTTTGAAAAACTAAGAGACATGCCGACGGATGAAGCAACAACGATGGATGAACCACGAAGATTGGTCCGTCAGTTTTT
This sequence comes from Phycisphaerales bacterium, assembly GCA_029213305.1. Lineage (GTDB taxonomy): Bacteria > Planctomycetota > Phycisphaerae > Phycisphaerales > UBA1924 > UBA1924. Next base: position 41,313 of record JARGPA010000010.1, read on the forward strand.
GCGAGGCGACGCAGAAGGACCATTAGCGTCAAGGCGCGACGAAGGTGCATATGGGGAAGATCTATTCGGAATGACACCCGATCGGGTTACAAGAACTCCGAGTGTGGAACCGACGAGGGGATGATGCGCAGGTGACACTACAACTGCGAGAAATGGAAGCGTGCGTATGAGTATTCAGGTTGTGAATCGGAACAATGTTGTCGCAGGGACATTCCTCATTGTGAGCGTGCTCCTTGCGGTTGCGATCTCATTCATACTTTCGGATATCAAAGACAACTTCGGTTCAAAGAAACAATATGTTTTTCGGTTCTCAACAACCGTCGGCGTAAGTGGTCTCAAACCCGGAGCGGATATCACCTTCGGTGGTTTTTCGGTTGGAAAAGTTAAATCTATCGATGCTTACACGGTTGCCGATCCTCAGAGCGGCGAAGAAATCATCAAAGCACACGATGTAATCGTGACACTACGGTCTGATCTAGTGCTCTATGAAGATGCGTACGCGGATCTGACATTGCCCATGTTGGGTGGGATCTCGAAGATCAATATCCCCAGCGCAGGAACCGGTCCCTATGAGGGGGGTCCCTCGGATCCGAACGCAACACTTGATGAAGGCGAAGCTTTACGCGGCCGATTCGCGCCATCTATTCTGACTCAACTCGGATTTACCACTGAGGACGCGATCAAAATTCAAGAAACGATTGATTCAATCAATGAAGTGTCATCAAATGCAAAAGATGTTACTGATGGTTTCAAACGAATGAGCGAAGCGCTCGAACCAGAGTTCATTGACGGTGTCGATGACGGCCGAGCAACAATTGCGAACATCCGTTCGTTTACTGAGAGTTTTACGGGAGAAACTGGTTGGTCAACCAAAGTCGACGACATCCTTACGGATGCTCAAGACGCCTCTGGAAAACTTGCGCCTGCGATTGATGACGCGAAAGAGACAATTTCGAATGCGAACGGTTTGATCGGGGATAGCCGACCAAGAATATCGCGGATCTTGGATAATGTTGAACAGACTACAGAGCGAATTCGATTTGATTCCATGGGACAGATTGATGATCTACTCGAGAAGGGATCCCTTGCTTTGGGTTCGTATAAGGATGTTGCAGATTCTGCAAACGAACTTGTTAACACGAATCGTCCAAAGATTGACGCAACGCTTGATTCTGCACGAGACATCGGAGTGTCAAGCAAGTTACTCGTTGAAGAACTTCGCGCTCAACCTTGGCGTATATTGAAAAAACCAAGCAAAGATGACTTGGCCCGTGAGCCGATTTATGAGGCTGCGCGAATGTATGCTCAATCCGTGTCAGATTTACGGATTGCTTCAGAGGCGCTTGATGTTGCGGTTGCACAATCTGCAAATAGTGGAAACACGGTGAATGCTGCAGAGTTGGTCCGGATTGCAGCTCTTGTAGAGCAAGCGTACGGGCGATACGAAGAAGCGGAACGCGGATTGCTTGAAAGACTCAGAGGGAAAGACCCACAAACATCGCCATGAGTGATCCATCAACTGAATCTGAATCGAGCAAACCACAAAAAGGTCGTGCGAAGATCGCGAGTCATGCAAAGAAGATGCGACAAAGACTTTGGGTCCTTGTCATCGCTTTGAGCATTGGGCTCGCCAGTTTTATTGGCTGGATTGTTCTTAAAGAGAATACTGATGAAGTCGATCGTGTCTACGGGCAAACCCTCAGTGCAACAGTATCCGCAGTCGGGAAAGCATTCGGGGAAGTCTTTGGTGGATTAGAACTTCAAGATCATCCCTACGGACTCAGAGCATACAAATCAGATCTTGATGTGTGGGTTCCGATTGATCCTCAACAGTTGATGAATACGAGTGATTCAGGATCGAATCCCCAAGCAGTGCTCTTAGTGCATGGGCTCGATGAACCTGGTGGAATATGGGATCAGCTCGCGCCGCGACTCTCACAAGCAGGGCATGTTGTTATTCGATTTGATTATGCAAATGATCAATCAATTGTTGATAGCGCATCTACTTTGATCGACGCGTTAGAATCTTTGAAGGCTCGTTCGTTGGTTGATTCTCAGAGTTTAGAACTCGATATCGTTTGTCATTCAATGGGGGGGTTGGTCTCCTTTGATGCAATGACCCGAGATGAGTTTGATGGATTGAATATCGAGTTGGGTCAGTTTATCACGATTGGTACACCTTTTGGAGGCTCCCCTTGGGCGCGTCTACGAGCAGTCGCTGAGATCCGAGAACAAGTCCAAAGATGGGTTGAGTCGGATGATTTCAATCCAAAGCGTTTGCTTGGTTTTGCAAAGGACGGGGTCGGAGAAGCAGGGGACGATTTGTTACCAGGATCAGAGTTTCTGATCGATCTCAACAATCGAACAATACCTGATGGTCTTCGAGTAACTTGCATCGTTGGGAAGACTCTGCCAAGTGGGAACGAACTCCACATGATGTTTGCGAGTGGCGCATTGAACGATCTTGTGGGAAATCGAGATGCGCAAGTGCTTGAGCGAGAGATCCACAGACTCAGTGAAGAACTCGGAGACGGAGTGGTCCCCATGTCGTCAGCCGTTCTCAAGGGCGCGGACGAAGTGGTCACTTTGAGCGCTAATCATCGTGCGTTGGTCAGAAATGTAGAACTCGGAGAAGCCATCAGGCAATTCAACGGACTCGAACCATCGCAAGAACCACCAGCGATTCAGGTAGTGATCGATCGACTGAGCGAGAGTTCTGATGATTGAATGATCGTAAAATGAACAAACATCCTGACAATACCCAACCAAATTTCTGAAAATACTCTATACTGAATGAATGGCTCAGCGAAGACATCATTATGAACATGCCTTTGAACGCTATTTGCGTGATTCACGGATCCCGTATATCTCAGTGAATGAGGCAAAGAAATCGATCTTACCTGATCGAGCAGTTCTCAAAACTCAACAAGTTCGACATGATGAAGATGTTTCAAATCGTGTAGAGCAAGAAACAAAAAAGCTCAAGAACTTTGATTTTCTCGTCTATGGGCAAGGGACAAATCTACTTGTTGAGATCAAAGGCCGTCGACTTCCCGCGATTCGACTCAAAGACGGTACTCCTGCAAAACCAAGGATGGAATCTTGGGTAACGCTTGATGACATCGAAGCGCTCACGCGTTGGCGAACTCTATTTGGTCCTGAGTTTGAACCTGTCTTTGTCTTTGTGTATTGGTGCGATGATGTCCCCCCAGATGGGTTATTCGTCGAGGTAATCGAAGATCGAAATAGGTGGTATACCGTTCGCGCGATCACCCTCGATGACTATGTCAGTGCAATGCGAGTTCGAAGTCCTAAATGGCGGACGATGAACTTGTCAAGCAATGACTTTGAAGCGCTCAGTACTCCGTTCTGTGTTTCGGAACTCACGAATGCGAGTATGGGCAATTTGTGCTCAAATCGTAATCTCGGGAGATTAAGTTCCGATTTGGAAATCAGATCTAGAGAATCTGATAGTCAAAGCAAATCGAGTCTCAAGCCGTCGTTCGAGATTCCGAGCTTTGTTCGCGAACCGTTGCTTGATCGGATTGAGTAATCGAGAATTGTTGTTGAGTGTGAGATGAAGTTGCTCAATTATTGCGATGAATTGCATTCTTGGGGGTATCAGAGGGGTTTCTGCTTGACCTTTTGGGGGAAACCGGTGTAGCGTGGTTGTATGAACCAGAATCTTTCAGCTCAATTTACCCAGATGTGCACACAATCCTGTCGTCGACTTGCTCTTATGAGTATCCCGACGATGTGCTTTGTGATGACGCTGATGGTCTCTGTTTCTAGCACCCTTGTGTTTGCTCAAGACGAGTTGCGTCCGCCGAAGACTTCGGAGTCTCCGAGTGCACCCAAATACATTATCTTGTTTATCGCTGTATTGCTTGTTGCAGGTGTTGTGTTTGCGTCGACATTCAGATCAAAGCGATCACATCAGGATTAACTGAACATTTATCTATGGATTTGTAATTCAAGATCATGTCTCCAAGGGAGTCTCCTTGATCTAAGTTGTATCTCTGCGCCCATGATTTGTGGTTAATCTTCTGCAATCTCGAGTAGAGACGGATCTGGGTGGATCAGCAATGTGATATGATGCGGATGGTATTGTGTCGCGACAAATATACAACATCGGGTTGTGGTGAGCGACAAGAATGGAGTTCAATATGAACAAGCAACGGTCTACCAGTGTTGAAACCCAAAGTGAAACTGAACAACCGACACGAAGCCGTAAACTGAAACCAACAAGAGGACTAATCATTCTCAATATTGTGTTGTTGGCCGGGCTCGGATTGGTCACTGTTTCTCCCGACGCAGGGGCTCAACTATCCGGACAAGCAAACACACGAGTTCGTGGGGATTATTCAGTCGTAGGCGGCGCCACAATCGGCGGAGTCTCAAGCGTGCTTTATGTCCTCGATACTGCAAATCGCGAACTCGTCGCGTTGAGCTGGAATGACAGCACTCAATCACTCGAAGGAATTGGGTATCGTGATCTTGATGCAGATGTATTGAGTGATCCAGATCGTTGATCCTGGATGTGGGTTTGATCACATCCAATATCGACTGATTGAGTTTAAACGACATGTTGATACAAATATAAAAAATACAGATCCGATAGGAGCTGAAAATGAGTTTAGAACAAAGCAACGAGATACATACAGCCGCTGAGCATGATTCCCAAGGGGTTCTTAAACAACCAGGGTGGTTGTGGGTTAGCGCAGGAATACTTGCAGCATTGATCGTGGTTCAAGGCGGAGGGCTCTTTGAATCCAAAGCATACGCCGAAATGTCCACGACAAGTGGTTCGTATTCGATGATGACGACTGACGGTGGTAATGACGAGATTCTCGTAGTCGTTGATTCAAGACAAGAGTCATTAATGGTGTATCGCTCCATGAACGGAACAACGCTTGAAATGCTCGAGAAAGAAGAGTTATCGAGTCTGTTTTCGCGTGCCCGCGCCCGAGCGGTTGGGAGCCCCTAAAGTTCGTTCTTGGCCGATCTTGTGATCGGCATCGATTTGCTAAGAATATCGCAGCGCTGATGTTTGCTGCGGGAGCACTTTTCCATTGCCCATTCACCCGTTGCCACAGTTTGAAGCCGATCTTGAGGAGTATCTCAAAGAGAAAGCAGATCGTGAGGCGTACGAGAAACTCAGCGCGCCTAGTACCATCGTTGTGAGATTTGGGTATCTCCGAATGGTGGGGGAGTTCCCATACTCAGGTGACGCTAAACCCGGGTGCGGATCAAAGCTCGTCGTCAAAACACATCGAGGCGTTGAAATCGGAGAGATGCTCACGAGTACCTGTAAGAACTCGGGTTGTTCGAAGAGTGTTTCACGAAAAGAGATGCTCGAATACATCGAGAACTCAGGTGGGCGCCAATACCCGTTTTACGATCAAGGACGAGTTCTCAGGATCGCAACGACACATGATCTCAATGATCAGACAAAGCTTGAACAGAAGAAGAATGAACTCCGCATGATCGCAAAGCGCCGGGTTGAGCAGGCCGGGCTCGAGATGCAGATCATCGAGGCGGAGTCGATCTTGGGCAATGAGCGCGTTGTATTTTACTTCAGCGCAGAGGATCGAGTCGATTTCCGGGAGCTTGTTCAGGATCTTCAAAAAGAAATCGGCACTAAAGTCGAACTCAGGCAAATTGGTGCACGAGACGAAGCGCGGATCACTGCTGATTACGAGCGGTGCGGCCAATACTGCTGTTGTAAGAACTTCCTCAAGGTGCTCAAACCTGTTTCGATGAAAAGCGCCAAGATTCAAAAAGCAACTCTTGATCCATTGAAGATTTCAGGACGATGTGGACGCTTGATGTGTTGTCTTCGATATGAAGATGAAACATATGACGAACTTCGTAAGAACTTACCAAATAGGAAATCACGCGTTGGAACCCCTGACGGCGATGGTATGGTTTTGAGTACCCAGATCTTGACACAGCTCGCGTTGATCAAGCTCGATTCTGGAACTGAAGTTGCGATCGCAGTAGAGGAACTTACTGAACCCGAATCCAAAACGGCGCCTGAACCAGGTTCACGGATGATGAAACCTCGCAAGGGGTCAGGAAGTCGTTCTGGAACTGGAGATCGCGGATCAGGCAAGTCGTCAAAGTCTTCATCAAAGAAAAGAAAGCGTTCGGGACAATCCTCAAAGGATACTCAAGCAAAGGACGCAACAACTACAGACGCGAGTGTAGGAGAATCATCAACGACATCTGAGCCGACGAAGAAGCGCCGTCGCAGAAGACGCCGTCGATCTGGTGCGTCTGCAGAAGGTGGAGCAACCCCTACTAATGGGAGCTCAAACTCAGGATCAGCAGAAGCGTCATCAAATAATCCTTCAGCGGGAAAATCCGCACAAAGTGCAGGCGATCAAACTAAATCTTCCGGAAATACGAGCAATTCCGATACAGCAGGCACAGGAACTGGGCCGAAGAAGAAACGCAGGCGTAAGCGTCGTAGACGAACCTCAGGAGAGGGCCCAGGATCGGGCTCAGATTCGGGTTCAGGAAATGAACCGAGTGGTGGTTCAGGCAACAACGAAAGCTAATCCGGTTTAGTGGAGTGAATGAACGATGGCAACGCAGTCGACATCGAGTTCGAAAGCCTCGAACAACAACGCGATCGGGATAAAAGAAACATTGACAAGTTTGCTCATTGCATTCATGCTTGCGTTTTTGTTCCGCGGGTTTGTGATTGAAGGGTTCCAGATCCCAACAGGTTCGATGGCGCCGACATTGCTTGGTAAGCACGTCAGATTCACAAGTCCGTACAGCGGATACGATTGGTCCGTTGGTCCATGGACATATGCAGACCCTGCGCGAACCATTCCAGTTCAACAACAAGACGATATTACAGTCAACGACCCGATGAGTGGATTGGTGTTGAACGATACTCATCGTCGACTCGCAGCTGGAGATCGTGTCTTCGTTCTCAAATATCTCCCACTCTTGGAGAGTCCACAACGATGGGATGTCGTTGTCTTTAAAAACCCTGGAACTCACGAGAACTACATCAAACGACTTGTCGGACTCCCAGGAGAACAACTCGCATTTGTTGACGGCGATGTATTTGTGCGTGATGCAGTGGAAGGTCAATCCACAGAGTCAGGGTGGGACGCATGGACTGAACCAGGTTGGACGGTTGCAAGAAAGAGCGAGCGTGTTCAAAGAGCAATGTTCCAAGATGTGTACTCATCTCGATATGTCCCAGAACCCGTTCAAGCAGAGTATCGTGCTCCATTTACTGGTTCAACGAACGATTGGGATGGGATCTCAAGTGGTTCGAGTTATCGATACACAGGGATGGGGCCGACTTCGCTCCGTTGGAACGGTGTACGCGATTTAACAGACGCAAACTCTTACAACCAAACACTCGATGCATACAAACTGTTTGCAAAGTCAGACAATTTTAAAGAACGGATTCGTCCATTCCCTGATTCAGATGTTTCTGTAGAGATTAACATTCAGTTTGATGATCAAGCGATTGCAATCTCCCCTGTCCTCGAAGCAAGAGGCATGGAGTTTCGAGCAGTTGTTCAATCTGACGGTTCTGGATCAACCAATGTTTCAGTTGAAATGCGATCCGCAGAGCAAGCAGATGCGATTTGGACAGAGCTTGATTCCGATTCGATCAGTGGGTTCAAATCGAAATCTGTTCATCACATCGAGTTCTGGCATGTCGACCAAGCATTGTGGTTGTTTGTTGATGATAAACTTGTTTGCGGCGGCGCTGAAAAAGGGAGCTACGAGCTTTCTCCTGCTCAACGAGCGATCGCGGCGACTGGTAAAGGATGGGATGAGTTAGAAAGATCAAGTTCCGCTGGGAACGGGATCGATTCGCCGGGCATCTTTGCTCGTCCTGAGATCTATCGGAAACCAACTTTCCATTGGTCATTCTCAGGCGGTCCGTTTACGCTTTCAGATGTTTCTGTTCGTAGGGACATTTCGTATCAGATTAATCGCAATGGGCCGACCCGAGGCGGTCACCCAGATAACTTCCCGACGATGAATGGGAAAGAGTTTTTTATGTGCGGCGATAACTCAGAACGATCCGCAGATTCCCGAATCTGGCGATCAGGTGAGCTTGATCGTTGGGTGAAAAGTGAGATCAGCGATCGCGCGGGGATGGTTCATCGAGACTTGATAGTCGGTCGAGCATTCTTAGTGTATTTTCCGGCGCTGCTTGACGATGGGCCAGTTCTAACCCCTGATGTTGGTCGAATGCGTTGGATCTGGTAAAGTACGATGAACACTCACTCGTAGTACCGCTTGTACTCGCAGATTCATTGTCTTGATTCTTCGGGGACTTGCCCGATTTCGCCTTCTCCTAATTCGAGTGTGGCGCCGAGTCCTAGGACGATTCGATTTGCATATGCGAAATAAGCAGTGACTTGTGCGATATCGAGAATCTCGCGATCTGAAATTCCAACATCTTTCATGAGATCAATACTCGATTGAGAAACGGAAGATGGATCCGTTGTGAGTAGAATTGCATACGCAATCATCGCTTTCTCTCGTTGAGACAAACCACTCAAATCGTTTGAGAAGACTTGGTTTGCGACACCCTTGCGATCTGCAGGAAGTAATCTTTCAAGCCCTGCAGCATGATGTGTTTGACAATATGTACAACTATTGAGACGCGACACAGTCACCCCGATCATCTCTCGTTCTGCTCGACTCACAGGAGATGGGCGATGACAGGATTGAATGTATAGGGCGCAGTGCGCTTCAAGTGATTCGGGATTGAGCGAATGAACCTTGAGCACATTATCGACTGTGCCGTCCGGATTCCCGTATCGTTTGTATTGCTCTGCAAGGATTCCTTCTGCTTCTGTTTCGCGGATGATCTCGATATAGCTCATTGATTCCCTTTCTCAGAACAATTGAACCCGTTTTCGAGTAGATTCTATTCCATGAATGATGGTATTGGTTCTGTCAATCCGGATCGGTTACCGAGACATCCCACCCCGGAGTTGCTTCGGGAGTACCTTGATACACACGATGCGCCCTGTCCTATTTGTGGATACAACCTTCGAGGGGTTGTTCTCGTCAACTGTCCAGAGTGTGATGCGCCAATTGAGTTGACCGTTGGATCATCTCAACTCCAACTCGGTGCTTGGTTAACGGCGATTCTCGCGTTTGCAATGGCACTCGGGTTCGATCTTATTATTGGGATGTTACTCGTCATCCCCGTTGTTATCACTGGAGGCGAAGACGACGCGGTGCTCTTCCTTGCGGGTTCACTCACTGCTCTTGGGTTGGGTTGTATCGGGATGTTGTGGGTACTGATTGCGAATCGAAGTGCGTGGATGAAAAAAGCTCGTAGGACTCAATGGAAAATTGCGTGGACGATTTTCATGAGTGTTTTTCTCATTCATCTACTTGTGGGAGTTGGATTCGTATTGATTGCGATTTGATCAATGGGACAATCAACTACATTCGTTCTGCGATTGCGTGTCCAACATAGTTGGGTGCTTTGGGATCAACATGGAAAGATCCATGCGAGTCCGAAGAGATTGATTCACGAGTATCCATATTGCTCAGTTCGACTTTGTCTTCGCCGTGGATTTCTATGAAGAACTTTGCGTGTTGATCCGACGCGTCTGCTTTGAGTTTGTTGATCTTGCGAGTGGATTTGTAACTGATACGCGTGTGCATCGGCGCGACGGCGTAACGATTCGTGTGCCAGGGTTTGCGATCGTCGTTGGAGAGCCAAGTCTCGGATTCGATCCCGCGCCGCAGGTGAGCAGTCAGGGTGTGGACGAGTGCTTCGTTGTCTTCGTCGCCGTTGGGAACGACGAAAGCGACAGGACGGATGGATGCTTGCGGGCTTGCAACTGCGTCCATGAGCTCGGCGCCTGTCGGCATGAGTCCTTTGTCGTCGAGGAGATTCCCGAGAACAACATCACCCATTCCGAACCCGCAGGCGGGGGTTGATGGGCCGCCGAAGAGTTCGATGAGATTGTCGTATCGACCGCCTCCGGCGACGGCGCGTTCGCCGTCGGCTAGTGCTTCGAAAACTGTCCCGGTGTAGTAGGCGAGGCCGCGAGCGATTGACGGATCCTTGCTCATCCATTGATCTAGATTGCAGTTGGTACACATGTCTATCAGCGCATCAAGATCATTGGTTAATAGATTGGGTGCAGATGAAGATCCAGATTGAGTGAGATACTCGATAAAAGAACTTGGAAGTTGTGCGTCTTCAGCGAGTGACTTGAGTGAATCAGCAGGGAGCTTGGCTTGACGATCGAGAAGAGTGAAGGCGATTTCCAGTTGATTTTCGAGAACACCAAGTGTTTTAAAAAACTCAGCCATCGCATTTCGATCATTGATCATGATTTTCAACGACTTTTTGCAAAGTCCAAGGCTCTCAAACAAGCGGACAGAGCATTCAATCACCTCAGCATCCATCTGTGCGTTGGAATGGGTAGAGTCAGCTTCGCTCGGAAGTCCAATTGCATCAACATTCCATTGTAAGAACTCACGCAATCGTCCGCGTTGTGGGCGTTCGGCGCGGAAGTATGGTCCTGCCGTGAACCACTTGCAGGGTTTGGGGAGTTGTTTCGCATGGGCCGCGTACATGCGTGCGAGTGTGGGGGTGAACTCAGGACGAAGAGCGAAGTCGGCTTGTCCCTTTTTAACGAGTTTGTCGAGGGTTTCTTGGCCGCCTTTTCCGGAGAATGCTTGGAAGAGTTCTCCGAGGATGCCTTCTCCAGATTTGACGCTGTAGAGCTCGGTGGATTCGAAGGTTGGGCCTGCGATTTCGTCGAACCCACAACGGAGCGACGCGTCGCGCCATGCGTTGGTGATATATCGTTGGCGCAGGACATCTTCTGGATAGAGATCGCGTGTGCCTTTGGGTGGATTGATCTTCTTCGATGCCATGATGAGATAGGGTATGCTGTCAAAGGTGCATGATTGTGGAACCAACGCAAGTGATTTGCGGAGAGTAACCCAATGGGATTGACGATACGACATGTTGTTTTGGTATCTGCAGTGCTCTCAGTGGGTTCATTTGTGTACGCGGTGGGATTTGCGCCAATTGACCCTGAGAACAATCCTCGTGCTCAGGCGCTGAATCGAACCCCATCTCGCCAGGGTTTGGTGAATCTAATTCGTCGTTCGATCACACTTGGACAAGTCACAGCTGCGGATCGATCTGCCGCTCGATACTTGGATCTCAATCCAGAAGACCCGTATGCTCATTTTTATCGTGCAATCGTCTATCAGTTGATGGAAAAGCCCGAGGCGGCGCGTGAGGTATGGGAAAATCTAGATCACGAACTCTCTGATATAAGCAAGGTTGAAGGCCGATATTCACAAGGACAACTGGATTATCTACGTGGATGGAGCAAGTTTGGGATAGGTGAAACAGAAGCATCCCAAGCATATTTCAAGCAAATCGCAGATCAGATCGAAGAACGCGCCAGCGGGAATGATCTTTCAAGTGGTGCACATTACAACCTTGCGTGTTATCGCGCCAAGGAAGGCAAAACTGAGCAGGCAATGCAACACTTTGAGCAAGCAATTGAGCTTGGATATCAGCGAGATGCAGGATGGTGGGCCGTTGATCCTGATCTACAACCACTCCACAACGATCCTCGATTCTGGGATGTTGGTTTGTCGATCGATGATTTGTCCCGAGATCGACGTACTCCGACTCAGAATCCTGATTAATTCGCTTCAAAGGATGTTTGGAGAGGACGAAAGTTGGATATCAAGTTGAGAATCGGGCTAAGAATCGGGATTCGCGCTATGATCGTGGACATATTGAACTGATCTTTGTTTCGGATCTTTTGTCGTTGACAGATGGTTGTGTCCGAGATTGGTTTGTTGAAGAGATATTGCCTGTTCTCCAGTTACCTGCAAGGGACGAGCCGACGCTATGCCAACAGTCACGATAAATGGGGTTGAATGCGAGTTTACCAAAGGCGAGATGGTCATCGCTGTTGCGAATCGCAATGAGATTAGCATCCCGCAGTACTGCTATCACGCGGGGCTCTCTCGGCCGGCGCAGTGTCGGATTTGTCTTGCAACATTTGAAGCGCCAAATCCTCGCAACGACAACAAGCTCGAACCGATGATGGGTGGAAAGTTACTCCCGACTTGTGCGACAGAAGCAAGCGACGGCATGGTCGTAACAATCGAGAGCGAGAAAGCAATCGCGAATCAAAAAGCGGTGATGGAGTTCTTACTCATCAATCACCCTCTTGATTGTCCTGTTTGTGATCAAGCAGGTGAATGTACCCTTCAGGATTATTCGTATCAGTACGGCCGAGGACATTCCCGGTTTACAGATACCAAGGTTGTCTCCCCTAAGAAAAATATGGGTGAGCAAATCTATATGTACTCTGATCGATGCATCATGTGTACGCGTTGTGTGCGATTCACAGATGAAGTTAGTGCGACAAGCGAACTGATGATCGACGGCCGAGGTGATAAGAGCACGATTGATATCTTCCCAGGTGTTGGACTCAACAATCCACTCGCGAGTAATGTGATCGATTTGTGTCCTGTTGGATCATTGCTTGACAAGGATTTCTTGTTCTCGCAACGCGTCTGGTTCTTGAAATCGACAGCGGGGATTGATCCATTCACTAGTTCAGGTGACAACATCTGGGTTGAGCACAACCAGGGAAGACTCTATCGAATCAGGCCTCGAACGAATATGGACATCAATACTTGGTGGATCACAGACGAAGTTCGTTACGGCTGGAAGTTCGTGCATAGCGAAAACCGTCTGCGTGCTCCGATGCGCCGTGAACACGGAATGATGGTTGAAGCGAGCTGGAGTCGAGCGTACGGACAAGCAATCGATACGATTCTTGAATCAAAGAATTCAGACAAGAAAACAGCGCTCGTAGTTTCTGCAACTCTCACAAGTGAAGAAGCGTTCTGCCTCGTCAAAGCAGTGCGGATGATTGATGAAGATGTTGAGTTGTTCTTGGGTCCAATCCCAATAGACGGCGAAGATCATGAATATCCAAACCCGCAACACGACAAGCCGTTTGTCTTGCGTGCAGAAAAAGTTCCCAACAAGCGAGGCGTAGAGCGCGTTCTGGGAGAAATGGGTGGATACAAAGAGTTCGATACCTTTGTTCGTCGCAGCGGTGAATACAACGCAGTTGTGATGAGTGCAAACTTCCCGAGTGCTTGGGTGACTGACTCGCTCATTGATTCTCTTTCGGAAAGCAAGCTTGTACTGATCGATACACTTGATTCCGTTCTCACGAACAAAGCAGATGTGGTTCTTCCTTCTTCGAGCTTTGCAGAGAAAGCTGGATGTTTCGAGAACTGCAACGGGATGATTCAACACTTCGATCAAGCGATCCCAAACCAGCATGATTCCAAGTGTGAAGGGCAAATCGGGCTTGATCTGATCGAGCTCGCAGCAGGCGGCCGACTCGAAGAACACGCGCCAGGGTTTGGTGCTCAGATCGTTGACGAACAACCAGGACAGGTACCTGGAGCAAGCGATTCGATCTTGTTACCAAGAGGTGAACTCTTCGATGACGGCGTGATTCGTCAACGCATGAGTGATGAAGTCGATGCATTCAAAGTGTTCATTGAAGAAGTTCGCTTTGCTAAAGAGACTGAACTCGTTGAACCTGACATGCAGCTCGTTGAGTTGTAAGTAAATCTAGAGAACAACAGAAACACCCCGTCCGGATGGAACGGGGTGTTTTTTTGCGCCAGGTTAAGGGCGTCTTGTGGCCCGTTGGTACGCCGGGGAACGCACGACGTACTCTGGGAGGATGGATTCCGCAATGGGTACTGCGAAATCGAGTTTTGTTTGAATCACAGTTGCTCGAAGACACGAACGAAATCGTGCAACGAGAGTTGTAGTTTTCTTAAACCAACATGGGGTAATACCCTTGTGACAAATGCTCAACGAGTATGACGAGTGTTTATTGCAAGATTCAGGCCATTTTTTGAGCTACGATCTAGTATGTTGATTTGGATCATTCTCGGAGTTCTCGTCGCGGTGCTTACAGGCGCCATCACCTTAATCTGGTGGAAGGTCGGGGATCAATGGGCCGACGATGAATACAAAAAATTCGGGCACGGCGGCGGCGGCCCGCAAGGACCTACGCCGACAGTGATCAGCGACTTTGATTCTGAATCTGCGCACAACCCGGATGTGGGTTGAATAGTTATGCCGCGCTATAAGCTAACAGTTGCATACGACGGGACTGATTTCTTTGGTTGGCAAAAGCAGGAACCCCCTGATCCTGACGCGCCTGCGCCTGCTCTTGGAGAAGAGCCAAAGCGATTACAACTCAGGACTGTTCAACATGTGATTGAGCAAACAGTACGAGAAGTGATCCGCGAACCCATTGTTTTGACAGGCGCGTCTCGTACTGATTCGGGTGTGCATGCAAACGGGCAAGTCTGTGCGTTCATGAGTGATCCGGATCAGAGCAAAGGCGTCGGATGGCCTGCAGATCGTGGATTAGACACACTGGTTCGAGCGCTCAATGCGAAACTCCCTCCTGATGTGTTGGTGCATAGCGCGGAGATTGTTGAAGATGATTTCAACCCAATCGGGGGCGCAATTGAAAAAGAGTACTGCTACACGATTGTCACAGGTCAAACGCGCCCTTTGTGGGATCGTCGATTTGTGTTTCATACTTGGTATGAGATCGATGTAACCCGAATGCAAGAGGCCGCGGATCTAATGGTGGGTGAACATGACTTTGCGTGCTTTGCTCAGATCGCACACGGCCGAAAGACAACGGTGCGGACGATCTTCAAATGTAAAATCGAAACACCCGAACAAGGGAAGTTCGTGATCCGTGTTTCAGGAAGCGGGTTCTTGTACAACATGGTTCGGATCATCGCAGGAACTTTGCTCGAAGTTGGACGCGGAAAAATCGAACCCGAGATGATCTCTTCAATGATCGAGAGTGCGGATCGACGTACTGCAGGCGTGAC
>JARGPA010000010.1:56361-119554 GCA_029213305.1 Phycisphaerales bacterium
TGGAGAGAAAATTGTCTGAGGTCATTACAGAGACAGATCGTTTAGTGCTTCGAGCTCCTGTTCTTGAGGATATTGATCCTCTCGCATTGATGTGGTCAGATCCTGAGACGATGAAGTACATTGGAAAAACAGGACAAGGATGGACACGCGAGATGGTGGCGGAGCGCATCGAACGCGCGATCAGATTCTGCAAAGAACGCGGGATGACATTTTGGACGGTTGTTGAGAAAGACTCGAACCAGATCATCGGACAAGGTGGATTAGTACCAATCGAGTTTAATGGACCCGAAATCGAACTGGGGTATCGACTCGGAATTGCTCATTGGGGTAAGGGGTTCGCAACTGAAATCGCAGGCGCATCTGCGGCGTATGGATTCGAGACATTAGATTTCAATCGCTTAATCGCGGTGTGTTACGCGGAGAATCTTGGATCGCGCAAGGTACTCAAGAAAGTTGGGTTCAAAGAACTCGGAGAGAGTGATCTGTACTACGACACGACAACGGTTCTCCATGAACTGATAAGAGAGCATATATGAGTGCAGTCGTGTTTGAAACTGATCGGCTGCTCATCTGTGAGCCTTGCATGGATGATGTCGATGTATTTGCAGCGATGTGGGCAGATGCAGAAACGATGAAATACGTTGGAGGCGATGGACTCGGTTGGACCCATGATCGCGTGGTCAGATGGATGGAGCGACAAGTAGAATGTCACAAGGCGCACCAGATGGCACAATGGACAGTCGTTCTCAAGGAATCACAAGGAGTGATCGGGCAAGGCGGATTAGAACCAATTGAGTTTAACGGCCGAGAGATTGAACTTGCGTATCAGTTCGGAAAAAAGCATTGGGGGAAGGGGTACGCGAGTGAGCTTGCAATCGCGTGTGCGGTGTATGGGTTTGAATCGCTCAACATCCATCGGTATGTCTCGATGTCGTATCCTGAGAACACAACATCGGTACGGGTGCTCGAAAAGGTTGGTTTTCAATTCATAGGAATGTCCGATTTGTATTACGATACGATGCTCAATGTGTATGAACTCAATGAACCGATAGAGGATTGATGGCGCTGACTATTTTGCATATCTCGACAAGGTTAATCCAAGGCGGTTCTCAAGAGAACACGGTTTTGTCTTGTGAAGGTCAAGCAGAGCTTGGACACGATGTGCATCTCGCGTATGGACCGATCTTTGGACCCGAGGGATCCTACTTTGATCGCGCTAATGATTTTGTTGCGATGAATGGGAACAAGATAACGATGCACGAAGTGCCTCACATGGTGCGGCAGATATCGCCGATCGCGGACTGGAAAGCGTATCGAGAACTCAAAGCATTGATCAAAGAGATCAACCCTGATGTGGTACACACGCATTCGTCGAAAGCAGGAGTCATCGGACGAGCAGCCGCGTGGTCTGTGTGCAAACGGAATATTAATCGTAAGCCTGCGGTCGTGCACACCATTCATGGGCCGCCGTTTCATAGGTACTTACCCAAATGGAAGAATGCGATTTATATCTTGTCCGAACGATTCGCAGCAAAGCGTTGTCATGTAATTGCATCAGTTGCAGACGCGATGACGAATCAGTTTCGCAACGCGAAGATAGGAAAAGATGACCAGTTTGTTACTGTACGATCAGGGATGGAAACAGAGAAATTTTTGAACCCCATTGAATCCGAAACACGCGAAGCGATGCGACTCGAACTTGGGTTTGACAATGATGACTTTGTGATTGGTACTGTTGCAAGACTCGCAGAACACAAAGGGCACGACGACTTACTCGATGCGCTGGGTGACGATCTGAAAGCAAATCCTAACTGGAAACTGCTCTGGGTTGGAGATGGGTGGTGGTCCGAACGATTGCTATCTCGCGTTGATGATATGGGATTGTCTAAACAAGTCGTCGCAACTGGGTTGGTGCCGGGCCCTCGGGTCGGTGCGATGATGCGATCAATGGATGTGCTCTTACATCCCAGTTATCGTGAAGGACTCCCGAGGACAGTCCCCCAAGCTTTGTTGTGCAGCGTCCCTGTCGCCGCGAGCGATGCAGATGGAACTCGCGAAGCATGTCTTGATCCCAACTACCTGGATGAAGTGAGCGAAGATCAAGCAACAGGTGTGTTGTTCCCAATCGGAGATATCTCTCAGATGCAAGATGGAATCCGTTGGATGCACGAACATCTTACAGAACGAAAACTCATGGGCACTCGTGGACAAGAAATGTGTTCCAAGATGTTTTCGACTCAAACTATGGTGGATGATCTTGAAGTGGTCTACAAGCGAGCGATGGAACTCGCGAAACGATGACTGAAAATAGTGAGAACCTATAGAAAAACGCCGCTGGCGCTACCAGAGGCGTTTTTCATTTGGTCTTGTGCAACAGGTCGAACGGTTGGTTCTGCGTTGCATGGGCTGACAGTGTCAGCCGGTTACCTGACCCACCGAGTGAAATAGAACACAAAAATAGACGGATGCAAGCAAATCGTAGATATTTCCGGACTTTTCGAGTGATTCTTAAGACTCTTCGAGCCAGTAATCCTCTGCAGTTGCTTGGCTTACGCGATTTTGGAGCGCCGCAACTATTCGATCGACATGGATGTGGGATGTCTCGATGAACACCTTGGTGCGTTGTTGTGACCCGGCGGCCGCCGTTCCAGCGACAAACACCCCAGGGATGTTGGTCTCCATTGTTTTCAGACACATCTTGGGTTTGCGATCCTCGCCGAGAAGTTCGATTCCCAGTTGTTCAAACAATGATTGGTCCTGTTTATATCCAGTAAGCAAAAGGACAAAGTCCGCACTGACAGTGTTACCTGTGTTGAGTTCAACTGATCGTGGAGAGATAGATTCAACGGTTGAGTTTGGGATGAACTTGATTTTGTTTTTCTTGATCAGATACTCAATTTCAGGGTGCAACCAATATTTGATCCGATCAGGATCGAACGAGTCTCCTCGATACGAAACGGTGACATCTGCTCCTGCGCGAAAGAGTCGGATCGCGGCTTCGACGGCGGAGTTTTTTCCCCCGACAATCAGAACTCGTTGATTTGCATACTGATGAATATCTCCCAGGTAGTGAGAAACATGTGAGAGATTTTCGCCGGGTACATTGAGCATTCGGGGTGTGTGCATATCCCCAATCGCAAGAACGATTCTCTTTGCGTGATAGGTTTCAGACGTTGATTGCTCTTTGGATTTGAAGTTGACTTCTTCGGGACCTCCCACGCCGTGGAATGAACGAGAGGTTTGGACATGGAAACCGTCATCTATTTTTTCAATACTCATAACGCGCGTATATGTATTGATTTGTAGTTGATGAGTTCCCACGACTGTCAGGAGGTAATCGAGATAGTTCTCTCGAGTTGCTTTTTCCTGATCTGGGACAACCAACGGTATCCCAGCGATTGAGATGCGCTCGGGGGATGAGAAGTACTTTGTCCCTGGCGCCCACCATTGCATTGTGGATCCGATTTGTCCAGCTTCTAGATGAGTGTACTCAAGATGAGCAGCTTTAAGAGCAGCAGCGAGTTCGATCCCGATTGGGCCTGCTCCAATAAGTGCGATGTCGGTTTGGTGCATGATATAAAGTTCTGTTAAGCCTGCGATGTACTCAACGCTTGAACGATTTCGATTATTCGTTCTGGTTTCATTCCTGCTTTGAGTTCGGGTGATCCCCGATCTACATCCCATTGATGGATTGCTTTCATTGTGTCTTCAAGCGGGCGATTCTTGAGTCCTGACGAGAGCGCTTTTGATGATGAAATTGCGTGCATGTACTGAGATTCATCGGGGAGCCAAGTCGGGATATCAACCCATCGTTGGACATCTTGCGACGAGATCCAATCTTGATCTGCTTGAATGAGATTTGTTTTTGATCCGAGTGCATTGTGCGAACGCGTAATGAACTCATGGAGTGTCAGTTCTGTTTCTGGGCCGGTCGTGTTGAATATCCCAGTAATCTTGTTAGTCGCGCAATGCAAGAAAAACGCTGCAAGATCTCGCGAATCAATAAAACTTGCATGTCCTGCGGGATCATTTGGGATTACAAGATTGTCTTGAGTTGTGAGCATCCGCGCCCACCAAGTAACGCGATCGGTAGGGTCGTTAGGTCCAGCGATGACACATGGCCGTGGGATGCAATGGTTTGTTGGGAATGCGTCAATCACTACTTGTTCGCAAAGAACTTTTAGACCGCCGTATGTTTCGCCGTTCACTTCTTCAACAGTTGGGTCGCCGAGGACGATCTTCTTGGAGTCTTCATTAAGTGGAAGAGATTGAGGATCTTTGTCGTAGACTGAGATCGTTGAGATAAAGATGTAGAGATCAGTTGCATCTTTGAGTAACTCGCACGCGGATTTTGTCACGCGTGGGGTATATCCACACATGTCGACAACTGCATCGAATCGTTCTCCTGAGTCGATGAGTTCTTTGATCCGATCGAGGCCATCGCCTTTTTCTGGATCACGATCTCCAATGAGTCTTCGGACTTGTGATGGGAGACCTGGATCTTGTTTAGATCGATGAAGCAATGTGATCTGATGACCTGAGTTGACGGCGAGTTCGACGAATGCGCGGCCACTGAATTGCGTGCCGCCGAGGACGAGTATGTTCATGTGTGAGGATATGAGGGGCGATGGTGTTAGTTGCGAAATGGAAAATTTTGTGACGAATCTCTCATTTTCTGAAACGAGGGCGCTGGATTTACGTATATAGTATATACTAAGTTAGTGTTTACTTGCACTTGGAGCGGATCATGCTTAATCTCGCATTTGGATGGATATGGATCACGGCTGGGTTTCTTTCTGGGGCTCTGCTCGGGATGGGGTTCCACAAAGAGCAATTCATGGGTGGATACGTGAGTTGGAAACGAAGACTTGCTCGTCTAGGTCATATCGCATTCTTTGGGACAGGGTTTCTCAATGTACTTGTGGGGTTGAGTGAGATGATGTTGGATAATTCTCAGATCAATACATGGATTTGGAACACGATGTCGTGGTCGTTCATCGTCGGTGCCATCGCGATGCCCGTTTGTTGCTTCATCGCGGCGAGATGGATGAAAGCGAAATCAATCTTCGTGTTCCCAGTGATCGCGCTTAGCGCTGGGGGTGTATTGATGTCACTCATCGTTGGTGTTGCATTTTTAAGGGAGATACCACTATGAGAGTTGGATTCATCGCAATGAGCGGCGTGCGAGTACAGGATGCTGAACTTATGAAGCTCGGGCTTACCCTCCCTGGGTTTGTTGAACGATCGGAAGTGATTGCGTCGTTACCGAGTTTGTCGTTGCTCACACTCGCAGCGCTCACCCCGGATCATATTGAGATTTCATATCACGAAGTTGACGACATCAATCGTGATTTAGTTCCTGATCTTGGATTTGATCTTGTCGCGATTTCAACGATGACTGCGCAAGCGCTTGAAGCATATGAACTCGCGGATCGATTCCGTGCTTCTGGGGTTCATGTTGTCATGGGTGGATTGCACGCGACATGTATCCCTGATGAATGCGCATTGCACGCGGATTGTGTTGTTGTCGGCGAAGGAGAGCCAATTTGGGCGCGATTACTAGAAGACTATCGAATGGGTGAACTCAAAGATCGGTACGACTCAGATGGGGAGTACTGTATGGACGATGCGCCGATGCCTCGGTTTGATTTGCTTGATGTGAATAGGTACAACCGAATTACTGTGCAGACTACGCGTGGGTGTCCGCATAAGTGTGATTTTTGTGCGTCGTCAATTATGTTAACAAGTGGATACAAAGTAAAACCTACTGAAAAAGTGATCTCTGAGATCCGTGCGATCAAGAAGATTTGGAATAGGCCTTTCATTGAACTCGCGGATGATAACTCCTTTGCAAGTAAAGCAAAGGCTTACGAGTTGCTCGAGGCGATGATCCCAGAACGAGTTCGATGGTTCACAGAGTGTGATGTGTCGATCGCAAAGGATGAAAAGTTACTGCGTTTGATGAAGAAAGCAGGTTGTAGACAAGTATTGGTAGGGCTCGAATCTCCAAACGCGATAGGACTTGATGGGATCGAAACGAACTCAAACTGGAAACTTGCGCAATATCCAAAGTATGAAGACGCAGTAAGGACGATTCAATCACATGGGATCACAGTAATTGGTTGCTTTGTACTCGGACTCGATGGACAGACACCAGATTCGTTCGACGCGGTGTACGACTTTGCAAAGCGAACAAGCCTTTACGATGTACAAGTGACATTGCAGACCCCGTTTCCAGGAACTGGACTGTATCGTCGATTGGAAGATGCAGGACGACTAACCCATCCAGGGCAATGGGATCGATGCACACTCTTTGATTTAAACTATGAACCGATCGGGATGTCCGTAGAAGAGCTTCAGTCTGGGTTTCGGAACTTGGTATCGCGTTTGTATACTCCCGAGTTTGTTCATGCACGAAGAACTGGATTTCATCAAGGATTGCGTAAATCTGGTTGAATCAGCTTTGAGTGATCTCAATCAGGATCCAGGGGGTATACAGTGGAGTCAATATCGCGTGCGCGAACGCTTGCGAATGGTTTAGATGATGATTTAGAAGGACGAATACCTATGAATATCACCCTTGAACAAGCAATGCATGTGATCGCGGCGGCACGCTCGAAATCAGAAGAGCTGGGGACCAAGATGGATATCGCAGTGATTGATTCAGGTATGAATCTTACTGCATTTGCTCGTGAAGACGGTGCTTGGCTCGGTTCGATTGATATTGCGATGAAGAAAGCAAAGACGGCTCGCAGTTTCAACATGAATACAGGTGCAATCGGAGAACTCTCACAACCAGGTGGTCCATTGTTCAATATTGAGCATTCAAATGATGGATTGATCACATTCCCAGGTGGTGTCCCAATCACAAATAGCGCCGGCGAAATCATCGGGGCGATCGGGGTTTCGGGTAGTTCTGTCGAGAATGATCACGCAGTCGCAGTTGCAGGCGCCGAATCTGGATTCTAAATTCGAGTTTGATCCTCAGATCTGGTCCTTACATTGACGGACTCGTCTGTGAATTTGCTCGATTCATCAAAAAGACAAGGGAATGCGTCCAAGTTGAATCGTCCTGATGAGCACGATCGGGGTTGATGACGCTAGAATCGTGTCAAGATGCTCCCAGATGGAGCGGCGATCAATTGGAGTGATATCAATGCCCAAGAAGACCTGGGAAAACACACTGACTCAACACCATCTCCTGAAGCGGATTCCGACCGCGCCATTTGGGAATATCCGAGATCGACATATCGTCAAATATGACGAATATGTCAAGACTGGAGGTTACGAGGGGTTGCGAAAAGCGTTGACGATGAAGCCGACGGATGTGACGAGTCAGGTTAAAGACTCTGTTCTTCGTGGTCGCGGCGGCGCGGGATTCCCAACGGGTCTCAAATGGACATTTCTCCCAGATCCCGATGGTGGACAGCGCTATCTTGCAATCAATGCGGATGAGTCTGAACCCGGAACTTTTAAGGATCGTCTGTTGATGGACTTCGATCCTCATGGACTTCTTGAGGGGATCGCGATTTGTATGTACGCGTGTCGATTAAACAAAGCGTACATCTTCATTCGCGGCGAGTATCACCATCAGGCGCATGTGCTCGAAGAAGCGATCAAAGAAGCATACGAAAATGGTATCTTCGGTGAAAAAGGTTTGCTCAACCAAGCGGGCGTGTCAGGTGATCCATTCGTCGGCGATTGTTATGTACATCGCGGCGCAGGCGCGTATATCTGTGGCGAAGAAACGGCACTTCTCGAAGGAATTGAAGGTAAACGCGGATGGCCGAGAATCAAACCGCCTTTCCCAGCGCTCAAAGGATTGTTTGATCGTCCAACGATTATCAATAATGTCGAAACACTTGCGCATCTTCCATTCATTATGAGTGAAGGTTCAGAAGCATTCATGGAGCAAGGTGTCGAATCAAGCATCGGCGGGCCACCATCGTTTGGAACCAAGTTGATGGGTGTTTCGGGTCATGTCGAAAAACCAGGATGCTATGAGCTTGATCTTGGAATTCCGCTACGCAAACTCGTCGAGGATTACTGCGGCGGGATGCGCAACGGGAAGAAGTTCAAAGGCGCAATCCCCGGCGGCGTATCAATGGGTATTCTTGGTCCTGACCAGTACGACGCAGAGATGGATTTCGACATTGGTAGAAAGTACGATGTGCTTGGATTGGGGACCTCGGGTCCAACGGTCTTCGACGAAGATACAGACATGGTGTCTGTTGCACGAAACATTGCTCGGTTCTACAAGCACGAGAGCTGTGGACAGTGCACCCCGTGTCGTGAAGGTTCGGGATGGTTGTACCAGATTATGACTCGCATTGAAGCAGGCGACGCGAAAACCAAGGATTTAGATTTGGCGATGGAAGTCGCAAAGTCGATGGGGTCCATGCCTGGAACGACAATCTGCGGGTTGGCTGATGGTAACAACTGGGCGGCGCGGACGATCATGGAAAAATATCGCAGTGAGTTTGAATCGCGAGTTGCTCGTACATTCGTTCCTGTGACGATTGATATGGCTGCATTGAGCGGTGCCTGATTCGTTTGTTAAGCGATTAAGATGACTTGATAAAAAAACGAGGCTGAACCTTTCGGTTTCAGCCTCGGACGGAATCGGGATCATTCAGTGATGTACGATGTTTCGATCTGTTGTTCTGAGTCTGGTCCGCGGGGACGAGCCAGCAACTTGGATCTTCACTGATAACGGAATCGATTAATCGTCAGTTTTCGATGGAGCGTCGTTTGAGCGTTTCCCTTTGCGAGCACCTCGTTCGCCGTCATTGTTTGCTCTATCTGGATTCATTCGTCTGCGATTTCCAGGAGCATCTTCAGAGTCTAAACCTCTGCGTCCTTGTGCGCTGTCAGGGCGGCCCTCTGCATCACGGGGAGCCATTCTCTGCTTGCGAGATTCCATGATTTTTGATTTCACAATATCATTTTGCTCTTCGGAAAGAACTTCTTTGATCTTTGAAATCGCGGTTTTGTTTGGTGGTGCTTTATCAATAAACTCGCGAAGTTTATTTACTGGTTTTTGAGTGCGAGTCTTTGATTCACCCTTAGTAGAATCATCTTTACGATCCATTTTTTCTCGGCGTTGTTTATCCTCTTTGGATTCTACAACAGGTTGGTCGTCCGTTGCGCGCTTTTCGCGAGTAGGCGCTGCATTCTGGGATGCTTTGCGAAGCTGTTGCATTTTCGGACGATTCTCTTCTTGGAACGCTCTCATTGCGGTTCGTTGCTCAGCCATGATTGCTTTGATCTGGTCTTGTTGAGTTGAGCTTAGGAAGAGTGGTTCGCCGCCTTGCGCTGAGTTGAGTTGGCGTAGTGCGAGTAGATACTCACGATATGCGATTGGTTGAGCATTGATCGCTTTATCATCCATTGCATCCGATGAGTCTCTCATTGAATCCATTGTTGAGTCGTCATCAGCAGGTGCTGAGTGAACTACTTTTGGGCCCTTGAGAAGATCTTTGTCTTTGCTATTGTCATCTGGGCCTGCGATTGCGAGTCCAGATGCCGAAAGGATGAGAAAGGCAAGTGAAGATGTGATTACTTGACGGGTTTGCATTATGGTTCTCCAACTAGTGTTCGGGTAATCCTGTGTTCCCTGATAAGGCTAACGCTAATGGAAAGAGCGTATTGCATCATCTGATGATTCTTTACAATATATCGAACCCCGGACGGGGGGTCTATCATTCTTCAAACAAGGATAACTACTCTGACGGGCAGAAATCAGATCCAATAGGCCTGAAAATCGACATAATCGGTATTGACAGAACTAGGCATTTTTAATCCCAATTTGCGAGTTCAGATCCAATAACTCGTATTTTTGCATCCCAAGGCAGACTCAATGGCACTTACAAAAGAACATATTAATGAAGCTCTCTCAGGCGTGATGCATCCATCAGGGGAAGACCTTGTCTCAAAAGGATGTGTTATGAATGTCGCCGTTTGCGACGAACATGCTTCTGTCCGTATTTGCATGACACAAGGGGATCCCTCTGCGGCACAACCCTCGCGTGAACAACTTGCGAAGATTGGAGCCGTGATTGACGCGTCGGTTCGATCAACGGCGCGTGATCAGGGTGTAGATGATCTTGGATTGATCGTTGATTTTGTTGATCATCAAGGTGAAGTCGTGATGAAACTCAAGGGAGATCAGAAGGGGGTTATGAAAGACAAATCGCAAAGCGATAAGCATGATCCAAATACGCCTACGCCTCAGAACAGTGGTGCGACAGGTGTCCCAGGTGTGAAACACATCATCGCAGTGGGCGCCGGAAAAGGGGGAGTAGGTAAATCCACAGTTGCAGTGAACCTCGCGATTGGTTTAGCACGCAAAGGGCATTCGGTTGGATTGCTCGATGGCGATATCTACGGTCCATCCTTACCAACAATGCTTGGATTGCATTCGATGGAACAGGTTGTAATTGAAGGCGCTCTTCAACCATTCATGGCCCATGGGATTAAATCAATAACGATGGGAAAACTAGTTGAAACGGATAAGCCTTTGATTTGGCGAGGCCCTATGGCGCACGGCGCTTTTCATCAACTTATCGAACGAACCCAATGGGGAGAGTTGGATTACTTGATTATTGATCTACCCCCAGGGACAGGTGATGTTCCATTGACCCTTGCGCAAAGTGTGCAGCTCTCAGGTGCAGTTGTGGTGTGTACGCCTCAGAAAGTGGCGCAGGACGATGCGGTTCGTGCTAGCGCTATGTTCGAATCACTTGGAGTCGAAGTGTTAGGCGTCGTCGAGAACATGAGTTACTTCATCGGAGATGACGGTAAAGAATACGACATCTTCGGTCGCGGCGGAGCTCAGACAATGGCACAGAGGTTAAACCACTCATTCTTAGGTGCAATTCCAATTAATATGGCCTTGCGAGCGAACTGTGACGGTGGAAAACCATCACACAACTTTGATCCCAAGACTGCCGGGGGTGAATCATTGCCCAAAGCGCTCGAAGGAATGGTCGATCAGTTTGAATCCCAGGTAATGCTTTCTTCAATGAGCAAGGGATCAAATAAACCAACGCTGACAATTTCATGAAACTCGTTGAATGATTTGAGTGTGCACATTGGGAAACAAGAAGACTATTGAGAAATCAGCCGGCATTGGGTGTTTGGCTCTGTTTCTGATATTCTGGTTGGGTATCGTGGGTGGATTTGATTTTGTGCTCACGCGACAGTTTCTCAAACTTCAATCCGCGCGAAGCTCTTTTGAATCTGCGCCTGCGGAAATTATCCGTTCTGAAGTTCAGACACACAGCAGCTCAGATGGTTCAAAATATGGTGTTGCAGTAGAGTATCAGTACACAGTTGATGGCGAAGAATATACAAGCGATCAGTTCTCATACTTCAACTGGTTATCTTCTTCAAAGAAGAATATCGAAGAAAAACTCAGTTCATTTCCACTAGGGGCAGTTGTCAAAGCTCATTACAATCCTGATGAACCAAGTGAAGCAATGCTTGAGATAGGATTGGATTCGTTTCCATCTATAATTATTCTCTTTTTGATCCCGTTCCATTGTTTCGGGTTCGGATTACTCATTGAACTGTGTGTCCAAATAAGACGGGCTCGATTGAGTAAGCAAGATTACTCAATTGCAAAGCTGCTTGTTCAACGATCCAAGAGCAGGGTGATTCTCAGAGACTCTTCTCTCCCTTCTTGGATGGTATTTATGTGCGTGTTTGGAGTTGCGAGTTTCATTAGTATCTTTGTGGTGCCCATAACCATGGGGGGGTTCAATGCTTCTCACACAGTGGTGTATGGGGCAATAATTGGATGCTTTGGATTTGCGATTATTCTCACAATCGTTCAATGGATTCGGCGCAAGAACAGATCGAAGCGGATCATGATTGACTTGGTCGCAGGTCGATTTACTCGTGTGCCTAGTTCTGTGGGTGTTTCAATGTCGGATCTCACATCGATAGTTGTGCGAGATGAAGATTCAAACACGAAAATGAACGAAGAGAAATGGTATAAGCACACGGTATATGGATTAGATAAAGAAGGCCAAGAGATATTGTTACTCAAAGCAAGAGGAAACAAAGGGTTTGGATCAAAGCTCAAAAAATGGTTTTCTGTAGAGTTTGAGCTCAATCAATGAGTTTGATTGTGACCCTAATTTAATCCAAACAATACTTGCGGCGAAGATATACTATGTGTACAATCTCTGGGAGTAATGGATGCATTCAATCTGGTTCAGACTGACCCGGGTGGAATTAAACAAGGAGAACGCAATGTCAACAACAGCAAGTAACACGATCGCAGAAATCGCAAACGAAGTAGTCGCACACTGTAAATGCGACGAAGGCTGCGACATCATCGAGCATGATTCCAAAATCTGGAGCAAACATTTCATTGATGGATGGAAGAGCATCGAAGGTGACGGCAAAACCTACACAGGGCGCGACGAAGTTGTTGCGAAATACAAAGAATGGCAATCAGGTGTCACTATGCATTCGTGCGAAGTAACAGGTCCATTCGTTGGAAAGAACGGCTTTAGTGTAATTTTCGATCTTGATATGGAATCGAAGGACGGTACTTGGCCTCGCACAAACATGAAGGAAGTCGCAGAATACACCGTAGAGAACGGAAAGATTGTTCAAGAAGAGTTCCGTTATCTCGCAGGTGCATGTGGCGAGTGCGAATAACGAAAAATGACATCGTTGATTGAGTGATTCACTCATTGACTATTCATCGCGTGTTCACGACGAGCAGTTCTGACTTTTTCAATAGCCTCGACGATTGCTTCGTCGAGGTTTTCATTGATTAGGAATTGGTCGTATACGCCGCTGGATTTTGCTTCTGCGATTTCGTGCTTTGCTTCTGCGAATCGTTTTGCGATGAGCTCTTCGCTCTCGCGTTTTCGGTTTTTGAGTCTTCGATGGAGCTCTTCTTCACTTGGGGGAAGTACGAAGAGCCCAAACGCGTCGGGCATCTTTGCTTTGACTTGCTTTGCGCCTTCGACATCGATCTCAAGAATTACCAGTCGGCCGCGTGAGAGTTGCTCGTCGACCCATTTTTTTCGTGTGCCGTATTTTTTTCCAAATACATCTGCCCATTCAAGGAACGCATTGTTATCAATGAGTTCCTGAAACTCTTCATCAGAGATGAAGTGATAGTCTACTGCTTCTACATCTGCTTCTGTCTTAGCGCGAGTAGTGCATGATACAGAGAATACAGAGTCTGCAATTGATCGTTCCACGCCTCGCGTGATAGTTGTTTTTCCAACACCTGATGGACCCGAGATCATCAACAACAACCCGTTGTCTGTGTCGGTTGGGAGCCGCGGATGGTGAGCTTGAGCGTCTGACTTTGACGAGGTTTGATCAGGCATATAAAGAATATAGACACTCGAAGTTCGTGTGTTTGAGTGCTCAAAAAAAAAGCGAATCCCAACCCCCTCTTAAGGTCAGGATCCGCAGAAGATTGACACAGAGTTTGAACATACACCCTGAGTCATCTCCTATTTAAATGAAATTAGTTTGCTCGTCTTCGTCGTTTGAAAGAAGGGATCAAAAAGATTGCAAAGGCGCTGAGTGTGTTCGAAGAGGGAACCACAGAAACACTATGCCCAAAGTTGCCAATTCGACCTGAGAGATCAGGGCCGTAAACAAAGTTAAAATCGATGAACCCTGATTCGAATCCAAGAAGTGGATTTCCTGCAAGATCACCCACAAACACTTCGTATCTAGCGCTGTGTGGGCCGTGCACATCTGTTGCGTACCAGTTGTGTGTCATGGTTCCGTCCCATTGCCAGATTTCGTCGCTCAATCCGGTTCCTAGAATTTCGCTGAATGATCCTTCTTCGTACACTGAAAGGTGAGGCGATGAAGAAATTGTTCGGACAAAGATCCCTGATGAGGGAGGCAATGAAATAAACCCGTTCGCGAGCCAACCGAACTGAGCGTTGTAACCCATGTCGTTGAGTACATCTGTGTTACCAACAAATGAACCATCGTTATCTTGCATTTCAACTGTGGACATTGATGGAGATTCGTATGTTACGAATATTTGATTTTGGAATAATGTGATAAGCAGGTGGGACATCGGTCCACCTAATGTCGGGGTATCTGCGAAGACGGAAGTACCAAATGCGCTGACAACTGCGATTGCGAATACGTTCCGGTTCATTTATGCTCTCCTTCTGCGTGTTGCGATCAGTGTTCCCATACCCAACAATGACAGACTCGCGGGGGCGGGAACTGCGCTGAAGTTGAGAGTGACTACTGCTTCTCCGAAGCTTGTAATTGCATTTCCCTGGGAGTCTCCGATATAGATTCGGTAGCTTGCTTCGAATTCGCCAAGCGTGTCGGCGGAGTACCAGTTGTGGGTCATCATCCCATTCCATTGCCAGTTTGTTTCTGACCCGTCGGTTCCGAAGATTGGATCGAATGTTTGAACACCGATCATCATGCGTCGGCCGCCTTCGTATGTTGTCAGGCCTTGGGACTGATGAGTCATCTCAATCCAGATAGAGTTTCCGAATCCTGGATCGACAATACCATCGAGCACCCATCCGTATTGATCAGAGTAGAACTGCTCGTTGAGTGAAGACGCGTTTCCGTCATACATCTCTCCTGAGAATTGAAGCATCTCGATCGGGTTTGATACACCTGTGTTTGCGTGTGCTTCGAGGTTTGAGCCGTTCATAGAAATCATGATGTGTTCCATCGGCCATGTATGCGCATTCGGTAATCCTGCTTGAGTTGAGATAGTGAATGTCGTGAGGACGAATGAAGCGATTGACGTTGATTTGTTCATTGTATAAATCCTTAATGATAATTTTTAATCTGGGTTAGTTTGAATCTGGGAATAGTTTGTTGACCATTGGATTCCATTGGTCAGTGTTTAATTTTGGATCGAATGTTTCATTGAGCGATACATTTGCGGCGTGGCCATCAAGGTATACATATCCGGATGTTTCGCGGTGTCTTGTTGATGCGATCTCGACAACAGGATCTACACCTGATGTTCTCCAGAAGTGTGCCATGATGTGATCCCGAGACGATGATTCCGTTATTCCTGCAACAAGAACGGTTGTTGAAGGGTGAGGAATCGAGTACATCTTTTGAAATGGTTTCTTCGAAGAGTTATTCTGTGTACTCGGATCAATTTCACGCATGGTTAGTTCGAAATATACATTGAGGCCGTAGCTCAATGCAGGGAACGAAAAAGGTAACCCTGCTTGTTGGATCGGGCTTTGGCGACGATCGTGAGGACATCGGTAGTATGTGTTTGTTGCATCCCACCATCCTGCGTCATCCCATGTATAACTGGTTCCCTCGAAAGGTCTACCCGTGATGGGCTCGTACAAAGACGCAGCCCATGGGAGATTGTTGAACCCCGCGGAGTGGCTCGATCGAGGGAGTGCGTCATTATGATTTTCTGCATATTGATTGGACACTAGACCGAGCGTTCGCAGATTAGATAAGCACTGAATGGATCGCGCGCTATCACGAGCACTTCCGAGTGATGGAAGTAAAATACCTATGAGTAGTGCGATTATCGCGATGACAACAAGTAACTCAATGAGTGTGAACGCACGACGAGCATCAGTATCATGATAAATACCAAGCATGAATTAACCTTTCGTGTGCGCATGTATAACAAACCATGCGCGTTGAACCGAGCGCGTAAATATTTACGGCGCATCAATAAAGCTCAATGAAACGAAGAATTATGCTCGAGGGGGAGGGGTCGGAAGATCAAGAAGTGGATCATTCGGACACACATCGTTGCGGATCATGCTCTTGAGCGTGATCATTGGGACTGTTGTATCGCGATCAGAAGATCCAAAGACAAACGAAAGAAAAAGCGATGCGCATCCTGCATGAGATGCAGTTGATGCAATTTGAAAACGCTTTGTGTTTGGGACGCGCCGAGGTGTATCTGTAGGAGTTTTCGACGAGACTGAACAGGATGAGTTCTCTGTCGATCCTGAATCGTCCACTACACAAAGAGGACAATAAGGCTCAACGGTGTCAGTTGGAAGACACGAACACATGTCCTGGCCACACACGGACCAGTCTGCTTTGGATTTGAATCCATCTGCAAGTACCAAAGACCATCCTGAGCTTGCAAGGATAAAACCCATCACAAAGATGGACATCGAATAGAAATGGAGAGTGCTTTTTCTCATATAACAAGCGATTGTACGCTTGGGCAGTAAGAGATTGCAATCAATCAAGATGATTAAGTATTGATGTCATCGATTTGATGACTTCATCAACGCTGATTTGTTCGATTGAGCATCGTTCAGGATGATCATTTGCAGATTGATCAGGCGGGAGCGAGTCATCGGCAACAATGATGATCTCTGAAGAGGATCCATCGGGTAATGGCCTTGTTGGAATGGTTGTCCATCTTGGATCTGTAGGTCCAAAGAGAGTGATAAGTGGAGTCCCAAACGCAGCAGCGATGTGACGGGGTCCTGTGTCATTTGTGATTAGGATCCGAGCGTGCTCGATGATTGGTTTGAGTGCGCCCAAAGTGTTTCCAAGTGAAGGTAGTGAAACTGGATTTGATTCTGCAAGATTGATGATTTCTTGAACTAACTCTGATTCATTTGGGGATCCATTGATGAGTACGCGTAGATTGTGTGCTTTGTATAGATGGTCAGCAATGATTGCAAAGCGTTCCTTTGGCCAACGCTTTGCGTGATTGTTTCCCCCGGGGTTCAAGATCGCATATGGAGTTGGTTGTTGATCGTCGATAGAAATTGCGGCGCTTCTCAGCACTTCAACTGCTTTCTCTTTATCTGTATCCGTGTACCCGAGTTGCATGTATGCATCTTTCGGGAGTGCAAGCTCAAGCTCTTTGCAACTTGTCGGCGTGTGGATTGACCAATCAATCATTTCTTCGTCGAGGAGATGTGATGTCAAATTCCAGTAGTAGTCCACTGCAGGGGTTAGTTTCCATGATCGATCAGCATTGCGAGGCGGAGATATCGGATCAGTCAATAGAACTGCTCTTGAATCTCTGTTGTATCCAACTCGTCTTGGGATATATGCGAGGCGAGTTGTGAGCGCTGTTGAGAACGAGTTCGTGAACAAGAGTGCAGTGTCATATCGTCGTGGACGAATCTTGTTTGCGGTTTTTTTCGTCGCCATCATTCCTGAAGGGGTTGTGATGTGCAACTCGTCGAAAAGAGTGTTTCCACTCAATACTTGATCCATTCCAGGTTTACAGAGGCCTCCAATAAAGATACCTGGGAATGCATCTCGGAGACGGCGCACGGCGGGGGTAGCCATTACTACATCCCCAACCCAAGATGGGAGGACTATGAGCAGGCGGAGTGGTGTTTTCGTGGAGTTCATCGTTTGGATTTAGTGCATGGGGTCGTTTGCGCTAGGCCAAAGGTCCGTGTTGTGATTTGATCGATGCCAACGATTCGTGTCTCTCCGGAGTTGAGCCATAAACGCAAGTGCGCCAATTTTATGGATTGCAAGGGTCGCACTTACAGAAGAGTCAGAGAGTTCAATACTCAGTAGTGGAACACCAGTTCGTTCTGCGATTGCACGAGCACAAGCTTCTACAGTAGCGCGGACTCGTTCGTCTGCGAGAGGGTGTGCATACGGATTCAATGGATGAATGGTTACTGATGATATTTGTTCTTGGTCTTGGTTTGGGTCTTCTTCGACATCGAGGATGAGTCTCGCAGCATGGGCAAGATCTGTGACTGGAGATTCGTGCGCAACACGGATGGTTTGTGAAGCCGGGACTCCAGCTGCAATCGCGGCGTCGAGGTCTCTCTGTTTGTCTCCAACCATCCACGATCGAGCGGGATCAAGGTTTAGTTCTTTGCAAGCCGCTACGATCATGCCCGGATGTGGTTTTCTCCATTCGTGCTCGACTGAGAGATGGGTGAGTACTCCAGTCTTGGGATGGAATGGGCAAGAATACCAGGTCACGATGAGTTGATCGTCGAACAATGCGAGTTCGTCGTCTTCATGCTTAGGTTGTTCGTTGTGATGAATCTTGTTTCGAAGTCGATCGTTGCACGCGTCAACATCGTGCATTGTTCCCCCTGCTCGTGCGACTCCTCCTTGGTTTGTGATCACAACGAGTGTGTACCCAGCATCTTTGAGTGCGATCAGCGCATCGGGTACGCCGTCGATAAGTATTGCATACTCTGGTTTGAGTAGATCCCCCGGGACAACCCCTTCCCACGCCTCGTTTGGAAGATCGAAGTTCCGATTGATAGTGTCATCTCGATCGAGGAAGATCGCTGGTTTTCGTTCAACGGAAATGGTCATACTGAATGGTATGCGATAGGTGGGGATGCTTTGGATAGTTTGCGTGTAAAGAAGTATTCATAAATCACTACAAACCTGAAAAACACCGCAACTCAGATTTGGAGATGTGGTATGTTTGATCATGGGATTCGGGAAGAAATCATCGCATTGGTCTCGGGTGATGCCGATTGAGCGAGAAGAGTTAGGGATGGTCCTGCGATGTGGGGCGTGTTTTTTCTTTTTGCTCTTTGGATATTTTCTTCTTCGTCCAATGCGAGAAGCAATGGGAGTTCAGCGCGGCATGAATGAGCTGCGTTGGCTTTTTATTATTACATGTGCCGTATCACTTCTGGTTACACTCGCATTCAGTTCGATGGTTTCCAAACTAGATCGAAGAAAATTCATCTCGTTCGCATATCGGATCGTGATGTTGTGTCTTATTGCGTTCATGATTTCAAGAGCGTTCTTTGGAGATGATGTAAAGCGATATAGCGGATATGTATTCTATATCTGGCTCAGCGTAGTGAATCTCTTTATGGTGAGTGTCTTCTGGGGATTCATGGCAGATATCTGGACACTCGGATCTGGTAAACGGGTGTACGCCGCGATTGGAGTTGGGGGAACACTCGGGGCTTTGCTCGGGTCTAACTTTGTCTGGTGGTTAGCGAGTGAGATAGGACCAGTTTGGCAAATGGGTCTCGCAATCGTGATGTTTGAACTTGCGGTTCAAACCGTTCTCATGATTGATAGAAAATCACGGAAATCTACACGATCAACCAGTGACACAGAGAGAGCTGTTGAACCCATGGGTGGTTCATATATAGATGGCGCGAAAGCAGTTTGTGGTTCACCTTATTTACTTGGGATTGGGTTGTATATTGTCTTGCTCGCGGTGAGTAACACATTGCTCTACTTCACTCAAGCAAAGCTCGTGATCGATGCGTCTGATGAGTTGTCTCAACGTATTGCGATATTTGCACAACTGGACATGTGGACACAGCTCTCAACGCTGATGGTGCAGCTCTTTGTGACATCACACTTGATCAAACGCGTGGGAGTTGGGGTTTCGTTGGCGCTACTTCCAATTATCACTGTATCTGGGTTTGCAGTGCTCGCGTATGTCAGTAGTCGTCCAGGGATTGAAGGTTGGCAAATCTTTGCAACATTTGCAGTATTCAACTCCATTCATCGAGCTACTCGTTATGCGATAATTCGTCCTGCTCGGGAGACATTGTTTTCGGTATTGTCGACAGAAGATAAATACAAAGCAAAACCGATCGTTGATGTTTTTCTCTATCGGGGAGGAGATGTTGCAGGAACTGTTGCAGAGAAGATCGTTGCGTCCACTGTTGGTGGAATCGTTGGGATGGTTTTTCTGGTTGCGCCTCTTGCGATTCTCTGGGGAGGGCTCGCGGTTGCGCTTGCGATGGTACAACAAAGAAAAGCAAACAAGACCCAAGACGATCACGATAGATTAAATCAAAAACTAGCACAGGGACTATAAGTTTCCATTACATTGGAGAAATGAAATGACATCATCAAGAAGAGAGTTTATTGGACAAGCTGGCGCACTTACTGCGAGTGCACTGGTTGCATCAAATGCATTGGGATCGAGCATCTTTGCGAAATCAAAGAAACTAAATATTCTGATGCTCGGAGGCACAGGTTTCGCGGGGCCTCCTATGGTGCGTCGAGCAATTGCTAATGGGCACAATGTGACTCTTTTCAATCGTGGGAAGAGTGGGCCAGACATGTTTCCTGATCTTGAGCACATTACTGGTGATCGGTATGCAGATCTGAGCGGGCTTGAAAAGTTTGTGCAGGACGGCCGAAAGTTCGATGCGGTAATTGACACATTTACCTATGTCCCAAAGACAGTAACAGACACAATGGATATCTTGCTCTCTGCGATGGGACAGTATGTTGTGATCTCTACGACCTCGGTTTATGCAACCCGATCTGCTATTGGAATGGATGAGACAGGTGAGAAAGCAAGGGTTACCGATGAGATCGCAGATGGGATCAAAACACATCGTGAGGTTGGTATGCATTACGGCGCGATGAAAGTTCGTGTTGAAGAGGCCGCGGAACAAAGAATGCCGGGCAAAGTGTGCATCATTCGTCCTGGATTAATTGTAGGAGATCGTGATACAACGGGAAGGTATTCGTACTGGCCAATCCGTGCTGCTGAAGGCGGCACAATGATCGGTCCCGGATCAGGCAAAGATTATGTGCAGTACATTGATGTGAGAGATTTGGGAGATTTTACGATTCATTGCATCGAGCAACAACACATGGGTGCATACAACGGGATATCACCAGCAGGCGAGAGAACGAGTAAAGATATGGTTGAGAGCGCTGTTCGTGTTGCAAAGAAGCACGGTGTTGACACAAAGATCGAATGGATCAACAACGAGTTTCTCGAAGAGAACGGAGTCGCTGCATGGCAACACATGCCTGCTTGGGTTCCTAACTCAGTAGAAGGATACGAAGGGCAAGGACAACTTAGCACTAAGAAGTCGATCAAAGCAGGGCTCAAGACTCGTCACATTGACGATACCGCAGAGGCGGCATTGATGTATTTCAAAACTCGAGGCGAAGAACTCAAAGCAGAGAATGGAGAAGAGTTTTACAAAACATGGTCACAAAGGATTCGAGGAGGACTCCCCGCTGAGCGTGAGCAAGAAGTGCTGGCCTTATGGGAAGCAAGTAAAGAAGACTAAGTGTGACAAGAATGTGACTTACCAATATAACGAGTTGTGATATAGTCCAGATATGATCTGGACTTTTTTATATTGGATATTACTAGTGCTTGCAATTGCAGTTGGGTTGCGAGGTTTGTTTTGGGAGAGAGCAGGGTTTCGAGGCCGAGCCAAGATTCGGTGTCGAAAGTGCTGGTATGATTTAAGTGCATCTCAAGCACATGTTCAGGATGGTCCAGTCATTTGTCCTGAATGTGGCAAGGAGCACGCGACAAGAAAATCACTCAGAAAGACTCGACGAAACAAACGTTGGATTTTGTGTGCATGCGTCATATATATACTGGCATATTGCGCAAGCACCATTCCCAAAATTCAACAAAATGGTTGGGGTTCTGCAGTTCCTCGGACACTCATTGTGATGTCGTTTCCATTCTTGTCTGAGGAGCAAGGGTCTGGATTGTCATTGTTCATGTTACAGCCAGCAGCATCGAATGCTCGAGACTTTGATCTATTTGTGCTAGATCAAGTTCCAGATTCGACGGGTGGATTTTTCTCAGGTAACTATGTTGATCCAAAGACGATAGAGTACGGTTGGTTCTCTAGACGGCTAGCTTTTTTCATTGCGCACTTTGAGAACGAGTCCGTATTGACAGATGGGACTACTGCAAAGGGTAGGGCATACAAGGGATTGTTAACAGGTTTGATAAAGAGCGATCGAAGTTACAAGTTTGAATCTGAATGGGTTCGTCAAGTTGTCACGATAGATGCGCAGATACAACATGACTTTGGACCAAGGGAATATCCAGTCGGATTTGTACAGATGCGTCGATTGTTGAACGATTCCTACCGAGTGATGTTTAACAGTTCCAGCGAACCGTATTCAGGATCTCCCCCATCAAGCATGAGAATGAACGGAGTTAAGCCAATGATGAGCACGCCTGAAGAAGAAAGGGCGCATTGGGTAGAACGATTTTTGTGGGATTCATTACATCCGGTTAATCGAGTATATGGTGATCGAAGAGAGGCGATGATGCCTGGCACTACTTTGCGCGTTGGACAAAATTTAGGGAATGGGGTAGGGGAGACAGATGTAACTTTTCGTTTTTTAAAATACATTGGAGAAGATTTTCAAGGGATGCAAAATGACTCGCTATGGAAATCAGATTTCAGTAAGAAACAAAGCATTCAATACAAATTGAGTTCAATGAGAACGATAAAAGCAGACAGTTCGATTGAGTTTAAAAAGTCGATCGAACAATCATTCTCTGTGAGGTTAACTGTAGAGTATGAAACAAGAAAGCAAAAATGGGTACCTGTAATCATCATTGAACATATAGATGGGCAAGTAGGGTTTAAAGATGCAATCGTGTTTGGTGGGAGCATCAATGTGCTCGCGGTGAGGCCAAGTGTTACTGAAGAGGCTGGTGGGACTGAATACTTACGAGAACTCAGTCAGAACTGGTGGTCTTGGAGTAATGAGGGTTACTCAGATACTCCATTAAGAGAGCGAAAGAGTGATAAAGTTCAATGGAGAAGGTTTGAACTTGATCGTCCTTCATTGAGAACGAGAGCAAGATTCAGTTCTTCATTACCAGGAGAGTTGAGTGGGAATCAATGGGCGATCAAGCGTAAGAATAGTCTTCAAACGAAAGTTGTTTTAAGAATAAGTAACAAGTTCGGAGGGACTTCTCTCGACTTTGGCGGACTCTGGGGTGATCGGGTTTATGTTGGCGATTTACAGTTCGATATCCCAGATTGGAGTGTTGAAGACTTGCGGCAGCTCATTGTCAACGGGATAGCTCCTGATCATGCAATACCCGAGTGATTGGTTGTATGAGTTAAAGATTCTCATCGATAAACTCAGCATTCGTATATCTTTTTCGATCGACAATTAGGTTGAGCAGTTCTGGCCGCGAGTAGTGCCCGCTTGGATCAAAGTTTTGGCGCTCTCGATCAATAAAGGCGGGGTCAAGATCGACAATGAACACATCCTCAATATCGGGTTGAGGTTTTAAGAGCCAGCTCCCGTCTGGGTTTGCGGCGGCGGATCCGCCGTTATGGATGATATCAGATTCATCAGTAATTATGCGATCACGTGAAGGGATTTTCGATGGGATATCACTTGCGCGGATTAGAGTCGAAGCACTAAGGACATAGCTCCGAGATTCTCTCGCGACGAATCGGGTGATGTCCTTCGTGTTATCAACGCTGCCTGGCCAGATGGCGATGTGAAGATTGACCCCTTGCGCTTGGAGTGTAGCGCGAGGGAGGGGCATCCAGTTTTCCCAACAGTTTAATGTTCCGATTCTGAATTCATTGCATTCATGTGCAACCAATCCGTGCGCGTCTCCGGTGGCCCAGGATAATCGCTCTTCGTAGGTTGGCATGAGCTTTCGATGTGTGCTGACTATTTTTCCATGATTGTTGATCGTAACTGCAGATGCGAAGATCGAGTGTCCGCCTCTATCGAGAGGTTTTTCTGCGATCCCAATCACGACCCAGATGTTGTTCTCTTTTGCAGCACTGCAGATCGGATTCAGATCCCCTCTTTCAATTTGAACCGATTCTTGCAGATACAAAGCATGAAGTTCTTTCTGATCTTGAGCGTCAAAGCGTGCGCCATTGGTGCGCGAGATCCAAAGCGGATACGCAGGAAGAAAAGTCTCCCCGAAAGCAACGAGAGATGATCCCTTTGATGCTGCAAGCTTGATTGCTTCGATTGCTTTTGAAGATGTTGCTTCGCGATCAAGTAGAACAGGCGAGATTTGTGCGAGTGCTGCTTTCATCATTAGTTACTCCGTGAGTACAAAAAAGGAGGAACACAAATGTGCTCCCCCTTCGTGATTTTAAAAAATACAAGCTTTACGCGATTGTGACTTTGTCATCAAGATACACATCTTGGATTGCTTGCAAGAGTGCAGCGCCTTCACCCATTGGGCGCTGGAATGCTTTCCTACCTGAGATGAGACCCATGCCGCCGGCGCGTTTGTTCACGACTGCGGTCGTGACTGCGTCTTTGAGATCGCCTTCACCTTTTGATTCGCCGCCGGAGTTGATCAACGGGCTTCGACCCATGTAGCAGTTCGCGACTTGGTATCTGCAAAGATCAATTGGGTGTCCGCCTTGTCCGTTTTCATCTGATGAGCAAAGCTCTGTGTAGATTCCGGTATTGAACTTACCGTAGGATGAGTCGCCTGTGTTGAGTGCTTTGTATCCACCGTTGTTTGTTGGGAGTTTTTGTTTGATGATGTCAGCTTGGATTGTCACTCCGAGATGGTTCGCTTGAGCGGTCAAATCTGCAGATGAGTGGTAATCGACGCCGTTGACTTTGAATGCGTTGTTGCGGATGTAGCACCAGAGGACGGTAACCATTCCGTATTCATGCGCTTCGTGGAACATATCTGCAACATACTGGATCTGAGATTCTGAATCGTCTGAACCAAAGTAGATGGTTGCACCAACAGCGGCGGCGCCCATCTCCCAACATTGCTTGATCGAACCGAATGGGATCTGATTGAATGTGTTGGGGTATGTCATCAACTCGTTATGATTGAACTTGACGAGGTAAGGTATTTTGTGAGCGTACTTGCGCGCGGTTGCGCCGAGAACTCCGAATGTTGACGCGACCGCGTTGCAGCCGCCTTCAATTGCGAGTTCGATGATTGACTCTGGGTCAAAGTAAGTAGGGTTTGGAGCAAATGATGCGCCTGCGGAGTGTTCGATCCCTTGATCTACAGGAAGGATCGAAGTGTACCCTGTTCCTGCGAGTCGGCCGTGGTTGATGATCCGATTGAAGTTATTGAGAACATTCTGATTTCGATCAGTCATTGATAAGACTCGATCGACAAAGTCGCCGCCGGGGAGATTCAGTTGATCTTTCGAGATCGCAGGAGAGTTAAAAGAGAGCAGGTCGTCATTATTAAGGACGGATGCAACATCGATAGTCAGGTTTGCCATTAGGTAACTCCGTGCGGAAATTGGGTATGAACAGTGGACCCATGAGGGTGAAACATGGGATTCTATCCCCACAAACCTGCAGGGGGAGTGTCCAGATCGGGTTCGATGAGCGAAGGATCGTTATTCTTTGCAGAGTTGACCTTGCGTGAGACTCGATGTGCCGCGAGAACCCCATCTGGCGCGGAGACAAGTCGATCTGCGAGCTCTCGCGGTTCAGAGGTCCGATCGCACCAGGATGAAATGGATTCTGGTTCAAGGATAATTGGCATCCGATGATGGATGTCACTCATAAAATCATTTGCATCACAGGTGATGAGACTGAAGGAGTCAACCTCAGAATGTCCGTGTTCAGGATCGAGCCAGGTATCCCAGATCCCCGCGAGCATCATGGGTAGGCTATCAGCGCGTTTGATGTACCAGGGTTGTTTGGTTTTCTCTCCTGGGATGCGTTGCCATTCAAAGAACCCAGAAACGGGGAGAATGCATCGACGCGATCGAAACAAGCTTGCAAATGAGCGTTTGGATTCGATTGTTTCGCTTCGAGCATTGATCATTGAGCTTGCTCTTGATCGATCTTTCGACCATGAAGGGATGAGTCCGAAATGAGCTTGCGTTACGATGGGCATACCATTCGTATGGTTATCGGTCGCCGATATTATTGTGGGATATTGAGTCGGCGAAGCGTTATATGTCGGTTTGAAGTTTGTCGCAAAGAGTTCGATAAGCTCTTTGTCGATCCCGAGAGCTTGATTGATGATTCTCTCGATGTGTTCGAGATCTTCGATCTGAAATACTTGAGCAAATCGGCCGCACATGGGAGTATTGTCTTTCAGTAAAGTTGTGAGATGTTCGAAGTATATCAGCCGATAGTAAGGTTTAGGAACTGAGGGCAACGCCGATGAGTAATGGATTAAAAGTACTCTTACTACCGATCACAAGAAACGAGCTCCCAGGATGGGGTTGGTTTGTGGATCGGTTTGGGAAAATCGGTTACAAAGACGATCATCGATGGGCAAACGCGAAACCAAAGCTTGTCCGGGGTAAATGGCACGGCTACGAGATGAAACTTGACATGACGAACTGGTCTGCTCGTCATACCTATTTCCTTGGTCGATACTACGAACTACATATTCAGCTTCTACTGAATGCTGTGCTCAAGTCCGGAGATCGGATGATTGATATCGGGGCAAATGTAGGGATGATCACGCTCCACGCTGCTCATCTCGTTGGGCCCAACGGGAGGATTGACAGTTTCGAACCAAACCCAACTTGTCTCGCACAACTCGAAGAAGTGATTTCACGAAATCACATCGAGCACATTCATGTTCATCCAATCGGATTATCTGATGCTCAAGCAGAGCTTGAACTCAAGCAAAATGATGCACATACCGGGATCGGGACCTTTGCAGATGTGAACCCAGATGATGTTGTCTCAAGCACGATCGCACAAGTAAAGAAGGGCGACGATGTCTTTGCAAACGACAAAAACGCTCCGAAGATTATTAAGATTGATGTTGAGGGATTTGAGTATCGCGCGCTCAAAGGGATGGAGCAAACGCTTCATTCGTGGAAATCAATGGTTGTCATGGAGATGCATGAACATCATCTCAATCGCGCAGGAACATCAACGCAAGAAGTTGGAGAGTTCATGACTGGACTCGGATATCGAGCGTTTGATGTGAATGTGAAGAGAAAGCTCTTGAGATATAGCATTGATCTCATTCCAATTAACGATCTTGCTTCACTCAATACATGCAGAGATGTGCTTTGGACTGCTCACGAAGGGCATCCGCTCGATTAATCATTCTGGAATATCCGACTTGCTCGTTGACGCAAACGAGATTGGATGAGCGATGTCTTTCGTGGACCCAACCGGTAATAGCGAGCACAGATTTTCTGTTTTCGAGCAGAAGATTTTTTTTGATCTAACACGAGCAATGCAAGACGG
The DNA here is from genome assembly GCA_029213305.1 of Phycisphaerales bacterium. Taxonomy (GTDB): domain Bacteria; phylum Planctomycetota; class Phycisphaerae; order Phycisphaerales; family UBA1924; genus UBA1924. The sequence continues at coordinate 83,227 of JARGPA010000010.1, forward strand.
ACAATTTCAAGCCCAAGCTTTGAAGGGCTGTAAAACTCTTCCCATGCTTTTCTTGCTAGTTCTCCCATCGATTCCCATTGTGGTTCTCTTGAAGAGAGAATTGTCGGGAGTTGTCCGATTTGTGATTGGCGCACTCGAATAGAAAACTTGCTCCAATCAGGTCCGGGTGGGGGTGACCAAGAGTCTGCAATGATGACAGGCACTCGCGCAACTTGCATCGATTCAAAGATTCGATAACTCGACGATCCAGTCCCTCGTGGACAAAGAACGAATTTGGATTTGGTCATATCCGTCACAAACTGTTTCTTTAAACTCTGATGAGTTTCAGTGTCATTCGCGCGCAATGAACCAACAAATGCATCACTCGAATCGATTGCTTGTATGGAGTCCCAATGTTGTTCTTGAGCAAGTCTCACAAGTTGTTGACGGATCGGTTTGCGGCGACAGCCTCCAATGAATGACGCAAGACGCACGGGATCTATCTCGCTCAACTCAGGTAGATCAAGAAACGGATTGAGTTGCGCTAGGTACGGAGATCCGATGCATCCGAGTCGCTTCGCCCATTTATGTGGGATTGATGGGTACAACCCAGGTACAGATGGGTTTGGGTGATCAGTGCCGTTATGAATCACGCATTTGTGCTTTAACTTGCGATAGATCGGATCATTCAGCACATGAGCGGATACATCAGTTGTATCTTTACTTGCTTTGTGTGATTCTGCAAAGACGATAAGGTCTGCATTATCAGTATCGGTAGTGAGTGAAATGGATTGTTGAGTACCCTTGTTTGCAAGGATTCCTGCATTGATCTGTTGAATGAGAAAGTCCATAGCGTTCAAATCGCCTGCGCTTTTGGTTGCTTGCGATTGAGTTGTTGCGGTTACACACACGCGGACCATCTGGCTCTCCATTTTGCATTTAGTTGTTAGAAGGGTGCTCGTTTTGTAACTCTATTGTTGGTTTTCAGAAATTCCTAAACAGTCACCAAGCGTATCAACAAATCGGGCAGATGTGTAATACTCAGAAAGGACTCTGCGAGCATTTGCAACAATCTTCTTTGCTTTGTTCGGATTTGACAAGCACTCTTCTACTTTATCGGCTGCGTCGCTGTAGTCCCATGCAACAGGAATGTAAGTTTCGTTCGCGATGTAGATATTGGGTTCTGTTGTTACATGTGACATATCAGGTTTGACAAGCAATGCACCGCACGCGATTGCTTCGTAATCTCTGAAACAGACTTCTCCCCATCCGAATGGAGAGAACACGACTTTGCTTGAGCAGAGTTCAAGGAAGTATTTTTTTCGAGAAACTCGGCCGATGGTGCTCATGCGATACTTTGATTTGAGCGGATCGAGGGCTTCGATTCCCTTTGCTCTTGAGAACTGGTACCATTCTTGTTTTTGCCCGGGTTTGCCCAACCCGCCGATGCGTTGATGGATATCAATTCGACGCAAACTCCATGGGATTGGAACTCGCTTTGTCCAATTGAGAATCTGTTCATAGCGAGGCGTTATCCCAAGGTTCCATCCGGAAACAAGTTTGTGGGCATGAGCAGCAGGTATCTTCGAACCAAAGTGCCAGTCTTCGAGTTCGAAACCCCAGGTATCTGCGACAAAGTCTGCAAACGCGAATCCAGAGCGATATTCATGCTCATAACCAGATAGATCCGAGAGTGTCTGGCGCTTGATGTATCGATCGACATGGGCCATCGCGGAAAAATGAGGCGAACAAGTCGGTGCATAATAATCGAGCATCACAATTTTGGTTTCGGATAACCCTGCTCTTTGAATCAGTGCTCGGGTTTGATCGAACCACGCACAAAGCTCCTGTGGGTCTTCAGACCAGTGAGGCATGACTAGAATATGAGAGAGTTGATTGTTGCTTGTTAAAACACGATCGATTACAGAAGTCCTCTCTTGAGGGCTTTGTGTCGCTGAATTGATGACTTCGAGTTGGAGATTCGACTCAATCTGGGTGCGATACATCTCGAAGGGCATGATTTGATGCCCGTCTGGGGTGCCAAAGCCTTGGCTTCTCGATAGGAGGAGTGCTTGTTTCAATCGAATCTTTCGGATATTCGAGGCCTTCAATGAGCATTTTGGGTGTGCTAATCCGGCTTCCAGATGGGTTGTTCTGCGATGGTATCGGCTCTTTTGGGGAGAGTTGTCCTAGACTCATCGACCATGAGTCAATCAGAGCAACAACAGACAGAAACAGTGCCTACAAGCCGATATGACGCGGCGATGGCTCAAGTGATCGAGACCCGTTGGCAACAATGGTGGGACGAACAAGGGACCTATGTCCAACCCAATCCGGGGGAAGATGGGTTCGATGGTTCGAAGCCGAAATATTTCTGTCTAGATATGTTCCCATACCCATCAGGAGCAGGTCTCCATGTAGGGCACCCTGAGGGGTATACCGCAACGGATATCATTTGTCGTTATAAGAAGATGAAGGGGTTTAATGTACTCCATCCGATGGGTTGGGACGCGTTTGGATTGCCTGCAGAGCAGTATGCGATTCAGACTGGTGTTCATCCAGAAGTGACAACGAAGACGGCGATTGATAACTTTCGAAGACAACTCCAACGATTCGGTTTTTGCTATGACTGGACGCGTGAGTTTGGAACAATTGATCCAGAATACTATCGCTGGACACAATGGGTGTTCTTGAAAGTCTATCACTCTTGGTTCGATCCAGAAGCAGACGGCGGATTGGGTAAGGCGCGTCCGATTAATGACTTAATCAAGGAATTTGTTGACGGCGTGCGTCCTGTGAAACTCAACCCAAACGCGGTTGAGTATACAGGTGCAGGGGACTTGCCCGACGGCACTGATGCGGGGCCTTGGGAAACACTCGACAACGAAACGCGCAAAGCAGTCGTTGATTCATATCGATTAGCATATCTGTCGCAACAGACAGTAAACTGGTGCCCGAAGTTGGGGACAGCACTCGCAAACGAAGAAGTAAAGGATGGTCTCTCAGAACGAGGAAACTATCCAGTGTTTCGCAAGCCTTTGCGTCAGTGGATGTTCAGAATCACTGCGTATGCGGATCGATTGTTGGATGGGTTGTCAGATTTGGATTGGCCCAACTCCACTAAAACACAACAAGCAGAATGGATCGGTCGATCTGAAGGCGCTGAAATCGGATTCCCGATTGTACTCCCAGGCGGATTAGAGATGGGTGAATCTCTTCGCGTCTTTACAACGCGTCCAGATACGATTTATGGCGCGACTTATATGGTTGTTGCTCCTGAACATGGTCTCGTGGAGATGGCGATCGAGTTCGCAGGTGAGGATACTGATTGCGACAAGATTAATGAGTATGTCAAGACCGCTTCGAATCGTTCAGACATTGAGCGTCAAGAAAACAAAGAAAAGACCGGGGTGTTCCTTGGGTTGCATGTACGCAACCCTGTCACTGAAGAGTTGATCCCTGTGTGGACTGCGGATTATGTCATGATGAGTTATGGCACAGGCGCCATTATGGCGGTGCCTGCTCAAGATCAAAGGGACTGGGACTTTGCCAAGGAGTTCGATCTTCCGATTGTCAGGACAGTAACGCCTCCAGAAGACTTTGACGGCGAGGCGTATACCGGGGATGGCCCGGCGATGAACTCTGAGATTCTCAACGGATTACATATCGAAGAAGCAAAGAACAAGATGATCGATTGGCTCACAAAGCACAAGATCGGTGCACATCGTGTCAACTTCAAGTTGCGAGATTGGTTGTTCTCTCGTCAACGATACTGGGGAGAACCATTCCCGATTGTCTTCGATGATTTCGGGAATCACCACGGGGTGAGTGAAGATTCGTTACCTGTGAAACTCCCTCCGTTGACAGACTATCAACCGGTTGAATCAGATACCCCGATGCCGTTGTTAGGGAAAGCTACAGATTGGGTTGAGACAACCGCAGGCAAAGCAGGCGTTGATGGGATGCACTCTGATTCCAAAGTTCGACGCGAAACCAACACAATGCCAGGTTGGGCAGGGTCGTGTTGGTATTACTTGCGTTATTGCGACAATAAGAATAACGATCAACTGATCGGGGATGCAGCGCAAGACTACTGGATGGGTGAGGGCGGCGTGGACCTATACATCGGAGGCAACGAACACGCGGTGCTCCATTTGTTGTACGCTCGGTTCTGGCACATGGTGATGTATGATCTTGATGTTGTTAAAAGCAAAGAACCATTTCGTAAGTTGTTCCATCAAGGAATGATTACGAGTCATGCGTACCAACGATCGAACAAAGCGCTTGTACCCATTGATGAAGTTGAGAACCGAGGTACAGAAGAGCAACCAGTATACATTGAGATTGCGGACAACACTCCGGTTGAACGGATTGTCGCGAAGATGTCGAAAACGCTCAAGAATGTGGTTAACCCAGATGATGTCATCGCGGAGTACGGCGCTGATACATTTAGGTTGTACGAGATGTACATGGGGCCTTTGGAAGCATCCAAACCTTGGAATACACGAGACATTGTTGGGTTGTATCGCTTGGTTCAGAAGATCTGGCGCTTGTGCATTGACGAGTCGACAGGCGAGTTGAGAATCACAGACAATGCAGAAGATACGGTTGAAAAACAACTCCATCGCATGATTGCAAAAGTCGGGAGTGATATTGAGAAGCTCAGCTTTAACACAGCTATCGCGGCGATGTTTGAGTTTGTTAATGTTGCAAAGGTATTAACAAAAGATCAGATGGAGCGATTCGTTCGAGTGATCGGTCCGTTTGTTCCTCACGTTTCAGAAGAACTCTGGCACAAGCTAGGCAACGAATCGTCTGTTGCGATTGCAGAATGGCCTAACTTCGAAGAGTCCATGCTCGTTGACGACGAGATCGAAATCCCAATCCAAGTGATGGGAAAACTACGATCAAAGTTGCATGTGTCTCGCGACACGGATGCGAAGGAACTCGAAGCGTTAGCGCTTGCAGACGAGCGAATCAAAGAACTGATCGAAGGGAAAACCGTCCGCAAGGTCGTTGTAGTTCCAGGTCGATTAGTCAACATTGTTGCAAACTGATTACATTTTTAATACTTCATTTCTCAGGAATGGAATCGCGATGACAAACCCACACGATACCTATACCTCTCCTTTGGCAGCTCGTAACGCATCTCCAGAGATGTGCAAGATCTGGTCTCCTCGTCATAAGTTTACAACTTGGCGCAAGATCTGGCTCGCAGTTGCAGAAGCGCAACAAGCGTGCGGACTCGATATCACCGATGAGCAACTCGACGAGATGCGTGCGCATATTGAAGTTACTGATGAGGACATGGTGCTTGCAGCGAAGTATGAACGCGAGCTGCGTCATGATGTGATGGCGCATGTACATGTGTATGGAGATCGATGTCCAAGCGCACGCGGGATTATTCATCTTGGGTGCACGAGCCAGGATGTAGTGTGTAATGGAGATCTGCTCGCACTGAATGAAGCTCGCAATTTGATTATTGAAAAACTTGAGCGAGCGATATATGGATTGGGTATTGAAGCGGATAAGACAAAGGAAATACCAACGCTCGGTTTTACGCATTATCAGCCGGCGCAGCCGACAACCGTCGGACGTCGATTTGCAGGTTGGGCATATGATTTGTCGCTATTCGAGGATCGAATGTCTACAGGTTATCCGCTTGCTGATATGCGTGGATTGCGTGGAGCAACAGGAACACAAGCTTCATTTTTAAAGCTCTTTGATAATGATTCTGAACGAGTTGATCTTTTGGAGTTTAAGTTCCTTGCTGCTCTCGGAGAGTTGGGATATGGAGATGGTGTAAACGCTGAGCCTAGTCAGTTGTGTAAAGAGTTTGACGAGGCATTATCGGAGAATCCGTTGAGTGAAATAGCCCGACAAGCAACATTCGATTTGACAGGGCAAACATATCCGCGCGTGTACGACACCATGATTCTTGCTGATCTTGCATCTGTTGCGTCTGTCTTGCACAAAATCGCAACCGACATTCGCCTCCTCTCCAATCGCAAGGAAATCGACGAACCATTTGGCAAGTCCCAGATTGGCTCGTCTGCGATGCCTTATAAACGCAACCCGATGAAGTGCGAACGTATCTGTGGTCTTACTCGATTTGTGATGAATCTTGTAGGGAATGCGTACGACACCGCGGCGACGCAGTGGCTTGAGCGCACGCTCGATGATTCATCGAATCGTCGCTTGTCGCTCCCCGAAGCATTCTTGGCTTTAGATGGTGCGTTGGATCTGATGCACACGGTTGCAGACGGATTGATCGTCAATGAAGCGATGGTTAAACGGAACCTGATGGCGGAGCTCCCGTTCATGGCGACAGAGAATATCATGATGGAAGCAGTCAAGCTTGGGCGCGATCGTCAAGATGTTCACGAAGCGATCCGTGTGCACTCGATGGCCGCCGGACAAGTCGTCAAGCAAGAAGGTAAGGACAACGATTTGCTTGATCGACTCAAGAGCGAACCATTGCTCGAAGGGATCGACATTGATTCACATCTTGATCCGATGGCCTACATCGGACGATCGGTTGAACAAACCGAACGATTCATCAAAGAAGTCGTCGAACCAATGCGTGAACGATACAGCGACGAGCTTGTTTCACTTGGAAGCGCCGATCGCGGCGTATGATTTCGAGTTTTTGAAAACAACTATTTGCTGTCGTCGAGATCGTCTTCGTATATCGCGGTTCCCTTTAACATCGCAAAGACCCATGGGGTCCAAAGGGTGACGAATGCGATTGAGAATAAGAAGAATCCGATCATGAACTCTCCAACGCCACAAGCGGCGCCGATCGCGGCAACAACCCAGATCGAAGCAGCGGTTGTGAGTCCTTTGATTGAACGCTTTGAGTGGAGAATCGCACCAGCGCCCAAGAAACCTACACCTGAAATGATGTAGGCCAACACTCGGGTTGGATCAGCGCGGATGATTTCATTGTCGGCGCTTGAGGCGATGAGTTGTTGACCCAAGAGCGCGAATGCAGATGCGCCGGCGCCGATGAGGACCATTGTCCTGATCCCTGCTGGTTTTTCGGAACGACCACGTTCCCAACCGAGTAGGCCACCAAAGATAGCGCCGAGGAGAAGCCTGAAAAGGACTTCCATCTTCTCTTCGTTGCTGACATTCCAATCTACTAATTGCGCGGGTTGAAAATCGTTGAGTATCGAAAGAATAAAGTGCATTTCGATATTGTCACCGATTTGAGTCAAAATTGCAAGCCAACTCGTTGGTTATGGACATCCTGATGAGAAGAGGGTCAGGAATGTTGAGATATCAAAGAAGTTGAATTGGCCATCGTCGTTGAGATCCGCAACTGAATCTTGAGCGGCGAAGAGGGATAAGAACGCAGAAACATCGAAGAAGTTGAGTTGGCCGTCACCAGTGATGTCTGCGATACATTGTGCAGCTGGTTCCCCTGTTGCACGAACCATCCATGCGCCGATAAATGCGCTCTCAGACATGTGGAGTATGAATGGGGATGATCCGAGATCGTTGAGATTCTCTTCTGGGTTATAGAAAAGCCAGCTTTGGGTGCCTGCGGATGGGGAGTTCGGGTCCATTGAACATGGATTTGCACGATTGAGTACATCCATGACGACCGCTACGAAGAAGACGCCTTCGACTTGGGTTGCTTGGATTGGGTAATCAACAAACTCTCCGAATCCAGTGTCTTGCCATTGAACGACGGTTGTTGAGAGCAGAACAGCGTCGCTTGGGTCGTGATCGTTGTTTGGATCGCTCAGGATTGCCAGAGTGACGACATCTGACCCGATTGTTCCTGAGTTGTCCTCGATATCGCCGTAGGAAACGGAGACATTGTTGATCAGTTCGCCGCCTGTGACGGTGTCGAACGAGTTGATCCAAGTGACATTTGCATCGAACCCTGCGGGTCCGATGTTGAATGATCCAACTCCAGTATCGAGGATGTAATCGACTTGTTGAGCGGAGCAAACAGATGACGAAGCAAAGGTTGCGCCGAGAACGAACATTCGAAGTACGGCACAAGTATGGGTCGAGATGGATTGCATCGGGAGCTCCGGGGTGTCAAATGGTGGATCGGGAGTCAATTTGAACAGAAAATGCTCCCGATTCATATCTTAGCAATCTTTACGAGTTGACCAACAGCAATTCCGTCCAGAAACTGTTGTTCACCCTATACTCTCGAGCACCAATGTGTTTGATTGTGTAAGGTGCGAACCGATCGTCATGATCGGACGAATAGATCAACTCCGGGGCGTTGTCCCGGCGGGGTGTGTCTGTTGATTCCATCGAAGGAACAAGACGGGCATATCTTGGAGATAAGCAGATTTGAGATGTCCTTTTTAGAAGGACGGGAGTTGTATATATGGCAGCCCGCACCGGAGCAAGCGTCGGCGTCGCCGTCACCATCACAATCTTGGGCGCATTGAGCCTTGGATTCTTTGTGACGACGATGGTTTTCTATGGCAACGCTCAGAGCGCCCAAAGCGATCTTGATGCAGCCCGCGAAGACTACAAGCAGTTCGTTTCAGATCAAGAACGCGAACATGCAGCGATCCGTGCGATCCGTGATGAAGCATCACGCGAACGAAAAACCGTAATCGGTTTCCTTGCAACTAACAAATCAGAGTTGATGCAAACCATCGCGGGTGAGTCCGGGATGACGATGGCCGAGCTCCGCGAGCGACTAGCGAGCGTTGAAGGTTCAGAAGGATCATCACTTGTTGGGTTAGTAGATAATCTATACAACCAGATCGGTACTTTGAACGAACAACTTGCAGCTGCAGAAACTGAGCGTCGTTCAGCGCAACAACTAGCGCAAGACGAAGCAGCACGTGTTCAAGACATTGAGAGCGAGTTCACTACATCCGCTGCAGGAATGCAGAGAGATGTGCAAGCGTACGCAGATTCGAACAAGCAAATTTTCGATGGCTTTGAAGCAATCGAAGGACGATACATCGGACAGATCGATTCTCTTCGCAGTGACTTCTCGACAAGAGAGCAACGCATGCAGAACACGGTTGACGAGCTGATTCAAGAGAACATCGTTCTTCAGGATCAGATTCTTCGCTTGCTCGGCGAAGGCGGCGTGGATCGCATTATGCCGCTCAATGAAGAGGCGCTCGTTGACGGTAGAATCAATCAAGTAAACCCGATTGACAACGAAGCAATGATCTCAATCGGACGCAATCAGAAAGCGGTGCTTGGGATGACTTTCGCCGTCTACGACGACGCGACTGATATCCGTCCGGATGCAAATGGGGATTATCGCCAAGGTAAAGCAGTACTCGAAATCGTACGAGTTGAAGATACCTTCTCGCGTGCACGCATTATCTCATCATCTGCAGGCAACCCAATCGTTCGTGGTGATGTCATCGCAAACGCAGTTTATGACCCTACGAAGACATACAAGTTTGTAGTCGATGGACTCTTTGATACCGATGGAGACGGCATTGCATCACGATTTGAACGAGAAACCCTCGAAGCATTGATCGAACGCTGGGGTGGTGTACTCGTGAGTGAAATCAACGGCGATGTCGATTTCGTAGTATTGGGTGAGAAGCCGGTTCTTCCTCCACAACCAGGTCCTGCAGCGCCGGTTGCTGCGATCCAAGAGTATGTGCGTCTCCAACAGGAGATTCAACGTTACGATGATTTGATGCTCAAGGCCGAAGCAACTTCGATGCCTTTGCTCAACGCGAATCGTTTGCAAACGCTCATCGGCGATTTCCCTAACTGATATTCGGAGAGACCCGGATCTTGCAGCGCGAGGTACGCGTTGTAAGAGTGGGTCGGGACGGAGTCGGTATGGTTTCAAGGTATGATCCGCGTCCTGCTCTGAGCCCGATGCAATCGCTGGTAGTTCAGCCGGCGATGTACTGCGCTCTTCGTTCGTTGTTGATCACTGCTCATGCGATGCCTCTCCCTGCGGTATTGCACAGCGCAAAAAAACTGGGGAGAACCTTTGGTGGTTCCCGGATGAATCGCAAGCGCGTAGGACTCGCGGTTGATCGACTCAAAGTTGCGATGCCTGAAAAGAATATCGATGAACGAGAAGAGTTGGTTCTTCAGAGTTATGAGCATCTCGCGATGCTTGCTGTCGAACTTGCGGTCATGCCTCGATATCTTACTGAAGATGCATGGACAGATTATGTCGAGCTTGGATCACTCCAAAATATTATTCGTCCCTTGCTTGATGATGAACCAACTTTGCTTTTGACTGGGCATTGTGGGAATTGGGAAACTCTTGGATACACCATGGCGCTCTTGGGGTTCAGGATGCATGTGTTGTATCGGCCTTTGGATTTGCGGCCTGCGGATCGTTGGTTGCGCCAGACTCGATCTAGACGCGGATTGGAGTTGGTTGATAAGTTCGGCGCAATGCATCGACTCCCTGAGTTGCTTGCTTCTGGTGAGTCTGTCGGGTTTGTTGCAGATCAGAATGCAGGAGATCGTGGATTGCAGGTCCCGTTCTTCGGTCGTCTTGCGTCGAGCTATAAATCAATCGGATTGATGGCGATCCAACATCGCGCCAAGATCATTGTTGGAAATGCTCGTCGGCTTGCAACTGATCCAAACCAAGAAGTAAAACTCAAATATCGGATTGAGATCTATGATCGGATCGATCCTGAGGACTGGGAATCGCAACCAGATCCGCTTTTTTACATCACTGCACGCTATAGAAGAGCAATTGAGCAATCAGTTCGGAAAGCTCCGGAACAGTATCTATGGATGCATCGAATCTGGAAGAGCAGGCCTCGCCATGAACGGCTCAACAAACCGTTCCCGAAAATGTTACGCGAGAAACTCGAATCATTGCCTTGGATGACGGACGATGAGATCGAGCAGATCGTGAATCGATCGGATATCGACAGGGCATTTATGCTGGAGAATAACATTACCCATTTTAAGTAATGATCATTTAGCGATAGACAACCAGAGGAGTGAAACCATGAGCGATGAATTTTCAAGTGATCAACTCGATCAAGAAGTTGGTATGCTAGAAGATGTACGAGTGCTGATTGTTGACGACGAGAAAGATGTACTCGATTCGATCACTGTCGCGTTTCAATCCGAAGGAGCATTAACTCTTACTGCGATGGACGGCGATGAGGCAGTTCGTGTCTGTCAGGAAGATCCCCCAGAAATTGTTATTCTCGATATGATGCTCCCCAAACGTTCTGGATTCCTTGCGCTCGAAAAAATTAAAGGCAAAGAAAACTCCCCAATTGTAATTATGGTCACCGCAAACGAGGGGAAACGACATCAAGCATATGGAGAATCACTTGGTGTGGATGCATATATGCTCAAACCGGTCCCGTTAGGCTTACTTTTGAAGAAGGCCGCTGAGTTGCTCGACGCAAAAGATGAAGCGGAAGGTTTTTTAGATGATCTTGACGGCGAGCCAGATTAAGGACGAATCAACTTCGTTTGGCTATCCTTGCTATCTATGGCTAAACGCAAAAAACGCATCTTAGTGATGATCAATCCTCGGGATCCTGAGGATATGCTCGCGGGGAACATCGAACTTGGATCCCCCAAAGAGGTTTGTTCTGCTCTTGCAAAGTTTAATACATGCCCTGATGGAGCGGAAGTGAAACGACTTGGGACGATGGTTCTACATGGACCTGGGTACACTGTCGAGTACGCGATGGGGCACGATGTCTTGATGCAAGTCATGGTTGTCGTGAACAATATGGACTTTGCTTGGCCTGTTTTGTCGAAAATATGCCGTAAGAACAGCTGGAAGATGCAGGATACCGAATCTGGGCAGGTGTTTGGATAATTAGAGAGAGTTGAAAACTAACGATCCGATTGAGCCGATGACTCGTATATCCTTATAGATGGATCAAACAACAAATAACGGAGTTGCTGCGAATGCCAGTCTACATCTACGAATATCTTGATGACAAAGGTGAAGGTACCGGCGAACACTTTGAGCTCGTCCAGAAGATGGCTGAAGACTCGCTTACTGAACATGAAGGGCGCCCAGTTCATCGTGTGCCTACATTACCCAACATCGCGGGTAAGTGGTCAGATATCAAAGAGAAGTCTATGTTGAGCAATAAGAACCTTGATCGACTTGGTTTTACTAAGTACGAAAAACGGGGCGATGGATATATGGAACGCGTCGCGGGGAAAGAAGGACCAAAGTCCATTTCGCTCGATGATTGAGTGATCAATCATGATTCTTTGAGATCATAAAGATTTGATTGCATTGAATCGTTCGATCGCTTCGGTTGCGATGTCATTTGAATCTCGATCAACTGCTTCAATCCAAATACAGTTTTGTCGAGTTCGCAATCGTTTCATCCATGTGCGCTGGTTTTTAGCGAATCGTCTTGTATCAATTTTAATGCGTTCGATTGCTTCATCGAGCGTGCATCGGTTCTCGAAGTGTGCAATCAGTTGTTTGTATCCGATTGCTTCGCATGATTGATGCCCGAAACCGTTTGCGTCGAAAATGGATTTTGCTTCTTCGACGAGCCCTTCGTCGATCATAATTTTCACTCGTTGATTTATCCGGCGATTTATTTGTTCGTTCGGCCAATCGAGTCCAATGAGGATTGCTTCTGGACGAGAAGTTTTCTCGTTTTCCCATTGCTGTTGGAGCGTAGTGATGGGGGTTCCAGTTTGAAGATAAATCTCAAGAGCACGACGGGTTCGTCTCAAATCTGCAGAATCGATCCGATTGCTTGCGTCTGGATCAACTTGAGCGAGCATTGCTCTTCGCTCAGGTTGGGACATGTCCTCTACTTGCGATTTGATCTGATTGCTCGGTTCTGGGGTTTCGAACAAGCCGTCAAGGAAGGACTTGATGTAGAGGTTTGTGCCGCCGACGACAATTGGGAGAGCGCCCTGATTCCGGATCGACTCAACGAGTGGGTTTGCTCGATTGAGCCAATCATGAACAGTGAACCGAGCTTTGAGATCGACAAGATCGATCAAGTGATGAGGTATCCCTTGTCGTTCTTCGAGGGTTGGCTTTGCGGTTCCAATATGTAAATCACGATAGATTTGATATGCGTCTGCAGTGACAATCTCTCCCCCAAGTTTTTGAGCGAGATTGACCGCGAGTGCGGTTTTCCCTCCAGCAGTAGGGCCGACAAGAACAGGATAGAGAGGGTCAGCGTTCACGATAAAGTCTAGATCGTGTTGATCAAGATTTCGTTGCAGGGAGCAATCCATACATGACTGCGACGGCGCCGATCAGGATTACCCAGAGTTGAGTATCTTGACTTGTAGTCAGTTTCTCAAGACGAGAAGCAGGTTTCTGTGTTGAAATGAACTGGACGGGTGTTGGTTCAAGGATCTCAAAGATTCTTGGGTCATTTTTGGTCGCAAAGGTGTCGAGTGTCGTTCGGTTCTTTGGGATTAAACCGAGTTGTGACATCGCAAGAAGATCAATTGTTGCTTGCGATGGCGCATCAAGCTGATTCAGGAAAGACATATATCGTGATATTCGAGCGTGTTGCGAGTTTTCAATATGTAGAGAGTAATCTCGTTGTTCTTGTGTTGCGTGAAGATCTGCTTGTGCAGGGAGAATCAATGCGACAACGAGAACAGCCAACCCCGAAGCGAGGATCATCCAGCGGCCGAGTTCGCCGGCCCAATCTAGAGTCGTTTGTGATGGAGTAATTGCTTGAACTGCTTGCACGAGAAATCTATCGGCGAAGACGATCCGATCACTCGACAATGTAGTGTGCAATTATCTAATCCGCAATTAACTCATCACGCTTTGACTGCGTTGCCGCCTGTGTGCGAGAGCATGCGATTGAGCGCGAGTAATGCGAGCTTTGTTGCTTCTGGATGTACACTCACAACATTGCGAACCTTTATCGGACCATTTGCAGTATCGATAGGTGAATCAGGTGTTGTCCCAATGCCACAGAGGCCATCGAGGATCCAGAGTATGTGTGGTTCATCAATGCGATACATCGTTGTACACAAACATTGACAATCTGAAAGCATTCGAACTTCGATTCCCTTTGGTTTGAGTTCGTTGCTTAATCGATTGACTAGATGTACTTCAGTTCCGACAGCCCACTTTGAACCCTCAGGCGCATTGCGAAGTGTGTTGATGATGTACTCTGTTGAACCTGCAGCATCTGCGAGATCAACAACTTCCTTGCAACACTCAGGATGAACAATAATCTGAGTTGGTTCTTGAGATGATTCGAGCGCAGCGTTTGCGCGTTTAATATCCGCGCAATGTTCAGGACGAAACAGCTTGTGCACGCTGCAATGTCCTGCCCACAAAATAGTTGCTGCGTTGTGTAACTCAAAAGCGGACGCACCACCAAGTGGTTCACCTTGCGCAGTTAGGCGCGGATCATACACGCATGTGTTTTGTTCAACATCAATCCCATACGCCGCAGCGGTATTGCGACCAAGATGTTGATCAGGGAGAAACAAGATTTTGATATCTTCGTTCTCGGATCGCTTTTGTGTTCCGCCGTCCATTGCCCATTTGAAGACTTGGTCCGCATTGGATGATGTGCAGCATGCGCCGCCGTGTTCGCCTACGAATGCTTTGATCGCAGCCGTGGAGTTGACATACGTAATTGGGATGATGCGCCCAGACCAGCCTTGCTCTTTGAGGGACTCGTGGATGAGTTCCCATGCTTCAACGGTTTGGTCGTAGTCTGCCATGTCCGCCATCGAGCAACCTGCGGAGAGATCTGGGAGGATGACAGACACTGAATCAGGAGTGAGCATATCGGCGGTTTCTGCCATGAAATGCACGCCACAGAAGATGATGTGCTCAACTTGCGTACCAGACTTTGCACGATCCTCAACAACTGATGAAGCAAGTTGAGAGAGCTTGAGTGAGTCTCCCATAAAGTCAGCATGGCGAACCACATGATCCATCTGATAGTGATGTCCAAGGATCACGAGAGAGTCACCAAGTTGAGCTCGACGCGCTTCGATAAGCTCGTTGAGTTTGTCTTCGCTTAAGGTGTTGTAATATTCGGGGAGAGATGGTTGCCAGAGCATATAAAATCCTTATCAATCTTGTCTCTATTGTACGGTTCACAAGTGGATAAGGTCGTTCTGAGCTTGAAATCAAGCAGGATGTAATCCGAAGAACTATTCTATAGAGATGACACCAATGTTCATAATTTTGGGTGTGGCGGCGGCCATCGGGCTTATCGTACTCGCCGTCAAAGCTGCCGCCGCCGCTGCGAAACGCCAGCGAGAGCGAATTGAAGCAATGGCACAGTTTGCAGATCGCATGGGTTTCTCGTTCAATACTGGACATGATTCGTATCACGACGAAGAATTTTCCCATTTTGAAGTCTTTACGCGAGGATTCGATCGCGCTGCTTACAACACGCTATCTGGTATGGTTGATCTAGGAGCCGCAATGTGTCGTTGTAAAATGGGCGATTTTACATACAAGACACGCGAAACTTACACGACGACTGATTCTAAAGGCCGAACGACAACACGCACACGGATTGTGACACACTACTTCAGTTACTTCATACTTGAGCTTCCGTATCCGCAAATGCCGAATTTGAAGATCCGAAGGGAAGGTATCTTTGATAAGATTGCTTCTGCGTTTGGTAAGAATGACATCGACTTTGAGAGCTCGGAGTTCTCACGAAAATACCATGTGAAATGTAAGAACAGAAAGTTTGCATACGACATCATCCATCCGCGGATGATTGAGTTCATGCTTGAGACAAAGCCGGGAGCGATCGATATCGAACAATCTCGGATCTGTCTAACTGATGGATTCTCAACATGGCCTAGCGAGCGCTTCGAGGGATCGCTAGGATGGACACTTAGGTTTCTCGAGCATTGGCCAGAGTTTGTGGTTAAGGATCTCGAAGAAGGAAAGATATCATGATTGGACTACTCATCGTTCTCGGGATTCTTGTCGTACTTGTGATCATCATCGCAGGTTGGGGAATCGGGATCTACAACAAGCTCGTTAATGTGCGTCAACATCTCAAGGATTCCTGGTCCGGGGTCGATGTCGAACTCAAGCGTCGTTATGACTTGATTCCAAATCTCGTCAATGCAGTAAAGGGGTACGCGAGTCACGAGAGTGAGACACTCGAGCGCGTAATAGCTGCTCGTAATCAAGCCGCGTCGAATAATGGGTCTCCCGAATCGCAGGCGAAGGATGAAGGCATGCTTGTCGGGGCGCTCAAACAACTCGCAGTGGTTGTTGAGCAATATCCAGATCTCAAAGCAGACACACAGTTCATGAACCTGCAAGCTGAGTTAAGCGAAACAGAAAACCGAATAGCTTCTTCTCGTAGGTTGTACAACGGGAATGTTCGCGAGATGAATACTGCTGTTGAAACGTTCCCTAGTGTGATCATCGCGGGGATGTTCAAGTTTGATAAAGCGGAGTACTTCGAAATTGAAGACGCCGCGGTACGCGATGCACCCAAGGTTGAGTTCTAAAAGTTAACGCAATCCCAGGGTGTAGGCCCACCAAGCAGCAGACTCTCGAATCATAAAGATCGGGAGTTTTTTTAATACCAGTCCACGACGACGAGCAGCGTGAGTTGTTGCAGAAACTCCTTCTCTACTGAGCGCAAGATTGAGTCTTGGTGTGTGGTAAAAATGAGTCACACCAATAACAGTGTTCCAGTGGTGTTCGTAGTAGAGTCTCGCGGTGTTTTGTGCGGTCGTTGCAGTATTGATTCCAAGTTCGTCGAGAACAATAACATGCTCAGGAATTCCACGTTCAATTGCAATTCGGCGCATGACTTGAGGTTCGCTCATCACTCCATCCCCAGGGCCTCCAGAAAAGAGGAGGTAGTCACACAATCCTCCCTCGTAGAGTTCACATCCAGCAATCACTCTATCGAGCAAGGCGTCCGAAGGTGATCCATCTTCAAATACACGAGCGCCAAGTATTACTGCAACATCAGCATGCTCATGAGCATGCGTGTTTCCAATCGTTGACATCAATATAATGGGGTAAATAAAGATCCCGAATCCGAGTCCAATATTGAACCAAATGATTCGTCGGAATTGATTGTGCTTGGACTTGAGAATGATCATACCTAGATATCGAATGTGCTCATCTTGTTTATCCAACGAATAACAATGCGGACATTAAAAAAGCCCGGAGTGATCCGGGCTTTGTGTTGAGTTGGTTTTAGTAGATATTACTCATCGTTGATCGCAGCTTGAGCGGCGGCCAATCTTGCGATTGGTACACGGAACGGCGAGCAACTGACATAGTCGAGCCCTGTGCGATGACAGAAGTGGACGGATTTAGGATCTCCGCCGTGCTCTCCACAGATACCTATTTTAAGATCACTCTTGGTTGCTCGTCCCTTGTCGAAACCCATTTCTACAAGTTGTCCAACACCTGTCTGGTCAAGTGATTGGAACGGGTCCTCTGGGAGGATGTCGCGTCCAAGGTAGTCAGGCAAGAAGGTGTTGATGTCATCTCGTGAATATCCGAATGCGAGCTGAGTGAGATCGTTCGTTCCAAACGAGAAAAAGTCCGCATGTTCTGCAATCTCATTTGCTGTGAGTGCAGCGCGAGGGATTTCGATCATGGTACCGATCTTGATGTTGAGCTTCTTTTTGAATCCGAGTTCCTTCTTCACGAGATCAATAACTTCTTCAGCTTGGTTTCGCAGGATGCTGAGCTCTTGGTGGGTGCCTACAAGAGGGATCATGATTTCTGGGATTGCTTTGATCTTGTTCTTGTTACACTCGATTGCAGCTTCGACAATCGCACGAACTTGCATTGAGAGAATTTCAGGGTATGTGATCGCAAGACGGCATCCGCGATGACCCATCATTGGGTTTGACTCATGAAGTAGAGCAACCTGTCTGCGAACAGTCTCAACTGGAACGCCTTGGTTATTCGCTACGCGTTGGATCGCTTCTTGCTCGTGTGGCAAGAACTCATGAAGAGGTGGATCAAGCAAACGAATCGTAACTGGGAGCCCGTTCATTGCAGTGAAAATACCGATGAAGTCTTCTCTTTGGAATGGGAGAAGTTTCGCGAGTGCTATTTCACGATCAGAAACATTCTCTGAAAGAATCATCTCACGCATTGCAGTGATTCGTTCGCCCTCAAAGAACATGTGCTCTGTACGGGTAAGCCCGATCCCTTGCGCACCGAATTCGCGAGCACGAGCAGCATCCTTCGGGGAGTCTGCGTTTGTGCGAACACCCATTGTGCGATACTTGTCTGCCCATTTCATGATCTTTGAGAAGTTGCCACTGAGTTCGGGTTCGACTGTTGGCATTGAACCTGAGAAGATTTCGCCGCTAGAACCGTCGATGGAGATTAGATCTCCGCGTCCGAATGTGTCTCCACCGATGGAGAATGTGCCGTCTGCTTCATTGATGTGAACATCACCTGCGCCAGCGACACAGCATTTACCCCATCCACGAGCGACAACCGCCGCGTGTGATGTCATACCACCTGTTGAAGTGAGGATTCCGACAGCGCTGTGCATGCCGTCCACATCTTCAGGGCTTGTTTCCTTGCGAACAAGGATTACCTTTTCACCTTTTAGAGAACGCTCGACGGCTTCGCCTGCGGTGAACGCTGGATGACCAACTGACGCACCCGGTGATGCAGGGAGTCCAGTTGCGAGCGCCTTATTTGCTTGCTTTGCCTTTGGATCAAAGCTTGGGAGTAGGAGCTGGGTTAAGTCACCTGCGGGGATTCGAAGAAGAGCAGTCTTCTCGTCGATTCGCTTTTCTTTCACCATGTCACAGGAGATATTGACAGCTGCAGCGCCTGTGCGTTTGCCTGTGCGTGTTTGGAGCATGAATAGATGACCTTGTTCAATTGTGAACTCGATATCCTGCATGTCTGAGTAATGATCTTCGAGTGTTTTCTTAATCGAAAGCAACTGCTTGAAGATTGCGTTGTTCCACTTTGGCATTTCCTCAACTGGTGAAGGAGTGCGGATACCAGCGACGACATCTTCTCCCTGTGCGTTGATGAGGAACTCGCCGTAGAAAGTGTTGTCACCGGTTGATGGGTTACGAGTGAATGCGACACCTGTGCCGCAATCTTCTCCCATGTTTCCAAAGACCATCGTTTGAACATTAACAGCAGTACCGTTGAGACCTGACATCCCTTCGATGCGGCGATAAGAGATTGCTTTATCTGCATTCCACGATCCGAATACTGCGTTGATTGCGAGTTCGAGCTGTTTTACAGGGTTCTGTGGGAACTTGGCGCCAACATACTTTGCGTATACATCTTTGTATGCGATGCAGAGTTCTTTGAGGCCTTCTGAAGGAACATCCGTGTCATCAGTAACTTGGTACTTCACTTTGATCGCAGTGAACGCATCTTCGAAGTGATGATGTCCCACGCCCATGACGACATCGCCGAACATGTTGATGAGTCTGCGGTATGCGTCGTAAGCGAATCTTTCGTTACCGGTTTTTTCAGCCAATCCTTTTACAGATTTGTCGTTGAGTCCAAGGTTGAGGATTGTGTCCATCATCCCAGGCATGGAGACTGCGGCGCCTGAACGAACAGAAACGAGTAGTGGATCGGATTCGTTTCCGAACTTCTTGCCTCGTTGTTTTTCAAGCATTGTTAGATGCTTTGAAACTTCATCCATGAGTCCCTTGGGGAGTCGTTTTTTGTTTTTGTAATAGGCAGCGCAAGTATCAGTTGTGATCGTGAAACCTGGAGGCACTGGGAGTCCGATTGAAGTCATCTCTGCGAGGTTTGCACCTTTGCCGCCGAGAAGGATTTTCATTGAACCGTCGCCTTCGGTTTTTTTGCCGAATGCATAAACAAGTTTGCCCTTAACAATGCGCTTCTTTGAAGCAGCTTTCTTCGCGGGTGCTTTCTTTGTAGATGTTTTTCTAGCGACCTTGCGGACGGCTTTCTTTGCTCGCTTCTTTGATGCGTGCTGTTTAGCGGTTGTTGACTTTGTAGATTTTTTTGATGTCTTTTTCTTTGCGGTCTTTTTGTGCGCTGAAGCAGTACGTGCTTTGGTTTTCGAAGTTTTCTTAGTTGTCTTCTTCGCGGATTTTTTGGCAACCTTTTTCTTGGTTGATTTACGGACGGCCTTCTTTGATGATTTTTTCTTAGCCATGGGCATTGGGTGATCCCTAAAAAATGCTGCAAATTGGTTTGAGCCCGGAAAGAAACAACTTTCTTTACAGGGTGGCTTGTTGCCTATTCGCCCACTCGGGCAATCTATGAGTGTAGTTCAAAGGCATGCTTGAGTCGCGTAAATGAACTATGGAATCATGGTTCTTCTTGATTCAACACAATATGAACATTCAAGCTCGTCGGACGATACGATTAGGACATGGAATCATCTTTGAATCTCAACCATCCAGATACTTGCGACTCCGGGAATGGGTCTTGGTGTCAATTTGCGGGGTTGGGGATCAGCAAATCCATTTTTTCAGCTCGCGTGATCAACTCGTGGGTAATCGAACCTTCTTCTCAAAACCCGCTCGAAGAGATTCAGTCAGTCTTAGATTCGTTTAATGAGTCGGGAAAAGATTCTGAAACCGAATCCGGATGGTTGATTTTATTAGGGTACGAATTGGGACGAGCGATTGAATGCAAAGCTCAGAATCAATCAGATCAGAGTAGATTAAGTGCGTTGAACCAACCCGATTTCCCTCTCGCAGTTATTCAGCGTTGGGAAAGTAGCTTTGATGGTTCTGCCGCGCCTTGTGAATACGCCAACAAAGAATTTTCAATCGGATCGATTCATTCCTCCATGGGTAAAGAAAAGTATATTGAATCCGTGGAGCGCGTTCAGTCTTACATCCGCGCAGGGGATATCTACCAGGCGAACATCTCTCATCAACTTTCAGGGACTTTCTCGGGGAGTGCTCGAGCGTGCTTTGAAGAGTTAGTCGGGTCAGCTCAACCTAGAGCAGGTGCGATGATGGAGTTCGCATATTTGGGAGTGCAGCACGCGGTTCTTTCGATTTCTCCAGAAATCTTTCTTGAGTATGATCCGAGTACAAACATGATCTGTAGCGAACCCATGAAAGGGACACGCTCATTACATGCAGATGAAGAAGAGTTGCGAGATTCAATCAAGGATCGCGCAGAACTGGACATGATCACTGATTTGATGCGAAATGATCTAGGCCGGGTTTGCGAGTTAGGAAGTGTTCGAGTTGCAGATAATCGAAGGATTGAATCTCATCGATCAGGAGTCCTCCAGGCCGTCGCACGCGTTGAGGGCCAGTTAAGAAAACAAGTTGATATAAGCGAAATCATCCGAGGGACTTTCCCTCCAGGATCCATCACAGGAACTCCGAAAGTTCGAGCAATGCAAGTGATCGATGAACTCGAAGAGATCCCAAGGAATCCATATTGTGGTTCACTTTTGGTTCTTGATGATGCAGGAAGATTGAAGAGCTCTGTATTGATCCGAACCGCCCATATTTGGGGGGAAATTGATACAGATGCATCGGGTTTGATTCAGAACGGTCAATTTATTTATCCAGTCGGCGCAGGGATTGTTGCGGATTCAAATCCTCAAGAGGAATGGGAAGAAACCCTGCTCAAAGCGGCAGTTTTGCAAGATGCGCTGAAGCTCGAATTTGATTGATAATTTGAATGGTCCGTTTGTGTGGGCATTTACAGAACACATTTTGATATGACGATCGGTTTAAGGGTAAATTCGATAGTCCGAAATCGTCGATCTTATTGTGTAACAAGAAGTTGCCAATTGTTCAGCAACTATTCTTCCACAATATCAAGATATTGATGAGGTCCAAAATGAGGATAGTGGAGACGAAATCAGAGCGTCGAGCATTCACACGATCAAACACTGAGATCGCAGTGAAGCTCAGACGAAGCGCAAGAGCAATCTTTACAGGTGGACACACACTTGATGTATCCCACGGCGGCGCTTCGATAGAGCTCATTGGACCTCGCGAAGCGCACATGGGTGAACGAGTCGCAGTTGCATTTGAAAATTTACATTGCCCTGTAACGAGAGCCGCGAAAATGATTGGGGCAAAGATTATCCGAGTGGAACCAATGATTGAAGGCCGACAGACAGTCGCGATCGAATTCGACTCGCCTCAGACTGGGCTTGAAGGCTTGGTGCTCCCACTTGCTGCATAAACAAAGTTGTTTTATTCAAGCGCATCGGTGATCGCAGTTTCAGCGCCCGATGCAAGCTCTTGCACATCAACATCTTTGTTGAGACTCTTGTGATACACAATGACTCCTGATTTGTTGATGACGACGATTGATGGAAACACTCTCGCTTTGAATGGTCCGACAAGTGAGTCTGCATCAAGTGACAGGATGTAATTGAATCCTGACGAATTAAAATCATCGGTCGTCTGATCTGGGTCCGCCTCGCGGATTGCTAATCCAAAGACATCAACAGGTTGATTGTTAAACTTGTTCACAATATCAGATACAAGTGGGGACTGATCATTACATGGGACACACCAAGATCCCCAGAAGTAGAGAACAGTTACACGATCTGATTGAGAATCGTTGTTGATCGTGATACCACTTGAAGTCGTGAATGAATAACTCGGCGCTCTTCGTTCTCGAGCTGTAGGTTTTTTATCTTGAATCGTCGGGCGAGTAGTCGGAATGGATTGATCTGAGTTATTGTCTACGGGTTGGTACTTGATCTCGTTGGGATCGTTCTCACTACTCTCGTTCTTGGGCTTTGGCATTGTGGATATGAACTTGTAACTTGCAGGACGAGCAATATCGAGATCACTTTGTGAAGGTTCTATGAGGTTGATCCGTCCGAACTGGAACAAGAGTGTGATTTTGACGAGTCCTGCATCAGTAATCTGCTCAACTTTTCTAGGGAGTTTGTCCTGGGTGCCAATGTACCAACGCACATCGGTATAAGAGTCTGAGGGTGATCGTCTCTTTGAAGAACCAGCTTTGAATCGATTGATTTCAACAACATCACAGAGAGATCCTGCGATAGTTTCTTGAGCGAGCACTTTCATCGACAGTGATCCATCAGTGTCATTTTGGAATGGAGCATCCATTAGCATTGATTGGATGAGTACAAGATTGAACGCAGGAGGCGTTCCTCTTGATGTTCGATTATTTGGGCGTTCATAGATTTCTTGCTTTGCGTGATCTGTCCATAGGTACCGATCGGATGTGAGGACGATATCGATCGCTTGAGGGACGGCGTTTTGTTGATCCTTTGCTTCGCCGATGCAATGGATGACTCGGCCGAGTTCTTCGTGGGTTCCAAAGAAGAGTTGTCCGTTCATTGACGGCAAAGTGTCGGCGAACAACGCTGCTCCAACACCTTTCATTTGAAACTGTGCATTGAATCCAGGTACTTCTGCAATTGCGGCGGCTGACGCTTCAAGGATTGCGGCGGGATCATCAGTTTGTGCATGTGTCGATGTAGACAAACCCATCCCGATGAGACAGATAGAAGAAATGAATAAACGATGTATAGATAGACGCATGATTGAGTTTCCTTACGGGCCGAACCCTGTATTTGTAAAACGGCTCGTCGTCTTGATTATTGCTTGTAAATATGGATCAGCCATTGTTCCCAATTAATGCTTGGAGTGCATTACCTGGATTGGGTTGTCTCATGAGGTGTTCGCCGATAAGTGTGATTGCAACGCCGTTCGATTCAAGCTCTTGGATGTCATTTCTCGTCTTGATTCCAGACTCAGAAACCAAAATTGAGCGATTTTGAACGAGATCAAGGAGATCAGTTGTATGACTCAGTTTCGTGATCATTCGGGTCAAATCACGATTGTTGATCCCTAAAAGCACTCTTTTGTGAGTAGATCCTTGAATGAGCGGTTGAACTCGGGTGAGATTTGCTTTGGAATGGACTTCGAGGAGAATCGCGAGTCCAAGTTCGTTGGCGCTATCAAGGAATCGGCGAATTTGATCATCGTCGAGACATTCTGCGATCAAAAGCACCGCGTCAGCGCCATAGGCGCGAGCTTCGTGGATTTGATATTCATCGATGATGAAGTCTTTGCGGATGACTGGGAGGTCAACGGTTTCTTTGATGAGATTGATATATGTAAGAGAGCCGCCGAAGAAGTTTTCGTCTGTGAGACATGAAATGGCCGATGCACCTGCTTGGGAGTATTGCTGCGCGATGAGTTGCGGCTTGAACCCATCTTGTTCGTAATCTGGCCGGATTAGCCCGGCTGAAGGACTTTGACGCTTGATTTCTGCAATGACTCGCATCTTGGGAGGATCTGATTGCTCTGCGACTAACGCCGCGAAGAAATCTCGTAGCGCCGATGCATCTTTGATCTTCGAGGACAACGACGCGATTGAATCTCGCCGTTTTGCTTGTGCGACTTCTTCGGCTTTGTGTTCGATGATTTCCTTGAGTACGGCCGGGAGATCATTTGGTCGAGATGTTGTCGGGTTGTTCATAGAGGCCGTTTCATTGAGAAAATCATTTGTCTCGCGATTGTGCATAGTGCTCGGGTTTGTTGCACTGTGCTCTATTGTATCGCCTGTTCAAGCTCAGTCCGAGAGTGTTTCTGTGACACTCGCACAAGTTGTAGATACAAATTCAGTTCAAGACAAGAGCGTTGGAGATGTCGTTGAGACAATGAAACAGTGGAAGTTGTTGATGCTTTCTGTTTCGATGCTTTTGGTGATCGCATTGCTCTTTGCAGGGGGTTTATTGCGACCCGGGGGATATGCAAAAGCTGGATTGCGAGATGTATCAACTATGCCTGCAGTTGTTTGGTTCTTTGCAGCATTTGTAGTATTGCTTGCAATGAGTTCTGCGCCACAACTGATTAGTAAAATTCAGTGGATTCAGGATCAGCAGTACACAGAGCAACAGATGCAAGCAATCAATCTTGTGGGGACTTATCTCTTCGGGATCTTTGCAGGTATCGGGATGTTGTTCATCCTCAAACGTAGCGCAACTGATAGTGAAGGAAAGAACAACTGCGGGTTGAGCTTGAGCTTGTTGGATCTACCTGTTGGTTTAGGTTGTTTTATTCTTGCGTATCCATTTATTGAGTTGCTCAACATGTTGGGTGTCTTTGCATATTCCCAGACACAGGGTGCTGAACCCAACGGGGTTGCTCATGGGACTCTGCAACAGTTGGTGGATCAACCAAATGATCCTTGGGTTTGGACGATTGTTGGCGCAGCGGTCATTGGGGCGCCCATTGTTGAAGAGTTGATATATCGCGTGTTCTTACAGGGTGCGCTTCTTAAATGGCTCAAAAGCCCTTGGTTGTCGATTATCTTCTCTGCAATCGTGTTTGCAGGGATCCATCGTCTCAACTCCCCCCCAGTTCCGTGGCACGCACTACTCCCAATCTTTGCGGTCGGGATGAGTTGCGGCGTTGCGTATGAACGCACAAAGCGAGTTGGGGTCCCCATTATGATGCATATCTGTTTTAATGCACTCAATGTGATGTTGACATTGATGATCGGGGCTGAAGCTTCGCAGACGGGCGTGTGATTGCCTACGATCTTTGCACAATGACGAGTACAAAACCCCGTATTTTGACCGGCGATACCCCTACTGGACAGCTCCATCTTGGGCACTGGGTAGGTTCGCTTGAGAATCGAGTCGCACTCCAAGATGAGTACGATTGCTTTTTCCTTATTGCAAACATGCATGCGTTTACTACGCGCGCAGATAAACCTGATGAGATCCGTCGTTCGACGATCGACATCATTAAGGACTGGATCGCAGCGGGGATTGATCCTGAAAAATCAACTTTCGTTCTTCAAACTGAGATCCCAGGAATCGCAGAACTAACTTGGTATCTTGCGATGTTGCTCCCTTTCAATCGGGTCATGCGCAACCCAACGCTCAAGACTGAGCTTGAAACGAAGGGGTTGGGAGATAATTACAGCTTTGGATTCCCGATGTACACTGTCGGGCAATGTGCAGACATTCTGATTTTCCGTCCTGAGCTTGTTCCGGTTGGGGAAGATCAACTCGCGCATATCGAACCATGTCGAGAAGTTGCTCGTCGATTCAACCAAATATACTGTGGGGTAAATCCGCATACCGAAGACGCGGACTATGTCAGCGAAGGCGGACTCTTTCCGATCCCTGAGGGGAAGGTCGGACGAGTTGCAAGACTCATCGGGACTGATGGCGTCAACAAGATGTCCAAGTCACTCAACAACTCGATTTTCTTGACGGATACATTCAAGAAGATTAAGAAGAAGATGGGTGGGATGTATACCGGCCGACAGACGATGGATGAGCCTGGGGATATCAAGAATGCTCTCTTTGATTATGTTCGAGCTTTTATACAGGATGAAGATCGTGTCAAAGAACTCGAAGATGCATACTCAAAAGGAGACAACATCGGTGACGGCCATGTCAAGGTTGAAGTTGCAGAGCATATAGACAAGTTGCTCGAACCGATGCGTGAGCGTCGATTGCCTTACGAGGGGGCAGCGGGGGATGAGAAGATCCTTGAGATCCTTCGTGAGCATACCAAACGGGCCAATAACGCGGCGGAAGAGACCCTCTATCTTGCCAAAGAAGCGATGAAGATCGACTTCGTCAAACGAACCCTTGTGTTTGATTGAATGTATAATTAGCGTTCATGATGATTCTACTTTCAAGTCAATTTCGAGCTTCTGATCCCCCTATTGATTCAGGGAGTGGGTTGCCTATCCCTCCAGCGGGGCACGAGGAATCTCAACGAGATAACGAATCGTTGTCAAAGGGTGTCGATTCCGCAGTGCGCGATGGCGAGCAGAAAGCTCGAGTGCCTGATTATAAACCAAGGTACTTGTTTGCTCGGATCGCCGTATTTCTGATTATGTTGTTGTGGGTTGTTGCAGGATTCTCGAAGGTTCGAGATATATCAGCGTTTGTCGACACAGTTCAACAGCACAAGGTTCTCCCTGAGAGTGCACAAGCGTTCATGTGGTGGGTGGGTCCGGCTGAACTTGTCATGGGACTCCTTCTTGTGTTTGTGATGGGGTCTGAACTTCGCAAACCGTTCGGAAAGCTAGTGTTGCTAGTTTCGATGGGATGCATTGGTGGGTTCATGTATTACTTGTCACTCGTTGATCCTGTGGTTCTTCAGGAATCTGGATGTGGGTGCTTGAGTGATTATCGAATCGCATCTGGGATGGAGAATTCTGTTCGGTTCTTTGCGTATGGACGGAATTTGATCCTGTTGATTCTCCATGTTGTGGCGCTTCTGGGTCCAGCGATGGTCGATAGTCGTTATCGTGCTCGGATGAAGGCTGCTAATCACTGATTCGGGTGATACGCTCTTTGTATGAGCGAAGAACCGACAGCACAATCAACTGACACCCAATCCAACGATGAAACTGCATCCGTCTTTCTTGACGGCGAGTTTATGAATCGAGAGGATGCTCGTGTTTCTGCATTTGACGCAGCATTTCAACACGGAGTTGGGTTATTCGAAACCTTGAGCGCTACTTCAACCCCGGATGGGATTGTTGTGCATGATCTTGATGCGCATTTGGATCGACTCCAAGCGTCGGCTTCCAAGCTTGGGTTGTCTGATGAGATTAAGACAGGGCCCTTGGGTGAAGCGATCACTGAAACAGTGCGAAGAGCTCGGTACAAGAATACTCGCGTTCGTTTGACACTTACTGGAGGTGATCTGAACCTGCTTCAAACACACGGGCGATCGAATCATCGGCCGACCGTGTTGATCGCGGCGCAGCCTGCAACTGATTACCCTGATGAGATGTTCGAGAAAGGTGTGATGGTCACACTCGGACAAGCGCGAGCAAACCCACTTGATCCAACAGCAGGACACAAAACGCTGAACTATTGGTGGCGATTGAGAGAGTTGCAAGACGCCGCGACAAAGGGAGCGGGGGAGTCGATCATCTTCCAAGTGAGTAATCATCTTGCAGGAGGATGCGTATCAAACTTGTTCGTTGTTGATGGAGGAAACTTAATCACTCCAATCGCACAGGGTGAAGAGGAAGAACTCGGAGGTGCTCAAACGCGCGAAGGGACATTGCCTTCTCCTGTTCTTCCAGGGGTTACTCGGATGAGAGTGATCGAGCATGCGAAAGAGATGGGAATCAAGACAACAAAGCGAATGATGACAATTGATGATCTACTTGATGCGGACGAAGTGTTCCTTACGAACTCAAGCTGGGGTGTGCTACCAGTTGTGAAAGTTGAAGCTGAGACGATCGGAAGCGGTGCGCCTGGGGATGTGACGAAGAAGTTAAGAGCAGATATTCTTTGTTGAGTTACAACAAAGCACCGATCACAACAAATGTAATCCAGATGAGTACGGGTGTGATGAAAATGCACATGCCCAGAAGCATCTTTTGATCAACATCCCGTCGTCTGTTTCGTTCTGCAGCAATGTTAGGGCGATAGGGCGGTAGTATGTTTTGGCCGCATTCAGGGCATCGCGAGTTGTCATCTGGCTCATTGATCCCGGTTAAATCATAACCACATGAGAAGCAAGTTGATTTGAATGTGGAAGACATAATTGACTTTATAATAAGAGGATCGATCAGAAGTTGAAAGCTTCGACAATCAGCGTAAGAATGAGAACGGTGATTAGGCAATTGATCCCAAAACTGACATCCCAAGTAGTATCCAGCTTGCAAGTACTACGAGTATGATGATGATTGCTGAGTAGATAAAGGTATCGAAAAATACAGTAGTCGCGTCTCGTGTGTAGCCGCCATGGGTCCAGTTGGATTCGAGCTTTGAGAATTGCTTTGGTACGATTAGAAGCCATGCGATAGTGGATATTGTGAGCGCCGATTCCCATTTAAACAGCGTGTTCGTATCACTCTCAAATATAAAGAATCCCGAGATGAACAAACACGTGGGGATCATTGTTGTAAAGAGGACATGGTTGCGTCTTGATCCGATATACCAAGGTAGTTTTATACTATCAATTTCCGGTACGAACTCGTTGCATTCAGGACACTGATAGCAATTGGTTTGGCTTGTTGGAATTCCGGTGAGGTTGTAGTCGCAGTTGGGGCACACTGGATATCGCAGTCGATGCTTTTTCATACAGTTAGTCATCTCGTTCAACGACTCTGACATTTCGTCGGCCGTCGAGAGGACCGTTGGGTGCGCGAGTGTTTGCAAAGGCTCGTTTGATTTTGAAGTAGACGAATAGAACGAGCGTGAGCACAATTACAATGATCGCAAGTGGGATGAAGATGATGAATCCGATGACGATGATCGTCAGAAGAATCAAAAGCGACAGGATCTGAGCGATCGGGTTTGATGCTTTTATTCGGACAGTTCGTCCGTTTGCGAATGCGTTTTGTGGATTGGTTGTGTTCATAACAGTTCTCTATCTACTTACAGATATGATAGGGATTTGGTTCGTCGGATTTCGTGGTTCTTCGCTTCACAGCGTGTCGGCGATTGTGTAGGATGGTTGTCGAGTTGGAGAATTCGGTTGTTTTAAGGGAATGAGGAAGATCATTGACTGAGGAAAAGCAGCGCAAATCATTTGTTCATTTGCATTTACATTCTGAATATTCCTTGCTCGACGGCGGGAACAAGGTCTCAAAGCTCGTTGATCGAGTCAAAGAGCTCGGGATGGATTCTGTTGCAATAACAGATCACGGCAACATGCACGCTGCGGTTCAGTTCTACAACTACGCTCGCAAGAAAGGGATCAAACCCATTCTTGGAGTGGAAGCATATATCGCGCCAAGAGATCGTCACGATCGGACATATACCGGCGTGAAGGATGGCGGATTCCATTTGGTGATGCTCGCAGAGAATCTCGCGGGTTGGAACAACTTGTTGTATCTGTGCTCTGAGGCGTACCTGACGGGGTTTTATTACAAGCCTCGGATGGATCGTGAACTGCTCGAAAAGCATAACGAGGGGATCATCACGATTAATGGGCATCTTGGTTCAGAGATCGCACATCATCTCGTGAAGTATGAGCAGACTCGAGATCAAACGCATTGGGACAACGCGGCGGATGTCGCAAAGTGGTACGCGGATGTGTTCAAGGGAACTGAGAAAGGTCCTGGGTTTTATCTTGAGTTGCAGCACCACATTGGTTTGCAGAACTCGATCAATCCTCATGTGATCAAGCTTGCACGCGAGCTTGATCTTCCATTGGTGTGTGATAACGACTCTCACTTCTTGCTTGAAGATGATTACGACGCACATGACACGCTGATTTGTATTTCAACAGGGAAAGTGAAGAACGATCCTGATCGGATGCATTATCCGACGGAACTGTATGTAAAATCAGCGGAAGAAATGGAAGAGGTGTTCTTTACTGAAGAATACAACAACAATGAGATGGGTGATGCTGGCCGAGAAGCGATGGCGAACACCGTTGCGATTGCGGATCGATGTGATGTTGAAGTACCTATTGGCGCGAACCATGCACCAGTTGTGATTGTGAAAGCGCC
The DNA here is from genome assembly GCA_029213305.1 of Phycisphaerales bacterium. Classification (GTDB taxonomy): domain Bacteria; phylum Planctomycetota; class Phycisphaerae; order Phycisphaerales; family UBA1924; genus UBA1924. The sequence goes on from JARGPA010000010.1 coordinate 113,519, forward strand.
TACGAAGAGCAAGCTTCCAAAGCACAGCGCTAAAAAATATGACGGCGATCTCACAGCATGGTTCAAGGATTACTGTACCAACTTTGAACTTGATCCTGCAAATGATCCGGATTTGGATCAGTCATCACTGAAAGAAGAGTGTGATCAGACGCTGCGTTTGTTGTGTGAAGCAGGGATGGTCTGGAGATATGGTCCAGACATTATGGAGCATCGCCACGAGTACATTGAAGGAGCTGACAAAACTCCTGAAATGCGAGAGAAGGCGGAAAACAAAGACTCGTTTGATAAATGGGCAAGGTTAAATCGCGAACTTAAAATCCTCGCAGACAAGCTAATTTCAGCATACTTCCTCATTGTGTGGGACTTTGTAAACTGGGGGCGCCAACGAGGGATTCCATCAAACGCGCGTGGTTCGGGTGTGGGAACGATGGCCGGGTATGTGCTTGGTTTATCGAACGCGTGTCCGGTTCATTACAGTTTGCTCTTCGAACGATTTACGGATCCGGATCGAACAGAGTATCCCGATATTGATATCGACTTGTGCCAGAACGGGCGAGGCGAAGTGATCCAGTATGTCCGTGAGAAATACGGACATGTTGCACAGATCATCACATTTGGAACACTCAAGGCGCGTGCAGGTATTCGTGATGTTGCCAGAGTGCTTGAGATGCCACTTGGAGATGCGGACAAGCTCGCGAAGTTGATTCCTGAAGAGTTGGGTATCACTTTAAACAAAGCGCTTGATCAAGAGCCTGATCTTCAAGATTGGTATGACAAAGACCCTGTTGTAAAACGGGTGATTGATACTGCTAGAACATTTGAGGGACAAGCAAGGCATTCGTCAGTTCACGCGGCGGGAGTCATCGTTGCGACTCGTCCTCTTCACGAAGTTGTCCCTCTCTACAAACCTTCAGGCGGTGGAGACAGCGACATCATCACACAGTGGGATGGTCCTACATGTGAGATGATGGGTCTGTTGAAGATGGACTTCCTTGGTTTGAGAACATTGAGTGTGATTGAGCGCGCGAAGGATCTTGTGCGTGAATCATTTAATGAAGAGCAGATTTGGGCGGCTGCGGGAAAAAAGAAGAAGAAGGGTGTTGATCATCCGCTTGATCTTGATCGTTTGCAGTTCACGGATCAAAATGTGTTCGCGATGTTCCAAAGAGGTGACACAACTGGTGTGTTCCAGTTTGAATCCGGTGGAATGCGCAAGTTGCTCAATGCGATGAAACCTGACCGTCTTGAGGATTTGATCGCGGCGAATGCGTTGTTCCGGCCTGGGCCGATGGACCTAATTCCGGATTACAACCGTCGTAAGCACGGCACTGAAGAAGTTCCAAAAGTGCATGAAATTGTCGACGGGTTTACTGCAGAGACTTACGGGGTCATGATCTATCAGGAACAGGTCATGCAGATTGTTCATGAGCTCGGAGGGATTCCACTTCGATCAGCATACTCATTGATTAAAGCAATCAGTAAAAAGAAAGAGAGCGTCATCAACGCAGAGCGTCCAAAGTTCGTTGAAGGTGCGGTGGAAAAAGGACTTGAGAAGAAGAAAGCGGAAGAACTTTTCGAGTTGATTCTCAAGTTTGCGGGATACGGTTTTAATAAATCTCACTCGACGGGGTATGCGATTGTTGCGTATCAAACCGCTTATTTGAAAACATACTTCCCGAGTCAGTACATGGCGGCATTCTTGAGCTATGAATCTCAAGCTCAGAAAGTCAGTGATTGGATTCCGTATCTCGAAGATTGCAAACGTTTAAAGTTTATTGAACCAAAGAGTGGCGATGAATTGCGATCTGGAGTCGAGGTTCTTGCCCCGGATGTGAATCATTCGAGACCTGACTTCGGTGTTGTCTTTGGAGATGATGAAGAGCACACACCCAGCAGCGGGCAGATAATGTTCGGGCTCAAAGCAATCAAGGGCGCTGGCGCCAAAGCGATCAACGCAATTGTAGAAGAACGGGATCGAGGTCTTGGGGTTCCTGCAGATGAGAAAGGGGAACGAAAGACTTTTTCCAGTATCTTCGAGTTTTGCGAACGAGTTCCAAGTTCAAGTGTGAACAAGTCAACGATCGAGGCACTCGTTAAAGCAGGCGCGTTTGATAATATGTATTCGAGAGATGATCGAGCATCGCTTGTTTCTTCAATCGAGCAAGCAGTGAGCGCAGGACAGACGGTTGCGGCGGATCGTGCAGCGGGGCAAGGTGCGTTGTTCGGATTCGGCGGCGAAGACTCTGCATCAACCCCTCAACCCGAAGCATCACTCGCGAAGGTTGAGCCTTGGAGTGAAGCAGAGATACTCAGGCAGGAAAAAGATACACTCGGTTTTTATGTGTCGAGTCATCCAATGGAAGAGTGGAATCATTGGGTTCGTGCATTTACTCACACTCGGGTTGGGGATCTCAAAAAACTGAGTCAAGATAAGCGTGTCATCGTTGCGTCGATGGTTCAGAGCACACGGATCATTGTCATGCGAAACGGTCGAAACGCTGGGCAGAAGATGGCGATTTTGACTATTGAGGACGCGACTGGAACTGCAGACGCAGTCATGTTCTCTAATGTCTACAAACAGTTTGGACATTTGCTCGAAGATGATCAACCCAAGTTTTTTATGGGTAGACTCGATCATTCGAGAGGTGATGCACAGATTATTGTTGATCGGCTTGTTCCAATTGACGGTCATCCACTTGAGCAGGGAACAGTTCAAGTGATGATTCGACAAGATCAACTCAATGGAACTGCGAACGAGCGACTCGAAGCTGCGAAGTTGATGTTGCAAGAGCCGCCGGACCCGAGTGATTTGTCATTGGGTAAATCTCCTCGGCCTGTTGAAGTTATTGTTGAAACTAAAGACGCGTGGGTGCTTATTGAAGCAACAAATGGTGTTGGAAAGGTAACCCTTCGACCTGAGCTTGTGAAGCAGATCGCGGGGGAACTGGGTGTTGATTCGGTTCGATTAGCTGGTGGCGTAAGTGTTGAGATTAACAAAGAAGATGACCGTCGTAAAAAATACGCAAAATCATAAATCTCAAGATCATCAGCACTAGAAATTTATCCTGTCCATCGAGTGTCGAGCTCGTGATCTACCTTAACGAGATCAAGAGCTTTGCCTACAACGAAATCAACAAGGTCATCGACACTTTGAGGTTGGAGATATAGCCCAGGGTTTGCAGGAGCAATGATTCCGCCTGCGAGGGTGATGGTTCTCATGTTCTCAATATCGATGAGACTCAATGGTGATTCTCTATGTACAAGAATCAGAGGACGGCGCTCTTTGAGTGTAACTGCAGCCGCGCGAGTAAGTAGATTTGAACCAGCGCCAGTTGCAATCGCGCCGAGCGATGTAGATGAGCATGGGATGATGATCATGCCGTCACATAAGAAACTACCCGAGGCGATTACTGCGCCGACATCTTTGTTTGGATGAATGATGAGTCGATTTTGGTATATCTCAGCATCTGAACTCTGCGCGAGTTGAGGTGCGAGTGATTCCAGATTGAGCTTTGATATTCCCATTTCATCGAGAAGTAGGCGTTTTCCATATTCGGATACAACAAGATGGACTTCATGTCCATGACTGAGGAGTTGATCAAGGAGCCGAGTCGCATATGGAGCGCCGGAAGCGCCCGAAATCCCGACGACAAATCGACGATTAGAGAAAGGAGTTGCTGGATTAGGAGGAGCGGTTTGTCGGGTATTCATCGGCATAGCTCAATGGTATCTGGAATCGAGAGGAAAAGCAGGAAAGTTGATCGTGTCCAGAGCGTGTATAGTTGCGAGTGAACTATGATGTAGTAGATATGGGGCAAGCATTGAGCATTTAGCCGCAGGAGCACAGGATGATGGATAATCAGAATCGTCGAATTCGACAACATACACGGGGGCTTAAGCTCGCGATCGGGACATGCATCGGGTTCACAGCAGTCCTTGCAGGTTGTGTGAGCTATACCAATGTGCCAGTGCCGCATAGTGCGCCCGCGTTCCAGAGTGCCAACCATTCAGCATCGATTTCTGTCATTGCGAAGGCGCTCAATGAAGTTGTGAGCAAATACCCAACAGCGGGCGAGTACACATTGAATTTGCCTACAGGAACTTCTCCTGAATCTGCACAAAAGATTATTGATCGACTCCCTGCAGGTGCGATTTTGCCTTACGAAGGGATGAGCGATGACATTCCTGTTTACCATATTGGTCGAATTTGGATCCGTGCATCGGATGCGAAGGTTGATGTTGTATACCCGTTTACCTTTGTAGATGGAACGACTCAAGACCAAAGCGTTACCGTTTGGGTTAGCGGCGGGGTCCGCAGTTGGCGCGTGTATCGTTTACAGCATTGGACAGCGGGGACTGTTCCTACGCCTCCGATATATATTCCGATTTATCCTGAGGATGAAGTTCAGACTGATTCGGAGATGATTGTCGATACTGAAATGTCATCAAATGAACAAGATGTTCAAGAGGAGATTGATTCTCTTCCAGATACTGAGCCTGACACTATGGAAAGTCCGGCAGAAGTTGTTGAACCTGTATCCAACTCCAATGCCCCGTTGTATCGAGAAGTTCCTGTCGAGGATTAAAGTCGTTATGTGGAATGATAAACATCTCATTTCGCTTGGGAAGACTGATGCAACCGAAGCGCGGGTGTTGCTCTCATCTGCTCATGCGGACACATATGAATGCGGCATACTCGCAGGGAAATCAGTAGCGAACTTATTCTTCGAAGATTCAACTCGAACTCGATTGAGTTTTTCACTCGCAGCTCAAAGGCTTGGAGCGTCCGTAGTTGATCTTACTGGTAAAGGGTCGTCGTTATCAAAGGGTGAATCATTGCTTGATACTGCATGGACTATCGAAGCGATGGGAGTCGATGCAATTGTTATCCGATCTTCACAGTCGGGCGCGAGTGATCTGATTGCACGCAATGTCAAAGTTCCTATCATCAACGCTGGTGATGGTACACATCAGCATCCAACGCAAGCACTCGCTGACGCGTTGACGATCGGGCAATCGATGAATCGAACTGATGGATGGGATTTTCGTGGTTTAAAAATTGCGATAGTTGGAGATGTTGTTACTTCGAGAGTTGCTCGTTCAAATGTTTGTCTGCTTCAGACGCTTGGTGCTCAAGTTACTTTAGTCGGCCCAAGCATGATGACGCCGAAATCGTTTGAAGCAATGGGATGCAAAGTTACTCATGATCTTGATAAGGTTGTTTGCGAGTCAGATGTGATCATGATGCTTCGGATACAGTTCGAGCGAGGCGGGGGAGCTGTTCTTGCTTCGAAGCGCTCTTATCACCATGAGTTTGGACTGACAGCTCAAAGAGCAGAGCAGATGAAACCCGATGCTATTGTCATGCATCCTGGTCCGATGAATCGAGGAGTCGAAATTGCAGGTGATGTTGCAGATGGGAATCGATCAGTGATTCTCAATCAAGTCACGAATGGTGTGCAAATCCGTAAAGCAGTATTACATCATGCGATGATTGGATAGTTAACCAATTGAGTTGTTGACAGTTTATGAAGCTGCTTGATGTTGTTTGATATCTTGATGAGAGATGTCTTTGACCCACCATCGAGTCCCTGGGAATCGTTTGTGGAGTACATCAAGTAATTCATGCGAGACCATTGAAGGGCTTGCAGGTTTGTTATAAAGATGTGTGATGACGCCTGCTTTGGAATCGAGGAACACTTTTCCGGCTGCGATTGAGTCGGGGTGTGATTCCCCCGGGGCGCAGTTTGTGTGAGTTGAACCTGTGTGATCTACCCACCAGTTGATTTGAGTTGTCTGATTCATCAGGATGCCTCCGGCGAGAGATCTTCCTGCTAATAATCGGTACGAACGGAATCACAAATCAGTTCTACTTGTAATTCAAAGAAATTACTAATGATCGGATGACCTAAACAGGACTCAGAGGTTCTTGATTGCAATAATCTACGATTGAATGGACAGAATCAGTAATGATTAGGTCATAATTCGGGGACGTAGCTCAGTTGGTAGAGCGCTTGCATGGCATGCAAGAGGTCG
>JARGPA010000032.1 GCA_029213305.1 Phycisphaerales bacterium
GCTCGTCCATGGTCCCTTGTTGACGCGGATGTTGCTCTCCCTTGTGCGACGCAACACGAAGTTGAAAAGGATGACGCGAGCGCTTTGGTTGATCGTGGAGTGAAGGTCGTCGCGGAAGGCGCGAACATGCCTTGTACACATCAGGCGCGAAGTGAGTTCCATGATAAGGGCGTGATGTTTGGACCAGGCAAGGCCGCGAACGCAGGCGGGGTTGCAACTTCATGCTTTGAAATGTCGCAGAACGCGTCGCATGATTCTTGGACAAAGGAACGATCACTCGAAAAACTTCACGGTGTCATGCTCGATATCCACGAACAATGTGTTGCGAATGCACCATTGGTCAATGGTGTTGTAGACTACGGTACGGGCGCAGATCGCGGCGGGTTTATCAAACTAGCAGACGCGATTGTCGCAATGGGTGTTTAAGTTGGCTCTCCCATTAAAAGTAATCCAACAGGCGCGGGCTTGCACTGAGTGCGAGCCCGCGTTGCCTTTGGGTGCTAAACCATTAGTTGCGGGTACGCGTCGATCTAGGATCGTGATCATAGGACAAGCACCAGGACGATTAACTCATGAAGCAGGAGTCCCATGGGAAGACAAGAGCGGCGAGCGTTTAAGAGAATGGCTCGGGGTGACTCCTGATGAGTTTTATAACGAAGACTTGATCGCGATGGTTCCGATGGGATTTTGTTATCCAGGTAAGGGATCAGGGGGGGATTTGCCGCCGCGGAGTGAATGTGCTCCATTATGGCACAAGCGCATCTTTGAAGCACTCAAGAATATTGAGTTTCGTATTTATATTGGTCGTTACGCGATCGATGCTTATCTTGATCGTAAACGTGAATCGATCACGAATGTGGTTCAGGATTATCAGAGTTTGCTCCCTGATTCAATCGTGCTTCCACATCCATCTGGACGAAACAATATTTGGTTGAAAAAAAACGAATGGTTCGAAGCAGATGTAATCCCAATGCTTCAATCTCACATTCGTGAAATAATTCAATAAACTAAACAGTGCTTACGAAAACTGAGACTGCTGCAAGAAGTTGGGACTCGATTAATCTGAATCGATTTCGTTGTAATCTTATAGGTTCAGAGCAATTCTCTATCAGTTCTGAACATCCACTCCGGTTTTTTCGCTCGGCGGTGAGAATATATCAAGAATCAATGTGTCTTCTAATGCGATCGCGGAGTGTGGCGCGTTTGGAGGAACCACGAGCACTTGTCCTGGACCCAGGATAACTGATTCAGATGATGGATCATTCGTAGGACCGATGTCAAACTGGATCTTGCCTGAGAGAACCACGGCGAACTGTTCATTCTCATGATTATGCGTCGGAACACAAAACCCTGATTCGAGATGAACGCGGGAAATCATCATGTGATCTCCGACGATTCGTTGACGGGTGATGAGGTCCATTGGACGATCAGTTTCAATGGAGTCCCAAGCGATTGAATAAGCTTTTGGCATTTGCTTATTGTAGTGATTCATAAAAACTGCACAATCATGAAATAGGGAAATGTATATTCCATCAATACGCTTGACGAGCTTTGATGATCTTCTTGATATCTCGGCGCAGGTATTCGATGAGGTTCCAATAGAGAACAAGCACGATGAGTGGGCCTAGAAAAAGAAGCATCGACCCGAGGATTGCGATGATCGGCCCGCCCCAGAGCAGTTGGATCGCTCGAGTCTCCATCTTCTTGTTTCTCACTAGCTTTGCGAACCAGTTGAGATACAGCATCTGTGCAACATAGAGCACAATCATTACCAAGAATGAAAATCCTATAATAAACATCCCTGCGATGTCCATCCGAGTCATTGGTGCGTTGATGTCTGGATTCGTAGGCACAAACGACCACAGCAATAGTAAAATTGTGGACGCGATGAATACCCATAGTGTAATGCGAAGGAAACTTCTTCGCTGGGGAACATCAATCAACTTTGGCAATTCTGGAATGTGTTGAGATACTTTGAACCACCCAAACAGGATGATGAGAACGATTCCGTTATTCACAATTGATGCGATGGTCGAATACAAATAGAGGTCATTGTTGTTGACGCTCATTCCAACTAGGATTGAACCGACGAAAGTCGCAATAATGGTGATGATGTATAGCAGAATGAACTGCGTGACAATGCGGAATCCTTTATGTATCGACTTGAGCAGCTCTGTATCGACTTGGTTGAGTGCGCTTTTTCCGATAGAGAGAGCAACAGGGACACCACACTCTGGACATTTTGATGATGGATCTATGTTATCAAGACTGTACTTGCACCAAAAACAATCACTGAGGATCGGAGTTCCGCACTCAGGGCATCTCCCTGTTGGGTCAATGCTTGAAATGTCATAATTGCACTTTGCACACGAGCAATGGTATTGATGAACGAGAGAGCTCGTTATATTCGAATCATGCTGCATATCCATATATATAGTTTAGCAAACATTATATAAATGATCATATATTAAAAAAGCCCGACCGCATGGCCGGGCTTAGAAGTGGTTATGAGAATGGATCACGCTGGATCTGGGAGCGAGTCCGTTGGAAGATCAGGCTCAGCGTCTGGTGTTGGCGTTGACTCAGCTTTGGAATCCGCAGAAGGGGTTGAAGAAGGACCCGATCCGAGCAAGTCAGCAACGGTTGAACGCTGGAGCGATTCTCCACGCATGAGCTTGTGGACTTCGTCTGCATCGAGTGTTTCGTACTTGAGTAGTGCTTGCGCGACTGCTTCGACTTTGTCCCAATCTTCCATCAGCATCCGCTCAGCGTCTTTGTACGCTTCGTCAACGATACGGCGTGTCTCTTCGTCAATGACACGAGCGGTATCATCTGAGTAATCCTTGTCAGGGATGAATGATTCTCTTGTGTCTTGTCCTGCGTAGTTGATGAATCCGAGTTTAGAGCTCATACCCCATTCGAGGATCATCGCACGAGCGAGACTTGTGACTTGCTTGATGTCTGAAGAAGCGCCGGATGAAACATCGTCCATTGCTTTTGCTTCTGCGATTCGGCCGCCACAGATCACTCGCATTGTAGCGTGGAGCCATTTGAGCCCGTACCCCATGCGATCTTTTTCAGGTAACGAGAATGTCGCTCCTCCTGAGTTTCCGCGTGGAATAATCGTTACTTTGTGTAGTGGATCAGCATCTTTGAGTTGAGCTTGGAGAATCGCGTGACCCGCTTCGTGGTATGCGACGAGTTTGTTTTCTTCCTTCTCACGGACTCGAGATTTGTTTGATCTACCGAACTTCACTTTGTCGCGAGCTTCTTCAAGATCTTCATGTTCGATGAACTCTTTGTCGAGCATTGTTGCAGAGATCGCGGCTTCGTTAATGATCGCGGCGAGATCCGCACCTGAGAACATTGGGGTTCCGCGTGCGACTTTTTCCATGTCGACATTTGGTCCGAGTTTCACTTTCTTTGAGTGAACCTTGAGGATTTCGAGTCGGCCTGCGACATCTGGTAGCGGGACTTGGATCTGACGATCGAAGCGACCTGGACGGATGAGTGCAGGATCGAGGACATCAGGACGGTTTGTTGCAGCGATGACGATGACGCCGTCACCTGATCCGAATCCGTCCATTTCGACGAGGATTGCATTGAGTGTTTGTTCACGCTCGTCGTTGCCGCCGCCGGAGAAGCCGCCGCCGCGTCTGCGTCCGATTGCGTCGATTTCGTCAAGGAAGATGATACATGGGGATGATTCCTTTGCTTGCTTGAAGAGATCACGCACACGCGAAGCGCCTACGCCGACGAACATCTCAACGAAGTCAGAACCTGAGATACTGAAGAATGGCACATCCGCTTCTCCTGCGATTGCCTTTGCGAGGAGTGTCTTACCACAACCAGGTTGTCCACTCAAGAGCACGCCGCGGGGGATTCGTCCACCGAGTCTTGTGAACTTCTTAGGGTTCTTGAGGAACTCAATGATTTCAGTGACTTCTGATTTTGCTTCTTCGATACCTGCAACATCTTTGAATGTGATCCCGGTCATCTCTTTGGTCATTGTTTTGTGACGAGATTTGCCGAAGGACCCGATCATGCCTCCGCCGCCGCCGGCGGCTCGCATACCTCTTGCGAGAAGGAACCAGAGCAACCCGATGAGCAGGATGAATGGACCAAAGACATAGAGGAAGTTGACCCAACCCGCGGGTGGTTTCTCTTTGATGTTTCCATCAGTGAGTGCATATACCCTGCGTGAGATCTCTTCTCTTGATACTGGAGTGATTGGAACACGAACAATTGACGACTTGTTATCAACCTCAGGTTGAGTCAAAGTTGCAGTGATCCCTGAATCACGGATCGTGACTGTGCTTGGATCGATCTGCTTCGCGTTGTAGTAGTTCTCGAACTGTTGGAAGGTGATGTCCTTCCCTTGATCCGCCCTCGATAGGAACATGACAAGCATCAAGACCATGAGCATGATCGCGAAGAATCCAAACATGCCTTTGCCCTGTTTAGGAGCGGGTGCGTTTGGTTTATTCCCCTTTGGATCGTTTGGGTTCTTATTTTCAGGCGAGTTTTGTTTCTTTTCAGACATAGTTACTCGTGGGTCTATCAATCCATTTCTGCACGTGGATTGGGTTTGTATTGGATCTTACTTTTTGATCTCGTTCTCTGTTTATCGGCTGAGCGAACTGGAATATTTCCTTATTGATCGGTGGGAGAGCAATCTAATTACCCAATACCCGTCAATAAGCAAAAAAACAGGGGTTCTCACACGAAATGATAGCTCTGCTAGGAGTGATACGCTCAGAAGTTGGGACAGGATCGTTACCAACTCGAACGCATGTCAGAAATCACATCATGAGCGAGTTCTGCAAGCGCATTGCGTTGTCCTAGTTCGACACGATCGCCGACATTCCGGCTCGGCGAGAAGACTGACGACGCGGAATAGCTGTCCCGAGCGATGATCACATCCCCAGTACGATTGTCTCTCCATTCGAAGCGAATTGTGATCCGAGCTGCTTGCTCTTGCACGAGCCCTGTTTGAGGGTCATCAGAGAGAACTGTCAGATCTGCGCCAGTAATCACGCCGATCAAGGTCGTATCTGCACGATCTGTGGGTGCGATGTGCCAGGGGGTGCGTCTTTGCACTTCTTTGATTAGCGACTCAGTTAATGTGACTTCGAGTCCTCTGGATGTTGTTTCGTTTTTGAAGATCGGAATCGCGACCGATTGGATCGATTCATCGTAGACAGACGAGAATGAATACCCCTGCGAGGGATCTGACGCACACCCTGAAACTGCGAACAAGATCAACAGTGCAAAGGTCGAGATGAGTGCAATGCGTGCGATCACGATTCCGAGTCCTCTTGAGTGTCTGATTGATCTGATTCAGTTGTTGGCGTGTCGGGTTCAGATTCTTCATCCTCGAGTATGAGCCAATCTCGCTCGATCATCATCCCGATTGCTTCGTCAGCGGCGTCTGTTGCAGGATGTCGGCGGATGAGTCTTACAAGCACAAACTTAGCAGAAGTTTCATCGTTTACTTTGAGATACCAACGAGCAGTATCGAGTACTTGTTGTGCAGCTGATTCATCAATCCATGCGTCGAGGCCATCGGTAATACCAGATCGGATAGACTCTCCTGGGAACTTTGCTTGGTATTGTTCGATCAATAGCTTTGCATCAACGAGTCCTGAGCCGTCATATCTTGGTCCCTTAAATCGGGCAATGTTGGATTCGATTTCACGGAGCATTGCTTCACGGACACGAGGCGACTTTGGAAAGTTCTGACGAAAGATGGAATACATCTCTGCGGCGAGCTTGAGCTCGCGCCTTCTGTAGTAGTGTGCAGCAAGCTCCATCGCGGCTTCTTCTGCAAGTTGTGATCCGGGAACTCGTTCTTGAGTACGGATGAGGAGTTCTTCTCCTGAAGATCGAGCACCTTCGGTTCTGAACCAGAGGAACTTGCGTTTGAGGCCGTGGAGATAGGCGTATCCAATTTCATATTCTTTTTCAACTGCTTTGAGAAAGAATGGAGATGAAGGATAATCCCGGATGATAGTTTCGAAGTCGAAAAGGGATTTGTATTCATTTCCACGATCGAATCTTGCGAGGCCGTGGAGGTAGTATGCTTGTGGGATGTAGTCGTTTCTTGTTCTCTTGTTTTCTTCAAGCCATTTCGCGATGATGGATTGAGCTTTTTCAGCTCTCCCTTCAGCAAGGTATCTGGTTGCGTCTGCCATGATCGCGGCGTCTGAGCCTGGTTCTGGAGCTTGAGTTTGTTCCCAGTTTCCTGAATCTTCGAGCTCGAACTCAGAGGACTGAGCTATCGCGTGCGTCGAGAGAAAAAGGGTGATGGATGTTGCGAGAATGGTGGATATTGGTCGGATCATCATGAAGTGCCCTATCTGGGTGTTTTCAATAGGATAGCGTCTGGGTGTTGGTTTTGGGCGCGATAGGGCGACTAAACTCACACTATGGCGAGCAGAAGACCAAAACAATCAGGTAGATCTTCCAAAGGCGCTGTGAAAAGTGTCGACCAGTTGCTCATCGAAGCAATGGATCATGAAGCAAATGGAAGACTTCGACAAGCGCTTGAAATCGGGAAAGAGATTGTTCGCAGAAAACCAGAATGGTCGCATGGGCATTACGCGGTTGGATCTGCATTATGCGGTCTAGGAGAGCTTTACGAATCAGATATCGCACTGAGAAAGTCGATTTCTCGTAATCCGAACCTTGCAGGGGTCTATGCGAGACACGGAGAGGTGTTGAATCGGCTGGGTCATACAGAGGAAGCAGTAGATGCTGTGAATAAGGCTGCTCAACTCGCGCCCAATGAACCCAAAGTCTTAGTAGTTAAGGCTTTGGTGCTTTGGCTTGGGGGACAAGCGCAAGCAGCATATGACTTCCTTGATGAACAGATCAATCTCGGGATGGATGATCACAACTTGCGCAGTATCCGTGGAGCAGTCGCAGGACAAATCGGTAAGCTTGATGAAGGTATTTCAGAACTCGAAGAACTCGTTCGTGAATCTGACAAAGAACCCAATAAGGATTTGTTTTATCGCTCTGCCCTATTGATGCATCTGAGCAAGCTCTATGACAAAGCTCAACGATACGACGATGCATTTCGTGTTGCAGAACAAGCAGGAAAACTGAGAAACACAGGATATGTGCCTGAGAGATTGACCGCGACTTGTCAGGATCGTATCCGAGTGTGGACGAAAGATGTTATTGAAAAACTCCCTCGTTCACGGATAGATTCTCCTAAACCTGTCTTCATTGTGGGAATGCCTCGCTCTGGTACGAGTTTGATAGAACAGATTATCGCGTCTCATCCACTTGCGTTTGGAGGCGGCGAACTAATTGAAACTTTCCGCGCCGCGCGGATCTTATCTGAACCTACTGAACTCCAACCTGATCGGATGGACATTGTTACGCAGATGAAACGAGCGTCGCTTGATCGTTCTGCTCGAAAAATCTTGCAAGGCATGGAGCGAACAGCAGGGAAAGAAATTCAACGGATCACGGACAAGCTCCCAAACAACTATGAGCATATCGGGATGCTTGGGCTTTTATTCCCTGGCGCGAAGGTGATTCACAGTAAACGGGACCCGCTTGACAACTCTGTGAGTTGTTTCTTGCTCGACTTTGTCGGCGATCACAACCACGGATACTCCTACAACCTAGAGCACATGGCGCATCAATACCAGATCTACGAGCAATACATGGCGCACTGGAAAGAAGTATCCCCAATCGAGATTCTCGATGTGCAATACGAAGATCTGGTTGCAAAACCAGAAGAAGGCGCAAGGCGGATAATCGATTTCATCGGACTCGAATGGGATGATCAATGCGCCAAGTCACATGAAACCAAGCGTGCTGTGAGCACTCTGAGCAGCGATCAAGTTCGCAAACCGATGTATACATCTTCAATCGGGCGATGGAAGAATTACGAAAAGCATATCAGTATTCTCATCGACGCATTAGGCACAAACGATTAAGGCTGTTCATTTATCTGATAGAGACCGAGTGCGATGGATTCGTCGTTTGGTTCTCCAGAGATTGGATCGTGTCCGATTAAACTCTGCGAGATGATTAGTGGTTCAATGCTTGGATTCATTGTGATTGGTTGGATCAACCAAACTGAGTTCGTTGTAGACGTGTTGAGTTCATTGTGATGTCGTCCCATCAACGATGCGATTGGAAGATCTCCAATCTGAGCATAACTCACAGAATCATGTCCAACATAATCATTCGCATGAATTGCAAACGCTTTGAGATTCTCTCCAGTGTTGTTTTTTGCGCCGCGTGACATTGTTGTTTCTCTCAATGTAATCAACGATGCAGAAACAAGAACAAAGAGCACGAGAAGAGTGATTGCACGTTTTGGGTATCTATTCGATTTCGTTGCGAAGAGTCTGTACAGGCCATAGGTTGCGAGGATTGCTGCAGGTGGATATGCAGGCATGATGTACGATCCTGCACGCATTGATACAAGCGTGGTAAATCCAAGCACGACCAGAATCCATAAGCTCGCAGGAGCGAGAGGATGTGTTCTAATTTTCGAAGATGGCGGGATAACAATTGCACCTATCGCGATCAAGCTCCAGGGAACGAAACGTTCGACAAAGAATCCGGGGTTTCTTGTCAAAGCTTCGATGAATCCCGATGCGCCTCCTGCGCCGACGCGAGAACCGAGTTCTTCGCCGAGCAATGCATCGCGGACATGTTCTGGATTGATCTGATACGCCGCAAAGAACCACAATGCTGGGGGGATAAGCATGAATGGAATCCCCCATTGCCAATGGGTTCGTTTGATTGCTTCTTTACGTGAACCTTTTGGGATAAGCACCAGAACATGTAGTATAAGGTAGATTGGGATAAAGACTGCTAATGGGCCCTTGGTGAGAACTGCAGCAGCCGTCAGCGCCCAAATTCCGAATGCAAGAGTACGAACCCGTTGAGGCCGATCAGTGTCGAACAAACGAATCGAAAGAAACCAAGCAATTACAAGAAGAGCAGTAAAGAGAATGTCAGGGCGCATGAAGTAGATGTGTTTGATTGCAGATGGGGATGCGAGCCATGCAGCGCTTGCGAACATTGCAAGGGGAATTGCGTTTGCACCGATTGCTGCTTCTGCGGGGTCAGATGAATCTGCTAGTTTTCGAAATAAGAATCGAGCAGAGAAGAAAGTCACACAAGTAATCAATAGTCCAGACAAGAGTGCGGGGAGTTTGAGCGCGAGCTCATTATGAAACCCCATCGCAACGATCGGCGCCCCGATCCAGTTGACCATTGGAGGCTTGCGAGTTAACTCACCCAAGCTGTCTCTTGGGAGAATCCATTGGTTGTTGTTGACCATATCGAGTGTGAATGCGATGGTCTTAGATTGATCGAGGTTCTGTCCTAGGTCTGAAGGCCCCAAGATTCTCCCAAGGAGTACGATCGCAATGGTTATGAACCAGATCGCAAGAGCTAATTGAAAAAAGCGTGATGAGTATGATGAGTTCATATGTAGATGAAGGATATCCGATCGATTGAGAGACACAAGCAAGACTGCCCTGATAGACTGTAGTTATGTAAATATCGATTTCAATCGGTTTGCCATATGGAGATTCTCATGGAACTACGCACAATGAGGCAGATCTCGGCGATTGCTGAGCATAAACACATGACACGAGCGGCGCAGGAACTTGGGGTTTCTCAACCTGCGTTGTCTGCAGCACTTCGAAAACTTGAAGAAGAAGTTGGAACAGAACTCTTCCATCGAACTGGTCATGGGGTTGAACTTACTGAGGCTGGTAGAGTGTTCATCGAACACGCACAGATTACATTGCGAGCAGCGGCGCAAACACGCGAAGCGGTGCGATCTTTGGTTGGACTCGAAACTGGATCAATCCGTGTTGGCGCCGGCGCGACAGCAACAGGGTATCTCCTTCCCAGTGCGATTCACTCTGTGCGAGATGAGTATCCTGGGTTACGGTTTTCGATCCGAGAAGCAGGATCGAGTGCGGTAGCTGACGGTGTAATCTCGGGGGAGTTAGATCTTGGGATAGTGACTTTACCAGTTATTCATCCTCGAAGTGATGAACTGATGATTCTTCGAGAGATCACTGATGAACTCAGATTGATCGTCCCCAAAGGACATCGTCTCGATGGAAAACGAAGTTTCCAATGGTCAGATCTCGAAGGCGAAGCAGTAGTCGCATTTGAAGCGGGTTCAGCAGTTCGTGAGATGATTGATACCGCTGCTATTAAACACGGCGTTAATCTTGAAGTTGTGATGGAACTGCGATCTATCGAATCGATTGTACAAATGGTGAATGCACAGATCGGCGTCGGGTTTGTCAGCAAATACGGTCTCCCAGACAAAGCAGGGTTACGAGCAAGAGGTGACGAACTCAAACGCGGACTCGGAATCATTCGGCGAAGAGATCGATTCTTAAGTCATGCAGCGGGTGCATTTGAACGAGCGTTATTGGATTGAATCAAGAAGAGCACATTTCAATTTTGATGAAAGCTGTTGCAATCAATTCCGAAGAGTAAAACTGACTTTTGTTAACATGTTCTCAATACGGAGTCTGAATGAAAGCTGTTGTTTTTGATCGATATGGTCCACCCGAAGTACTTAAAATCAAAGAGGTTGAAACTCCTGAACCCAGAGATAACGAGATTCAAGTTCAGATTCGCGCATCGACAATAGTAGTTGGTGATTGTGAGTTTCGAAGTTTCCGATTCCCCTGGTGGTTCTGGGTTCCCTTAAGACTTTATTCAGGAGTTTTGAAACCAAAGCGAGTTCGCGTACTCGGACAAGATTTAGCAGGTATCGTCACCAAACTTGGAAAGGACGTTCAAAACTTTTCGATTGGTGATCAAATCGTTGCAGCACCAGAAGTACAAATGGGTGGGCATGCAGAGTTTGCCTGTTTGAATGTTGAGAAAAAAGCAGTATCAAAATTGCCTGACAATGTTCGGTTTGAAGATGCATCGACCTTGCCAACCGGTGGACTCAATGCACTTCATTACATCCGTAAAGCACGGATCGAGAAAGGTGATCGAGTATTGATCGTTGGCGCTGCGGGGAGCATCGGATCATTTGCAGTGCAACTTGCGAAAGACTCAGGTGCACTAGTCACAGGGGTTGATCGATCGGACAAACTCGATATGTTGTTGTCGATCGGTGCAGACAAAGTGATTGACTATGAACGCGAAGACTTTACTCAGAATGGAACTCAGTACGATGTAATTTTTGACGCAGTTGGGAAGAGTTCATACTCGAAGAGCTTGCGATCATTAAACGAGAATGGCCGGTACATCCTTGCGAACCCACACGTATCACAAATGGTTCGGGGATTTGCTCGATCTATGTTTCATAAAAAGAAAGTGTTCTTCCAGTTTGCATCGTACCGTGGAACAGATCTTGATGAACTTGTCAGAAAATGTAGCGAACAACGAATCCAAGCTTCAATCGATCGAGTGTTCCCAATCAAAGAGATTGTGAGTGCTCATTCATATGTTGATTCTGGGGACAAGATCGGTCATGTCGTGATTCGTATTTCTGAGTCAGACTTTAAAACGACGGGTTCGTTTCATCGAGACCCTTGAACGCATTTCTAAACAGTTATTGAACAGTTGCATTTCGTATTTGATATGGTTCATCAATCGTTATAGAGAATGGGAATCATGTCATAACCCATATCTATCAATCTTGTAAATATGATTGATTTGATTCATGGAGTTATTGAGCCGATACTTCTTGTAGTTGGGCAGATAACGCCTCAAGACAATGCAAGGAGCTCGAAAATGACTAGTGACCCGTTTAACGCAAAAGACAATCTCGAAATCAACGGCGAGACATATTCGTATGTCCGACTCAAAGCTCTCCAGGAGCAAGGGCTTGGGGATATCTCGAAGATGCCGTACTCGATCCGGGTATTGCTCGAAGCGATGGTCCGGAATCATGACGAGTTCATCGTCACTCAAGATGACATCAAGGGTCTCGCAAACTACAACGCGGGATCTGTCAACTCGGTTGAGATGCCTTTCATGCCTGGACGAGTCGTGTTGCAAGACTTTACGGGTGTTCCCTGTGTTGTTGATCTCGCAGCGATGCGCGACGCGATGAAGAATCTCGGCGGCGACGCAGAGCAGATCAACCCAGCAGTTGCATGCGACTTGGTGATTGATCACTCGGTTCAAGTCGATGACTTTGCAACATTCGTTGCGTTGACAATCAATGCAGAGAAAGAGTTCTCACGAAACAATGAACGATACACATTCCTCAAATGGGGGCAGGAGTCACTTGATAACTTTAGAGCGGTTCCCCCTGCGACTGGTATTGTGCATCAGGTAAACCTTGAGTATCTCGCACGAGGTTGTTTGAGCAAGTCTGTTGAAGGCACACAGTGGGTTTATCCAGACTCACTTGTAGGTACCGACTCGCACACAACGATGATCAACGGCGTTGGCGTACTCGGTTGGGGTGTCGGCGGGATCGAAGCAGAAGCAGTCATGTGCGGACAACCAGTCTACATGTTGACTCCTGAAGTTGTTGGATTCAAACTCAAAGGGAAGTTGCCTGAGGGTGCGACCGCGACAGATTTGGTATTGACTGTGACTCAGATGCTTCGTGCACACGGTGTAGTTGAGAAGTTCGTTGAGTTCTTCGGCGAAGGCATGGAACAGCTCTCCATCCCAGATCGTGCGACGATCGCAAATATGGCTCCTGAATACGGCGCGACTTGTGGATTCTTCCCGATAGACGCGAAGACAATCGAGTTCTTCCGATTCACAGGTAAGAGCGAAGAAGAATGTGCATTGACTGAAGCATGGGCAAAGGCAAGCGGGTTCTTCTGGACTCCTGATGCGCCTGTCCCTGAGTTTGGCGCTTCGTTAGAGCTTGATCTTTCAACGGTGAAACCATGTGTTGCAGGACCGAAGCGGCCACAGGATCGGATTGAGCTTGATTCATTGCATACGGCATTTTCTGAGATGCTTGTTCGTCCGATGGGGCCACAGGGTTTGGGAATTGATCCTGCAGATGTAAACAAGAGTGTTGAGATTACACATACCCAAGAATCACATCCTGATCATGTTGGTATGAAATCTGATCTCAAGCATGGTTCGATCGTGATCGCGGCGATCACAAGCTGTACCAATACATCGAACCCCGATGTGCTAGTCGCCGCGGGATTGGTTGCACGCAAGGCGCGAGCGCTTGGGCTGAATCGGAAACCTTGGGTGAAGACTTCATTGGCGCCAGGGTCCAAGGTTGTAACAGAATACCTTGATAAAGCAAACTTGACAGATGATCTCAATGCGATTGGATTCAACACCGTTGGATACGGATGTACAACATGTATCGGTAACTCAGGACCACTTCCAAGTGAGATCGAGAACGGGATCAAAGAAGGCGGCCTCGCGGTGACTTCTATCTTGTCAGGGAACCGAAACTTTGAAGGACGAATCCATCCTGAGATTAAGGGCAACTTCCTTGCATCTCCACCGCTTGTTGTTGCTTATGCGATGGCAGGTCGGATTGATATTGATGTGTACAACGAACCTTTATGTCAGACACCTGATGGGAAAGATGTCTATCTTAAGGATATCTGGCCTACAAACCAGGAAGTGCAAGAAGCGGTTCAATCATGTGTCACGACTGAGCAGTTCGTTGCAAAGTATGGTTCGGTTTATAGTGAAAACGAAGCATGGAATGCGGTTCCTGTTTCCAAGAGTGACTTGTTCCCATGGGAAGACAAGTCAACTTACATTCAGAATCCACCATTCTTTGAAGGCATGACTGAAGATGCTCCAGGGTTTGGCGCAATCACGGATGCTCGCGTGCTCTGCTTGCTTGGGGACTCTGTTACGACAGATCACATCTCCCCTGCGGGTCGGATCGAACCTGAAACTCCTGCAGGACAATACCTCATCGAGCAAGGTGTTCCTGTGAGCAACTTCAACTCGTTTGGTTCACGACGCGGGAACGATCGAGTGATGACTCGTGGTACATTTGCCAATGTTCGAGTAAAGAACAAGATCGCAGCGGATGGTGATAACCAGCCTGAAGGTGGATGGACACGCAACTTTACCAAAGGTAATGATCTTACTTCAGCGCCTGTCGAGTACATCTACGACGCGGCGATGGACTACAAGAAAGCGGGTACAACGCTCGTTGTCATCGCGGGCAAAGATTACGGCATGGGCTCATCGCGTGACTGGGCCGCGAAGGGCACCTTGTTGCTTGGAGTGAAAGCAGTGATCGCAGAGAGCTTCGAGCGGATCCATCGTAGCAACCTTGTGTTTATGGGTGTGCTTCCTGTTGTGTTCAAGAACGGCGATACCGCTGCGAGCTTGGGCATCAAGGGCGATGAATCGTTCGATGTATTGATGCCTGCGGATCTGTCACCAAGATGCGATGTGCCTGTTCGTGCAACGCGCCCTGACGGGAGCACATTCGAGTTTGTAACGATGTGTCGAGTTGATACACCAGTAGAGATCGAATACTTCCGTAATGGCGGGATTCTTCATACAGTGATTCGTAAGAAGTTGAATGAGAGCCGCCAGTTGGCGTAATTTGTGACGACAATTCATGACTCAATCGAGCAGCAAATGCTGCTCGTTTTTTTGTTTCTATACTCTCACACCATGACAAAGGATACATTTAATGAACAACCGCAAGAAACCATCTGGAATCTATATAGAAAAGGCGTTCTTGTTGAGTGCCCTCGTTGTCGACTGCGAGCTCAGGTTTCACCACAAGAATCACATTCTGCAACTTTGACATGCTGCAGTTGTGGTTATGCAAAGAAATACGAACACCGCTCCTTCTGGGCATACAGCAATGATTTACGGCACGCTTGTGAACATTATTCACAAGCCCCGCTTTGGCTACAAACTCCTTGCTGTGGTAGGCGGCTATGGGCCTTGAACCGTGAACATGTTGAATGGCTTGAAGGGTATGTTGCTGCCGATCTGCGAACTCGGAACACCGGGGAAGGGTGCGTCAACTCAAGCTTGAATAGCCGAATTCCGAAGTGGATTTCAAGTAAGAAAAACCGAAAGCAAGTGCATGCGGGTATTCAGAAGTTAATGGATAAACTTGGAGACGATAACAATGTCTGACATTAATAGCGAGAAGAACCGGTTTGTTTGGATGGATATTCCAGTGGATGATCTGGATCGGGCGTGCTCGTTCTATGCAAAGGTGCTTGGGTGCGAGGTGCATCCAGAATCGTTTGGGGAAGTCCGCTTTGCGGTGATTGCTCATCAAGATGGGAACGGCGGGTGTCTTGTGCCGCGTGATGGTGAATCAGCGGTTTCATCGTCTGGAAAAACTTGTAAGGGTGTCCCTTTGGTGTATCTAAACACCGATGGTCGGATTCGTGAAGC
>JARGPA010000011.1 GCA_029213305.1 Phycisphaerales bacterium
GTAGAAGGAGTAGGTGCATGCGTCGCCGAAGGCGCCGATGCCTTTGCCGTTGTATTCTGCGAGATGCGCCTGAGCGCTGTCGTAGATGACTTTAAGGTTATGCTTTTTCGCAATCGCTTCGATCGCGTCGATGTCTACAGGGATTCCGTAGAGATGGGTGACTGCGATTGCTTTTGTATTTGGAGTGATCTTTGCTTCAATGTCTGCGGGGTCTGCTTGGTATGAATCTTCGAGACAATCACAGAAGACGACATTGGCACCAGCTGCAACGAGCATGGAGACTGTCGCGATGTAAGTCCATGCAGGAGCGATGACTTCATCTCCTCGCTCGAGGAGGCTGCCGTAGGCGAGTTGGAGTGCGCATGTGCCGTTTGCACATGTGAGTCCATGTTTTGCGTCTGATTGCTTTGCAAACTCTTCTTCGAGTGCGGCACACTTGCTTGCTGCTCTGAGCATTCCAGATTGGAGTACTTCAGTCGCGGCTGCGATATCTTTCTCGGTTAACCCGACCGCCATAAACGGGACATTTGATTCGAAGACTGGGGTACCGCCGTTGATGGCGAGGTTCGATTCGATTGCAGTGGTCATTTGTGTTCCTTCTCATGGTCAAAGCCAAGATGTCGAAAACGAGTTCGTGGCATCAATCATACGCCTCTATCTAAAAAAAGAAACACTTTTTTAATCGCAAAAACCGCCTTCTTATGGGCAAAAACGAGCCCATAACCCACTAGGCCCGAGAAAAACATATACATTGGCTGGCACATCAAAATTCCTGATGTACATTCAAGTTGTCAGTGGAAATCGCTGATAAAAACACGAATCCACGCTAGGTATACCAAGCTAGCGTTCAAAAACTCTCTTTCTCTCTCTGCCAAAATAGGCAAACGCAATCCGGATGACCCTCCGGATTGTTGTTTTTTTGATTGTTATCACCCGGTATTTGGTTTGGCTTCAACTCCCTCTGGGAATGGACGATAACTCGTCAAACGGACGAGCTACAACCGGGAGGCTGAGATGACAGATTCAACAACTTCGAATCCAACTACAGAGGCTATTTATAAGGACGCTTCTGGATACTGGAAGCTCTGCACTTGTGTGCTCGGACTCGGATTCCTGATCGCGATTGCAGCGAACACGACTCCGAACAGTGCGAGTGCTCATGAGCCTACAAACTTGCTCGCGTTCCATCAATCCCAAGCTGCGGCGATCAAAGCTGCTGATGCAGATCAACAATTGAAGATCGGTGGATTTGATTCCGTAAATGGAAACCCTGTATTTGTTATCGTAAATGAAAACGGACAACAAGTAGGAACTCTCCCAATGAGTTCAATAGAAGACTAATTGTCTATGTTTGATTCGGAATCGAACTGATCAATAGCGTTTTGAATACTGCGATCAGTTTCAATATCTGCTTGTATCGCATCTTCTTCGTTCACACTTGAGTCATGGCAGATGAGTTCGAGTCGGTTTCCTTCAGGGTCTTGGAAGAAGATCGCTTTTGCTCGCACATGTTTAAATTGAACGAGATTCGTAGAGATATTGAGAGAGTTCAATCGAGCGTTTTCTGTTTCATACTCAGCTTCATCAATCTCGAATGCGAGATGATTCAATGAGAATGCTCGATTCGTCGGCGGATCAAACTTCCCGCGTGCAGAGGGATGACGATCCGGATCGATCAGAACCAACATCGATGGATGAGCAGTGCCCAATGGGGAATCGCTCGACGAAATTTCTAGAAATACAATGGTCGGATTCTGCTTTGGGTATTGGTTGTGAAACCCAAAGCCCATGACATCTTTGTAAAATCGCACGAGCGCATTGAGATCCTGAGCGTTGAGTACAACTTCTGCAACACTACGGATCGCGCCCATGTTGAACCCTTTGTGTTACCCTTTAAGCAGTCGCTCAAGATAGTGGATGTCCACGCCGCCTTTTTTGAAGTCGGAGTTTTGCATCAGTTCTTGATGCAATGGGATTGTTGTTTTGATTGGACCGATTTCGAACTCATGAAGAGCGCGAGAGGCGCGTGTGATTGCAGCTTCGCGAGATTCTGCATGAACAATCAGTTTGCCGATCATCGAGTCGTAGTTGGGTGGGACTCTGTACCCTGCACATACATGAGAATCAATGCGAACACCAAGTCCTCCAGGAGCGCGATATGTTTCGATCAGCCCCGCAGAAGGGCGGAAGTCTTTCGTATGATCTTCGGCATTGATTCGACACTCAATTGCGTGTCCGTTGACTTTGATATCTTTTTGCTTGTGTGCTAGTTTTTCCCCCGCGGCGACTTGTATCGAAGTCTTGACGATGTCGACCCCTGTAATCATCTCAGTAATCGGGTGCTCAACTTGAACGCGAGTATTCACTTCGAGCATATAGAAATTCTGATGATCGTCCATCAAGAACTCGACGGTTGCGGCGCCGCTGTATTCTGCGGATTTGACAAGTTTCGCGGCGGCTTCACAGACCTTTTCGATTTTCTTGCGTTCGATCAATGGCCCGGGCGCTTCTTCGATGATCTTCTGATGTCGGCGTTGCATTGAGCAATCACGTTCCCAGAGATGGATTGCATTTCCGTGTTTGTCACCGATGACTTGGACTTCGACATGTCTTGCGTGCTCGAGGAATTTTTCTACGAAGACTCCGCCGTTACCGAAAGCGGCGAGCGCTTCTTGTTGGGCTTTGGCAACATTCGTTCTGAGTGATGCTTCGTTGCGACAGATGCGCATGCCTCGGCCGCCGCCGCCTGCGGACGCTTTGATGATGACGGGATACCCGATCTCTGCGGCGACTTCGACTGCTTCTTCGAGTTCTTCGATTTCGCCTTCGGTACCTGGGAAGACTGGGACTTTAGCAGCTCGAGCGTATCGCTTTGCTTCAATTTTGTCACCGAGTTTGCCCATTGCTTCTGGGGATGGGCCGATGAACTCGATTTTGCAATCTCTACAGATTTCGGAAAAATCTGCACGCTCTGAGAGGAATCCATATCCTGGATGGATCGCGTCAACATCAGTTACTTCAGCGGCTGAAATAATTCGAGAGATATTGAGATATGAATCCTTAGAAGGACCAGGTCCGATGCAGATTGCTTCGTCTGCATCTTTTAGATACGGAGCATCCTTGTCTGCAGTTGAATATACGCAAACAGTCTCGATTTCGAGTTCACGACACGCACGCATGATACGTTGTGCGATCTCTCCACGATTAGCAATCAAAACGCGACTAAACATGATCTCTACGCTCGACTTTCAAACACTCCATACAGATATGGGTGTAGTTCAACAGAAAAGAGTTTGTGAGAAATACAGGATGAGGGGCAATCCGAAAAAAAGAACTGAGTTTACTTGAGCAGGAAGAGCTTTTGTCCAAACTCTACTGCGTCTCCGTCATTGACGAGGATTTTTTCAATCACCCCCGATTGCTCTGCTTTGATCTCGTTGAAGACTTTCATAGCTTCTACAAGGCAAACGACAGTATCTGGTCCGACTGAATCACCCACTGAAGCAAAGCACTTAGCATCTGGGTTTGCTTTTGCGTAGTAAGTACCGACCATTGGAGATTCGATCGCTTTGAGGTTCGCGTCGTCATTTGCAGGCGCTGGAGCAGCGGCAACAGCAGGAGCAGCGTGCGCTGGGGCTGCTTGCGCATCTGCAGTGGCAGCTCCTCCGCCTCCGCCGTAGATCACGGGTTGATGTTGGACGACTGTCCCTTGATCGCTGCCTCTTTTAATTGTTACAGTTTCTTGTTGATCGTGCAGGTCGATTTCTGTGAGTTCATTTTCAACCATTAATCGAACGAGTTCTTTAAGTTTGCGGATATCTATCATGGTATATAGTCTGTTGTGTACTGGTTCTCATCAACCGTAGTGTATTCTCGTGTCCCCGATCAGCTTGCATGAACAAATCGACGGATCTTTGATCGCCTTGCTTGCTGAATAGTAATCATACCCTCTAATGTCGATCAACGCGAACTGAACCGATCTTCTCTCGATCTGTGACGATCTTTGATGATCCTGAGAGGGTAGACTCTGGATATGCCCGTACAAGACCCTCGCAAATCGTTCTCATGGAATCGGCTCACATATCTGCCGATGGTTGTTTTGATTGCGATGGTTGTTCTTTTGTCATCTTCCACCTTAGTTGAGATCATTCGATCGATTAAATGGGGCATTCAACATTCCGATTTGATCGATTTTGCAGAAATTGGACTGAGCTTCAGTAGGTTAAGTTTGCTCTTTCGTTCAATATCTGTTGCAGGGCTTATCGCTTTGATCGGTGTGTGCATGGGTATCCCATTGGGTCGAGTGCTTGCGTCTCGATCTGGGAATTCTCGTCGACGATTCATTGCAGCATTGTTAATTCTCCCTATCTGGCTCCCTTCTACGATGGTTTATGCAGCTGGGAACCTTATAAGAGATCCAGGTTCAATCGTTGGACACGCATTATTGAGCTTTGCAACGAGCTCCGATTCACATCGTTGGGTCACAATTTGGGTTGGATACGCGATTGCGATCATTGGTTTGGGTATATGGAGTGCGCCGATAGCGGGGGTATTCATCGCATCGAGTTTTGGGCGTCAATCCAATCTCTTCAACGAAATGCTCGCGTTAGAACCTCTTGGAAGACTCGGGCGATTGATATTCTGGGTTCGTCTACATCTGCGTGTGCTTATTCGCGCCTGGATTTTGATTTTGATCTTGATGTTTGGTTCTGCAACCGCGCTGCATCTTGCTCAACTAGAAACTTGGTCGATCGTGATTTGGAGACAACTCGCAGAAAAACCAGTTGATCAATGGGGGGGGATCTGGTTGAGCGCTTGGCCGACTCTCGTTGCAGGGATCATTGGAGCACGTATTCTTACGAAGAACTTTGTTCACAAAGAGGCTGAAACGATAGAAGATGATCGCGGGCAACGAGATGCAATCGTTCCTAAATCAATACTCGTCCTTTCTTATGTTGTGTTCTTTCTTGGGGGATTGTTTCCCATACTCATGATGTTGATAAGTTTGGATGATCTCCGTTCATTGATACATTTCTGGAGGCTTGAATCCGGAGCAGTACGAGATTCAGGGTTAATCGCGATTGCGACTGGGGGCGCTGTGTTCTTGCTCACGGTTCTCGTTGCGATGAATCTTGGTCATCAATCTGTATTTATCCGAAGAGTGACATCAGTTGTTGTCTTTGTGATCTGTGTACTTGGGCTCATCCCTGGGGTGCTTATTGGAGCTTCGATTGCTCGATCTCCCTTTGAACTGATCTCAACAGGATGGGTCGGAGCATTTCTTGCTTCTTGTATTCGAGCGTCGTTCCTTGGAGTCTTGGTTGGCGCGTTGTGTGCGTCTTCGGAATCTTTAGAACGAAAATCTCTTCGTTGGCAAATCGCCGGCGGCGGGATCAGCGGATGGGTCTTGACTGTCTGGCCGAGTGTTTGGATGCCAATTGTCGGTGGTTCACTCATCGCGGGGCTCTACTCGTTCTATGAGATAGAAGCATCTGTGATTGTGCGTCCTCCTGGGATGAATAATTTGCCACAACAACTTCTCTCTGATCTTCATTACGCTCGATTGGAGCAACTCTCCGCAGCGGGGGTGAACCTGCTCTTGATCGGATTATTAGGTTCATTGGGTGCGATGCTCTTGTTAGTTAGTTTTGGCAACTCAGAGCGCACAAGGCGGTAAATGTTCGTATGATTCGCGATATGAAGATGGAATCTCGATTATGGGGACATCTCGTTTACAGCTCAATTGTTGCTATCTCTGCGCTCTCTTTGTTCGGGTGCGGAGACGAAATTTATGATGCAGACGCTGATCCGACACTTCGAGTAAATCGTATCTTAGGTGAATCTGGTTCGCAACAGGGTCAATATGTGTATCCCAGAGCAATGGATGTCTTTATTGAGAACGATCATCCTTTTGCAGCGATCATTGACAAAACTGCACGAGTTCAAATCTTGGATCTCGAATCAGGGTCTGTGATTGGATCAGTCCATACTCCAAGATGGGACAGAGGTAAACCTACTGGTGTGACGGTTGGGCCGTCAGCAATTGACGGTTCCAATCTCGCAATCTACATCGCAGATACCCATGAACATCGCGTGTTGATGTACGAGCTTCCATTGCCTGATGTTGATATTGCAGTTGCAACTGAACCTGACATCATGTTTGGATCATTTGGAGAAGGTCCAAGTTACTTTGTTTATCCAACAGATGTTGCTGTAGAAGTTGATGAAAATGGGGAAGTGAGTCATCTCTATGTATCAGAATACGGCGGGAACGATCGGATCAGTCGATTCAAAGTGATCCGTCAATCGAATGTGAACACGATTGCTCCAACTGAAGGTCCTGGGTTTGTGTTTGAATATCAAATCGGGACTGCAAGCGAGGAAGTAGATGCTTCTGATGGTCCAGTCGCATTAAGTCGGCCTCAATCGATTGCTCTCTGGACAAATCCTCAAGGAGTTCGAGAACTGATCGTTACAGATGCGAGTCATCATCGAGTTGGGCGATTGCAGATTGCAAACTTTGAGAACAGTCAATCTCAGCTCATTCAATGGTTTGGACATCCGCTCAATGTTTCTAATGATGCATATCGATTCCCGTATGGATTGACAGTTCTCGATGATGGGACGGCATTGATCACCGAGTTCGGCGCAAATCGGATACGATGTATCAATATTGAATCCGGAGAACTTCTCTGGAAGTATGGAGTTGATGGAAGAGCAGAAGGACAGCTTGCTCAACCATGGGCATGTGGCGTGATTACAAACTCAGAGAATAAGGATCAGATTGTGATACTCGATTCAGGGAACAATCGATTGCAGATATGTGATCTCCCACTGGGAGTATCCCAAATCGGACATGAGCTCGATCAATGGGATTTGGTTGTTGATCGATTCGGTATCAACGGGAGTGAATCTCCTTGATGTTTTCCAATCTACAACTTGCAAATCTATCGCTTGGTCCGATTCAGTTTGGACTTGAGATCTATCTATTGCTCATTCCAATATTTGGTTTTTTAACGATTTTCATCGCGAGAAAGAGTATCTCGGGTTTAGGAAATGGGTCTCGGGTTGCTGCGCTCCTGATTCGGCTCTTTGCGATAGTGTTCATTGTTGGAGCGCTCGCGGAACCGTCGCTCAAAAAGACATCAGAAGATGTCGGCGTAACAGTCATTGTTGATGCTTCACAATCAATCCCGATAGGAGCTCAAGAACAGATTGATCAATATATTGCTCAATCACAACCCAACTCGCGAAAAGCTGATGATGAGCTTGGAGTGATTACAGTTGCAGAAAATGCTTATACACAATCATTGGTTTCCAGAGCAACAACTCGAGTAGATCGTCAGTTCATCGGGGATACCGATGGCACGAATCTGATGAAAGCAATTAGTCTTGCGATTGCTTCTGCTCCTGATTCAGTTGCAAATCGGATTGTGTTGATCTCAGACGGTAACGAAACAGATGGTTCATTGTTACGCGCCGCACAAGCAGCGAAAGCTCAAGGGATCCCGATTGATGTACTTCCGGTTGAGTTTGCGTACGCAGAAGAAGTGATATTAGAAGCAGTTCAGACTCCTGCAAATGTGCGTGTTGGGGAAACCATCACACTCAAAGTGGTACTCAGTTCGACAGTACCCGCGATTGGTCGATTGCTGATTTCACAAGATGGGACAATCATTGATCTCAATGCAGCGTCCGATGAACTTGGAAAAATTGTTGAACTCAAAGAGGGACGCAATGTACTCGCGGTTTCTGTTGAAGTTCAACGTCCAGGAGCAGTATCGTATGAGGCGGTCTTTGAGCCGTTAACCGCGTTGACTCAAGATGGTGAGCAAGCAAGCACAATCGGAGACTCGATCCCAGAGAACAACCGAGGGAGCGCTATCACCTTTGTCGGATCAGAAGGTAGTGTCCTTATCGTTGCTGAAACTGACGATGAAGCAGAGCAGTTTGAAAAAGTTCTTGCCAAAGCAGGACTAAAGTCAGTCCGAATTACTTCAGCTCAGTTCCCATCGACTCTACCTGAACTCGCGTCATACGAAGCTGTAGTCTTCCTTAATCAATCCGCGTATTCGTATTCAGAAGCTCAACAAGAGATCATGCGTCAATACATCAAAGATTCGGGTGGTGGACTCGTGATGGTTGGTGGTCCAGAATCGTTCGGCGCTGGTGGATGGATTGGGTCGCCGTTAGCTGACGCATTACCGATCCGTCTGGATCCGCCGCAAAAAAGACAGATGCCTCGCGGAGCGCTGGCGCTTGTTATTCACTCTGTAGAAATTCCGCGCGGCGTATTTTATGGCAAACAAATTTGTAACTCAGCAGTGGATACTCTTTCAAGACTCGATCTAGTCGGGATCATCGAGTATCAAGGTTTTGGGGGAACAGATTGGATCTATCCACTCACTCCAGTTGGAGATCGTAGTTCTGTAAAACGTGCAATCCAGAATTTATCCTTCGGAGATATGCCTAGCTTTGACCCCTCGTTACAACTCGCGCTTAGTGGGTTATCCAATGCGGCAGCAGGGCAAAAACACTGTATTGTAATTTCAGACGGCGATCCTTCAATGTCACGATCGTTGCTTCGCAAGTTTAAACAAGCAGGTATCACGATCTCAGCAGTTGGAGTGAATCCACATTCTCCAAACGATACGAATACGCTTCGCACAATGGCACAAGTTACAGGCGGAAACTACTACGCAGTTGCAAATAATGCACTCGCAACACTCCCTCAGATTTTCATCAAAGAAGCGCAAACGATCCGTAGAGCATTAATCTGGGAAGGGGAATCATTTTCTCCTGCACGCACGGGTGTTCCGACAGAAACAATGCGTGGGATTACTTCAGTTCCTGAGATTAACGGCTATGTAGTGACTGCGCCTCGTGAAGGATTGAGCTTGGTGACTCTGAGAGGGAAGGAAGAGGACCCGATCGCAGCTCAATGGCAACACGGCCTAGGCCGAGTCGTTACATTCACTTCTGACGTTTCTACACGGTGGACACCTTCGTGGGTTGGTTGGTCAGGTTTCGATCAATTTTGGGAACAACACATCCGTTGGGCAATGCGTCCAAGCGGGAGCGCAACAATGCGCGTGTCGACAGAAAACATGGGAGACAAGACGAGAGTCATCGTCGAAGCATTTGATCCTGAAGGTGAACGACTCAACTTCGCAGATTTCCAAGCTAGAGCAGCAACCCCAGATGGGCAAGGACTCGGAATTGAAGTCCAGCAAGTCGGTCCAGGACGATACGAAGGTGAATTCAATAGTGATCAAGCAGGCGCATATGTAATAAACCTTCAATATCGTGCAGCGAACAGTGATGGGGGAGTCCTTGCAGGGAGCGCACAAGCAGCAGTGACTCGTCCGTTCGCAGATGAGTTCAAAGCACTCTCAACTAATCTTCCCTTGTTGCGACAAGTTGCGTCGATCACAGGTGGACGAGAACTTTCAACTGATCCAATGAGCGCGGATCTCTGGTCCCGAGATGGTGTTAAAGTGCCAGTTGCGCTGACTCCGGTTTGGCTTGTCTTCGCGATGATCGGGATCGGTGTGTTTCTAATGGATGTTGCGGTCCGAAGAGTCCGGATTGATCCCGCGATGATCGCTGCATTTGTACGAAGAGGCGCATCGAAGGAAACTGATCGATCGACGGATTCAACTCAAGCAATGCGAGCAGCACGCACAAGGGCGTCATCACGAACAGGTGATGATGATCGCATGTCATCATCTCGCAAGTTTGAAGCGCCAATTGATGCTCCAAAGACGAGCGAACCAATCGCAATGTCGGGAGAAGAAGAGACTACTAAACCCACGATTGGTAAACCGAAGAGGACAATCGAGAAGGATACAGAACCAATGGATGCGCTTAGCGCATTGCGAGCAGCAAAGAAACGTGCTCGTGACGATATAAACGAATCATAAACTCAGTTGATGATGAATCGGCGTGGGAATCGCCGCAAGGAGTGAACGATGGCAATGAACGAATCAATGGATACTCCACAAGAGGTAAAAGCAGAATGCGATGCATTCCGTGAAACATTTTCTAATCTCCGTTCCGAGATCGGAAAGGTCATGGTGGGACAACAGCAAGTCGTTGACGCGGTTCTTGTTTGTCTCTTCGCAGGTGGTAATGTATTGCTCGAAGGCGTCCCGGGTTTAGGTAAAACATTGCTCGTCCGGACACTCGCAAAGACACTGTCACTCCCATTTAATCGGATACAGTTTACCCCTGACTTAATGCCTGCAGATGTCATCGGAACCAACATTGTCTCTGAAGATCCTGACAGCGGTAAACGATCTTTTGAGTTCCAAAGAGGTCCGATCTTTGCGCAGATTCTGCTTGCAGATGAGATCAATCGTGCGACTCCCAAGACTCAATCTGCATTACTCGAAGCAATGCAAGAGCACTCGGTAACAGTTGCAGGACATACCTACACGCTCGATGAACCTTTCCTCGTGTTAGCAACTCAAAATCCAATTGAACAAGAGGGTACTTACCCACTCCCTGAAGCTCAGCTTGATCGTTTTCTACTCAAGGTTGATGTAGGGTATGCAGGGCTTGCAGATTTAATGGAGATTATTGATCGAACCACAGGGGCGCATAATCCGGAAGCTTCTGCGATCGTTGATGGCCAACGCATCTTGGACATGCAGGGGCTCGTTAAATCTGTTGTCGTTGCGCCACATGTGAAGCAATACGCAGCGAGATTGGTTCTTGCGACTCACCCTGAAACGGATACCGCGGCGGGCGGTGCAAACGGTCCTACCAATCGCTATATCCGATGTGGTGTATCTCCACGTGGCGCTCAAGCGTTGATCCTTGCAGGTAAGGTTCGAGCGCTGGTCGATGGCAGGTTCCATGTGAGTTATCAAGATATTCAAGATGTCGCAATGTCTTGTCTTCGTCATCGAATCTTGCTCAACTTTGAAGCAGAAGCAGATCGAGTAGATAGTGATGCACTTGTACAAGAGATCTTGAAACTCACTCCTACACAACCCACCGCGATGGCGGGGATCTAATCTATGTTGCGATCAGAAAATCCAACTCGTCCAACAACAATCGATGAACTACTCTCGTCTCAGCTTATCGCGAAGATTTCTCAACTGGATGTGTCGTCGAAGAAGATCTTTGCAGGGAAACTCAAGGGCGAACGCAGAAGCAAGAAACGAGGAGAATCCGTCGAGTTCGCGGATCATCGACCTTACGCAACTGGAGATGATCTTCGTCATATTGATTGGAATATCTACGCGCGTCTCGATCGATTCTTCATGAAACTCTTCATGGAAGAAGAGGATTTGTCGCTTCATATCGTTATTGACGCGTCTGCCTCTTCAGATTGTGGCGAACCCAACAAGTTTTATTACATGCAACAAGTCGCAATGGCGATGGGATACATCGGGCTCATTAATCTGAACCGAGTTGCAGTGACTGCGGTTGGGCTTCGCGATGAGCTTGTTATTCCAGGAGGGGATAAGTCAATCGCAGGGAACATCCGAGACCTTCGAGGCCGACGAAGAACGCATGATCTTGCTCGATTCCTCTGTTCGATCGAACCCGAAGGGTCTACCGATTTCGCACAAGCATGCAAACGGATCGCGATGACAAGACGAGGGAAAGGTGTGATGATTGTTCTCTCAGATTTCCTGATGAAGGAAGGATACGAGACGGGACTCCGGATGTTGGTGGGACGCGGGTACGATGTCTTTGCGATACAGACGCTCTCGCCTCAGGAAGTTGAACCTGACATCGCGGGAGATCTTCAACTTCGTGATGTCGAAGATGGAGATATGGCTGAAGTGACTATTTCCGCTCCATTACTCAAGAAATACAAAGAGAACCTCGCTGCGTATTGTCAAGGGTTAAGAGATTTCTGTGCTCGCAGAGAAATCACCGCGTTAACAATCCAGACGGACACTCCAATCGACACGCTCCTGCTCGACTATCTCCGTAAACGTGGCGTACTTCGGTGAATATGCATGATCCTCTGCAAAATACTCGAATTGAGTTTGACGGCGCTTTAATCCAATCGACGGAAGATTTCTATCAAGTAATAGGGGTGGCAGTAGGTGGCGATGGAAACTACTTCGGATCAAATCTTGATGCGCTCTACGATTGTCTATACGGTGGGTATGGTGTCGAGCCGCCTTGTGAGTTTGTATGGCACAATCACCGAGCATCACAACTCGCTTTGGGATTTCCAGAAACAATAAGGCAGCTTGAGATTCGGCTCACGGGTTGGCATCCAACCGCAAGAGGCCAGATTGCTCAAGAAATTAAATGTGCAAAACGAGGTATAGGAACTACAGTGTTTGACTGGTTTGTCAGTGTCTTCGAAGATGCCGAAGGGGTGAATCTTGTTCTCCACTGATTAGAGCGAATCATCTTAACTTTGGGAGACCGTCTCTGTTCATTCTTCGATATCAGAGTATCACACAATAGAATTTATGAAAATTCTACCTTTCATGCAACGAATCACACACATTCTCATGTATCTTCTCATTAGAGCCAATCGATCTAAAGGCTTAAAAGAAGAGTGAAGAGAAGAGTGAAGAGAGGAAATCGAATGAATAAGCTCGCTACAGTCGCAGCATTGTCATGCACCGCGACGATTGTTTCTGCACAATCAACAGTCGATTACACAACTACAGGTTGGTCAGAATTTGGTACTTCGAGTACGACAGGTGTTGCAGGCAACTTCCTTCCGGGATGGACGACTATAAACGCAACTCCAGATGTTGGGTATGACTTGTTCTTTGTGCCCACAACAACATTGTCAGGTGCGGCAGATGACGCGGGGCTTTGGCTCAATCAGTTTGACTTAGCAAGCCCAAATGCGATTTCCAACGAAGTCGCACGTCTCTCGTTATCAGGATTCACAATCGGCGAAACTTATAGTCTTGATTTTTATTCAACCCTGTATTGGTCAACCCCATCTGGATGGATCGGGAATGACGACGCACTCGATGTTGCGATCGTTGGAGCAAGTATCAGCGATTGGGATTCAACAATCCTAAGTGACCCGGGTGATATTGACGGATTAAACACTTGGGAATCGCAGTCACTCGTCTTCACTGCAACAAGCTCGATCGTTACTTTTGATTTCGGAGGGAACGCGTCGTATCACTCAGATATTGGGACTAATGCAACGAGGATCGGGATTGATGGTTTCTCGGCGCGTGCTGTTCCTGCACCTGCTTCGGTGGTTCTTATGGGGATGGGTGGTTTGCTTGTCGGTCGCCGACGTCGTTGAAATCTTTAACCATGACCAAATGTAACAACGGGTTGAATCAACCCGTTGTTTTTTCATATGGACTCTGGATCGCATGTGCATCCATTTGGTCTCATTCAGAGTATACTTAACATCGGATCCACACATTGCTTCGGAGTACCAATCTTTCATGACATGGGCAACCCCAATGCTTGCTGCAATCGTCGCTGCTATTGCTATCCCTGCGCTTGTGATACTTTATTTTCTCAAGCTCCGGCGGATCCCACGAGAGGTGTCTTCGACATTGCTCTGGAAGAAAGCGATTCAAGATCTTCAGGCGAACGCGCCTTTTCAAAGACTCCGTAAGAACTTGCTCTTGTTTCTACAACTCATTGTTCTTGGATTGATCATTTTTGGTCTTGCTCAACCTCGTTCTGCGTCATCTGTTTCATCTGGTCAAAAATTTATTCTGATGATCGATCGCTCTGCTTCGATGGCATCGGTTGATGGGCAAACTGATCTCGGAAAGCAAACTCGTTTCGAAGAAGCAAAGAAACAAGCTATCGAACTCGTGCAATCCATGCGAGAGCCTTCAATGTTCTCGCAAGGTGAGAAAGCAGACGAAGCGATGATCATCGCATTCGATGCAAACGCTGAGATCATTACATCGTTTACGAGCGATCAATCTGAACTGATCAACTCGATCAACTCAATCACACAATCAGATGCCCCTTCTTCAATTGCAGAAGCGTATCGTCTCGCTCAAGCACAACGGCCTAAAAGAATTGTGAACGCAACGAACGAGGCGGGGGAGATAACAGAGTCTCATGAACTTGATGAACTCAAAGGGGGAGAGCCGTATTTCTTTCATTTGTTCTCAGATGGCCGAGTTTCTGATATAGATTCGGTTCGAGCAGAAGAAGTAGATGCTCAAACAACATTTGAGTATCATGCGATTGGTTCACAGTCTTCAAACAATATCGGGCTCGTTGCACTTCGCTCAGAGAGAGACTATGACACGCCTTCAAAACTCTCGATATTTGTAGCAGTTCAATCAACAGATAGTATCGAACGCACAATCGATGCAGAGCTCATTATTGACGGATCTACTCGTTCTGTACGCTCGATTGATTTGCCCGCTGCAACGATTGACGAAACCACAGGACAACGAACTCCGGCATCTGGAGGCGTTATCTTTGAGCTTGATGAACCCAATGGGATTATCGCTCGCGTGCGACTTGATACAAACGGAAATGAGAACCCTGAAGCTGATGTGTTACTCAGTGACAATGAAGCAACGCTTGTTGTGCCTCCTGCAAAGCAAGCAGCAGTCGCATTGATCTCAACTGGAAATCTATTTGTTGGTTCTGCGATTCAGGGGATGCCATTATCTCGTTTTGATACGATTACTCCCGCGCAATACGAAGAGAACCGAGTATCCGGAGAAAACGATGTCTACGACTTGATCATCTTGGATGGATATCTTCCCAAGAAAGATGAGTTTGGGAGCATCCTTGACCCTGGTCGATATCTGATCCTTGGGGAAGTGGTGCCGCCTCCATATGGAGTTGTCGACAAGGGGGTGGGGTCTGGTGGATCAATTATAGATTGGCGCCGCACTCATCCTGTCTTGCGTGATTTGACACTCGACGCATTGCTTCTTGCAGAAAACCCTATTGTTGAAATTCCTGAAGATTCAGGAGTGATTTCTCTTGCAGAGACTGCGTCAGGTCCTGTGATACTCGAAACGAGTGATGCAGATGTTCGCGCGATTATGGTTCCATTCGAGCTAACAAAAACGAACTGGCCATTCGATGTCAGCTTTGTTGTTTTCTTAGCGTCAACAGTCGATTATCTTGCAACAGGATCAACAGTCGCAGTAGATCAAAACGAACGACAGATTGTCCCAGGGAATGTACTCAGTGACCGAATCCCTGCAGATGCATCTGGGGTTCGGGTGTTACTCCCTGACGGGTCTCGCTCTGAGGAGTTGATTCCAACTGCGGATGGGCGCGTTGTATACGGGCCTATCACAAATGCAGGCTTGTATCGACTACGATGGAGAGGAACGAGTGCGCCTACAGATGTGGTTGAAGATGGAACGAACTATCGAACATTCGCAGCAAACTTACTCGATCCGACTGAGTCGAATGTGTCTACTCAATCCACAATCGCATTGGCAAATCAAATTGTAACTGCGGATTCGAGCACTCAACGAAAGAGAATCAAAGACTGGTGGCCGTATTTCTTAATGGGCGCTCTCTTGATTCTGTTGTTCGAATGGTGGGTGTACAACAAAAAAATGTATCTCTGAAACTACTCAACGAACACTGAGATTTCATCGATTGATTTTCTCTCTAGATCAGGTACGGTGCAGTCATCCGCAGGATATCCCATCGGGATAACCATATAGGGGCGCTCGTTCTCTGATCGTCCAAGCACTTCGCGAAGGAAATTCATCGGACTCGGGGTATGCGTGAGTGTTGCTAGTCCCGCATGATGTGCAGCGGTAAGGAGCATTCCCGTCGCGATACCTACAGATTCGTTGAGATAATATACTTGATCGCCTTCGTCAGTCTTTCTGAGCGCCATGACGACAATCAACCATGGAACGGTATCGATGTAGGATTTGTCTGCGTTGGTTTCAAAGTCTTCAAGATCTTCCAGCCACCGATCAGAAGCTCGATTCTCATAGAACTCTGTTTCCACTTCTTCGATGGCTGCTCGGATCTTGTGTTTGATCTCTTTGTTCGAGATTGCGACGAATCGCCAAGGTTGTTTATGGGCACCCGATGGAGCAGTCCCAGCAGCAAGAATCACGGATTCAATAACGCTACGGGGGACTTCGCGATCTGAGAACATCCGAACCGTTCGTCTCTTAGAGATCACATCGTAGAAATCTTGGGCAGAGTCAAGAGCTGGTTTGCTCGGAGCATACGGGTGATGTTTCACTTGCGGTGCATGATTGCTCATAAAGTGGGTCTCGATGGGAACAGAGTTGAGCCGAGAAGACAATCTATCTTAGGGGCTTCTTATTTGGAATCGAGCAGGAAAAACGAAGGCTTTTTCGTGAATATTCACTCAGAATGCCGATATCTGACTGATGTTTCCGCGCGATCAATTTATCTTTACCTCTGTCCGGGTTGCAAAGTACTCCTCCGGACTCCTCGCATTGCTCATCGGGCAATCGATTTGCTTTGCTCAACCTGCTGAGTCAAACAATCTTGCAAATGGGCAGGGTGGCGCTTTACATGAACCCACTGAGGGGGATCGTCCTGCATCTGCAGGCCGGGTTGTGCGAGCATTCGACTTTGAAGAAAAAGATTACAACCCCCTTCCTGTCCCTCTGGGTTGGATTCGCGCTCAGGAAGATCCTGAAGTGCCACGCATTCGTCCTGGATTTCCGATTTGGAACGGTGCACTCCTTGATTTTAAAACTCCTGCTTATTCGGGGATCGGTTCAGTCATTCTCCCTACTGCAGGGGGATCGACGAGTTTGATCCTTCGCAGAGGGGAAATCAATATTTTTCCAAACGCGGATTACATCATTAGTGTTCGAACACGAACCAGTGGTCTCAAGTTTGCTAAAGCCCGTGTTGTTGCTCGATTGCTCGATCAGTTTGGAGAGCAAATCGAATCTGCAGAATCTGCTTCGGAACTTGTGAGCACTGATGGAGAGTGGGAACAAGTCGCGATCGAAATCGAAGGCGTCTATAACGAGGCAGCGTTCATCCAAGTGGAGCTCCAACTTTTGCAACCAAAGCAACAGTTTGAAGCAAACGCGATTGTACCATTCGCGGTCTGGGAACAAGATTACAGCGGGGCTGCATGGTTTGACAATCTCATTATTGCTCAGCTCCCTAGGTTGGAAATCTCTACAGGAACTGACGGGAACATTATAGAATCTGACACTATTCCCGTGCTCAAACTACTTGTGCGTGATCTTACCGGCGATCAAATCGTTGCAAAGATTCGTGTCTTTGATGTACATTCCAATCAAGTTGATTCTGAAACACTTGTCGATGGATCGAAGCGTGTTCGACTCGATTGGGTACCTAAACTGCCTGGGTTTGGGTGGTATCGTGCAATGCTCGAAGTCGAAGTCGACGATCAACTCGTCGGGGTTCGGACACTTGATTTTATCTGGACATCTCCGAACAGTTCGAATAACGACTCGGGGATGTTTGGAATCCAAGCAGATATTACAAACCCAAAGGTTGCACAATCTGCATCAGTTCTAATCAAGGGGACTGGGGTTACGAATGCGTCGATTGAGCTATGGAATGAGCGCACAACGCTTGCGAGTCTTGATAAAGAATCCATTGAGATGCAAGCAATAAGTGAGCTCATCGATATGGGGACAGATCTACGGATCACAGTTGCTCAGTTACCTGCGCAACTTGCTATTGATCTTGCAAAGGACACGCACGAAGTTCTTCCTGTCTTTGCAGGAGATTCAAAGTCCTGGGTTCAATGGGGTAGCGGCATGTTCGATCAGTTCGGGCAAGCAGTCCAGAAGTGGCAGTTCAGCGACATCCCAACCCAGGAAGATGCAGTTATACTTAACGGCTATCTTGATTCCATCGCAGACTCATTGACAGGGTATGTGCCTGGTCCGATCCTTGTCACTCCTTGGTCGATTGATCGTCCCATTGAATCACAAGCAGTCAGCTCTTCTCAAGAAATCTTGATTATCGATAACAACGCAACAAATGATAAATCAATGGAAATTGTTGTTGAAGATTGGATTCAAGCAGTTGATGAAAACAAGAATACAGAACCAGGATACTCTCCTTCGCTTGGTATGGTGTTAAGCCCGCTTCATCAACCTGGGCAATGGTCCGGAGTCGAGTCTTGGTCATCTGTCGGGACACTCGCGAGAAAAGCAATCTCCTTCTGGTGGCATGCAAGCTTGAGTCAACATGCAAATGAGCGATTCGATCTCGAACTCAAAGACGCATGGTGGATATCCCCGGGTAAACGAGGCCAGGTGATGCCTGCGCCTGAGTTGGTTGTGTGGAGAACACTCGCGACACATTTAGGTTCACGCGAAGCAATCCAAGAACTTAGCTTTGTCCCGGGTGTTCGAATGCTCGTCGCGGGCGATAAGATTAGTGATGGCACCCAAGGTCAGGGAATTCTTGTCGTTTGGCTTGATGATCCAGCACTTGATTCAATCACACTGAATCTGCCTCTCGCAGATGGACCGGTTTCACAGTTTGATATGTTCAACAACGAGAAGGTTGTGCCTTTAGATTATGTTGGGGGGCTGGGTCTTCCTGTTCATCAAATCAAAGTAGGACGTTCTCCTTTGATTATTCATGGGATCAATACACAACTTGTTCGATTCCTTAACTCGATTGAGTTGAGCCCGAACAAGTTGCAATCTCAATCGGGTGTGCATAAACATGAGTTGATGCTGCACAATCCTTGGCCTCTCACTATTCGTGGGAAGATCTACATCGTAGAACCGGGGGGATATACCGGGAGTAGCGGGGATATAGATCGTTCATGGGAAATTCAACCCAGAGTCGTTCCATTCGTGCTCGATGCGGATGAATCAAGGAATGTACCGATTGACATTGCATACTCACTTGGTGAGCTCGCAGGGATGAAGGCACTCACATATGATGTTGAAATCAGCGCTGACACTGATTATCCGTTGATGAGAGTCCAGAGAGAAATCGAGCTCGGACTCGAAGGTATCGATATGCGTCTCGCAGCTCGCAAGGGCGCAGACGGGATCACTGTCGTGACAGTGCAAGTAACAAACAGTCTTAGTGTAGAACAAGACTTTGAAGTTACTGCGATCCCCCCAAATGAAGCTCGTCTTCGCAAGTCAATCAGTGCTATAAAACCAGGTGAAAAGATATCGCGAGAGTTTGCTTTTACAAAGGCAAACTCAGGTGATCAGATCATCGTCGCATTGATTTTGCGTGAATCTTCGATCCGATTGAATAAATCAGTTATCGTTCCTTAGCCTTGTATTCGCGAATGAACAAGGAAAATGCGGTGTATTTTAGGGTGCTGTGTGAACAGTACTTGCGTTGCTTTTTCACTATTTCCGAATAAAAACACTTCAAATACAGTGTATGATTCTGATAGGTACACTTATGCCCAGACCAAAGTCCTTTGATCCTGATACTGTCCTCGCTAAGGCGATGGTTGTCTTTTGGGAGAAGGGATATGACGCTGCGAGCATTTCTGACCTAACCGAAGCAATGGGAATCAACAGGTTCTCGCTTTACGACACCTTTGGTGACAAACACACACTCTATCTCAAAACACTCGATGCCTATTCACAACGAGTCGCAGATCCCATGATTCTTAAAATGAATCAGATTACATCTTTGAGTGAACTTGAAGGTTTTTTCTCGATGTTCATCGAATATCAACACTCTTGTGAATGCTCGCCGTGTTGTATGATGCATCGTGCAGCGATCTCGCTTGATCCTGTTGATGATGAAGCAAAGGAACGCGTTCAAAACGCACGCGCCCGATTCCACAAAGCTTTCTTAGAAGCATTCGAGCGCATGAACGATTTGGGAGAACTTCGGAGTGATCTAAATCTCAATGATGCAGCATGGATCGCAATGATTGCTCAAGCGGGAATCGCATCCCACGCGTCATCCCCGATTCCTGAATCGGACGCAAAGTCTGCAATCAAAACGATGCTCATGTCGTTTCAGGCCTAGCAAACAATCCGTACTGAACCAGAATGAACTTTGAGAGTTTGAGATACCTACCTAATCGTGAAGTGTCACTTTACGCGATAGATTCCGGTATACATTTAGTTGTAATTATTCATGAATGAGAGATAGAGAGAACTATTGAACAGGAGCAGATGCCCAACTTGCAATTTCAGGGTCACTGCACTGAAGTACATACCGTTCGTCATACCAGCAACGACGAGGTCGTCCGGCGAGTCGAGCTTGAATCAGTTCTTCATCAGGATCTCGCATTTCAACAGGTTCATGTTTAACTGATACTTCTTGTTTGAATCGACGTGATGCTTGAAACTGCTCAATAACAGGTTCAAGATCGCCGTACTTAGAAGCAAGATCAAGATCAAAGATCTTTGCATATGACGGAGGTAACCACATCGTTCTAAGCGGGTGCCGAGCAGCGACACGCTCCCATGCTGTATCCAAATGAATCTGATCCCACACATCAGGGGCTCGTTCACATTCTTCTACCCAAGCATCAAGAACGCGTTGTCCGTTCTCTGTTCGATTGAAATACGCTGTCGCGCTATTGAACTGCCAACCTCGTGCCTTTGAAACCGCAAAGTCCATCTCTGCGCCACCGAGCAGATTGGGCGCCGATGCAAGCGTCGCATCTGCATCAACCCAAAGCACAGGGCGAGTGAAGCGATCCGAACACTCTTTGACAAATCGAGCTTTCATCGCACAGTTTCGTTCCCAGCTGCCAGCCGATGCTCGGCCTTCGATTACATGATCGATCCCAAGCTTCTCGCA
The DNA here is from genome assembly GCA_029213305.1 of Phycisphaerales bacterium. Taxonomy (GTDB): domain Bacteria; phylum Planctomycetota; class Phycisphaerae; order Phycisphaerales; family UBA1924; genus UBA1924. Next base: position 20,689 of record JARGPA010000011.1, read on the forward strand.
AGAAGCTCTTAGTCGTTTTACTTCTTCTTCGTATGGAGTATCAAGGGTAAAGTATGAGATAATCAACGGGGCGGATGCTTCACTCATTGTGTTTCTTTGAGTGTCTATTCCGCCAAACCAGAGCATCGGCCCGGCATAATCTTCACAGGATCCGATAGTTCCATGTTCGATAAAGTGACTCTTTGCATCATCGTACCAATGTCTTTGCGCATCATGGATGAAGATAGTTCCACCGTCCGTTGAGAGGAGTTGCTTTGCATGGATCATGCATGAGTTACGAGCAACTCCATCAACGATAATGACATCGAATTGTTCACCGTCAACTGCGTGGATGTATTTGCTCAGATGGGTAGGGTCCTCTTCTGCGATTGTTGCGTTCTCTCCGATCTCAGCTTCAGGAGGACAACAGATCATTCGTACATTTTTTCTATTTCCGATTTTTCGAACAACGGTCTGATACCATCCTTCATGATGTTCAATACTCGTTAGTTTTGCACCATCAGGAAGATGTTCTGCGAGCCAAAGTGTTGAACCTCCAGAACCCCATTCAAGCACACGACTACCCGCTTTGATCCGTCTTAAAATAAACTCGCGATGATCTCGGCCTGTTATACATCTCATAGTCCAATCATCGACCTTGTCGCGTGATTCACCCTCTCAAAAACCTCAAGATTTTGCAGTATTTATGTCGATGTCTCAAGATCCAAGGAGATCTAAATTGAACAGCCTGCTCGCCGATACGCCGCAATCAGATTTTCACTCTTGGCGATACCTCAGGAACACCGCTCGTAGGCTTGAGCATCTCGCGACACTTGGGTTGAATTTTTCAAACTCATCAATCCTAGAACTTGGCGCTGGGATCGGTGATTTGACCACTTTCTTCTTAGATCGAGGCGCCACTGTCCACGCGACTGAAGGTAGGCCAGAAAACTATGCGTTCCTGAAAGATCGATTCGACGAAGAACCCAATGTAACCACTCAGATCATCAACCTTGATCCTCCGCCGAAGGATTTTAACAACACATATGACACTGTCATTTCCTACGGCCTTCTCTACCATCTCTCTGATCCGATCGAAGCACTCAATTTCATGAGCAACGCAGCTCAAGACAGGCTGCTGCTTGAATCAATCTGTGTTCCAGGGGATCATCTCGCGATCAATCCACACAAAGAAATACAATCTCAAGCAGGGTCCGCATACACAGGTTTAGGATGCAGGCCGACGAGAACGTGGGTTTACGAACAACTCAAAGAGCGGTTCGAGTTCGTTTACTTGCCGACAACTCAACCTTCTCATATCGAGTTTCCAACAGACTGGACTCAAGCGAGCTACCCTGCGGCGACTCGAGCGATCTTCATCGCTTCGCGCACCCCAATCCAGAATTCTCGGCTCACTCAAGAACTTCCAATGATTCAGAATGCAGTCTGATTGCATTTGTATTTGATCATTCAGTTCTGACATACTTGCAAAATTCTTAGTAGCGCGCGTTTCAAACTAAACGCTGAAGTCAAAAACGGGAAGAGCGGATCCAGAAATCCAATCCACTTTGGCGCTGACTGTGCACAAAAGTAATATCAAATTTACGGTAATAAAACAGCGTTTTTAGCCTTTAAAGGCTGTTTAATCGTTCTGGTTAAAAAATAACTAACTAATCAGTTGGAAATTTTGCATTATACCGGAACAATCAGTTGGTTATCAAAGTTCTCTTTATTCAAGCGAACACTGAACACATTGGAGCACATCATGAACAACGGATACACACTTAAAGATCCATCGAATGTTACTGGGGTAACCAAAGAGGTATTCGAACTTGCATCGGAACGATTTGGAGGCCGAGTCCCAAACATCGTTAACGCATTTTCAGAGTCACCCGTTCTTGCGAACTCCATGATTGAGCTCTACTCCAAGATTGGAGAAACAGGGTTTACTCCAACTGAGTCACATGTGGTTATGCAGACTGCGAATGTGTTAAACCAATGTCAATACTGTGTCCCAGCCCACTCAACAGGAGCACGAGCGGGAGGTGTAGATGCTGGTCTCGACGAATCGCTGCGAAATAGCCAACCAGTTGATGATCCAAAGCTCGAAGCGTTGAGATTGTTCACGACAAGTGTCGTTGTTAATCGTGGGAATCTGTCATCATCAGAGTTCAACTCGTTTATCGATTCAGGATGGTCAAGGAAGCAAGCGCTCGATGTCATTTTTCTTGTCACTGTTAAAACTCTCACAAACTATGGGAACCATCTGACAGGTCCTGATCTTGATGATGTATTCGAATCACATGAATGGAATCCAGTATCTGCAGCATCAGTATAAAACAAGCACTCATTTGAAAGAAAAGGAACTGTTCATATGTCACAAAGACTCTCAGGAAAAGTTGCAATTGTTACTGGTGCATCATCAGGGATCGGGCAAGCCGCCGCGATCGCACTCTCGCAAGCTGGAGCTTCAGTTGTTCTCGGTGCACGCCGACAAGAGCACGGCGAAGCAGTTGCAAAGCAAATCACAGACAATGGTGGAAAAGCAGTCTTCATCAAAACCGATGTCACAAAGGCGCAAGACGCACAAGCAATCGTTGATCTTGCAGTATCCGAGTTCGGAGGACTCGATATCGCGTTCAACAATGCAGGGACAGAAGGAACACCAGGCCCTATCACAGATTCATCTGAAAGCAACTTTGATCTGATCTTCGATACGAATGTTAAAGGGGTTTGGAACTCAATTCGAGCACAACTCCCAGCGCTTCGTCAACGGGGTGGGGGATCAATCATCAACACATCATCGATCCTCGGATCCAGAGGTGTTGCAGGGTTCAGTGAGTATGTCGCGTCGAAGTTTGCTGTCGAAGGGTTAACCCAATCGGTAGCGCTTGAAGTTGCGAAAGAAAACATTCGGGTAAATGCGATCGCACCAGGTCCGATCCAGACTGACATGCTCAATCGCGCTACCGGAGGGAATCCAGACGGGTTCAACGGGATCATCGCGATGGGCCGATCAGGAACTACTGAAGAAATCACTCCCGCTGTGCTCTTTCTCGCGTCCGATGAATCAAGTTATATCACTGGACACTCATTGCCAGTTGGTGGGGGCGCGAAAGCTGGGTTCGTCACGGGTTAATCAGAACTGAAATTTAATGCGATGTCGGATGTGTAACCAAGGAAGGGCACCCCTCATTTCTTCCTCTCCGACTCGCATTTATGGAACATCCGTTTCCTCTCGAACCGCCCGGGTGTGTTGCCCGGGTGGTTCATTTTTGCGTATTGTTTGGAGTTAAATTTTCAAAGATAATTGAAAATTAGATAATTACATCACAAAATAATTACATGAGCCAATCAAAAAAACATGCGGTAACTGGAGCATTTGGGTACACAGGAAAGGCGCTCGCAGAGCAGTTAATTGCACGCGGAGATCGCGTTTGCACTTTGACTAACTCTCCAAACCGTGAAAATCAGTTCGGGAATCAGATAGATGTCTATCCATTCGATTTTGACGATCAAACAAAGCTCGAAGAATCACTCAGGGGCGTAGACATTCTCCACAACACATATTGGGTGCGATTCAATCACAAGTTGTTTAGTTTCGACCAAGCAGTAGAGAATACAAAGATTCTTTTTAACGCTGCCAAAGCTGCAGGGGTACAAAAAATTGTTCATGTATCAATTTTACATGCAGACCAAGCGGACGATTTGGGATACTACAAAGGAAAGCATCAACTGGAAGATGCTCTGAAAGAACTCGATCTTCCATTCACGATTGTTCGCCCTGGCGTGCTGTTTGGAAGAGGAGATATTCTGGTCAACAACATCGCATGGACACTCCGTAGTTTACCATTTTTCGGAACTTTCGGAGATGGTTCGTACAAACTGCGGCCGCTTCATGTTGAAGATATGGCATCACTCATGCTTCATGCTGCGGACCAGGCTAGTTCTTCGACCGTGGATGCTGTAGGACCTGAGTCTTTTACATATCGAGAACTTATTGAACTCATCGGTTCAATCGTCGGTATTTCAAAGCCAATCTTTTCGGTGCATCCAACACTCGGTTACCTAGTCAGCAAGCTTGTGAATGTAGCAAAGAATGATGTTGTGATTACTCGTCAAGAAATTGAAGGGCTGATGAGAGGACTCCTTGATTCATCCGCACCATCAGCTGGTGAGACAAAGCTGTCTACTTATATAGAAGGACAGAAAGAAACTCTTGGGATTCGCTATGCAAACGAAATCAAGCGACGATCAAATCGACGAATGGCATATTCAGACATTTAATTCGTGTTTAGGAAACAATGAGAACTGATTCAATCAAGGACAGCCGTCGCCGTACTGCGCGAGGTACGCGGAAATGTCAAAGAAGTTGAATGAACCATCACCTGTGAAATCTGCTTGTGGATCCATCGCGTTGTAGGCTGCAAGGAATGCAGAGATATCAAAGAAGTTGAGCGATCCATCACAGTTGATATCAACATCACAAAGATTGATTTCATGAACTGAAACCATGACATCGTCCATCCCATTCAAAAAATCACCATTACCCAAAGGGGTTACAACAACTTTGCTGACTCCTTCGCGAACAATAAACCCTGCAAAGCAACCTGCAATGATTGGTTGTGCATCAACACTGACAATTAGTTCATCATTTGCATTAAATCCTTCAATTCGAACCCAGTCCCCTTGTGCATTGACTTGTCCAAACGCGTAGATTAAATCGCTCGGTTCATCAGGACGGATTACCCAGCCTGAGCCAGCGGGTCGACCCGGCCCAAAGTTGGCCATCCATCGTGAACCAGACGGAGCTCCCGCAAATGAAAGTGCATACGGTAAGGGAGCAACGCTTCCATCTGTAAACTCTTCTGCAAAGCGAGCGTCATTGTTGGGCATGTCCCCAACCTGATCGTTGCCGTTAAAGCTTTCGAAGTCTTCGAGTAGGGCAAGCCCATTGGAGTCTGCGACAAACTGGGATCTCGTTTCAGTGAGCGGTCCAGAATACACAACAACATCTGCAGTTGATCGTGTTCCAAATAGTGAGATGAGTAATGTGCACACTGAGAGTTGTGTATTTGGTTTTAGCATAAAGTACTCTTGCAGAATCGATTCTTCGTGTCAAGATTCTCTCGTTGGGAGTATGGTAGAAGTGTTTTTTGAGTTACAATGGACTCTCTGATCTCGTCCGATAATCGAAAGGTTTAGTCACCAATGCAAGCTTCCGCACCACATACTGTTCTTCTCGCTCATGATCGCTGGGCGAACAATCATCTGTACAATACATGCAAAGGATTAACTAGTGAACAGTTCAATCAAACCTTCGAGATGGGAACTGGATCACTGAGTTCAAACCTTGTACACAATCTTGGTGCAATGCAAGGTTGGACTGATGTGCTCAAAGAAACACCTTCGCGTCCCAGACTTGAACAGAAGGGTCGATCGCTCGATGAGATCATTGAGCTTCACGACCCAATCTCAGACGCATTCGAAGCAGCAGCGCTTGCTCGGCCGTTTGATACAGTTATTCATCGTGAACGTGGAGATCAAACCTACACATTCACTGTGGGTGGGATCCTTACACATGTCACAACCCACTCGATGCATCATCGCGCACAATGTCTCAACATGCTTCGTCAGCTCGGAGTAGATGTGCTTCCGATGTCAAGTGTGATGGATTGGATGCTGACGAGTGATGATTGAGCAAAACGTAACAAATCAATCCCCAACACGCAGAAATCCTCTTTAAACCTGCAACCAAAGTCAAACTACATGTTAACTTAATGGTATATCCCGGCGATCATAACTCACTCGTCCAAACAAATGCCCAAGCTCGTCGGGACCTGATCACATTCTTTCAAACACATCTTTCTAGGGATTGAGAATCCAACAACGCACACTCGTGCAGATAGAGAACATATGACCAGCGCAGTACATCGTCGAGGATTCCTCGCAGCTAGCACGCTCGCTATCCCTGCGATCGCATTGGGATCGATCTCAAACACCAAATCACTGGATTCAGGTGATTCTGAGTTCGACAACTACATGAAACAAGCAAACCAGCACCTTAAATCATTGAGAACACCCATGCGAACCCTCACTGAAGATTGGCATTGGGGAGATTCTGCATTCGCAGCAAACCAAATCGCAATCCTTCTCTTGCAATCAGCTGAAGTCGCGAGCCAAGCGCCGATCCCGGAAAGACACAAGGAAAAATACAAAGGTAAAGATTCAGAGTTCGAGCGTGATCTTCGTCTTCAGCTTGCTGATGGCGCTGCAACTTGCATCGCACTCTCAAAGGCTCTGTGGAGTAAGGATCGCGAGGTTGCAATGGAAAAATACAACAATCTTCGTTCGATTAAAAAGTTGGGTCACGAAGAGTTTACTGAAGATTAACCCTCTTTTAACTGGTGCTTATGCTCAACAATCTCATTGAGTTCGTTGCTCGAACACATCTCGTAGTCCTTCACTTTCCGATCGCGCTGATTATCTCTGCAGCGATCGTAGATTCTTCTCGACTGCTCTACTCGAAGCTTTCCGGTAAATCTATTGGAGATCATTTTCATCCGAGTAATACTGCTTCGGTTATGTTCATTTTTGCGTTCGCGTCAACACTGGTTGCGATTGCAACTGGTTTAGTGCTTGGATTTGACTATGGTAAATCTGCGGATCTCCATCGAACTCTTGGTATCGTCTCGGGAGCACTCATTCTCATAACCGCAATCGCTCTTTTGATTGCTCGAAAGAATTCAGGTACGAAATCTGCTCTCGTATACCTTGTGTTCCTGTGTGTCTCTGCACTTGGTGTTTCGATTACCGGTCACTTAGGTGGAAATCTCACGCACGGCGAAGGATTTCTCACAGATCCAATCAAGCAACTCTTTAGCACTCAACCCGAACCTGAACCTGAACAACTCACAGTGGAACAAGTTGCACAACAAGCACAAGAGTTGAATATCACAATCGCAGCGTTCGAGACTTATCGCTCTGAGATCCAACCGCTCTTAGATTACTCTTGTATCAAATGTCACGGCGAGAAAAAGCAGAAGGGCGATGTCCGTCTAGACACTGTTGCTTTTACCCTTGATGTAGACGCAGCAATGATCGAACGCGGAGACCCAGATGCGTCCGAAATAATCTATCGAGTCGAACTCCCATCGAACGATGATGATGCGATGCCTCCATTAAATGAGTCTCATCCTTTCACGCCATCGCAAATCGAATCCGTTCGCGATTGGATCTCATCGTTAACGCCCTGACTCAACTGTATACGACAGTTTCGGGATTCATCATTTCGGGCAGTTCGATACGATTGTAATCGTTCAAGATTAATCGCAAAGACTGAGATCGAAAAGAGTTCTTGTTCACATTCAGATCACAACCAATGCTTGCGTGGGATGCACAAGTAATGACAAACAAGATCGAAATCAACCTCTCGCAAGTTGCTGAGTTCATCGCTCGATTTAAGGAAATAAACCCACTCGACGATTCGGATATCGAATCCAAGCTTGTCGATACAGATTACTTCGGAGACTCTCCAGAGATGGCGGATAATCTCCTGGGACTTGTCATTGCGGGTACAAAAACCGCTACTTGCTCATCCCTTTGGGAATGGGAGCACGAACGAGAGACTCCACTCGAACCTGGATATCTTGCCGCCATCATTGACGGCTGTGGAAACGCACGCTGCATCATTCAAACTCTCGAAGTCAAAGTGACACCATACAATCAGGTCACTGCAGAGTTTGCGAAAGCCGAAGGCGAAGGGGATCTTACATTAGAATGGTGGCGCAAGGCGCATTGGGATTTTTTCTCACGGACTCTCCCAAGAATCAACAAGTTACCAACTCAAGACATGCCCCTTCTCTGTGAACGATTCAGAGTAATCTATCGAGAAGATATTTGAAAATATGGGTCACTTATAGATGTTTATTCTGTCGGGTTTGCTGAAGATACCGATCCACACTCAGGGCAAGTGTCGAATGATTCGATCTGGTACCCGCACCAGACGCATCGTCCTTGCTTGTCGCGATTTGCTCGAACAACAAGACGGATACACACAGGAAGCACACAAGCTAGCAGCCAAATCGGAAGTCCAACGAATAACGGATTGAAAACAAGGCCGATCGGAAGAAGCTTTGGCGCAGGGTTCGACTCAGGGCCGACGAATGCTGGGTTATCCCAGTCCCACCACATTTCTCTTTCCTCGATCACAGGCAAAGGCCATCCTAAGTGCTGGGTCATCATCAAAAAATTGTTTCCGTCCTCACGGATTTTCGGAGCTGAAATGTAGTATTCGCGAAAAGCGAACTTCGTTTCCTTCATCCAATGATTCGGATCAGGCCATTCAACATCATGGGGGGGATTTGAAGCCCATCCACGCGCAGCTGCTTCTTCATCCTCAAACATGACGCGGTTCGTAGCATGCGCCCCAGTATGAGATCGCATCTTCGTCAATGCAAAGGGGACATTAATAGTTGCAGCCAACAGAACAAGCACAATTACTGATCTCGCCAGCCAACGAATCTCATCCGGTTTCAATCTCTTTATGATTTTCATACTGTTGTATCCGTTCTAATAAATACATGCTGACAAGAATTTGAATTCAGTCCCTTATTTTAGCTCTAATCAACCCTTCGCAATGAGCCTACAATACCCTCAACTGCTCGGGGCGCAACAAAAGTTGCTGAGAAGGACCCGTAGAACCTGATCCGGCTCGCACCGGCGGAGGGAATGCAGACAGTCGATCTTTGCAGACTGCTCGCGCATGATCCCCTCGGTGCTTAACACTGAGGTATATCGCATGACTGACCAGACAACCTACCCAAAAACAACGCCGTCCCATTTGGATATCACTTCACCCGCAGGGAAAGCGGTCGCGTTGACTTCAAGATTCAAAACCGCCGACGATATGAAGCTTGCGTTCCGAACAGTGCAAGCGGGTCCTGCGATCTCAGGGAGTGAATATCCACTCCCTGTACACGGCGCTTACAACCCTGGGTCAGATACAACTGCTCCAACCCCAGGATCGTTCGCACACAAACCAGACATTGGAGGCCCGTACACATTCTCATCCCCGGACACTCCTGGGATGCCAAAGCCTTCAAACAAAACTGCTTGGGACTTCCTCCCTTCTGATTGGACTTGTGAAATCCTCACAAGCGCGTGCGACGCAAACGATGAAACCCCAAGCAATGTCTACACATTCACCGATGCACTTGGAACAACTCGTCGGGTCGTTACTCCTGAAGGGTTTGCTCCGATCACCCAGATGGAATCTGCACGACTCGGAATCATCACAGCAGAGATGCATCGAGTCGCAGAGCGCGAACCGCATCTTACTGCACAACAAGTTCGCGACGAGATCGCGGCTGGCCGTTTGATCATCCCTGCGAACATCCATCACCTTGCGAAGAACCTCGACCCGATGGCCATCGGCCGAGCATCCAAAACCAAAGTCAACGCAAACATGGGCGCGTCTCCAATCTCCTCAGGGACTGACCAAGAAGTCGAAAAACTCCAATGGGCAGAGCAGTGGGGCGCCGACACGGTTATGGATCTTTCGACAGGTGGAGATCTCGACGCGTGCCGCGAAGCAATCATCGAAAACTCCACCGTCCCAATCGGGACAGTTCCAATCTACTCGATGATCATCGGGAAAAAGATCGAAGATCTCGATCACGATCTCATCATGGAAACCCTCGACAAGCAAGCAAAGCAAGGGGTTGACTACTTCACGATCCACGCAGGGATCCAACGAGCGCATCTCAAGTTCGTGAAGAACCGAGTCATCGGGATCGTCTCACGCGGCGGCTCACTCCTCGCGAAATGGATGCTCGTCCACAACCAAGAAAACATCATGTACACGATGTGGGATGAAATCTGCATGCTCATGCGTGAGCACGATGTCGCCTTCTCAATCGGAGACGGCCTACGTCCGGGTGGACTCGCAGACGCGACCGACTTCGCGCAACTTGCAGAACTCCAAGTCATCGCAGAACTCACAGAACGCGCATGGACCCACGGCCTCCAAGTCATGGTTGAAGGTCCAGGACATGTCCCGTTCGATCAGATCGAATACAACGCGAAGCTCCAACGCACACTCTGTCACGGCGCTCCATTCTATGTGCTCGGTCCACTAGTCACTGATGTCTTCCCAGGGTACGACCATATCACTTCTTGCATCGGCGCAACTTCGATCGCATACCACGGCGCTTCGATGCTTTGCTATGTGACTCCGAAGGAGCATCTCGGACTCCCGAAGAAGGGTGATGTGAAAGAAGGATGTATCGCATACAAAATCGCAGCACACGCCGCGGATGTCGCGCTCGGAATTCCAGGAACTCGCGATTGGGACGACGAGCTTACCAAGGCGCGTGCAGCGCTCAACTGGAACAAGCACTTTGAACTCGCGTTCGACGAAGACACCGCGCGTGCGTACCACGATGAAGATCTCGATGTCGATACAGACTTCTGTGCAATGTGCGGCCACGACTGGTGCTCAGTTCGCATTAGTAAAGAGATCAAAGAGTTCCAATCAGGAAACGCAGAAGGATTCGAACGAGGCGCCGTCGTCAAGTCCGCCGCACTCACTCCTGAGCAACAACAAATTCTCGAACAAAGAGGATACCTCTCCCCAGAAGAGATCCACAAACTCGCGAGTAAAACCAAGAAGGCTGTTGGTGCAGATGAAGGCGAAAAAGCTTCCTGCCACTCCGATTATGTCGATCCAGACTCAGCACAACAAGTGCAAGGAGAGGTGTTAGTTCAACTCAATACTGCTCCTGCTCATGGGATCGCGAGTGATGATCGGTTAATATAGTCACACACATTTGGATTTATGGGGAGAGCACATGTTTCAGCTTAAAGAGGGCAAAACCACACTCACTGACAGTGGGATGATAGCGATCGAGAAACACCTCGATCGTCGACTCAAGAGATTAGCTGCACCTGTCGTTGGAGTTACGATGCTCGTGTCCGGGGCTGTGGGCTGGGGTGTTAGTTCAGTTTTGAATCATGCTAAAATAACAACTATGGTGCAAGAAGAAGAAAAAGCAAAACAAAAACTCGCAAACATAGAGAGGGATTATGAAGTTGAACTTTCAAGTGTAGAATCGCGATTTAATAATTTGTTTGAAAAAATATATTATGATGCATACACCAATAACATTCAGCTACTCGCGCTCCAAGAGTCGGTAGTGCAAAAATCGGCAAAAGTGGAAGTTGCTAGGCTAACGGCGCAGAATGCTGTTGATAATCTTACAAAATTATCTGTAAACGCCGATCAGCTAACGAAGGCGATTACAAGTTTAGAGTCTGCAAAAAATGATATTGTTAATACTGTAACAGATAATCTAAAATCTGATTTTGAAGATGACGAAACTTTAACGAAATTATTCTCGCTCATGCCAATCGGATCTGTTATAGCATGGCCGGGAAATAGCTCTCCGGCCTACAACTGGAGAGAATGCAAGGCAAACGCAACAGCTCCGTATAATGAAAAATTAGCTAGCGCTCTATCCAATTTGTATGGTAATCCGCCAACAATATCGGATAAATCTTCAATCAAACTACCCAATTTTGAAGGCATGTTCTTGCGAGGCGCAGGCGGATTGTCGAAACCAGTTGGAAAACAACAAGGCTACACAACAGCTATGCCTTCGGATAAATTTAGATTAAACGATAGTCATGATGCCACAAAGAACGGAACTCATGCTCACGGCGGTGGGGGGGCTGGTGGTCAAGGACTCATCAGAAATGATGGCGGCGGAACGGAGGGTGATAGCTCGACGAGTGGATCAGCGCATACTCATGGTATTATGGGGGGTGATCCGGAAACACGCCCCGACAACTATGCAGTCGTTTGGCTCATTCGTGTGGAATAGTGCGGAGTACTCAAAATTTTAAACAGGAAAACCTCATGTTAATATTGAGGATTTTCTTTGGCTTCATCTCTTTGTACCGCCGGGTGCCATGTAGACGACGAAGTCTCCCGCATGCTCTTCTCAATCCATAACACAAAAACTTCTCCCCAACTGCCACCCCGTGCGCAAAATCCCTGCACTCCACCCTTTCTCCCTTGTGCCGCAAAACAGCCATGCGGTATTTCCATCATGGAACACAAATCGCAAACGAAAAGCACAATCGAAAACCAGCAACCAACCCTCACCAACGAGCTCCTCGAAGACCTGGCCAATCCTTCGATGTCCGCTTTCGAGATGTGCCAGATCCATCAGCTCACGCTCATCGAGCTGGCTGATTTGCTGAAATTATCCGCAGGTAGGAAATGACGCGAGAATCCATCCGATTCGGGCTCGCCCTATTCTGCTGAGATCAACTTCCAATGCCCGTTCGGGCCGTTTTCTATTTCCTCTCTAATATCCTGGAGCACTCGTCGGATCAAGTGTTGGTACTCGGGATCAGGTGCGGGGTTGCTCGGACACATCACATCGGGCAGGCAGCGTTCATCCCCAAAGTGTGCAAGGGCGCTTGAGTACAGCGTTTGCACATCAATCGGTTCCGTACCCAGTTGCCCGCGGACCCAATCTTTGAGCTCCCCACGACGATCATCAGAAAGTGGGATTCGGTTACAAGCCATAATGGTCTCCTTTTGTTTGTATTGATTTAATCAGATATCAGCATACCATAGATCTCCTTCACCTCTTACACAAAGAGGGAATGGAGATCGCGAAGCTCTTCTCAATCCAAAATAGAAAATCTTCCCCCCAAGTACCGCCCCCGTGCGCAAAATCCCTGCACTCCACCTTTCCCCCTTGTGCCGCAAAACAGTCATGCGATAATTCCCGCATCCAACACCCTATCAGAGACGAATCCACTCGTCCGCAACCATGTATTGTGGGATCTGGTACCATCGAAGGTATATCAAAGTGGAGGGCTCGCTGATGAACACGAAATCGATCGCTGCTGTCTTAACGCTCGTCGCAGGGTCGGGTGTGATCGCCGCCGCGTGGTTGATGACTCGCGATGAAGTTGTCGAGACTCAACCGATACCTGAGCCTCAACCAATCGCTCGGCCTCAATCATCCGAACTATTCAGCGCCTCGTTTACTCCAAGTCCTGCGAGTGTGTTCATCAAGAGCGCCGCCGGACAACCGATCCCCGCGCAATCACGCACTCAGATTGAAGGGATGGTCGGGATGATGGCCTCGCTCATCGGACGCATGGATGAGTTCGACGCGAACGGTGATGGGATTCTCTCCGATCTCGAAAAGATCGCGATGGGTTTCAAGCTCCGAAAAGAGTTTCTCGCAGATCACGATCTTGACGGCGACGGTGACATGTCTCGCGAGGAATGGGGTGCCTTCCAACGATCTATGTTCGAGCAAACCCCCCAAGGTCAACTGTTGATGAATCAGTTTGACGCCGACGGTGATGGGGTGCTCAACGATGAAGAGCAAGCAGCGCTCGATGCGCATCTTGATCAACGGGAACAAGAACGCAAAGCTGAAGAACGCGCACGCATGGATACCGACAACGACGGAGAAGTTTCAGAAGACGAACGCGTCGCAGCGCGTCAACAAGAACGAGAGTTCTGGCAAAACCAGATGCGCACCGCAGAAAGCAATTTCGACTACGACGATGACGGCGAACTCAACATCGAAGAAACCGGAGACGCATGGGATGCATGGGTTGAGTATCAAACCGTCGATAGTTTCATTACTCGATATGATTCGAACGGCGATCATCGCATGGGCCCAAGTGATTACGAACGGTTCTTGTATCAGTACGATCGAAAGAACGATCATGCAGATGTGAACAACGATGGAAAAGTCGATGTTGCAGATATCTATAGTTTTCGTGATCTTGTCTTGCGATCAAGATACATCAACTAATCTCGTTCCTGCATGCTCAATGTTCAACACAGGTACAAAGATCCAAAGAATCTGGTATTATCTTTCATAACACGCGTCGTGCTGAAATTCGTGACGCTCATTCTCGAATGAAGGAATACTTATGATTATCACTCTCGCACAGAATAGTCCTGGAAACTCAATCGCAATCGCGATCGGTGGTTTGGTCTTCGGATTGATCTATCTTTCGATAATTGTACTTTTGATCGTGGGTGCTTGGAAGATGTTTGTCAAAGCAGGACAACCAGGTTGGGGTGTTCTTATTCCATTCTTTAATCTCTATCTTGTTCTCAAAATCTGCGGCCGACCTGGATGGTGGTTGATTCTCTTCTTTGTTCCGATTCTCAATATTGCTTTCTCGTGTATCGTCTCGTTGGATCTGGCGAAGTCATTTGGAAAAGGAATTGGTTTTGGGATCGGACTCTTCTTTCTCAACTTCATCTTCATACCAATCCTTGGATTCGGGAGTGCGGAGTATGAAGGCCCTGCAGGTGCTTATTAACCATGCCCAAGAAGAGAAGAACACTCAATCCGCCAACCTTGCGAGAAGCGTTTGAGGATTGTCTGAGTTGTGGATACTCGCTCGAAGGAATTCAAATCCCAGGTCATTGTCCAGAGTGTGGGCTCAAGATTTCTGCAGGGAGATCGACCCTTCATATCATGGGAGTCGCAAAGGGAATGCCGGGTCCACTTTGGCGCAAAGCTGTTTGGGTTGGGATCGGAGTTTTTGGGTTTTTCTATAGTCAAGTCTGGATGATCGCACTCACTGGTGGGTTTGCATGGTTCACTGCGATTGGATTTGTCATGCTCATCGTTTCCATTCTTGCGATGTTGTTGACAACCAAGCAACGAAAGAGCGGCACTGAACATTTTGCGATAACTGAAGAAGGGTTTTCTCGTTGGACAATTGGATCTGATGCGACAACCCGAACCTTCACTCCTTGGCCAGGGATTAAGCAAGGAGCTACGGTAAAACGCGTGAGCAGTGTCTGGGCTTCAATCAAAATCGTAGTGGTCGAAGATAACGGACAGCATATTAAACCATTGCAAGTTGGTTTCCGTTGTTTACAAAGAGATATCCCAATCGTCCAACAAGTGTTCGACGCGTTCTTCGCGTACGAACCAATCGATTCAATCGAAGGATTGAATAACTAGTTGCTTGCACCTTCAGAGATCTTGGTTTAGATTTACGGGCATGAAACAGTCAGCGCATTCAAAAACGCACTCACATCGAAGAAGTTGAACTGTCCATCATCAGTAAAGTCTGCGCGATCATCTTCTTCACTAAAGAAACTTAAGAAGGCACTGACATCGAAAAAGTTCTGTTGGCCGTCTTCGTTGATATCCGCAGGGCATGCAACAAAGTCTGCGCCAAAGGTCATGTTGTTGATAGACAGAAAATCAAATGATGAGTGCGTAATCACGACGCGTGAGATCCCCGTTGTTGGAGCTTGGTATCCTGTGAAGTATCCAGTGTTCGATGGTTTTTCATACGACTCGATTAGTCCATCAGCTCGATCGTACACCTCGATTGTGTACGAGTTATCAGTATTAAACCCAATGAGATCAAGTCCAAATGCGACTTGACCTACATCGAATCGAATCTCTATGCCGTCATACGATCGAAGATACACATCATCTTCTCCCCCGATGAACCCTGCATGTACTGCTAATCGAGTAGCGGATTCATATGTCACGCCATCCTCGATCACCCAGTTCCATGGTAACTGATCAACTGTCACAGAGTTGAGCGGGTTCGGGACATCTAATGTTGATCCGCCGTGTAAACTGATGCCCTCAAAGTCCTCGATAATAATCTGATCGTCGAGTATCAGTTCAAGTTCGGTAAAGCTCGTGATCGGTTGTGCTCCAACCGATCCTCCCAACACCATCATCGCGCCAATAACTATGTTTGCAAAGTACATTCGGGATCCTCCTCTAGATAGTTGATCATGAAACACTTTAACTCAGTATCGATATTTCTAAACGAGAACTTAGTTGATGAGATGCAAAAACACCATTTGGCCAATCATGTCACCAGCTGGCAAACTCTGGCCAACTGAGCTGATACACTCATAGCTCAGTTTTATATACAAAAACCATTCAAAGGATTTCATCCCATGCGTATGCGAGAACTCGGTCAATCTGGTATTCAAGCGTCAACAGTTGCAATTGGCACCTGGGTTATGGGTGGTTGGATGTGGGGTGGTGCAGATGAAAACGATTCAATCAAAGCAATTCATGCAGCGCTCGATGCAGGGATTAACTTGCTCGATACCGCGCCGATTTACGGGTTTGGGCATTCTGAATCTGTCGTTGGGAAAGCAATCAAAGATCGCCGCGACAAAGTGGTAATCGCAACAAAGTGTTCAATGGTTATCAATGCGCCCGGTGGCCGATCCGTCGGCCGATCAACCGCTGCGGGACCCTCAGAGCATGGTCATCTCGAAATCAAAATCTACAACAACCCTGAATCTATCCGCAATGAAGTAGAACTCTCACTCAAGAGACTCGGGACTGATCACATCGACCTATATCAGACACATTGGCAAGAACAAGAAACCCCTATCGAAGATACGATGGGTGCACTGGTGAGACTTAAAGAAGAAGGCAAAATCAGAGCAATCGGAGTATGTAACGCAACAACAGATGAGATGGATCGATACCGCTCGGTAGGACAAGTTGATTCAGATCAAGAACAATACTCTATGATCCATCGCAACCTTGAAGGCGATGACTCAGGCGCTGTCAATCAACTCGGGTGTTGTAAAGACTACAAGATTTCGGTCCTTGCGTATTCACCATTAGTGCTCGGATTGTTAACAGGAAAAGTGGGACCAGATCGGAAGTTTGCAGAATCAGATTTACGATCATCACAGAAACGATTCTCACAAGCGAATCGTCAAAAGATTGCAGAATTACTCAAAGGGTTCGCACCAATTGCTGAAAAACATAACTGCACAATTGCACAGTTAGTTATCGCATGGACTATCTCACAACCCGGACTGACACATGCACTCGTTGGTGCAAGAACTCCCGAACAAGCGATCGAAAATGCTGGCGCCGGGAATATCGAACTTGATGCAAGTGAGTTAGCTCAGATGGACGCTGCTGTACGATCTGGAGCAACCCAACTCGATATGTCCTAATCTGGTATACTCAGTCTCCACAAATGTCAGCGCTGGGTTGACAAACGATTCGCTCGTTCTCCGGATTTGCTCAAATGAGATAATGTCTGGATAGGTTATCTTGAAGGGGACTGAACATGCTACGAAATATCCTTGCTGTCATCGCGGGTTACATCACTATGGGCGCACTGGTTTTTGTTGGCCTCACATCTGCTTATCTGATCATGGGCGCTGATAAAGCCTTTGAGCCGGGGACATACGAAATCACTACTCTATGGATTGTAGTTATGGCCTCAATCGGGCTATGTAGCGCCTTCGTTGGTGGAATTGTTTGCGCCCTCATTTCTAAGAGTTCGAAAGGCGCTGTGATGTCGCTCATGACTTTGATGGTCATTCTGAGTGGAATCAATATTGTTTCAATCGCGATGAAAGAGGCGCCCGCTCCCGAAGATCAAATTCGTAGCGAGTCCACCTCAAACATGGATGCGATGATGAAAGCTCAAACCCCAGTTTGGGTTGCAGGGATTGATCCAATCGTTGGAGTCATCGGAGTTATGCTTGGCGCAATGGTAATCTGCCCAGACCGAAAGAAGTCACAATCAAATACAGTCGACTCCTTTTCGGAATAACTTTGTTCGATCGCTCGTTTATACTGTACTATGAGCGATCAATCAATTACTACTGTCCGAATCGGGAACGAGAACTATCGAACTCAAATTACTTCGCGTGGCCATACATTTTACATCGATGAACCAGGAGGGCTTGGAGGCGCCGATACTGCACCCACTCCATACGAAGCGCTCTTGGGTGCGCTTGGTGCATGCAAAGCGATTACTGCGAAGATGTATGCACAGCGCAAGGGGTGGGAGCTCGATGAAGTTCAGCTCGATCTGATCCACTCAAGACCCAACGGCCGGGGGAAACCTGAGCTCATCGAAATCTCCATGAGTTTCACAGGAGATCTTGATGACACTCAACGCGCAAGACTCAAAGAGATCACCAACGCGTGTCCAGTCCAAAAAACCATTCTCAATGAGTTAACAATCGACGCGATACTCGAAGATTGAAAATAAAGCAAAGCTCACAGGTTGCACATAAGTTTTGTGTCTTGAGATGATCTGTCGTCGATGTATGCTTAGTGTTTAAACTATTTTTTGGATGGATCGATCGAACACGCATCGCTTTCGCAAGTGTTCTTTTTGAACCATCGAAGTCGATTGCGTGCAAACAATAGATACAACGAATCAACTATCGGCTTGATGATCATCCATTTGGTCCACGCGAATTGTCTTCCTTTGCCCATAGCGCTCATCGCATGTCGGATTGCATCTGGACCTGAATAGATATTCCCATCGGGTGTTCTCGTATGGAGTGATGTTGCGAGTTGTTCGACACTCATCCCTGTGAGTTGAATCCGTTCATCATCGGATCGCAAATCAACGCAGACTACAAGGTTTCGATTGTTGTCAATTTTGCGAAAATACTCCGCAGAACGGATACACACAGTGCACCATCCATCAAAGTAAACAATCGTTGGGTCGCAAAGATGATCTGAATCGGTAATCACAACTGATTCTATGGAAGTGCTTTGATGATTTCATCCGTAACCTTCTCAACGGAATCACCAGAGGATTTATATCCAGTTGCGCCTGATAGATGATCGGGTTGGATTTGCCCTGTGTTCGTGTCATAGCGCCACCCGTGCGTATTCGCGCCTGCAGCAGCCGCGCCTCTGCGCCATGTCGCGAGACCGTTAATCTTGTTCTCAGGCAATCCATTGATATATGGGCCGTAGATTCCCGAATCGTTTAGGGTCCCGTCAAGATCAGTCTTTTGAAGCAATCGCAAGTAGAGTGTCTTGATTGTTCCAGCGCCGACATGAGCCATAACACCCTCGTGCTCAACTTCATAGAGATCCAGTGCGCGTTGTATCGCGGATTGATCACCGATCACTGCATTCTTCGCAGCGTTGTCTGCAGAACTCGACATTCGTGGAATCGCAATCGCACTAATGATCCCGATG
Source organism: Phycisphaerales bacterium (assembly GCA_029213305.1). Lineage (GTDB taxonomy): Bacteria > Planctomycetota > Phycisphaerae > Phycisphaerales > UBA1924 > UBA1924. The sequence goes on from JARGPA010000011.1 coordinate 39,687, forward strand.
ATGACAACCACTATCACAAGCTCGACAAGCGAAAAAGCTTTTCTTGATTTGAGTGTGGGATGAAAATCTGGGAAGGACTGCATCTCCACTAGATCGACAAATATCCGTTTCAAGTTTGAATCGCAAGATGAATGATCCATAAGTAGGGAATTTTACTTATGGATCGATTCCTACGAATAGTTTAAACAGATACAAGTTGCGTCCGAGAAGCATGAAATCTAATTCAATACAAAGAGGTCGTTAGAGTTCGGTTGAACCAGTTGAAATTTGTGATCCATTCGATTTCGAGTCGAGGGACCATGCCCCTGCTCCTTTGATTAGGACATACACAGAGAACAATATAATCACAACAGCCATGACCATCATGGGGACATACGGATTTGGATTTGGCGCTGTTTCAACAGGGATCGGCCAAGCATCACTTGGAATTTTTATATGCGTCACCACAGCGCCGAGCATTGTTCCGATCGCAATGACCGCACCTACTCGAGCATGCATTCCAAAAAGCAAAAGAACCCCTGCAATGATTTGTGCAAGAGGGCCAACGATTGACATGATATCGGGAAGTGGTAACCCTGCTGCTTCGACAAGGGGTTTCATCGGGAGCATCCCAGTGATGTGCATGACACCAAACGCGAAGAGTGGGGCGCCCGCGATGATCCGAAGAATTGCGATATGCTTTGAGTTCGATGTCTTTGTGAGTGCATTGTTCATGAACTGAACAACGGGAGTATTAGTCTAATTATTCCAGTACTACCTATGAACATCATTTCAAGGGCTAATTACCACAGTTTTCGTGCAACAGATGGTAAGAACCAAACTGCGATACCTGCTGCGATCCCGGATTTGAGCAACATCCCTGGGATGAATACAACGAATCCATGATAAACAGCGAATGAAAGTTTCATTGGAGCCGCTTCGGGATCAATATTGTGGATCCACCAGAGCCATGGGACTCCGAAGAGGAAAATAACCATGTGTACCGCGAGGCCTGCGAAGAAAAGTGCGATCCAACCTCTGATTTCACCCTTGCGATTCTTAATCAAGTAGTGCGCAACAGGTTGACAGATGATAAAGCCCAGTAGATACCCACCGGTTTGTCCGATGATTGTTTGCCAACCTGCGTTCCCTTCTGCAAAGACACCAAATCCGATGATGCCCATGAATAGGTACAGAATCATGCTCGCTGCGCCAAGGCGTGGGCCGAGCGACATCGCTGCGAGAAGAACGACCAGTGTCTGGAGCGTAACTGGAATCCCAAAGGGGGGGGTAGGTACTGCAATCTGAGCACCAAAAGCTGTAAACATGGCAAAGAGTGGGATTGCGAAGAGTCGCATGAGCGTTTTATCGATCTCAACCTGTTGAGTGATCTTGCCTGATTCGGTATCAAGAAGAGTGCGACTCTCAGTTGGAGCTTTAAGAGTATCAAAGAGAGATCTGTAGTTCATGGCTTAGCGTACGACTCGAAGTTTGGGAAGGTGAGGATCAAATCGATAATTTGATTCGTAGGGAACTGAAAGAGTATCTAGTTGTCCGTTAACGGGTGCTTCTTGATCCGGTTTAAACTCAATCTCCGCAGCGGGTCCAGTCCCGGGTCTTGCGCGTGATGCAGCGTCTACATCAAGTTTCCCAAGAGCACAAGAAGGTGATTCGAAGATCGAACCCTCGATTGTTGCACCCGGTTGGATAACCAATGTGTTTGCTCGAACTCCGCCTTTGAGTTGAGCAGTCGGACTCAGTGTTGCAGTTCCGCCGCAAACACACATGCTGTGAACAGATCCTTCGATCAAGATATCATGTGATGCAACCATGAGATTGGCAATGACCTTTGCCTCTGGATGAACCATGATGGACTCAGTGGTCATCAATGATGATCCCCAATGTCCCTTTGTGATCTCAATTGGTATGAGTCTTAAATTCCCAGCGCAGTGTGGACAAGACGCCGATTCTGCAAACCCAGAAACAACAGCAGTTTGAGCGCATCGGTAACAAGTCACTGTGCGTGATTCGTAGTTGGGTGATCGAGCAGCGCCGCGATCACGCATCAAGAAACGAGGTGGCTTGAAGAACGAGGCCATAAAATCGGCCGCTTCGGTGCTTACCGAACACGGCCAGGGATGGGTGTTTCAGTACGAGTCCTCAATAAATCTGAGTGATACTCGAATGTAGTTTGTTATGCGACGCTCGAACCTGAGTTCTGTTGAGCCCAAGGTGGAGTCAGATCAATCTGTGTGGTGATATTTGCTTTAGGTTCAGTTGTCGTTGACTGTGTTTGGTTCGACTGTGTGTTCTGAGTCGAGTTCCCAGTCATGTCGTTTGCTCGTGGACCCACGTTGCAATGGCCTACGAAACTCGCGCCTTCTGCGACGACCAAAGTCCCTGCGGTAAGATCGCCTTGAACTTGAGCATTCGCGGTAAGTGTGAGTCGATCGCGTGCAAGGAGTGGTCCTTGGACTGATCCGTCAACAATGATTTGCTCAGCTTCGACAGCTGCATTGCAGTTTGCGCCGTTTCCGATTTGTACTTCACCCTGTGCGGTGATTTTGCCTTCGAAATGCCCGAGGATTCGTGCTGATTTTTCGAAAAACATTTCACCCTTAATTCGGGTGTCATTACCGATGACGGTCATCTCAGGTGTGTTCGTTGGGTTTTGTTGGTTTGACATACAAAGATCCTTCCCTATCCCTAAATTCTGTGTCTGACATGAGATCGCAGGAACAGTTGTTCAGATATCCAAAGATGGATTCCGATTCGATCGTGGGGTCCTACTGAATCCCATACTTCAATTTTGAGCATCCTTGCTGCTTGAGTGCCATCCTTGGCTTGGTAGTGCATCGTCCAGATAAGCAGGGTGGCTGAAGTATGGATTGTACAGATTAGTGAAATTGTGCGGATTATGCCGAGTCGTGCCAATTCCCTTGTGATTTCTGTTTCACAAGCAATGAAATCCCGGTTGGATGGGCTTTTTCATCAATGAATCTTGACGGATTGTGTCCAGTTTTGAGACGATGAGCCGATATTGATGAGATATGGCTAAGTCATCAAAGAAGACAACGAAGAAGAGTAAATCCTCACGTCCCTATCGAGTAAAGGACCAAGGATACGAACCGACCGAGCAACAAATCCTTGTTGCTCGAATTGGTTGGTTGGCGCTGGGTGCGATTTGGGTCTTTGTGCTAGCCGGATTAGTCAGCTTTGACGCTGGAGATTCCCCTTCGCACGCTGTTTGGCCAAACAACGCGAACACTCAGAACTGGACTGGACCAATTGGAGCTCATATCTCCTATGGCCTATTGCGTACCTTCGGTATCGGAGTCGCAATCCCGATGCTCTTTACAGGGGTGTTGCTCACTTTGCGCGTAATCCGTAGGCCGATGACACAACCCATCATCCGAGGGTTGGGCGCATTTATTCTTACAACATCACTATGTGTGCTCCTCGGAGTGCTATTTCCCAAAGCAGGCCCACTTCCAGGAATGGTTGGAGGAACCCTTGGGCTCGTTGGTGCCAATCTCTTATTGCCGTCATTTGCAATGGCTGGATCACTAGTCTGGATCCTCCTTGCAACCATCGTTGGATTACTAGTCTGTTGTGACAAATATGTCTGGCTCGTCCCCATCGCAATCTGGAACAAGTTGTTGCCTGCACTCAGTGTTACAGGAGCAAAGGCAAGCGAGATTGCAGGGAATACCGCGATTCGTGCAAATGCGAGTGCAGATCGTGCAAGTGAGAACAGCCGTCTAGTTGGGCGCAAAGCAAGCGGGGGAGTACTCTCAGGTCTCAAAGGCATGATGAGCAAGAAACCAAAACCGGTTCTAGTTCGTGTGAACGATATAGACGAAGAAATGGTTGAGGTAAAACCAATCCCAACTGACGAGGAAGTCGAAGCTCGTCGTCGTGCGAAACCAAAGCGGACTGTGAAACCAGTGCCGCAACCGATTGAAGATGAAGTTGAGGACGAAGACGGCCCAGGTGCGCCCCAAGTCTTCTCGCAAGAAGATCTACGGGAGAAAATTGCGAAACTCCCAGTTCGATTCGCTCAAGCAAACAAAGAGCTTGCGACCGACGAAGACCTTGCGGAGTTCCAAGATGTGCAATCACTGGAAGGATACAAGTTCCCGAGAATGGATTTGCTCGTTGAACCTGAAGTCGGATTCAATGAAAAACTCGAAACACTTGTTCGCGATCAAGCAGAAGCCCTAGAGCACGCACTCCAACAGTACAAAATCAATGGCGAAGTTGTCGATATCGAATCAGGGCCCGCGATTACACTCTATCACATCCGTCTCGCACCTGGTACAAAGGTCTCGCAGATCAATGCGATTGAGAGCGATCTCGCACGCGCTCTCAAAGCAGTCAACATCCGTGTTGTCGCAAACATGATTGGGCGCGACACGATTGGTATCGAAGTTCCGAATCCAACGAAAGAGCGTGTTCGCCTCAAAGAGTTGATGGCGAATCGGGCGCTCTTTGAAGACATGAAGTTGCCAATGTTCTTGGGTAAGGATGCCGCGGGGGAACCGCTGATCTCAGACTTGACCAAGATGCCTCACATGCTGATTGCGGGTACCACTGGTTCTGGTAAATCCGTTTGTATGAACACAATCATTATGAGCTTCTTGTATACCAAGAAACCCAACGAGCTCAAACTTGTTCTTGTTGATCCAAAGATGGTTGAAATGTCACAGTTCAAGGACATTCCTCATTTGATGTGTCCAGTAGTTACTGAAATGCCCAAAGCAGCGGCGATATTGGAATGGGCAGTTACAAAGATGGACGAGCGATACGAGTTGCTCGCAAAGGCAGGTTGTCGCGATATCGCAGGGTACAACGAGCTTGAGTGGGATGAACTGAAGGAGCGTTTGGAAATTCAAACCGAAGAGCAAGCAGCTCGGGTTCCAAAGCAACTCCCGTATATGGTGTTCATCATCGATGAACTTGCAGACTTGATGATGACTACGAAAGAGGTCGAGGGCGCGATCATTCGAATCGCTCAGAAAGCTCGTGCGGTTGGTATTCATCTGATCCTCGCAACCCAGCGTCCACAAGCAAATGTTGTAACAGGTTTGATCAAATCGAACATGCCTTGTCGTATTGCATTCAAAGTTGCATCTGGTATGGATTCTCGAATCGTGCTCGATCAAAAGGGCGGCGAACTCTTACTCGGACAAGGTGACATGTTGCACCTTTCCCCGAGCAGTCACGAGCTAAGCCGCGCGCAGGGTACGCTGGTAGACGATAAAGAAATTCGCAAGGTTGTGAAGTTCCTCAAAGAGATTGCAGCGCCAAGTTTCGAACGATCCTTGATGCAAGTCAAAGGTGGAATGGACAGCGACGAAGAACGCGTGTTCTTGTCTGAGAACAACTCGTCTGCGTCGCTCAAAGCAGCAGAAGAAGATCCGATGTTCGATCGTGCGGTTGAGATCGTACTCGAAACCAAACGCGGATCGGTATCACTCCTTCAACGCAGACTCGCGATCGGATACACACGCGCGAGTCGATTGATCGATTTGATGGGAATCGCGGGGATCCTCTCAGATCACAAGGGATCAGTTGCGAGAGATGTGTTAATCTCGATTGATGAGTGGGATGCGATGAAGGATTTGGTTGCGGAAGATGCGCGCCAAGCTCAACTCACCGATCCTGAAGATCCACATCAGGAGATGATGTTCGAAACAGACTCAGAATCTGAAGAAACCGATGTGATCGAAGAAGCTCCCTTTGATGATGATGAGTCCGCCGCGGTAGAAGTCCTTGGGACAATCGTTGACGACGATATTGAGCAAGAAGTCGATGTCGATGAGGAGGAAGAAGAACTCGATCCTGAAGATGAATACGAAGAAGACTCGGTTGATGAAGAGGAAGAGGATTACGAAGACGAATATGAAGTTGAAAATGAGTCTGAGGATGATTTAGAAGACGAGGATGAAGACGGCGAAGAAGTTGACGAAGTCGAAGATGAGCTCGAAGAAGAGGAAGAAGAAGTCGAGTACGAATATGTCGACGAAGATGGAAACCCGATCGATCCAGAGGATCTCGAAGAAGATGAATACGAGGTTGATGGGGAAGATGAGGATTCAGACGAGGACGAAGAATACGAAGTGGATGAGTACGAAGATGAGGAGCTTGAAGAAGAGGAAGCCTCCGAAGAAACAGTTGTGTAGCGCGATCCATTCCCTTTGATCCAACCATCTGTAAAATTGACTATATATAGATACGGAATACACCCTGAGTAGATTACCAGGGTGTATTTTTCTGTAATGAATGGGAGAAAATGAGGTTTTTGAAAATTCTCAAAGAGAAGCAGTGGTTGGGTTGAAACTTTCGACTGCTTAACCCGAACAACCTAGGATAGAAACCTATCCGCGGCGCTGCGGGTACAAATGCACCTTGAAAGGATACACATATGCAGGTTCGTGCTTGTTCGACTCGACTGAATGGTTCAAAACTCGGTTTATCATTGGTAGCCGGGTTCGCGGCTTTGCCGGCAATTGCAGGGACACCTGCAGTTTTGGATCGAGTTCCCACAGACGCCCAGGGGGTAGTTGTTGTTTCCAACTTTGGTGGACTCTTAAACGATATCAACACAATCAACGGATTGATGGGAGAGCAAGGCGAACCCATGATTATGATGGTGACCTCGATGGTACGAGGGATGCCTGGACTCAACCTTGAAGGTTCAATGGCTGGTGTTCTGAGCTTCGAAGAGGGTGAAGAGGAACCAGAAGTTGTATTGCTCGTCCCAGTTGCTGACTTTGAAGCATTCTCAGAAGGGCACGCATTTAATGATGGACTCTACGAGTTCAATACAGGTGATTCTGTTATGTATTTCCGTGACGCTAGCCGTGGATTTGCGGTAATGGGTGAAAGCGGAGATTTAGTCGCGGAATACGATTCCACTCCGGGACAACTCAAGACGCATACTCAACTCCTCGGAAAATCCGGTGGTAGAGTCGCAGATTCAAACGATGCATTCGTCTACTTCAACTTTGATGCATTCTCAGATCAGATCGAAGCAGGGCTCGAAGAGATGGAAGCCGAAGGCGAAATGGTTGAAATGATGGGTGGCGCCGAAGCCGCTGCAGGGTTCGATGCAATGATGGATGTTGCTCGCTCAATCGCTAACGATGGTGCTTCATTCGTTATGGGTATCAACTTTGACGAGGAACTTGGATTCGCATTCGACCTTGGAATGCAGTTCAAAGAAGGATCAAGTTCTGCTTCTTACCTTCAAAATGACGGCGACTCAAGCAAGTACTTGAACAACATCCCTGCGATGGACTACTTCATGGCGTCCTCATACGACATCTCAGGTGATGGTATTCGCAAACTTGCAACTGATTACATGGACTTTATCGAACAGTTCGATACAACTGGAATGGTAAAGGATATGGATTTGGGCAACATGCTCAACGGATTCAACGGTGGTATCCAAGTAATGGGCGCATCAGACAATGTCATGGGTGGCCTATTCAATAAGACAATGTACTACATTGATGTTGATGAACCAGATCGATACATTAACTTCATCCAGGGCATGTATGAAGGAATGAATGAGAGTATGGCCGAGCTCGAAGAAGTCGGAGTCACAGTAGACGCGAAGATGGATGCTGAGCCGACTGAAATCAATGGCGTAGAAGCATACGGCTACTCGTTTGCGATGGATATGTCGCAAATGGAAGGTATGGATGCAATGGGTGGTCCAAACCCAATGATGATCATGAGCATGATCTTCGGCGGCGAAGGTGGCCCAAGCGGATATATGGCAAAAACAGGGAAAGGTATTGTTTCGACCCTCTCAAAAGATGCTGACTTCTTCACGATGGCTGTAAACGGAGCAAACGGTAAGAACTCAATGTCCGGGAACAAATCGATTGCGACTACCGCTGCGATGCTCCCAAACAATCGGATCATGGAAACTTATATCGGTGCGAATCATCTCGCGAATACCGCAGGACCAATGATGATGATGTTTGGACTCATTCCTGAGTTTGAACCGATCGGATCACTCCCTCCAATTGGTATGGGTCTCACAGCAGACGGCGGAGGGATCCTCTTCCGAACTGCGATCCCGCTCGAAACAATTGGAACAATAATGGAAATGATTCCAGAAGACGCATTCGAGTCAGATGACGAAGAAATGGACTTTTGATTCCGGTTTCGACTCGTTCAAGCTTTAAGTGATCATCTTCCTATTATTGAATGATGGATCAGAGTCATACAAAAAACTTGAATGAATCAACGAAGCACAATACATGGCGAGTAAGTTCTCAGCGGACGATCCAACTGGATCGTCCGCTTTGCATAGGTATCCTGAATATCACACCAGATTCATTCTTTGATGGCGGAGAACTCTCATCACAATCGAAAGCTGTCGATAGAGCAAAGTCCATGATCGACGATGGAGCAGACGGACTCGATATCGGTGGGGAATCAACCCGGCCTGGCGCTGAACGAGTCAGTGAGCAAGAGCAAATCAACCGAGTTGTTCCAGTCATCAAGTCAATTCGAAGTGCTGGGATTGAGATATTGATCAGTGTCGATACCACACGAGCAAAGGTTGCTCTCGCCGCAATCGACGCAGGGGCAGACGTAATCAACGATGTCTCTGCAGGATCTGAAGACGAAGAGATTCTAAATGTTGCATCCAAACAAGATTGTGGTTTGATACTCATGCATCGAGCAATTCTACCTGAGCTCGATCAGTATTCTGATCAATACGAAGATGGACAGCGCCCAATATCAGATTCAGTAGTGGATCGTGTCGTCAAAGAGCTCTCGGTTCGTAGAGAATTTGCTCTTCAAGCGGGGGTTGGGAATACCAATATTGTGCTTGATCCGGGATTAGGGTTTGGGAAAGATGTTGATCAGAATTTGGCATTGATACGTCAAACTGGGCAATTTCTCAAACTCGGGCACCCCGTAATGAGCGCACTGAGCAGAAAGAGCTTTGTAGGTCGCCTGAGTCTCGATAGGGATTCAACCCCTAAGGAACGACTTTGGGGGACAATTGGACTCTCTGTTCTGCATTTGCAACTCGGAGCGAGGATATTTAGGGTGCACGATGTCGCTGCTCATCGGGAATCGCTCGACGCATCTTGGAGGCTGATTGGCGAGGGTTAACTTCCTGATGGAATGTGAGTCGTGACGCGATTAATTCTCTTCTCATGACGGATTGATCAGCCTTGAGTCCTACCATCATCCAGATAGATAACATCATCAACGAGCGGCTCAGTCGTTCGGGAAAACAGATATACCTCGAAAGGATACAGAGTTATGGCAAGTGCGAATGTGATGGAGTTCACGGACGGTAACTTTGAAGCTGAAGTGCTCAGTTCGGATAAGCCTGTGCTTGTTGATTTCTGGGCAGAATGGTGTATGCCTTGTAAGATTTTGGCACCAACCATTGATGATGTTGCTGACAGTAACACCGATTCACTCAAAGTTGGAAAAGTCGATACTGATGCGAATCGTGAAATCTCCATGAAATACGGTATCAGCGCGATCCCAACTGTCATCATCTTCAAAGGTGGCGAAATCGCAAAGAAGTTCGTCGGGCTCACAAAGAAAGAAGACATCGAAGCCGCGTTGTCAGAGCTTGCATAAGAATCGAATAATCCGATCAGACAGAGTGATCGAAACTATATTTTTTAACAACCATACGATCGAGAATCAACATGAGTACTGAATCGAGTAACCGTCCGCTTCGTTGCGGAGCAGTCGGAGTAGGGCGGATGGGCCAACATCACGCGCGTGTATATGCGCAGATGGAAGGCGTAGAGCTCGTCGGTGTAGTTGATGCAAACTTTGATCGTGCCAAAGAGATCGCTGAGAAGTTTGGTTGTCCTGCGTTTGCAACTGAAGAAGAGCTTCTCGCCGCGGGTGTTGAAGCAGTTTCAATCGCTGTGCCAACAACATACCATCTCAAAAGCGCTAAACCATTCCTCGAAGCAGGGGTTGCATGTTTGATTGAAAAACCACTCGCACAAGGCGGTGAAGAAGCGCAACAAATCAAAGAGATCGCAGAAGCAAACGATGCATGTCTCATGGTTGGACACATCGAACGATTTAATCCAATCATGCGTGCGATGCAAAAAGCAACCGAAGGCAACGGCGAACCGATCACTCCGAGCTTCATCGAAGTTCATCGTGTGTCGCCGATGACTTTCCGTTCGATCGATATCGGAGTTGTCATGGACATGATGATTCACGATCTCGATGTTGTCCTGATGTTGATGGGCGGTAGAGAACCTGACGAGATCCAAGCTTCAGGGGTTGCAGTTGTTTCCGAGTTTGAAGACTTGTGTAATGCTCGTCTGGTATGGAATCGGACTGAAGAAGAGGGCGGCGGTCAATGCGTTGCGAATGTAACCGCTTCGCGTCTTGCAATGAAGACTGAGCGAGTGACTCGAATCACAGGTGAAAACGGGTATATCAAAATCGATTATGCCGCCAAAACAGGCACTCTGATTCGCCGAACTGCAAATGAGATCCAGATGCGCGAAGTTCGTGACCAGTTGCGTCAAGGGCATGATCTGACAGATATGGACTGGACAGAGCTGATCAACATCGAACCACTCGAAATCGATAACGGCGAACCAATCGTCAAAGAAATCGAAGCCTTCTTAGAAGCGGTTCAGACTGGAAATCAGCCTGCGATCAATGCTGAGGCGGGATTCGCGAATGTTCGGACCGCCGAGCGAATTGTCCAAGCTATCGCAGAATCCATCGGAAATCGTGCGACAGCTGCATTGTCCTAGAGAATAGATCACCCCGATCATGATCCTCTTCAATCACATCTTAATCATAAATGGTAAAACCTTGACCGGCGGGTCATTGGACTCTCGTCCTTTGGTCTTGTGCGGCTAGACTAGCGTAAAGCCTTGTATTTGCAATGGCTTTGATGTACGATCCCACTCAGAACCGTATTCGAATTGAACAGTAACAGGAAAATGTCAGACTATGACTGATCAGCCTCAAACAACACCGAACGATCCAGCAACTCCTTCAACTGAAGCACCAAGCACGACTGCTTCAACTCCAATGACTCCGCCTGCGAGCAGCAGTGCGGAACTCGATGCACAAACAAATGCAGAGATCGAAGCAGCAATGGCAGATCTCGCAGATGCGGGGGCTGCAGAAGAAGGAGCATCAAACGGGAAGATTCGTGGGCCTCGCGTAGTTCGTGGCGGCCGCGAGCATCGTACTGGCAAGGTTGTCTCTGTTGGCGCGACTGATCTATTCGTCGAGTTTGGTCCAAAAGAACTCGGTGTCATTGATGTAACCCAGTTCAAAGAAGAGAAACCCAAAGTCGGAGATGCTCTTGAAGTCGCAGTTCAGAGATTTGACAGCGCTGAATCATTGTACATCTGTGCGTTGCCTGGTGCCGTCCAAAAAGCAGACTGGGAAATGCTCGAGCAAGGACAAGTTGTCGAAGCTCGAGTAACTGGGACGAACAAGGGTGGACTCGAGCTTGAAATCGCAGGCCATCGTGCTTTCATGCCTGCATCACAAGTTGATATCAATCACATCGCAGATCTCTCCGTGTATGTTGGAGAGAAGATCACTTGTGAAGTGCAGAAGATTGATCGTCGCGGTCAAGGCAATATCGTTCTCTCTCGCAGAGACATCATTGCAAAGGAAAGAGCAAAGGCCGCGGAAGGGCTCAAAGAAGCGCTCAACGAAGGTGATACAATCGAAGGTACCGTTCGCAAGATTATGGATTTCGGCGCATTCGTCGATATCGGTGGCGTTGACGGACTCATCCACATCAACGATCTCTCGCATGATCGAGTGAATCACGGTGCAAAGGGTGTCGCACAACATGTATCTGAAGGCCAAAAAGTCACTGTTCAGATTCTCAAGATAGATTGGGAAGCAAATCGCATTGGTTTAGGTCTCAAGCAACTACAAGCAGATCCATTTACCGCTGCGGCAAGTGAAGTAGTTGAAGGTGCAGAGATGACAGGTAAAGTCACCAAAATCCTCGATTTCGGTGCATTCATCGAAGTCGCACCTGGAATCGAAGGCTTGGTCCATATTTCAGAACTCGAATGGCGCCGAGTAAATGATGTCAACGAAGTCCTCACTGAGAACGAAGTCGTTCAAGTGAAAGTACTCAAAGTCGACTCAGATGATCGCAAGATATCACTTTCGATCAAACAACTCAAAGATCGTCCTCAACAACAAGGTGGCGGCGGTCGCGGACGCGGCGGCAAAGGTGGAGGCCGCGGTCGCGACGATCGTGATCCCGCAGAGATCCTCAAAGAAACCCCACAACTCCGTCGTTTGCGTGAGCAATCGAAGAAGAGCAAGCCAAAGGGTGGAGGCGGGATCGGCAACGCCGGGGGACTCGGTATCGGGCTCGGCGATCTGAAGCTCTAATCTCAAGATATCAACATACAAATCATCAAAAGCCGCCCTCGATTGACGAGGGCGGCTTTTTTACAGCTCAAGCGTACTGCTCAATCTGTAGTCACCTTTTCTAATCGTTACAAACCACAAGGTTTCGTCAGAGTACATATCTAGAGCATGAGCAACGGTAGTTCGCAAATTGAGTTGCTCCATGCATATTCAAAATGGACATATGGTATGTGACTCCTAGATCTGGGGACGAGGTGATCACTTCATGCTGTTTGTGAGAGTTTTAGAACATACTATTTGGTATGAAAAACCTCAAGCAACTACAACGAATCAGACTCTCTGGAGGCTTCATGTTCACCAATATCACCACCTTAGTTGCTGCTTGTTCAATGATTTCCTGTGCATCGCTCGCAGTTGGAAGCGATGGGAAACGACCGACCAGTGGAAATGACTCGCCTCTCACGAGAGGGAATGGTGCAGGCTCAGGTTCAAACTCCGGAAGCGATAGAGGTAACGATGGAGATCGCGATCACGGTCTAAACGGCGAACGCTGGCAAGATCGAATCCCTCGTCAGCCGATGTGGTTCATCAGTGCGGGGACCGCAAATCGATCAAGCAATGTGCATCCTGAGGATAACTCCAGAGGACTCGCAGTTTGGTGGCGCGGCGAAAACGCAGTAGATGAGCTCGTTCGTCGAATGCACAATGGGTATGACAACGGAGCTCGTTGGTTCTTTATCAATCGACCAATGGGGACACCGGGAAATACAGAAGTCCCAGGCGCAAGTTGGTTAACGATGGATTCAAACAAGCGTGATGATCTACCAATGAAACTCTCGAAAGAGTTACTTGATGAGTTTGATGAACCAGTTCATGTCGTTTGGTTTATCGGATCTGAAATGTCGGATCCTCGCGAGTACCCAGGGCGTACACCAAATCGCGCCTCGGATTTCTACGAACTTGGTAAAAACGATACATGGGAACAACTTGTCGGTTCAAGAGTCACACTCGGAGGGTGGATCTCAACAGGAGCAAGCGGTATTGCATTCGACGCATCTTCCCCGCTCGATGAACGCCAGCACTTCATTGATCTCTTTGAACAACTCAATGGAGCGCCATTTAATCTCGGTATCTACGGCGAAGCTTACCCTCTGATGTACAGTAACAATCGTTCAACACGAGACGGGCATGGAACCCCGATTCTTGATGTGGATGCAATCGAATCAATGCCTTGGATTGGTACTACGAACTACATCGACGGACGCTGGCCAAATGGAGGCCAATCCGATTCATTCCCGCTCGATGAAGATCTAACACGAATGTTTGTTTGGTTCGAGAGATCAAATCTCGGATATGGAAACGAAAATCAACGAATCGATCTGGTCAACGCATATATGGATCGTGGTTTGATTCCGATTACCCGTGATCCAGTGATGTTCCGTGAAGCGATCAACCGCATGAATCCTTCGTATTCAAGAGCCGGCAATGATTCGAACAGTTCAAACTCATCAAGGCCGCAAGCACGATCAAGCAGCCGTCGATCGAATGCGAGTAGTCCGAGCAGCCGTACAGGTTCTCGAACCGCGGGACAAAGCACCGTTCGCAACAAAGGGACTTCAAAGATCGTTCCAAGTCAGACATTGCCACAACGGTACCAGCACATTCCGGCTGCGACAGACACAGAGTGATTACATTGTTGAACTCTTAAAGCCCGGTTGATCCGAAACCTGAGCTGCCCCGATCCGTGTCGTCGAGTTCTTCGACTTCATGGATTGTTGCATGCGCAACTGGAGCGATGATCATCTGAGCGATGCGATCACCGTGACGGATCGTGTACGATTCCGATCCTAGATTGATTAGCGCAATGAACATCTCTCCACGATAGTCTGCGTCGATCGTCCCTGGAGCATTGGGCAAACTAATCCCATGTTTAGTTGAGAGACCTGAACGAGGACGGACTTGTCCTTCGTGTCCAAATGGAATCGCACACGCATATCCAAGTGGAATTTTGACAATCTCACCAGGTTGGATCTTCACCGCTGCAGGCATGTCATGCCGAGGCAAACACGCCGCGAGATCTAGCCCTGCAGCATGAGCAGACTTATACGCAGGAAGAGTCGCTCGATCATCGAGTCTCTTCACACGAACCGCAGTAGCAGTCACTCGTCCTACACCTGGAACTTTGATTTCTGAGATCAGATCAGTAGTACTTGGAATCTTGGAAGCGTGTGTAGGAGATATTGTCATGTGATGATACTAATGCGTGCAACAACTCTTGTCACGCTTGAATAGGCGATGATCAGAAAAAGAATCTTGTTGTGAATAGAAACTTGGTTTATCCGAACGCGATATTTGGTTCGATAGATCCGATAATTTCAATATCCTCATCAGTGAGGTTTCTGCGCAGATCATCAAGGATTCGGTTAAACGAATCAATAAGTCGGCGAGTAGACGCGATCGCGTTGTCCATTGAGCTTTTGCCTGTGACTTGTTTGACAAGATCGGGTTGATGGATCTCTGCGAGGTTTCGTTCAGAGATCGATTTGGCATCGAGGAGTGATCGGAGCAGTGTCATTGCTTCATCTCTTCTCTGAGTTGTTTCTTGAATCATGCGCTGTTTCGCAGTATCAAGCATTGAGGCCTCCTATGCCTTTGAAATAATCAGATCCGTATCTGTATATTGTCGCATTGTTTATGCGTTGAGTCAAATCGTGTCCCTCGTTGACTTTCTGTCATTACGGCTGGCGTTGATCCTAGATGCACCAACTGCGGGAAAAGCTCGATGATCACGAGAAAATAGATCCGATGGGTTAATCGTCTCCATCATCAGACGATGGTGATGTTCGTTGTTTGTTCGAGTTTTTCGAGAGGAACCCGAGCTGAACCATCAATCCAATGATCGTGAGAATGACCCATGCAACTGCCCAGATGACTGCGCTTTGATCCAGGAAATCTGGGCGCTGTCCAGTCCGAGCAGTAAGCAATGCAGAAGTAGATGCAATACACACTGCGGATCCGAACAAACTGGTGACTAATGCCGTGGTTCTTTTAGGCATCACAACTCCGATTAGGAGTCCAAATGCGAGCCCTGCGAATCCTGCACTCAGTGCGATCAACTTGTCGCGTGTTGGGCGCCGATCGAGATCTGCTTTGATTGTGTTGTACATCTGCTCAACAAACTCTTTTGAACGGGTTGCAGCATCCTTGAGTTGTTGCTTTGTGTCATCGTCGAGGACTTTATTATCTTGGTCTAAAAGATTCACAGATCTCTCTGCGGCTTGACGCGTGATTTCATCATTGAGTGACGTTGCGATTCCTGCAACAGATTCCCCAGATTCGACGAGTGCTGCTTGTGTTTCACTTGGGATCTCATCGGAGACAGTTGGATTGAAATGAAGGAATATCATCGCGCCCAACACCCCGGCGGCTGCAAACGCAAGAGATGAAGTCATCGCAATGACAAGTCGGAACATCGCAAGCGAAACGAGTGATCCGAGGATACCCCCTGTGATGAGTCCAGTGACTCCAGGAGTGATTGTGATCCCCCCAGGATGGAATGATGGAAGTCCTGTGAGTGGGAGGATTGTCGTTCCCACAAATGCACCAATCGCGAGTCCAAAGAGGAAGAACACTGGTTTGATTACACGCGCTCCGACGAGCCAAAGCATGAGCCCAGCCATCAGCGCCATTCCAAGTGGAACCGAACCGCCTTCAGGGAGTGATTGAGCAAAGAGAATGGTTGATTGAGTTGGTTCCATATGCGGATCTTATTGGGATGTATTCACATTGGCTTTCGCGAATACTGTATGAAGGTAAGCTGAATCGGTTGTGTTTGCGCTTTGTTTGAGCGAATTTGCGTTTTTCCTTGCTCCTATCGGACAATCCTTGTCCAACTCACCATCCGGGTTGAGCCTTGAGCACACAATTGGCGATATCCTGAGCGTATGTCAGGTAAATCATCAAAGAACACAAATGCAGCAGAAACCCAAGATTCAGGGGATGCGCGATCAGAATCGGTCCAAGCTTCACAGGATCTCGGAGAGTTCCGTGTGCAGATTGATCAGATTGATCAAAGGCTTGTCGATCTTCTCAACGAACGAGCAAAGCTCGTCGTTGAAGTTGGAACGCTCAAACGAGGATCAGATACACCTATCTACGCGCCACATCGAGAAGCGCAGGTCCTTGAAAAAGCGATCGATCGTAACGAGGGCCCATTACCCGATCGAACGATCGAAGGAATCTATCGCGAGTTGATGTCTGGATCGTTTGCGCTTGAGCATCCTTTACGGATTGGGTACCTTGGACCTCCAGGTTCTTACTCACATCAAGCATCTGTCAAACAGTTTGGATCTTCTGTCGATTATGAAAACCTTCAACTCATCGGCGGAGTTTTTACCGAAGTTCGAAGAGGACATGTCAACTACGGACTCGTCCCAATTGAAAACTCAATCGGTGGCGGAATCACTGAAACCCTAGATGCGCTCGCGTCTAATGCTGGACATGTTTGGGTATATGCAGAAGCACAAATTGCGATTAAGCACATGCTTCTTACAAACTGCAAGCCGCACGATGTCCGTCGGATTCATTCAAAACCAGAAGTCTTTGCTCAATGTCGAAACTGGTTGACAACACAGTATCCAAATGCGGCGTTGTTGCCTGATGCGTCAACGAGCCAAGCGGTAAAAACCGCAATCAAAGAGAATCAACTCGCAGTTGAGATTGGCGCGGAGCCCGGTTCTGCGGCGATCGCATCCGAGCTCGCGGGAGAGCTGTATGGGTTACCTGCGCTGTTTACCAATATTGCAGACAACCCGGACAATATCACCCGGTTCTACATCATCTCGAAAGAGAAAGCGCTCGCAACAGGGGACGACAAAACCTCAATTATGTTCGCGACTGAAGATAAGCCCGGCGCTTTGGTTGAAGTACTCCAAGCATTCCACAGCGAAGGAGTAAACCTAAGTCACATCGATAAACGCCCATCAGGACGAGAGAACTGGAGTTACGCGTTTTATATTGATGCATTGGGCCACAGTGCAGACGAATCAATGAGACGAGCAATTGCAAATGCTCAAGAGCATTGCAAAGAGCTCCATGTGCTTGGGTCGTATCCGAGATCAAAACGAATACTCTGATTGAGTTCGTGCGTATGATCTTAGGTGGATAACAAACCAACCATCTCAGTTTCATTGGGCGACCCCGGCGGCGTAGGCCCTGAGGTTATCCTGCAAGCACTAAGTGATAAATCTCGTCGCATAAGTGCACGATATCTCATCCACGGTTCTTCACACGCAATGCATCTTGCTGCAGAAGCATTGGGGATAGATCCATTTTGGTGGCGTGTGGATGCTCGATCCCCGATCGCATCGACGGCCGATGCGCATGATGTTGTTCTACTCGATTCAGATCCTGAACTCATCGACGAAGGTTTAAACATCCGGTTTCCCAAGATGCCCAACAAACTGAGTGGGCGATTGAGTTTCGAATGGGTTGAACGAGCAATTGCAGACACGAAGAGAGATCAACGCGATCCACTTAGATCTGATGCAATTGTGACAGGTCCAATCAACAAACAAGCGTGGGCAATGGCTGGAAAAAAACGATATCCAGGACATACTGAACTGCTCGCTCAAAGATTGAACGCGAAGTACCACGCGATGATGTTTGTGGGAGACAAACTCCGCGTTGTTCTCGCGACGGTGCATATCCCAATCAATGAGATCAAAGACAAACTCACAATCGGAGCAGTGCATACCGCGATCGATCAAGGGCATCAAGCGTGTGTTCAACTCGGGTTTGCTCGTCCCAGAATCGCAGTTTGTGGCCTCAACCCACACGCAGGTGAAGACGGGTTAATGGGGGATGAAGAGTCTCGGATCATCTCTCCTGCGATCGATCACGCCGTAAACTCAGGGATCCTTGCTTCTGGACCATACCCTGGAGATACGATTTTTAACGCTGCTATTGCGGGCAAGTTTGATCTTGTCGTCGCGATGTATCACGATCAGGGTTTAATCCCAGTTAAGTTGCTTGAACGTGATCTCGCAGTGAATGTCACACTTGGATTACCAACTGTCCGGACGAGCCCGGATCATGGAACAGCCTTCGATATTGCAGGAAAAGGAATCGCAGATCCTGGGTCGATGAGTCATGCGATTGACCTTGCGATCAAGATGTGTACCGAATCCCCAGAGGTTGTTGAATAAAGATCATTCAATCAATTCTGACGAGTTGATTGACAGACGCTTGAAACTGTGCAACACTCTGAGCACTATGAAGAATCAACACTGACATATTGAGCGTTCATTTATATTCTGTTTTCGCAACAGAATTGAATCGTGGCCGCAGCCTTCCTGCCCACGCGTTGGTATCAGACTCATTCTGATGCCTGATCAATCGACTGATCTTCAAAAGCACAGGTAAAACGAAATGACTGATACGCACGACACCCATCAGGGTGGGGTTGAGCGCCGCGATGATCGCGTAGATCAAAGTTCGCAGGCATCATCCAGACAATCCGAATACTCTTCAGCGCCATTAAATGCGTCTGATTCAGGTGCGCTCAAAGAAATGCTCACGATCGCGATCCCTTCAGTCGCGACGATGACTTCATATACCATTATGGCATTCGTCGACAAGCTCATGGTCAAAGACATCGGGGAAGACCCTGTCTATATCTCTGCGCAATCAAACGGGTCAATGCTCGTATGGATGCTCATGGCGTATGTACTTGGAATGAACGGCGTGATCAACTCGTTTGTTTCTCAGAACTATGGGGCAAACAAACCCGAACGAGGCGCTGCATACACATGGAACGGTTTGTGGATCGGAGCGTTCTTCTACATCACCATCATGATCCCGATGATATTCGTGATACCGAGTATCTATACGAGAATACATGACGGTAACCAACAGTTGATCGATTTGGAATCTCAGTATGCTGCGATCATGCTTTTGGGTGGATTCTTTGTAATCTCAGCGCGATCAATCCATCATTATTTTTACGGGTTGCATCGTCCAAATGTCGTTCTAGTCTCGGCGCTTGTTGGGAATGTTACAAACATCATTCTCAACATATTGTTCATCTTCGGTGATGCAGGAATGCCGATCGCAGACAACTGGTTCGGACAAGCAGTTGTGTCTCCAGTATCGAGTTCTATCGCATGGATCGCGTCATTGCTTGGTATCTCTGCGATGGGTATCAAAGGCGCCGCGATCGCGACTGCAATCGGTGGTGCCATGGAGTTCTTTATTCCATTCGGATTGTTTGTAAGCGCGAAGTACGCAAGGTTATTTGGTACACGCGAAGCATGGAGAGTCTCACTCAAGTGTCTCAAGGACTTGTTTCGTGTCGGATTTGCTCCTGGGATGATGTTTGCAAATGAAATGATCTGTTGGACAATCCTCATGATGTGGCTCGTCCCAATGGGAGGAGAAGCAGTCGGGGATGATCCTGTCCTTCACAACACGGTTGGATGGATCGCGCTCCAATACATGCATCTCAGTTTCATGCCTGCTGTTGGGATCTCGATCGCGACTCAAGCAATGGTTGGGAAAGCAATGGGCCGAGGTCGTCCAGATATTGCTGTTTCTCGTACCATGCTCGCGCTCAAAATCACAGTTGGGTACATGGGGTTGTGCGCGCTGTGCTTTGTATTGTTTCGAGAGCAGTTAGTAGATGTATTTATCAATGAGGGGACATCTGATGCAGAACGAACAAGACTCCTTGAGATTGGTGTCATTATTATGATCGCCGCAGCGGTGTTTCAGATATTTGATGCATTTGCAATCACTATGACTGGTGCGCTCCGAGGCGCGGGCGACACCGTCTGGCCAGGTGTGCTCACGATCATTTTATCATGGGTGTGCATCCCTGGGGTTGGGCTCGCGTTGATTAAGCTGGCGCCAGATCTGGGGTCGATTGGGCCTTGGATTGGCGCATCTCTTTACATCATCTTGCTTGGGATCTTGCTCGGATACCGATTTAAAGGCGGTAAATGGAAATCCATCTCGCTTGTTGATCGGGACGAGAATGTACCCAAATCCATCGATCTGGACCCATTCGACGATGTGATGCCTGATCCGACCATAGGAGCGGTGTAATTCGTCTGGGTAAACTCAGTGAATACCTGTAGTTGGGACGGTTTTGAGATGATTGTCGACACTTCGAGGGTCTTGAGGATTCAAGGATCCATGCCTATGATCTTTTTCGCTCGGATGCGCCGAGTTGAGTACTGGAAATAGCACGGATCAGGAAATTAGATCAGGAACACTGATCAGGAGATTTTTATGACGACCGATCCCATGGATATGGTGGTTGGTGCCTCTGGCACCGCTTCAGTAGATGCATCAGCAACCAATGAGTTGATGAGCAAGGCCGCCGAGATTTTGGCGACCGGCGATCGCGACGCCGCGATCAGTGCGTACCGAAATGTGTTTGCTGCAAACCCAACCAATCTCGATGCTGGATTCCAGCTCGCTTATCTGCTCGATCTGGGTGGTGAAGAAGAAGAAGCACTCTCGCTCTACGAACGAGTTTGTGAATCATCACCTGCTCCGATTAACGCACTAATGAATCTCGCAGTTCTCTACGAAGATCAAGGTGACAATGTTCGTGCAGAGCGTTGCTTGCGCCAGATTCTCGATACAAACCCGAATCATGCACGCGCACGTTTGTATATGAAAGATGTCATCGCTTCGAAGAGCATGGTCATCGAAGAAGAAAACGAGCGCGATGTGCTCAAGCGCCGCGCGTTGCTTGACACTCCGGTAACCGATTTCGAACTCACTGTTCGTGCTCGTACTTGTCTCAAGAAGATGAACATCCGCAGCCTCGGCGATCTGATCCGCATCAATGAAGCGGAACTGATGAGCTACAAGAACTTCGGTGAATCCTCACTCGATGAGATCAAGCGAATGCTCGAAGCGAAGAACCTTCGTTTGGGTCAAGGCCGTGAAGATGCACATCGTGTTGCTCGTCGTCAGATCCTTGAAAAACTCAAGGGCACAGGCAAGGAAAGCTTGCTTAACAAACCTGTCTCAGAACTTCAACTTTCTGTTCGTGCACGCAAAGCACTCCAGATGCTCAATATCCAATCAATCGGCGATCTATGTTCTCACACAGAAGCTGAGTTGATGGGAGTGAAGAACTTCGGTTCGACATCACTCGTTGAAATCCATGAGAAGTTGACCAACTGTGGACTCACTCTCCGGATTCTTGATGACGACGAATAGTCGTATTGAGTTATGAAAATCAGATTTGAATCAAGCCCGGATTTATCCGGGTTTTTCTTTGCACACCTTAATCGGATGGGATACCATGCGTTCTATGACAGAGCTTGTTTGAAACTTATCGTTTTATTCTCGTACTACTTCGAGTGTTGATTACTCTTGACAATGAGTGATCCATTCGGATGGTTATGCCGTCGCTTAATTCTATTGACGGCACGATAAGGACTTTCAGTTGAAACATTTTGATAAGAACTCCCGTCAAAAGGGCGGGTTCAATTGCATACATTGCAAAGGGCATATCCCATACCAGTCATTCGGCACAAAGCAACGGAATCACTGTCCGATGTGTTTGTGGTCAAAGCATGTAGATGATCGCATTGGTGATCGTCGATGTTCATGTCAGCAAAAAATGGAACCAATCTCCATCGCGGCGAAATCCGACGGCGAATGGTCGATCGTGCACAAATGTGTTGGATGTGGTCAAATGAGAACGAACAGGATTGCTGGTGATGACAATGAGATGGTTCTCTTGTCATTAGCACTTAGGCCTATCTCAGCGCCCGCGTTCCCGTTAGATATGTTGCCTGGAAACTATGGGTATTCTCAATAACAAATTTTGAGATCAGGAACCTATGTAATCAAAGCAAGCGGATCTTGGTGAAAACCACGATTCGCTTTTTACTCTTTTCTTTTGCCTGATTCTTTGAACTGGAGGCGTCCCTCTCTGTAGTCTTGTGCGCTCCCTTCAATGGTGGGGAGTTGTCCATTTGAACCATTTTCTCGATGTTGTCGATGCAGATCCTTGAGATATGGAACGCACCAGCCGCACCCGGTTCCGGCGCCGAGACATTCGGATATCAATGACGCGACTTGAGGGTCTTCTCGCTTGAGATAGTTCTGAATCTTCCCAAGTGATACTCCAAAGCACAGGCACACATGATCGTTTGGTTGCATTTCTTGACTCTCGATCGCTTGAGATTCGGTTTCCACGGCGCAGAGGGACTGTTTTGACCCTATTGTAGTGTCTATTCCCGTTGAAGGAGCGTGCATGATCATTGTGTTTACATTAACGGTTTTCCTATCTGCGGGGCTGTTGTTCTCAGTCCAACCGATGGTTGCCAAATCGCTTCTTCCCGCATTTGGAGGGGGTTCATCAGTCTGGACAACATGTATGTTGTTCTATCAAGTGCTCCTTTTGCTTGGATATCTTTACGCACATGTGCTGATGACACGATTCAGCCGTCGATCTCAGTTAGTCATTCATTCGATTCTGCTTGTCGCCGCGATCACGATCGGAGTGTTGTTTGACACCCCTGTTGCACCAGAGAATGCATCAACATTCCCTGTCCCTTGGTTAATCCTTCAACTCTCACTTATATCTGGTTTGCCGTTCTTTGCGATTTCAAGCGCAGGACCATTGATCCAGGGTTGGTTTGCTCGGACCGGGCATGAACGCGCACACGACCCATACTTTCTCTACGCCGCGAGTAATGCGGGAAGTCTCATTGGGTTACTTGCTTATCCGTTTCTTTTTGAACCAAATCTAGGGATTGCAGCTCAAAGACAATACTGGCTCATCGGATTTGGAGTCTTTATTTTACTTGCGATGTACGCTGCGAGTCGGACTCAGAAAGCAACCAAAGAAACTCCAAAACAACGTAAGCGCCGCCTCAAAGAAGAAGCAAGGCTCACGGTGGTTTCTCCCGGGGATGATGATCGAGCAGTAGATGATGTCATTACATTCAAGCGCCGATTATTCTGGATCTATCTTGCGTTTATTCCATCGACAATGCTTTTGGGAGTTACGACATATATCACGACTGATGTTGTGTCATTGCCATTGTTGTGGATTTTGCCCTTAGTGCTCTATCTGATCACGATGATTATCGCATTTGGTTCGAAGTCTCAAAGAGCGGTAAAGGATTTCACCCGTCCTATGGTCCTCTCCACGATCGCTGCGATGATCCTCCTGATGGCAAGTGAAATGAGCGCTGAGCTTTCGATGGTCATGGTGATCCTCATCGAGCTCTTACTTCTTACTTCCGTTGGAATCGTCTGCCACGGACGACTCGCAATGAACAGGCCAGCTGCGAAGCATCTAACAGAGTTTTATTTACTCATGTCAGTCGGCGGCGCATTGGGAGGTTTTTTCAATGGGATCATTGCTCCATTGTTCTTCATCACAAACTTTGAATATGCGATTGCGCTCGTGCTCGCAGTTTCAGTACTCCCTTGGTCCGCGGATCTAGTCAATCTTACAAAGAAAAAAGCTCGTTTTGTTAAAATCCGTAGACGAGTCGGGTATCCGTTGTGCTTATTGCTTTATGTATTGGTAGTAGGATTCTACGGAACAGAGATAACCAACTTTGTAAATCAGTTCCTTCCAACATCAATCAGCGAAGGTTTTACAGTCAACATGACAATGGTGTTCCTTATGACTGTTGTGCCATCAGTTATGATCTATCTTGCTTGGAAAGATGGGCTCGCATGCGCAATAACGATATTCTTGCCTTTGTTTGCGATTCAGTACAACTCTGTAAACACGGATAGCGTCATTTACATTGCCAGAACTTTTTACGGCACTCACGAAGTTCACCAAGATTTTTACCCCGATACAGAACTCGGACGGCTTGTCAAAATTCATACTCTCAAGCATGGTACAACAAAGCATGGTGTTCAATTTCTTGATCCCGCATTCGAGCTTGAACCACTCGGGTATTACCATTCGAATGGTCCTTGTGGAACTATCATGCGAACGATCAAATCCATGCGTCCAGAAGGCGCAAGGATTGGAATCATGGGATTGGGTTCTGGAGCGATCGTCGCACATGGTCGGCCTCAAGATAACATTGTGTTCTTCGAAATTGATCCCGAAGTAAAACGAATCGCAGAGAACCCAGAACTGTTCACTTACCTTTCGAACGCTCGTACTCAGATTGAAGTTCGTCTGGGAGATGCAAGAAAACTCATTGAAGATTCACAGGAAAATCAAGAAGAAAAATTCGATCTACTCCATGCGGATGCATTTACATCCGACTCAATCCCAGTTCACTTGGTCACCAAAGAAGCAATCGAGTTGTACTTCGATCGATTGACAGATGATGGAATGATTGTTCTCCACATCTCAAACCGGTATCTTGATCTTGAACCACTGGTGTACGAGCTAAGTATCCAGACAACTGGATTGCCCCCGATGGTCTTCGATGATGTTGATATTTCAGAAGAGGACATGGTGTACCATTATCCCTCAAAATGGATGGTGATCACGAAGGATGTTCAGACCGCGATCCGTTTGGGAGAAGCTGGAATGCTTGTTTCTGGGGTTGCAGATGAAGATCGAGTACAAATTTGGACAGATGACTTTTCAGACATCATTTCTTTGATTCGATGGCACTAAAAGGCCGAGGATAGTTGACGATGCCAATGCCTTCAAACAGACTTAGTTACCAAACCGCCGGCGAATCCCACGGTCCTGCGCTGATCGCAACGATCCTTGGGGTTCCTGCTGGGCTCACAATTGATGAAGCGGTGATCAACACCGAGCTTGCACGCAGGCAGGGTGGGTACGGACGCGGCGGCCGTCAGAAGCTAGAAACAGATACTATCGAGATTCTTACAGGTGTCCGCCGAGGAAAATCGATCGGCGCGCCGATTACTTTTCTCGTGAAGAACCGTGACTCCCGACTCGACGATCTGGAACGCACACCTCCGGTTCATCGTCCGCGTCCAGGACATGCGGATCTCGCAGGAAGTATCAAATGGTTGACTACTGATTGCCGAGAAACACTCGAACGCGCGAGCGCTCGCGAAACCGCTGCGAGAGTTGCCGCGACTTGCGTTGGGCGATTGATTTTAAAAGAAATCTTTGGAGTTGAAGTCTTCGGATTCGTTCGTTCAATTCTCGAAGCTCGAACAGATGTCGATGTCAATCATGCGGATCTCGATTCGTTGATTTCTTCACGAAATGAATCTGACACTTACACACTCGATGAAGCAACCACAACGCGCCAATGCGAGATCATTCGTCAAGCAAAGATCGACAAAGACACTGTCGGAGGCGATGTCGAATGCCATATCTTTGGATGTCCTCCAGGTGTCGGGAGTTCTATGAACTGGTACGACAAACTCGATGCGAGAATTGCATACGCAGTAATGGGTATCCAAGCATTCAAAGCAGTGGGGATCGGACTCGGGGCAGAATGCTCTCATCGGACTGGTTCCCAAGTGCACGATCCGATCCATTTCGATGCATCAAAAGTCAACGAATCATCACTCGGTTTTGTTCGTCCTTCAAACAATGCAGGCGGAACCGAAGGCGGAATGACAAACGGTCAACCCATAGTTGTCACAGGAACAATGAAACCAATCTCGACACTTCTCCAAGGATTGCCCTCGGTTGATCTGAACACGAAACAACCTCAAGACTCACAATATGAACGTTCAGATGTTTGCGCAGTTTCCGCAGCAAGTGTTGTCATGGAGAACGCAGTCGCGTTTGAAGTCGCAAGCGCTTTCATGGAAAAATTTGGAGGCGACAGCGTCATCGAAACTCGAGCGAACTTTGAATCATTCCTAGATGTTGCTCGAACACTACCGCTCAATGATCTCGACTCCCCAGATTCAGTGATTGCTTGAAGTACTTTGCAAGGATGAATACCTCGATTTCATCAGGCATTCTTGAGATATTAATGCAAAAATGAATATTGACCCGATGTAGTTACAATCGGCGGAGTCCGATTCTGTACCCAATGCATTCGAAACATGTTCCTTGATCATCATCAATGGTAATTAGGAACATGTTGTTGAATGGTGTTGAAACTTGGATCGCTCTCTCTCCGAGCGACGCTCAGCGGTGCTTCGATTCCCTCAAAGTAAAGCAAACGAGCGTGTGCTCCTCTTCAGCCCTCTCCCGTCCCTCCGGGAGAGGGCTTTGTTTTTGAGCGATCAATTGAGTATCTATGAGTTGATCCGCTTGAGCAATCCATCTCGGACTTGTTCCCATTGAGTATGAGTTACTGAATACACCGCAGAGTCTCGAAAGTATCCATCAGGCATGATGATGTGATTTCGAAGAATGCCTTCATACTCTGCGCCGAGCTTTGAGATAGCTGCTCTTGAATGCGCGTTTCGAGAATCGGTACTCAAGACAACTCGAATCGCACCAAGTTCTTCAATTGCATGCTTGAGCATCAAGTACTTCATCGAAGGATTTACTTTGGTGCCTCTTGCAGATTTGGTGATCCAAGTTGATCCTATTTCTAACCCATAATGATCCGCAGCGATATTGAGATAGCTTGTCGATCCAATTGCCTTCTTTGTCGCATTATCGATCACGCTGAAAGAAACAGTGTTTGATCGTTTCTGTTGAAACTCAATATATCGCCGCACTTCATTGGGAGTAATGACAGACGATCGCATTGCCATGTACTTAAACACTTCAGGGTCGATAGATTCGACGATATCAGCACAGTGATCGAGTGAGATAGGTTCGAGCGTAACGACTGCGTTTGAAAGAGTGACAGGGCCACAGTTCATTGGGGAAAATCGATTCATGTTCAATATTAGGAGTCTCGATTGCTAGGATACATTCATGAGAGCGCTGAATAGAGACCTCAAGCAGTATCTCAAAAAACATGATGTTGCATGTGCAAACTGTGGGTACAACCTGCGAGGCATCCGAAAACTCATTTGTCCAGAGTGCGGCGTGGACACTTCTTTCCGGAATCTCGATGAGCTGGTCGAAGAACTTCGTTTAGAGTATGTAATTGAAGAGAACGAGTTCGGTTTCTATCGGTGGATCACAAAGTGTTTGACATGGGTCCTTATGATCGACGGGATTTTGGCAATCTCATTAGTCTGGTCGTCTGGATGGAAACAGATTATCCCTTTTGGGTTGTTCTTCAGTATACTCGCAGGCGGCAACTTCTGGATTCGCCAGAAGATATTTGTTAACTCAACAAGTATATTGCCGTTCCATAAACGAACGCTTGATTCGTATCGAGACATCTATGGATCACTGACACTCACTGCACTTATCGCAGCCGTGGGTTTAGGTGGATTCGGATTGTTACTGTTCAGTTGGTAGTCGTATCAATGCAACACGCGGAAGACTTCTGCTTCGTCTGTCAGTCCTTGTTTCACTTTTTCAAGCGCATCGATTTTCATCGGTTCGAATCCAGTGTTTACTGCAGCTTCGTAGAGAGTCACGCCGTCGGCGCGTTGAGCAGTCAACTGACGAAGCTCATCCGTCATCAGCATCAACTCGTGGGCCGCGAGACGTCCCTTGTATCCTGTTCCAAAGCAAACCTCGCATGATTCCCCGTTCTGAGTTCCTGTACCGTTGCAGGTTGTGCACAATCTGCGAAGGAGTCTTTGTGCAAGCACGCCTACCAGTGAACTGGTTACAAGATAAGGTTCAACGCCAATATCAAGCAAGCGGGGGATCGCGCTTGGAGCGTCATTTGTGTGCAATGTCGCGAGCACAAAGTGACCTGTGAGTGAAGCTTGTATCGCGAGTTGTGCAGTTTCAGGATCACGGATTTCGCCGACGAGAATTACATCAGGGTCCTGACGCAAGAGTGATCGTAATCCTGTTGCGAATGTGACATCGCGTTTGGTATTGACTTGCATCTGTGAGATGCCGTCCAAGTGATACTCAACAGGATCTTCGATCGTCATTACATTTCTGCTTGCACGATCGATTCTCCCCAGCGCCGCGTAGAGGGTTGTTGTCTTACCAGAACCGGTTGGTCCTGTTACCAACAGAATACCGTTGGGTCGTTCAACACAATCCATCAGCTTTGTTTGTAGCTTCTTCGACATCCCAATCGCACTCAGATCGAGTTCGTTTTGAGATTGGTCGAGCAAACGAAGAACAATGCGTTCTCCGAAGATTGTTGGGATCACACTCAGACGGATATCGATCTTTTTTTGCCCGATTCGTACTGTCGTTTGCCCATCTTGAGGCGAGTGACGATTTGCGATATCAAGCTCAGTCATCACCTTCAAACGGGAAGAAATCGCAGAAGCAAGCGAAAGCGGAGGCGAAAAAGCATCCACAAGCATCCCGTCAATGCGAAGTCGAATGGAGAGGCGCTCTTCCATTGGATGAACATGGACATCTGACGCGCCTCGACGAAGTGCTTCAAAGAGGATCATGTTTACCAGACGGATAACAGGAGTCTGTCGAGCTTGAGCTAGAAGATCGTTGGATCCTCCAATGGCGCCTGCTGCTTTTTCAATCGCATCTTGATCAAGGGGGATGTCCTCAACGATCTCAGTAACTAGATCCCCGCGTTGTTCATATCCGCGATTGATTAAGCTCGCGACTGCAGCGCGTGGAGTAAGCACAAGTGTAATCGGCGCATCAAGTGTGTCTTCGAGCATTGTCAGGATGCTCGGTTGCATCGGCCGACTCGTTGCAATTACAAATGCGCCTGCTTTGTGCTCATAACAAGCAACACTCGAAGCACGTGCATCTTCTTGATCTACTAGCTCGAAGAACCGTGAAGAGGATTCACTGAGTCTTGGTTCTGGAACGAACTCGAGCCCAGTCCGTTGAGCGAGCAGTTTGAGGGCACTCGTTTCATCGAGCGCAAGAGTCTGAAGCATCACATCCCATGGCTCATCGTCCGAGCCTTCAATCGATGCAAATGCACGAAGCTGATCTCCAGTGAGTTGGATCTGTCCAAACGCGCGTGCTGCTTCTCCCCAATGGTTGACAACGATCGCGGCTGCGTCTTTGTCGCGAGAATCTGAGTTCCGCTTGATCAACCCATTGAGTCGTTTGCCGGATGTGTTGCTCTCTCTTGCCATTGCTTAGTTGTCGCCCTTCTCGTTGGCCTCGGAGAGTTCAATAAAGACTGGCTCAAGCTCAGGCGCTGATTCAGGGGATCCAGTTGGAGCACTATTTGATTGTGTTTCTGAAGTCGAATCAAACGTTGGGAGCTCATTTCTTTTCGGGGAGATGATCAGTTCAGGTTCCAGGT
Organism: Phycisphaerales bacterium; assembly: GCA_029213305.1. GTDB lineage: Bacteria > Planctomycetota > Phycisphaerae > Phycisphaerales > UBA1924 > UBA1924. The sequence goes on from JARGPA010000011.1 coordinate 69,269, forward strand.
TTGGAAGATCTGGGTCGACCATCATATCGCTTTGTGGGCCGTTGGAGAAAAGCTTCAAGTCATTGAAGTTAGGATCAGTCATTATCCGCGGTGTCAAGAACACATAAAGCTTTGATCGGTTGTTCACTTTATTTGTGCGTTTGAACAACTCGCCTGCGAGTGGGATGTCTCCAAGGAACGGAACTTTGATGACCGTGTCGCGAATATCCTCAACGGTGATCCCCCCGAGAACGATGGTTGCATCGGAAGGGATAGTTGCAGAACCTGTAATCGTTCTTCGATCTCGTGGCGGAGGTGATCCCGCAGTACCAGACGCTGCAGTAAAGTTCGAAAACTCAATGTCATATTGCAGACGGATGAATCCACCTTGTGAAATCGAAGGGGTTACAGTTAATGTCGTACCCGCTTCTTCGAATCCACCGAATGAAGTCGCGATTCCGCCATTACTCGGGGTGTCTTGTGTGAACGGTTGCTCGGATACAGATGCAATCGTAGATTCTTCGTTGTTGTTAACGAGTAACTGTGGGGTTGAAAGGATTCGTACATCAGTGTTGGTTTGTGTTGCGTTAACAATAATCGGAACATATTCAGACATAATCACTGCTTGGGTTAACCCCCCGAGTGTGGTCGCGACTGATTTGGGATCTTGGAAGAGAGTGCCTGGTGTCGAGAGTCCAAAGTTGGTTCCTGCAGAGTACTGACCCGCGTTGATTTGAGTCTCGAATGCAAGGGTGAAGTCTTCGTTGTCTGATATCGAAACAATCAATGCTTGGATGTATACTTGTGATCGTTGACGATCGAGTTCAGAAATGAGTGCTTCGATCTCGTCTTGTTGTTTTATTGGAGCGTTGATAATGATCTGGTTTGAGTTTTCGTCAGCCGTGATCGTAATCTGATTTGGGTCAAACGCACCTGCTGAGTCTTCACTCAATGGGAATCCACCAAAGAATGTTTGATTTGTTGATCGTCCTGCAGCCCCATCGAGCAGTTCAGATGATCCTGTCTGTTGTTGTCCAAACATAATTCCGTTGAGAAGGTCTTGGATAACAAGTGCATCTGTGTGATCGAGTCCATAAATCTTCCGAACGATCCGTTCATCTTCAGTTTTGAGTTCCTCTAGTAGTGCCGCGAGTTGTGCTTGTTGGTTATCTGTCCCGTAGTAGATGATACTACCACGCTCGATATCAACAACCATGACAGGACCCCCTTGTCCTTCGGAGTTGTTTTGTTGATTGAACTGTTGGTTTTGACCGCCGAAGTTGTTGAATGGGTTCTGTTGTTGTTGGGTCGGCTCAATGAGGATTACATCTCCCAAGCCTCGCCCCTTTGCAATGTCTGCAATACTCGCAGCACTTGATCCTGCGAAATAGCTTTTGGGTTGAAGTGTGTTAGGAACATCGATCACGGCAAGAATTTTTCGCACTCGCTCAATCTCATTTTCGTTCCCCTTGAAGATCAACGCATTTCCTTGTGGATCAACAGTAATTCGATCTGCGATATTGGAGAGTGAACCCGCTGTGTTGGTTGTTGGGTTTCCGCCTCCGCCGCCTGGGACGCCGGGGACTCCTGTTGTTGCGTTTGATCCTCCAACTAGACCGATGGCTCGATCGAGTGCGATTGGTGCGGCGATGTGACTGAGTTCTAGTCGGATGTACTGTTGATTCTCATCGAGACGAATGAACTCATTGACCATCATCTGGACTCGCTGTGAGTCACGCGGGGGTGCACTGACAATCAAAACACCGAGCTCATCAACTGCTTGGATTGCGTTTGAATTCGCATTTGGGTTTGTACCACCAGATGCGCCTCCCAGCGCAGCGTTGAGCGCGTTAACAATCAATGATGGTTTGATGTTGGGTGTTGGGATAATGAGCATCGAAGCGCGTTCTGTGCCGTACACTGGTTTGAGATCAGTGATGGGTTGCACGAGATAAAAACTCGATGCTGCGTCATATGAAATAGTGAACCCAAACTGTTCAAGCATCGCGTCGAGAAAATCGATCAGTTTGCTCTTTGGAAGAGTCTTAGGTGCGTTGAACACGATCTCCCCCGTTGGAGAGCCCTTGACAACAATGTTGACATCGAGAGACGATCCAACATAATCGATTAGTGTTGTTAACTCGATCGGTTCTGAGAAGACCCCGAACGAAATCTGAGGCTCAAGAGTCTCAGTCGCAGGTTCTGCAACCTCAGCTCGAACCGGTTTCTCCTCGACAGGGTCGAGCATCTGAGCATTCAAAGACAACGAGCACATCGCGAGCATTGTAAAGCTCGCAATCCATCGTCTACATGTGCGAGTGAGGCTTATCGTTGATAAGGTGTTGTGGTCGTATTGCACCAGCAATTCTCCTTGATCCCCTGAAATTCTGATCGGGGAGTGTATCGTACAGATCTAGAACAGAGATCCGTACGGGTGAGTCATCATGTGTGCCGATATCTCGGCTGTATACAGTAGGCAATCGCCCGGAATGACGGGTATATATCTTCTTTCGGAGCATGTCTATGCGCATCGTGAGTCTGATCCCATCTGGCACAGAAATCATTGCTCTTTTGGGCGCACAAGACATGCTTGTTGGTCGTTCCCACGAATGCGATTTTCCTGCATCGATCGAGTCTGTATGCTCGTTGACGGCCCAAAATACTCATTTTGACCCTCAATCTGGGATGGGTGCAAGTGAAATTAATCGAGCTGTGAACGAATCGGTAGATGCGAGTAAATCGCTCTATCAGATTGACACACAAAAACTTAGAGAGCTTGAGCCTGACCTGATCATCACTCAGGACTTGTGTTCTGTCTGTTCGATTGATCTTGATTCTGTTCGTGAAGTTGCTCAATCGTTGTCCAAACCTGCTCAGATCTTGTCGTTGAATCCGAAAACGATCGAAGATATCCTCGACGATATCTATCGAGTAGGGCAAGCAATCGGTTTTTCTGATCAAGCAATGCATCAAGTGGTGGCGCTCCGTCAACGGATGGATCGAGCCGAGGAGCATGTGAATCCCTACGACGATGGTCCAGTATGTGGTTTCATGGAATGGACAGACCCGATCTATGTTGCGGGACATTGGAATGTACAACTGATCGAACGAGCAGGCGCACGACATCCACTCAATGAAGCAGTTGCCAAGCCTGGTTCAGGAGCCGCTGTTGGCCCACAACAAGCTGAACGGATCGCGGGGCATTCCATTGCAGTTCCTGAAAATCTCTTTTGCGCAACGAATCCTGAGCATCTTGTTATTGCCCCCTGTGGGCTCACACTTGAACAATCAATCATAGAAACTAATCGAATTTATCAGGAGACAGATTGGTTTTCGACAATCCCGGCTGTTCAACAGAATCGGGTCGCGATTGTCGATGGAAATCAAATGTTTAATCGACCCGGACCCCGGGTTGTCGACGCGCTCGAGTTCATGGTTGGTTGGCTCAACAGGCGCGAGCATCTCATCCCAACAGATTTTCCATGGCAAGCATGGTCTGCTCCCAATTCTCAGCATTCGTGAAGTTGTCATTCGAAAAAGAGTTCAATGTTCAACTGAACTCTTTGCGATATGTCACTCTGCTCAACTATATCAGGATAAGTCGTTTCGATGCTCGATCACTGTTGCAGCGCCATCGAACGAGAATGCATCGATCGGAAGTTGCGGCGGCTGAGGTGATACGACACGATTCTCAACAGAATCAGTAATATGTAGTTCAGTGTTTGACGGTGTTCGATTTGTTTGAGTCTGATCTGTATCGATTGAATCGAAATGAGCAGGTTCGGATTGAATGTGAATCGCCGACGCTGTTGATAGTGCAGGCTTTGAAATTTGTGCCGGGATCATACTCGGCGCTGGAGGCTCAGAAGCAATCGGATCAAGTGAAAGGGATACGCTCTTTCTCGTCGGCTCTTCCAGAACAGTTGGGTTTGCAACTATCGGTTCTTGGGATACTGGTTGCGCAACAACTTGTTCAGGTGTTGCAACTGGAGCAACTCGGGCTACAGGTGCTGGGGTTGGGTTCGCAGGAATCGGTTGATTTCCAAACTCCATCCTTCCCGCTCCTGGGAGCGTTGCACCAAGTTCCTCTGCACGTTGGATCAAGGCGCCCAACCAAACTCCTGCTTGTTCAACCCGAGTCGAAAGCTTGTGGAGTGAACCATCAAGCAATGCTTGAAGTTGTCCAGATTGATTCGTCATGTTTTCAGTTACATCATTTGCAATCGAAGACGAAGCTTGTATGGTTTGGCGCAGAGTTTGTTGCTCAACCTGTAGATGGGTAAGCTGCGTCGATGCAAGTTCGAGCTTGTTTTCAAGATCGGGACCGAGTTTCGCGATTTTGTCTGCAGCTTCACTCATTGGGCCAACGAGGGTGTCTTTGCGAGCTTCAAGCACATCGAGCTCGCCCGCAGCATCAACGAGCCACATACCAAAGACTGCTTTGACTCCTTCAGCTTGTGTCTGTAAATCTTCAAGTTGTCTATACACACGATCGAGCGACGCGGTTTGCGCTTCTCCTCGTTCGACTAGATTCTCAATCCGAGCAAGCGGGGAGTCTTCAAATACAGGGTTTTCTGGATCAATTCCCAGAGTACGCATCGCTTGTTGAGCAGAGTCAAGCACAGGTTCAATCGAACGATTCAACTCTGCGATTCGAGCGTCTGTCAAGTTCGATGCTTCATCAATCTTGAATGCAAGGTTCGCGCCAGCTTCTTGTGATTTTGCAACAACTAAATCAAGTGTTGTACGAATCTGTTCTCTTGTTTGTGAAGATTGCTCGTCGAGTTCAATGATGGACTTGCTCGACTCATTGCGTGCTTCATCTACGCGAGCTTCGATCTCAGAGAGTCGACTCTCTATACTTTCTGCGATTTTGTTGATGGCGCTGATGTGCTCATCATTGAACTTGGTTGCTTCGCTTGCTCGTTGTTCAGCGGCTAGTACTCGTGCCTCTGCATCTGCAACAATTTGATCAATCCGATTTTGAGACTCAGAGAGTCGTCTCTCGATGATTTCATCTATCTGAGATGCAAGTGAGTCTGAGTCTGGGAGAGTTGTTTGAATTTTGTCGAGCAAGATGTCTGTTCGATTCGCACGCTCATCGATCATTTTGAGCATACGGACGCCGGCCTGCATTCTCTTGTTGATTGTTTCACTGCTTGTTTCGCATCGTTTGATCATTGCTTCTGCATCTGCAGAGAAATCTTCGAGTGCTCTCCCTTGCGTGCTTGCTTGAGTGATGATTGATTTGAGCATTTCTGAATAACGAGTAAATGCACCCGCGTCGATGACTCTTGGAGAGAGGAACATGTCCTCAGAACCGACAGTTTCAACGATTGGTCGGGGTTCGACAATCGAGGCTTGATCAGATCGAAGTTGAGATGAGCCCATCACTTCTGCGGTGTTGGATGCAGGGGTTTGGCTCGAAGATGCTGAGTTCGCGGTGCCCATTGGATCACTCCTGATTTGACGGAGCTTCCGATTCCAACGAGATCAGTACAATGATCGCGCAGTTCGAGCGGCTCCGCCGAGGTACGTCTCAATAACTTCGGCTAATTCGTCCAATCTTCTCAAGAAACGGCGTAAGACTCCAAATGATCCACTCAATCTTGTCTCATCAGGCGTAGACTCTACTGTGGCACAAAGAGCAGATAAAACAAACTTGACAGATGCTTCTCGGGGAAAACGACTCCAACGGGTCATGGCTGACGCCGGGGTCGGGTCTCGTCGCGCCTGTGAAAACATGATCGAAGAAGGACTCGTTGAAGTTAACTCGATCATTGTCGCGAAACTCCCTGCGTGGGTTGATCCAGAAGAGGATCATATTGTCGTCAACGGCAAACCTTTACCAAAAGCAGATCGCAAGTTGTACATCATGCTCAACAAACCGGTCAATACCCTTTCGACCGCGAAAGATGAACCCGGATCAGATCGAAGAACAGTGACTCAACTCGTCGATCATCCTGCATCTGCAAGGCTTTTCCCTGTCGGTCGTCTTGATTACGACACAGTTGGTTTGATCTTGCTCACAAATGACGGCGAGTTGGCAAACCGATTGACTCACCCAAGGTACGGCGTACCCAAGACTTACAAGGTTACTGTCAAGGGTGAACTCGACGAAGAAGCAATCAAAGAACTCGAGCGTGGTATTTATCTCGCACAACGAAAAGCAGGAAACACCGATGGTGTTGCTCGGACTGCACATGTTGAGATCGAACTCATCGCACGCGATCGCGATAGGACCGTTGTCTCTCTCACTCTACGTGAAGGACGAAATCGACAAGTTCGACGCATGCTTGCAGCTGTTGGGTATCCTGTTCGGAAACTCGAACGCACTGGGATGGGACCTGTGAAACTCAAAGGTCTCCCAAGAGGCGGCTGGCGCGAGTTAACTCGTGAAGAGATCCGTGCACTTCGACGATCAGCCGCAGATTCCCAACGCGAAGAGAAAGAGCAAGGGGCAAAGTCGAGCAACCAACGGGCAAATAACGGCTCTCAAACCGGCAAATCAGGCGGATCTCGAAGAACTCGAGCTCGGAATCAGCCGAAGAAAGCTCCATATATGAGCCCACAAGCAGGTCAAGAAGTCAATATTCGGAATCGAACGATCAAAAATGCCATCAACCGAGCAGGCAACGAAAAGGGATTTGTCCCCAAGAAGATCGAAGAACCCGAAACGACAGACGGATCAAACGGAAACGAATAGTTCCCGGCTTGGTCACTGATTTGAACCAAAGCACCCGTATCGAGGTCAACACGCAAGTTCATGACGAACACGCCCGAGACCAATCCGACATCTGTTCCCGATGAAGATTCGTCGAATGTGAAAACTTCGTTTTCGCGCACGCTTGTCGATGAGCTCAAACGGATCTGGAAAGTTACGCAACTTGGTGTCGCAGGACTCTACAAATCACAACTTCCTAGAATGGCAGCGGCGCTCGCGTATCGAACCATCTTCTCTGTAATACCTGTCATGGCCATCGGTCTTCTGATCTTTGGATCTATCGTTTCGGATGAACAAGTTGAATCCGGAGTGCGTCGTGTCCTTACCTTCGCAGGGATCTCTCAGATTTCATCGATTGATCAAACCAACTCTCAAAATCAAATTATTGATGAGAACGAAGATGAGATGAATCCGGATTCGCAGGAATTTGATGATGAGGGTTCGCTCGCAGTAACAGATCCTTCTGAAGGTGAGGTTCTCGTAGACCCCGTTCTCGCAGACCCATTTGCAGGAGCAGATCTCGAACAAGTAATTACCGACTTGATCAATCGAGTGAATAGTTCCATCCGGAATGTTCCAACTGGGTGGATCGCGTTGACATCAGGATTAGTCTTATTTTACGCTGCAATGTCAATGCTAATTGAGATAGAGAAAGCATTCAATCAGATCTGTGGCGCGCCCTCTGGACGCGGATGGTTGCGTCGTTTGATGCTCTATTGGACGATCCTTACTGCAGGATCACTCTTACTCGCAGCGACTTTCCTCGCAGGTGACGCATTCACAAGATGGGTTGTCTCCTTCGCAGGGCAAGACTCGATGTTCGGTGCGATCATGGCGGGGTACGGCGTGTCCGTGCTGATTTCGACTCTGCTTCTTTTGGGCGCTTATCTGACAATACCAAACACGCGAATGCAGTTTCGACCTGTACTCGCAGGAGCTTTCTTCGCCGCAGTACTCTGGGAACTCGGGAAACTCGGGTTTACAACCTATCTTCATTTCTCGACCGGATATGCGAAGTTCTACGGATCAATCGCAATCCTTCCATTGTTCATGCTCTGGATCTATCTCACTTGGTTGACAGTTCTCTTTGGAATGCAGGCGTCATACGCGCTCCAAAACTTCTCGCGTCTTGTAGATAGCAAACTCAAATCGCTTACAGATTCAGGAAGCAAACCCGCTGCGTTAATTGATCCAATGATTGCTCTTTCAGTTGCGAAAGAAGTTCAACGAGCTTTTGATTCTGGCGCTGTATGCACTGGAGAGATGGTGAAGAACAGCACCAAGCTCGAACTTTCACAATCGATAAAACTACTCGATGTTCTCACAGAAGCAGGGATCACAAATCGAATCTACTCAGGTGATGAGTTCAAGGGATGGGCTCCGACAAGGCCGGCCGAGAAAATCAAACTCGATGATGTGCTCCGTGCAGCCTATCAGATTGATGGATTCCGAACTTCAGGCGCCGAAGAAGGTATCCCGAGCTCGATTCGAGGCGCTGTGATCGATCGGTGTGCTCAGATGTCGCTTGCGGATCTGGAATCCAAGGCGACAAAGCAGCAATAACATTGCGTCCGAAACCCTAACAAGCTTGGGCAGGTTCTTGCGCCTGGAAGGTGTCTCAAACTTGATTCGGGCCTATGCTTCCCGTCCCGATGAACTACATTCAACTCACCGAGTTTTCAATTTATCTTCAACAACGCCCAGGCGAACTGGCAGGCCTTCTCGATGCTGCTCAAGCTGGTGGCGTGGAGATTTTGTCCGTATCTACCACTGAGCATCTTGATCGCGGCTGTGTTCGCTTGCTAGGACATCCAGAAGCGAATCTACGCCTTGTTTGTGAATCAATGGTGGATGCTGGAGTTGGTCCCGTCGTCGAAGCACCCGTAGTGGGGATCTCGATCGAGGATCGTCCTGGTATTATCCGTGATCTTGCTGTGTTAATGACGGATAATCGAATCAATGTTCGATATTGCTACACCATGCCTGAATCTCGGGTGAGTGGCCAATCCATGTGTATATTCCGTTTCGACGAGCACGAGGCAGCCATTGAACTCATCGAATCGTCTGACAGCCCGACAGTGGGAGTCGATATTTCAGATATGTCAGAGGATCGTTGTCCAAACGACGAATCCGCTGCTTGATTGATCGATCACAGTATCACATAATTGTCCCCTGATTGCACTTGGATTCGACTTCAAAGAAGCACTTCCACGGGAATCATCGTGTATACTTGGATTACGCCGGACAATCTTGTTCGGGTATGTAGTCTGTTTTGTGGAGAATGACGCATGGGACTCGAAGGTGCCATTGTTACAGATAATGTTCTAACCACCCAACTCCGTAGGGTCGTCAACTGGTCTCGTCGATCGAGTCTTTGGCCGATGCCCTTTGCGACTGCGTGTTGTGGAATTGAACTGATGGCGACCGCGTCATCACGATTTGACCTTGCTCGATTTGGAGCAGAAGTCATGCGGTTCTCACCGCGTCAAGCAGATCTCATGATCGTCGCAGGACGCGTGACAACAAAGATGCTCCCGGTTCTTCAGAGGATCTATGAGCAGATGCCTGAACCGAAGTGGGTGATCTCCATGGGAGCATGCGCATCAACTGGAGGCGTGTTCGATACATACGCAACAGTTCAAGGTGTTGATCAGTTCATCCCTGTTGATGTCTATGTGCCTGGGTGTCCTCCAAGACCTGAGATGCTGATCGAAGGGGTCATGGCAATCCAACGGCATATCGATGAAGAAGGCATGCCTCCAACCGATAGCAACGGCAAGCGAGTCCCATTAGGAATTACAGTATCACCGACTGTTGCAATTAAACCACAACCTGTTGGACTCGGGATTAACTGATTCCTTTTTAATGAACATCCATTGATCTCTCTGGCACTCGTTTCGGCGAGTGTTTTTTATTGGCCATTAGTTAATGTGCTTAAACAATGTGTTCTTAAAAAAAGACCCTCTAGATTTCTCTAGAGGGTCTTCAATTTTGATCATGTTGATTTCACTCTTTGATCAGAGATCATTTTGTGAGATCGAACATTGTGCGATCATCGTTGTCGGATTAGCGACGACGACGACCTGCAACCAAACCACCGAGTCCGAGAACTGCGAGTGAACCTGGAGTTGGAACGAAACCAGTACCTGAAAGAGTAATGGTTGAACCAGCTTCGTAGATTGAATCGATTGCGTCTGGAAGATCGTCGAAGCCAACTTCGTATGCTTCGATGTCAAGCATGCCGCTTGCGCCGAGAACGATAGCTGATGCTTGTGATCCTGAGTAGTTAGCGTTGGAAACGGTGAATGCGTCGCCGAAACCAGGAGTTACTGTTTCGCTGTTACCGAAGAAGCCCATTGTGTTTTCTTCAGCCCATGAAACGTCGAAGGTTGTGAGGTTCACGTCCCAAGCGATGTTTGTGATTGATGCGCCAGCACCAACAAGAACATTCATAACCATGTTGTTTGCGTCGCCTTGGAAGTCCCAGCTTTCGAGACCTGAAACGTCGATTACGAGTGTGTCTGCGTTAGCGAGGCCTGCTGCTGCAACGATTGCTGCGAGTGCGATTGTCTTCTTCATTTTATTTCTCTCTTTCATAAGAACATGTTCTTATCGACGCTCCGCACGTCGATAACAGATACCAAGTCGTTTTGAGTCTTGTCCCCTCTCAGGGTACTTCCACCCAATACACCCCTAGAATAGTAACTTGAATCTGTCTGTCAATGGTGTACTTGTAATAATTCTCCTAATTTACTGGCATTTCGCAAAATTACATATCGGTCTATGATTATTGAATTTATGGTTGTGAAGATGGGTATTCTGCACCCTGTTGCATTCCAAAAACATGAAGATATAAAAAAACCCCTCAAACACGAGTCTGAGGGGTTTTTATATTTTTGACATAACTCAAATCTGCTAAGCAAACAATGCTTTTCTGTGGGTCAGGATACAGACTTGAGCGATGTGTCTGTCGGATTAGCGACGACGACGGCCAGCTACGAGACCACCGAGTCCGAGGACTGCGAGTGAACCTGGAGTTGGGACACCCTTAACTGCGAGGGTGATGATTGAGCCTTGCTCCCAGATTGAGTCGCCTGCACCTGCGTTGTCGACGAAGCTTTCGAAGAACTCGATGTCGAGGTTGCCAGCACCGTCAGTAACGATGTTTGGAAGTGCGTTGTCTGTGAGGTCAAGGATTCCGCCTGAGCTGTAGTTAGCGTTTGAAACTGAGAAGTCGTCGCCAACACCAGCGGTGACGAAGATCTGTCCACCGAAGTTCATGACTGCTTCTGAGCCCCAGCTTGCGCCGAATGATGAAAGTGTTACGTCCCAGCCGAGGCCAGTAACTTCAGCACCAGCACCGAGTGCTACGCTGATAACAGTGTTCAATGCTGAACCTTGTGCATCGAAGTTTGTGATACCTGAGATATCAATAGTCATTGTTACAGTTGGTGAACCAGCTGTATCAACTGTGTAGCCAGCGAAGTCGCCAGCTGAGATTGGGCTTGCGGTTGCGAGGCCAGCTGCTGCTGCCATTGCTGTAATTGCGATTGCTTTCATTTTCTCTTCTCTCTTTCGTTTGACAAACATTTGATCGGCCGACGCACAATACGCCTAGCCAAGACAATCCGAAGTTTTCAACACTGTACCATTATCAAGAAGATTATCTCAAGATAAAAAATCCAGATACTGAAGATGTCGAACACAAACAACAAGTTTGAACAAGAGAACTCTCTATCTCTCTCTTGCAAACGGCTCTAAAGGAATATCAGAATGAAACCCTCTTTGAGTCGTCGAACGACACAATGACATAGGTTAAAAACCTCAATGTCACACCAAGAGGGTAGTGATTTTGTGAGGACTGTCAATAGAATCAGTGTTGAATTTGTTTAGAATTTGAATTATCAAGCGAATTCGATATATTTGGACCGATAATACAGAAAAAACCCAGTTCGGAGGGCATTTTCGGACGACTCACTTTGTTTAGTTACCGATAACTCGGTTGGATAAAATTCACGAAAATCGGCTAATAATAGCCAAACAGGATGGTCTTCTCCCGAATTAAAAACATCTCCATAGACTATGGAGATGATAGAGGCGATTCAGTTCGGATTTAACCTTATTTATAGAGCTGTTCGTCTTCGGCGAGCACTGATTAATCCCGTGAAGCCGAGCAAGGCCAAAGTGCTTGGTGCTGGATAGATATGTTCTACATAAATCACAGAGCCTGCTTCGAAAACTGCATCTCCGGATCCCGCGTTATCGACAAAGGTATCGAAGAACTCGATGTTGAGGATGAGATCGCCGCTAATTCGGATGTCATCTAGGCCGTTCTCTGTGAGATCTAAGATCCCGCCTGAAGAGTAGTTTGTGTTACTCAATGAAAAATCATCTCCAGCTCCAGGAGCGAGGAAAAGTTGATCTTCAAAGCCAATTGTCGCTTCTGAAGCCCAACTTGCTCCGATTGTTGTGAGATTTACATCCCAGCCGAGGCCAGAAACTTCAACTCCAGTACCGAGAAAAAATGTGATAAAAATGTTCAATGCTGAACCTTGAGCATCATAGAAATCGATTCCAGAGACATCGATTGTATGGACTGTAGCAGTTTCCGATTGAATGTCTCTCAGTTCTTGTTGATCGACATTGGTGTGTTCTGCGTAAGCAAGTCCGCTTAGAGCGGCGACAACCGATACTGCTGTTTTGTTAATCATGTCATTCTCTTTTACTGATTGTCGAATCGAGTTAATTATCGACTACGACGAGACACGCGGAGTCCTGCAAAGCTGAAGAGCGCCAATGTGCCAGGTGTTGGATAGATATGTTCTACATAAATCACAGAGCCTGCTTCGAAAACTGCATCTCCGGATCCCGCGTTATCGACAAAGGTATCGAAGAACTCGATGTTGAGGATGAGATCGCCGCTAATTCGGATGTCATCTAGGCCGTTCTCTGTGAGATCTAAGATCCCGCCTGAAGAGTAGTTTGTGTTACTCAATGAAAAATCATCTCCAGCTCCAGGAGCGAGGAAAAGTTGATCTTCAAAGCCAATTGTCGCTTCTGAAGCCCAACTTGCTCCGATTGTTGTGAGATTTACATCCCAACCAATACCAATAACATCGATGAATCCAGAGGCCGGGAAGAGCAACTCAATACGATCATTGAGTGATGACCCCTGAGCGTCATTGAACCAGATCCCTGAGACATCGATCGTGTGGACAATGCCAAAACCGTTCCCTGCTTGAATATCACTGGGTTCTTGTTGATCAAGATTAGTGTGCTCTGCGTGAGCAAGTCCACAGAGTGCGGCGATGATTGAAACTGAAGTTTTATTCATGATGTACTGCATTCATTGATTAAGTACTTTGAAAGATTTATCGGCGACGGCGAGAGACGCAGAGTCCTGTGAACCCAAAGAGTGCGATCGTGCTTGGTGTTGGATAAAGCGTGCGCCCGTGGAATGTGATGGTTGATCCGGCTTCAAAATAGGAGTCAATTGCGTCCGCGTTGTCGTCAAATCCAAATTCATAGAACTCAATATCAAGCATAGCGTCAGCACCTAAAACTATAGATGATGCTTGTGAACCTTGGTAATTCATATTGGATACAGGGAAACCATCACCAAAACCGGGTGTAATTTGCTCAATATTGCCCATGAGTCCGATCGTAGATTCTTCTGCCCAACTAACTCCAACTGTCGTTAGGTTAATATTCCATGAGATATGGGTGATAGACGCAGATGGGCCAAGCATGATATTCGCGATCTCATTCTGAGGATCCCCTTGAAAATCCCAGCTTGAATATCCAGAGATATCAATAGTGACCATATCTCCAAAGCTGTTTGTTGAAGCGAGCCCACAGAGTGCCGCGACGATTGATATTGCTGTTTTATTCATCATGTCCTTCATACGTTGATTATCCAATTGAACTAGTTATCGACGACGACGAGAGACGCAGAGTCCTGCAAAGCTGAAGAGTGCCAATGTGCCAGGAGTGGGGTAGAGGGAATTGAAACTGAATGAGATTGTTGAACCTGCTTCAAAGTAAGAATCAATCGCATTCGCGTTATCGTCAAATCCAGTTTCATAGAATTCAACGTCAAGCATGCCATCCGAACCTAGAACTATCGCTGTGGCTTGTGAGCCTTGATAGTTCATATTGGATACAGTAAAAGCATCGCCAAATCCGGGCACTATTTGCTCAAAGTTACCCTGTAGTCCAATTGTCAGTTCTTCTGCCCAACTGAATCCAACAGTCGTCAGGTTTAAATCCCATGAGATATTGGTGAGTGTTTGACTGGAGCAAAACATAACAACTGCGGTCTCGTTCTGTGGGTCCCCTTGGAAACCCCAGCTTGAATATCCTGAGATATCAACGGTAATCGTTTCTCCGAAGCTGTTTGTTGAAGCGAGCCCTGCTGTTGCAACAATGACAATAGCCGGTAGTGAATTGAGTTTCATTTGTTAATAATCTCTCAAAAGTTATGAATGGAGCAATGTTCTATATAAAAGCATACTAATGAATTTTACGGAATAGAACAAGCAATAAAGGGTGGATTCAGATCGGATCTGTATGTAGAAAATAAAAACACGCTCGAACAACAGTTCGAGCGTGCAGAAAATCAAAAGGGATCAATGGTATTGATCTGAATGTAAACCTACAGGCTTACAATTTAGATAGTTTCGAGTTTGCGGCCCATTGAGCGACGACGGTTGAGAAGCTTGCGGCCACTCTTGGTCTTCATGCGTGCGCGGAATCCGAATGATCGGCGGCGTTTCGTGTTACTCTTGCGGCGTGGGTAATGTGTTGCCATATCTAAAGTCTCCTAAATACACGATCACTCTAAGATCGTTCCCCGGTATCGAGGGCGGTTACTGTAGACTCGATGCTTCGGATCGTCCACAGCCTTTCGAGCGTAGTGATGCAAATTCATTGGACTCGGAAGCTTATAGAGCAGATAATACAGTGTCGTCGTGGCGAATCTATCAAATCACTCGACTTCGCGGCTGATTGTTCGGTGTTTATAAGGCGATTGGGTTTGCTCCAAGCGTCAGGACGATAAACACTCAGCAACCGATCGTGGACTCTCGTCCGATTCTGTGTAATTCGTCACATGGTTAATTGAACCCCGGCGCGGCGGATGTTGTTTTGACATCTCCCGCGTCTTCACATCTGACTTGATAGATGTGTTGGGAGTGTGTGATGAATGATGAGGTCCGGGCACAAGCCCAACGGATACTTGGATATCAGTTTAATGATCCCTCGTTAATTGATTTGTCCCTACGACACGCGTCGATTTCTGATTCGCGTCTCGATTCGAATGAACGACTTGAGTTCCTTGGTGATTCAATCCTTGGGATGATTGTGTGTGAACGAATCTTCACCCGTTACCCAGACTATCTCGAAGGAGAAATGACCAAGATCAAGTCGCTCGCCGTGTCGAGAAAGATCTGTGCAAAGATTGCGATCGAACTCGGTCTCGATCAACTCATTATTGTCGGCAAAGGGATGCTCACACAACCTGCGCTCCCTCAGTCCCTCGCCGCGGCGGTGCTTGAGTCGGTAATTGCTGCATTGTACATCGATGGTGGAATGGACACAGTTCGAGGATTCCTTGAGCCTTTACTCGATCCATTGCTTGATGAAGCGGTCGATTCTGGACATCAAAACAACTTCAAAAGCGTCCTTCAACAACATGCACAAAAAGCGTTCGGAGTTTCTCCGAGTTACCGAGTGTTAAACGAGAAAGGACCAGATCATGCCAAAGCGTTCCACATCGCAGTTGAACTCGACGGCCAACGATTTGATCCATGTTGGGGACAATCAAAAAAATCTGCTGAACAAGGCGCTGCAAAGAGCGCGCTTACTCATCTGGGACTAATCAAATCAGAAATCATCACTCAGCCGGATGAGAATGAAGAGTAGCGTTATTCTGCATCAACCAGATCAATGACAATCGGTAGATGATCTGAAGCTTTTGAGTCGTTCGAATGAAGTCCAAGCGATTGAAGTGTTTTCTCAGGAATTGCACGAGTATCGAGAACAAACGCATTCTGAGCGGCACTCATCGATTCATCAATCAACATCCAATCGAGTCTCCCAGGACTAAAGCGACTTTTTTCATCGATCCATGTAACCATCGAATCGTCACCAATGAGTTTCGCAGGGACAGGTGTGAGATCGCGACCGTCAACTCCGAGTGAATCGACCATGGTAGCCATTGGGAGATATGACCCGACGAGATTGAAGTCTCCTGCAATGACTACCTTTGCATTGGGATGCTTTGTATGAACTGATCGCACAAATGCGTTGATCTCTTTTGCTTGATCGACTCGTTTATTGTCTTCTTCAGATCCTGCAGAACCACAACACTTGAGATGAATACTAATCGCAAGGAGTTCTCCTGCATCTGTGTCGATCAGGGCCGCTACGGCGCGAGCAGGACGATTGTTCCCTGACGCTGGAAGTATCGAGGCATAGGTCTTGAGGATCTTGTTGCGTGTTGCGATCGCAACTCCCGCTTTCGCGCTAGGCATATGGACTTGCCAGCCATGCCCAGCATTGGAGTTCAACCAACCCTGGACTTGGTCTGCAGGGGTATTAAACCATTCTTGATACAGAATGACATCTGGATCAATTGCATTCATGGCACGCTGAAATGATTCAGGCTCTTCTAAAGGCGATGAAAACAATACATTCGAACTCATCACGCGAACCGAATCAGCCGGTTTGGTTGGAACTGTTGCAGATTGCACCGAAGGAGTATTTTCTTCAATCGCAGGAAGTTCGATTTGAATCGTCGTGGACCAAAGGAATCGTTCGTTTTCATCAACTTGATCAATCACCATAGTGATGAGACCCTGTTTGCGTAAGAGTTGAGCTCCAGGTGCGAGTCGATCGATTCGTGCTTCATATTGAGTTGACGCGTAGGTAGGTAGAAAAAAGAACCCCAAGTCGGCGTGTCCTAGTTGTTTCGCATCTTGTTTGTCTTGATACAGCGTCACAGAAGACCCAATCCCAATCGAACCAAGTTCGTTCTTTGGAGAGAGTTCAATAAGCAGATCAACCCCTTGGGGTTGTTGGATGTCCGCTGTGAAACTCATCCATCCCATGGGATGACCTGTTTGAGGATCCTGATCCACATCAAAGCGAATCCGCGTTGAATAGGGTGCTGCTTGGATTGGTTGAGGTTTGTCGCTCTTGGGAGAGAAGTTGAGATAGATGTATCGTCCGTCGGCCTTCGCAGAGTTGATCCCGTCCCAATCATCAAAGTTGCCATCAAGAACAGTTGTTTCATGAGTGGGTTGTTGATCTTCGTTCTCGATTTCCACGAAGGATTGACTGTTCTTACACCCCGTCGAGCAAAGTACCGGAGTGGTAAGAGCCGCAACGATTAAGCATTGAAAGAGTTGATTGTGCGTTGTGTTCATATCTCTAGGATAGCAACATCAACAGGATTCCGATGATCGTCGATAAAGAAGATGTTTAGGTGGGTAATTGTTTTGAGATTTTTATTGTTTCAACAAATAAATTTCGGTTGATGAAATAACCTATTCATTCTAAGCGTTCAACTGATACACTCATCTGCCCAGTACAAGAGTGGGGAACTTTGTTGGTACTGGAATCGGATTGAGTTCGATTGGAATCGCAATAGAACACGCACGACTGATAAACAAATCAGATCAGTACGCAGAAGGAAAATGAAATGAAGCAAGTAATCAAAGCAACTCTCGTTACAGGCGCCCTCTTAGCATCCGCAGGTTCACTCGCAGGATGGAACTCAATCTCGAACTCATCTGAGCAGGGAGTTGAATCGACGGCTGCGACAAGTGTTGAAGTTGCAGAATCAGAACTCCGTTCAAAGACATACGATCTTGATCCAACCCACTCAGGTGTACTCTTCAAGATTCGTCATCGCGGCGTATCCAACTTCTACGGACGATACAACGATATTCAGGGGACAATCGAATTTGACAAGCTCAGAGTTGAGCGCACATCGATGACAATCACTGTGCAGACTGGATCAGTTGATACCGCAAATCGTACACGCGATGGACACATCAAGGGCGCTGACTTCTTCAACACTCGTCAATACCCAGAAGCCACATTCGTATCTACGAGCGTTGAAGAGAAATCCGACGGGGTGTACACCCTCAACGGCGATTTCACAATGCACGGTAAAACAGTCCCGATCGTCGCTTCATTGCACCATGTAGACGCGAAAAGTGCGAACGGGTCAGACATCATGGGTTTCGAAGCAAACTTCTCAATCAAACGCTCTGATTTCGAGATTACAAAGCATCTCGATTCAAACGATCCAGAGGGTGGATCACTTGGTGATATCGTTGAGTTGACTGTTTTTGTCGAAGCCGTCGCGAAGTAACGTAGGCATTTCAAAGTTATATACGATACAGTTGTGTGATCGAATCTCGATCTGAATCATTCACTCATTGAGTGTTTCCATGATTCAGGACGGTTTTCGTGCTCATAACTCTGGCGAGGTTCGATTTCGAGCCCGCTATTCAATAAGTAGAGGTGTGAATTGGATATTGATCCCCAACTCAAAGAACGATTAATGCTTTACGGCGGACTCATCCCTGGAGCAATCTCATTGGTGCTCATGATGAGTGTGTGGTACTTCCATGCGTTCCAACAATCACGTGCGGATCACATTGATGATCAGTATGTAGATGAGAATGAAGAAGGATCCTCCAGCCGTTCAAAGCGGAAATCGTTCGGACCACGATGGATGTTGCCCATTCTTTTAGCGCTTGGATTTGCAGGCGCAGACTTCGCGTCAAACGAAATGCTTCATCTCTGGCCTGAAGGAAACAACTATCGATTTACACACGCGATTAGTCTCATTGCGCTTGCAGCGGTTGTTGAGGGATTGATATCGCTCCCGATATTGCTTGGGTTTGGGATCCGAATCCTCGCCTACGGCGGCTCATTCTGGATGCTCACAGAAGGGTATGAGTCAGGCGTTTTCGGAGATACCCCTACATTTGTTGGGTACACCATTGTTGCTGCGATCTTCGCAACAATGATCGCAACTGTTGCAGACAAGAACAGTGAAGAAACTCCTGCTTGGTTAGATTCGATTACCTGGCTCGTCATCGCGGGTGGGACAATGCCCATCTTGTTACTCAATCATTTCTCAATCGGAGCAATGATCCCCGCCGGGATTATCGCCGTGCTCGTTTCTACATTGATCACATCTTTGATTTTTAGAAACGTACGACTGTCACGCGGCGGAGTTACTGTCCTCGTTGGATTCATCCTTACAATGATCTCAGGATCTGTGGTGCAAACAGGCGCCGATTTTCTTCCATCTGTCATACTGCTCGCGATTGCTCCAGTTGTTGCGTGTGTCCCGCTCAAAGGGCACTCAGGAATTTGGAAGTTGGGAATCCGATTGATTATGCTCATCGTGATCCTGGGCGCTGCAGGAGGACTCATGCAATGGTCTGCGTCAAACCAAGATGCGGATGAATCAGGGTATTACGCGGACGATTACTACGAAACAGAGTCAGAGATCGAACAATGAGTTCATCTGTTCCGATCATTGTCGGCGAACGCGTCTTACTTCGTTATCCATCTGAATCTGATCGCGAAGAGTTCATTCAACTCCGTCAATCATCAAGAGAGCATCTTGAGAAATGGGAACCGATCCCACCATCAGGGATTGATCTCTTTGGTTCAGAGTATTTCGATCGAGAAATCGAAAACTTCAATACAGAACGCGAGCAACGCTGGTTAATCATTGAAAAATCGAGTGATCAAATCGTTGGCCGAATCACACTCGGAAATATCGAGCGAGGTCCATTCAACAACGGTCGATTCGGATACTGGATCGGATCAAAGTTCCAAGGCAAAGGGTACATGCACGAAGGGTTGAGACTCGCCGTCAACCATGCGTTCGCTCCGATTGAGCAAGACGGATTGGGATTGCATCGAGTCTGCGCCAACATCATGCCGAGCAATGTTCGATCGCGTGCGTTGTTAGAGCGAGTCGGGTTTGTGAAAGAAGGATACTCAGAGAGGTACCTGCAGATTCGCGGCGTGTACGAAGGTCATGAACGATGGGCGATGACAGTAGAAGAACAATAGTTAGATTTTGAAAACCTGATATTATTGATTTTGTTGAGTAGCTCTTGCATTATAAATTCGCGCTGTTTGGATATGGTTCATTAGTCTTTCAGCTGCATTTCGTTTCAAAAAAATCGCTGGAACAATTAAGCCAAAGTTGTAAATAATTCCAAGTTCATCTGCTGTTATTAATACCACGAATTCATTTTTGTTTACATTTTGTGAAAGAGTTAGTTGTTGTTTTTGACCAACACCACTTATGCCACCAACAACGGCGCCTACAGGCCCAAGCAAAAGCCCTCCAACAACAGCTCTGCCTACGACAGACTTACTCTTCATGTCAGGGCGATTCAGTTCAAGATAACTTAATACACGAATGTTTGAGACATTGGTGATAGGGATTTGAAATTTGGCCCTTCGCCCCTTGCAGAATTGCAATAGATTTTGACCAACCCTAATTGTATATTTTTTCTTTTTTGGGAATGTAGGAATTCCACCAATGTACTTAACATTTTTCCAATCGCTACGTGCCATATAAAGCCCTTCCTCTACAAGATCATTAATAGATGATATGGTGCTTTATAATAGTAGATTTACTCCCACTCAATCGTCGCAGGTGGTTTAGACGAGATGTCGTACACCACTCGGTTCACACCTGGAACTTCGTTAATGATCCGGGTCGAGATTCTTGCGAGCACATCAAACGGAATTCGAGCCCAATCCGCGGACATAAAGTCTTCTGTTTCAACTGCACGAACTGCGATGACGCGTTCGTAGGTTCTCCCGTCACCCATGACTCCTACCGATTGGACAGGTAACAGGACTGCAAAGACTTGGCTCGTTTTGCGATAGAGTTTCGCGGCTACGATCTCTTCGAGCAAAATCTCATCTGCATTGCGAACGATTTCGAGTTTGTCTTCTGTGACTTCACCTAACACTCGAACTGCTAAACCAGGTCCTGGGAATGGGTGTCTCCAAACAAGTGAGTCTGGTAAACCGAGGACTGTTCCAAGTGCACGGACTTCGTCTTTGAAGAGTTCACGAAGAGGTTCGATGAGTTCGAATCCGAGTTCTTCTGGTAGGCCACCCACATTGTGATGGAGTTTGATGTTGGCGCTGTTTCCGCTGTGTCCGTGTCCGGATTCGATGACATCTGGGTAGAGTGTACCTTGCGCGAGGAAGTCCGCGCCATCAATCTCATTCGCGGCTTCTTTGAACACTTCGATAAACCGATGTCCGATCCGTTTTCGTTTGACTTGTGGATCATCAATCCCTTCAAGATCACTTAAAAAATCTGCAGATGCATCTGCAACTCGTAAGTCGATGTTGAAGTGATCACGGAAAGTATGCTCAACAAGATCGCGTTCTTTGTTTCGGAGTAACCCGTTATCCACGAACACACAAGTGAGCTGATCTCCGATTGCTTTATGGAGAAGTGCGGCCACGACTGAGGAATCCACGCCTCCAGACAATCCACACAACACGCGTTTGTCTCCAACGAGCTCACGGACACGATCGATTTCTTCTTCTGCGTATGCGCTCATCTTCCATGTTCCTGCACAGTGACAGGTTTCGTAGAGGAAGTTGCGGAAGATGTCCACGCCGTGAGGTGTGTGCGTTACTTCAGGATGGAACTGAACTCCGATGAAGTTGTGCGATGGATCGTTTGATCGAACAGCCGCATATGGACATGTATCAGTCGATGCGATCGAAACAAGATGTGCTTTGTTGAGATCTGAAATTTGATCGCCGTGCGACATCCATACTTGTGTTTGTTCAGGTATGGTATCAAAGAGTGTGTCAGTACCGTTTTCAGTTTTAATCGATAACTGTGCGCGTCCAAACTCTCGATGTGCAGATTTGTGAAGTGTTGCGCCAAGCAAGTGACATGTGAGTTGCATCCCGTAACAGATTCCAAGGACTGGGATCCCCAACTCGAGGATTTGGGGATCCATCTTGGGAGCGCCTTCATCAGTCACTGAGGATGGACCTCCAGAGAGAATAATCCCCTTTGGGTTCATCGCTTTGAGTTCATCTGCAGTAATTGATGGCGCGACAAGGACCGAGAACACTCCAGAATCGCGGACTCTTCGGCAGATGAGCTGAGCCGTCTGGCCTCCAAAGTCGAGAACCGGGACCACTTCGTGTTCGATATGCGATTTTGTTTTGCTGGTCATTGCGAGCTTCTCACCGGGTAAGTTGCAAGGCTGGAGTGCCCTGCGGCGTCTTGAATGCAGAACTTGTACGTCTGCGTCCGATAAACCCGGAGAATATTGCTAGACCCGGGTGATATCGTAGTCTCCGGGTCACAAAAGACCACCAATTGGAGCAACCAGTTGTCAGAGAATCCGAATAGAGATGGTGGAAGTCCTGATGCCTACAGTTGTTGCATGCTTAGTTGCTTGAAGCAGTTGTGGAAGTGGGGGGATCTGAGCTTAATGTTGAGGAACATGTTGGCGCTGACAAGTATGACTTTGGTCATCAGTTCGGTATCTGGATGTCTTCCTGAGACCAAGCCCGGGTTTAACTCACCCGCACCATCCAAACGTCTTGACGCGATCGTCGAGGCATCCACCTTGGAGGATGACGAATCACTTGTTAAACTAGTTGAAAAGCTCCGTTCTCATGATCCTGCGGAAAGGATGTTCGCGATTCGATCACTCGAAATCCGAACGGACGAGACATTGGAGTTTGATCATGCCGCTCCCGCTTGGGAACGCGTAGAAGCAGTCGATCGTTGGATTGAATATCTCAATGATCGAGGAATTGAAACAAGCGCAATCATGGATGATGGCGAAAATGACCAAAATGATCCGATGGAGAAGGATACCGAAACTGAGTTGAGTCAACAGAACTCAAACGATTGAAACGGATGTGTATGCAGGATAAGCCTGAAATCGAACTAAAACTGGTATCAGATCCAATGTATCTGTGCGGTGCTCGCGAGCTCGTCGGATGTATCGCTCAGCGGATTGGGTTCGATGATATTGATTGTTCGAAGATTGCACTCGCTGTTGACGAGGCGCTTTCGAACATCATCCGACACGGTTACAACAAAGCGTTTGATCGTCCAATCTGGATCGGTATTTCCCCATTGCGCCCTACGAAAAACTCAATCGGCGGAATCGTGATTACCATCGATGATGAAGCAAAGCAAGTCGAACCATGTTCAATGAAAGGGCGTTCACTCGAAGATGTGCGTCCAGGCGGCTTAGGTGTTCACATCATTCAAGAAGTGATGGATGAAGTCAGTTACGAGAAACGAAATGGGTGCGGCATGCGCCTGAAGATGGTAAAACTAGCGCCGAGACCCGATGAACTCCCTCGACTTTCTGATAGAAAGAGCAGTTGCAATCCTCAGAATGGCAACAAGCACACGAAAACCCGCTCAAGGGTCTAACACTCATACCTTACAAAGGCTACAGTATTCAGATCGAGAGGTCTGTTAATACATAGGGAGTGTTGAAGCTATGGCTAATCAACAATCGTCATTCATCAATACTGAGCGCCCAGAACAAGGCGTCATTGTCATTGCTCCATCTGCGGATATCGATATGAGTCGATCGCCTGAGCTTCGTACCGCGATTCGTCAAGAAATGGGTGCAGGAGTTCACAAACTCATAGTTGATCTTGAAGAAGTCCACTACATGGATTCATCAGGACTCGCAACACTCGTTGAAGCTATGCGCAACGCAAGCAACACAAGCACAAAGCTCGTTATCTGCAACATGAACCAAAAAGTTAGCGCAATCTTTGAGATCGCTCGATTAGACTCGTTCTTCTCGATCGTTCATTCACGAGAAGACGCAATCTCCGCTTAAGTTTATCGATGATGCTCATATTTCTGCGAGATCGACTCCCATTGCGGTGGACAAGACTCTCAAATCCGACGAAACTGTGACTAATGCCCGACTCGGTTCCACAAGATTCGACGAAATCAAAGACGAACCCGCTCATGTTCCTCGTTGCGGTGTTGCTCTATCCAATCGCGATCACTGGGCGCCGAATTCTCGGAATCTTGGATCATACTGGAGAAGTCTTTTATCTGCTCTTCGATGCTACTCGTTGGTTGTATCGTGGTGTCTGCACTCCAAAGTATCGTCTCGGTAAGAGTGCGATCGTTTCTCAGATTTGTCGAATCGGAGTTCAATCGATCTTCATCGTTGCCTTGGTCTCGGGCGCAGTAGGATTAATTCTCGCGCTCCAGCTCTCGCCTCCGCTGGATGACTTTGGACAAAGAGACAAAGTTGCAAACATCATCGCCGTTGCGGTTCTTCGCGAACTTGGTCCATTGATCGGCGCGATCGTGCTCACAGGATTCGCGGGCGCTTCGATCGCTGCGGAAATTGGGACGATGGTGGTTTCCGAAGAAATCGAAGCACTCGAAGCTAGCGCCTTGAATCCAATCAGATTTCTGGTTGTTCCAAGATTGATCGCTGCGACTGTGTCTATGACAGCTCTTGGAGTAATTTCGAGCTTCTGTGCGATTGTCGCAGCGCTGTTGATTTCTGTGACCATGCTTGGGATCTCATATGAAACCTACATGGACAACATGTTGACACAAGCAAAGCAAGTCGACTTTATAACCGGGGTGGTCAAAGGCGGAGTCTTCGGGACATTGATCGGGATCATCGCGTGTGCAAACGGGCTCCGAGTGAGCGGCGGGGCGGCAGGCGTAGGCCGAGCGACAACATACACTGTTGTTGAGTGTATCGTTGCTATCGTCGCTGCGGACCTTGTGTTCACTGCGATCTTCTTTGCACTCGGACTCTTCTAAATCAAACGCATTGCGATCCAATGGCAAACTGAGTCAGTCCCGAGTTTGTTTTACAATCGATATCCAACTGGGTGTTCGACAAGTGAATACAACTCTCGAAGTACTGTCATGACTGCAAACCCAAGTACAGTAAGTGCTGTCATGATCCCAAATGCTGTCCAGAGTCCTGAACCTGCGAGCCAGCCGCATGCATAAAGCGACGGCCAGATCGCACCATATCGAGTGATCTTTTCACCCAAGATCGGGCCTGCTCCGACTTTTTTATATCGACGCACAATCATGATGACGAAGAGAATGACAAACCCCAATGGATAGAGCACAGAAGTCGCAGGGACATAGTCTGGCCAGAGCCCATCGGATCCGCGACGAGACCAAGCTAATGCGATGAGTCCA
Source organism: Phycisphaerales bacterium (assembly GCA_029213305.1). Taxonomy (GTDB): domain Bacteria; phylum Planctomycetota; class Phycisphaerae; order Phycisphaerales; family UBA1924; genus UBA1924. The sequence continues at coordinate 94,228 of JARGPA010000011.1, forward strand.
ATCGTACAGAGTGTCCAACCAATAGATGCAAAGATAATCGCGCGTTTGGAGATCGGGGGACTTCGTCTCCCCAGATGTTGAGCAAGTCCCGCGACAACCATCGCATGGGTCATGACGAACCAAACCGGGAGTAGGAACCGAACCCAGAGATCTGGGATCAGCATGTGCCCCGCATAGATGACACTCAGGAGGACCATCCCCAATCCGGGTATGAACTTGCCGAGTACGTTAAAGATCAAGATTGCTGTCGCGAGAAGTAAAGTGACAAGGATCGCCCCTGTCCCAAAGAGGGTTGCGCCCAAGATCGAGAGCATGAGCATTGCAGCGACAAGACAGACAGCGAGCTCAATACTCGCAGATCCATCAACAATTGGACTCCCAACCCGTCCTAGAGCTCGATCCCGATGGACATCGAGTAAATCGTTGAGACTAGTTCCAAACGCGTAGAGTCCAACCCCTGCGATTAGTCCCCCTGCGAGTAAAAAGGGCACTGGGGCATTCATCATGACCTCGTTGCCCAACTCCTCTTCGTTGAATCGACTCCACAGGATGACGAACCAGAGATTCGCAACAGCGCCAAATGCAGTAGTCACCCGGGTGAGTTTGAGCATCGGAGCGAGTTTGATGAGTGTTTTTCGCATGGTTCGACCTGATAGATCGTAGCTTGTGTTGGTGCCTCAAGAGGGGAGGGCTAAGATCATGGACTATGCCTGCGTCTAAGAGCCATTCAAGCCCAATTCCCGCACCCAGTGCGATCGTTGTTTCTCGATATAACGAGACGGTCACTTCAGTAATGCTCGACGGCGCTATTTCAGCATATCTCGATCGAGGCGGATCAGAACCCGGGTTAGCAATCCTAGAAGCACCCGGCGCATATGAACTTGTCTCCATCGCACGCGCCGCGGCGAGCTCAGGAATGTACGGGACTGTTGTCTGTCTGGGTTGTGTCATTAAGGGTGAGACAAGTCACGATCTACATATCTCATCTGCAGTCGCAAACGGGCTCGCGCAGATTACGATTAATACTGGAGTACCTGTTTCGTTTGGTGTGCTTACAACGAACACGAACGAACAAGCGATCGCAAGAGCCGGCGGCAACAAAGGCAATAAAGGCGCCGAAGCAATGGACGCGGCGCTCGACGCTGCAGACGCGATTGCATTACTCGTTAACGCGAAACATACCAATACACCAGGTGTTCGATTCACCCCTGGACTCAAACCAAACGATAAGCTCACTTTGAATGATACGAAGGATAATAATTAACACATGGCTTCACCACGCGACATCCGTAAACTCGCTCTTCTTGCACTCTATCAACTCGATTCGAGAGCAGGCGCAGACGCTGAAGCAATCCGCGATTCGCTCAACGATGTACTGACTCTCGAAGAAGAAGGTCTCACTTTCTCAGATCTCAAGATGGATTTCAGCGATGCTCAAAGAGATCGTGCATTCGAGCTTGCTCATCGCGCTTTTGAACATCGTGAGATTGCAGATGTTGAACTCAATGAGCTTTCTACAGATTGGACTGTTTCAAGAATGCCTGTTGTCGATCGTTCGATACTTCGACTTGCACATTACGAAATGACTGTTTTAGACGATGCTCAACCAAAAGCAGCCGTCAATGAAGCGGTTGAACTCGCAAAGGTGTTTTCTACGAAGAACTCTCCGGGGTTTATAAATGGGATCCTCGATAAAATCCTCAAGCGAGTACTCGCAAAGAACCAAAGCGCAGGGGTTGAGTGAGTTATGGCGTTCTTCCGTAAAACGATTGACACTCTGAAAAAAGGACTCGGAAAGACACGCGATAGTTTCGTGTCGTCTCTCCGTTCAATCCTGAGTGGGAAACAACTCGACGATGATCTGATCAAAGAAATTGAAAAACGATTAATCCAATCTGATGTCGGGGTCGCAGCAACTAAGATCTTAATCGACGGCATCAAAGTTGATTATAAAGCAGGAACACTCACAAAGGGTGAAGATGTGATTGAGTATCTCAAGAGAGAGCTCAAAGAGATGTGGCCTGCACAAGATCGAACGCTCAACATCAGTGAATTAAAACCAACAGTGATCCTGATGACAGGAGTTAATGGAGTAGGGAAAACAACTTCCATTTCGAAACTCTGCAAGCAACTTACCGAAGACGGAAACACGGTTTTGCTTGGCGCGTGTGATACTTTTCGCGCAGGCGCTGTACGTCAACTCGAAATCTGGGGGGATCGTCTCGGAGTTGAAGTTGTCAAGGGTCAACAAGGGGGAGATCCTGCAGCTGTCGCGTTTGACGCATGTAGCGCCGCAAAGGCTCGTGGAGTTGATGTCCTTATTCTTGACACCGCAGGACGATTACACACTCAAGCTGGTTTGATGGATCAACTCAGTAAAATTCATCGAGTGATTGATAAACAAATCCCAGGCGCTCCACATGAAACACTGTTGGTACTTGATGCAACATCAGGTCAAAATGCTCTCAGACAGGCTGAGGAGTTCAACTCCGCTGCAGGAGTCACAGGAATTTTCTTGAGCAAACTGGATGGGACCGCGCGCGGTGGGATTGTCGTCGCGATCAAAGAAGCAACAGATATCCCTGTCAAGTTTATTGGATTGGGAGAGACTCCAGATGATGTCGAAGCGTTCGATCCGGAGCGATTTGTAGAAGCGATGTTCGCCGATTAAAACGGTTTGAACCGGATTTTCATTTTGAATTAGGGTGTTTTTGACTGAATCCGACTCATATTGAGTAAGGAAAGATGTCTTTTTTTGGGTCAAAAACGCCCATTCAAGACCCGAATAACCAAGATTTGCCCTACAGCCAGTGATTTGTGTAAGTATATTCTGGAAAAGGGGTTATATTAATAGGAGAGAGGGTGAATTCGCTCTTGTCGAGCACCTTTCGTTGTTTCCTCTCTGAAAGTGAGATCAGATATGAATCTGTTAAAAGTAAGCATTCTCGGAGTCGCACTCGTGGGTACAGCAACAGCTGGGTCCGCTGCAGATGTGCTCGCAGAGTTCCAGTTAAACGATCACCCGGCCGGCGATCAAGCTCCACCAACTTACGGGTTGCGTTTGGACAACATCCTCGGTAGCGGCGTATCAACATTGAGCATGGATTTCCACAACGACTCACGTATGGTCGTCAGTGAAGATAACGGCGTGCTCTCACTCCATATCACAGGCACACTCTACGGCGGCGAAATCGAAGATCACGATTATGTTGATGCTCATTCGTACGCGGTGGATTTCCTATACGAAGTCAATGTTGCGGATGTGACAGATGGATGGGATGTCAACACATTCGACTCATCAAACTCCGGAACATTGATTGATCTCGATACAAATGAAGAGATCACATTGTACGGCAAAGCAAACATGGATGGATTGGTCTTCTCCATGCTTGCAGATGGTTTCCGTCTTGATGGTGACAACGATTCATGGGTTGGCCGTGGATGGATGACAACCAACAGTGACGGATCAATGTCCCACGCGGGCGCGCAAGACTGGCTCTTCGTTGGAACACCTGTTCCATCACCAGCGGGTGCATTCGTACTCGGACTCGGTGGACTCGTTTCGATGCGTCGCCGCCGCTAAATCAGTACAACAAACCAAACCCTAGTTCGCCCTCATTCGTGGGGGTGTTTTTCTATCGAAAGAAATCGTCGACCATATTCCAAGTGTCTTTGTGCGCCTCTTGAGATGGGTCATATACAGTCTTTGTGATTGAGTTGAATCGAGATCGTTTGATTCGATCCTGTTCAGTGATCGCAGGTTCCTGCAAGTTCCATAGTAAGAGCATGAGTAAATCGCGTTGTTGGTCATCAGCTGTCGGGATTGCTTGATGTAGTATCGGTTTAAGTTCTTCTCCGAAACCACCCAATGCGTAGACGCTGAACTTTGCATCCGCACAGATATCGTTATCCCGAAGGTGAGGGAGAAGAATCCTCGATGCTTCATCAACGCTTTGAGCAACACCCGCTCTTGCGAGGATGTACGCCGCGAAGTATCGTTGTTGATGATCGTCTGATCTCATCGCAGTTTCGAGTTGAGATACCCAATCGTGTGCGACAAGAATCAACGATATCGTGCAGAATCGTGCATTTGTATAGGTCAATCCGCGTTTGCGAGGTCGATCGTAAGGCGTTGTATCATCACGCAACCCCTCGATTGACACTCGGATGAGATCATCAGTGATTGGATAATCTTCATTGATCGATTCGAGGATATATGTTTGAGTTGTGTAATCGAATCGTCTTTTTTGTGCTCGATCCCAAATACTCTTACAGATAAGCTGCCGCACTTGCCAATCTTCGTGATTCAAGGATGCATATAGATAATCAGGGGTCAGATTCGGATGCGAGAAAAAGACTCGTGCAGCTCTTGTGTAGTTATAGCGAATGTTGTCATCGCGAAACTGATCGCGCAACTCGTCGAGTGAATAGGAATGATCAAAGACTTCTGTGCAGTTTGTTAAAACAGGGGGGGGTCTGTCAGTTTGACCAAAGCATGAGCAAGTGAGCAAGATGATCGTGAAGAGTGAAATCGCGATGTTCATATTTCAACCTTCGGCGATTCACTAAGAGATCAACCAGCACTATCTCCACGAGCTTCATGCTCTGATTCAAAGTCTTCAGCAAACGAGACAGGTCCAGGTAGTTCAGTCTTCCAAGGTTGCTCGCTAGTAAGTTCACGTGCAGCCTTGCGCCCTTCAAGAATCCATCGGCGCTCTGAGTTGCTTTCAGGTACATCCATAGGAGAGTGTGTCGCGCTCGGGTCATCTTGAGTGACATGGATTTTCTGGGTTGGGAATGCGAACTCAACTCCGAGTCGATCTGCGAGTCGAACAACATCGAGCATGAACCGATGCTTTTCTCTGAGTTCGATTGACCAATCTGGACATTCAAAGAAGATGTAAACCAATACATCAAGGGAGTGAGGCCCAAACCCGTTGAGCCAGACATGGTAATAGTCCTTGCGGGTGTATGGATGGAGCTTTACAATCTCGCGAATACCTGCGCAGAATGCTTCGATTTTGTCTGGATGTGTGTCATAGGTGACATTAAGCTTGGTTGTAAAGCGCCGATATTTCCGTCGGCCGTAGTTGTCGACCTTTGCTCGAACAAGGGTTGCATTAGGAACAGTGACGAGTGAGTTATAGAAGGTGCGAATCCGTGTTGATCTGAAACCAAGATCTTCGACAGTTCCTTCAACTTCATTGACATAAATCCAGTCCCCGATTTCGAATGGACGATCGAGGATAACTGCGATGGAACCGAAGAAGTTCTCAATTGTGTCTTTCGCCGCGAATGCAACTGCTAGACCACCGATACCGAGCCCGGTGAGTAAGGGCATGATCTCGATCCTGAACGCAGATGCAATATATACAAGTCCGATGGCGCCAATAAAGAGTTTCGCTGTCCGTTTAACCATGGGGACGAGTAAGTCGTCAAATTTGGTTTCTGTCTTCTCTGCTTGGGTTGAGAGCCAATCCCCGATGAGATCTGTGAGTTTGAATGCCGCCCACACGAGCGAGACCATAAGCACAACACGGACTGCGACGATGAGCACAATTGTTGGGGTTGCTGGGAGGAGCCCAAGTTCGAGCGCGATGTACCAGATTCCTGCAGCCGCGAGCATTCCAAATGGGCGAACCGCTCTCTTGAGCGAGCCTTTTTCGACTTCGCGCCCTCGCCTTACTTCGAAGCGATGCCACAATCGACGAAGAATCCCTCTCACGAGTAGATCAGCGATCATCCCGATGAAGATGACGACGAGGATTCCGATCCATTGCCAGTATTCGAGACCGAGCGATGCATTGCCTTTGAGTGATGAAGGGACTGCATCACGAATTCGTCCCATCAGGGTTTTATCGAGTTGATCTCCTGCGATCGTGTCTTCGTCTTCAGTTTGAATTGCAAAGTCGTGGATTCGATCAAGGGTTTCTCGATCGAAGAGCCATTGTCCATTCGATTGTCTTGTGAGCGAGATTGAATAACCCGGATGCTTTGTTGCAAAGGTTAAATGCTCCCAAATTCGATCAGTCTGAGGGTAGTAAACAAACCTTGTATCAGCGAGCTGAGTCGGAAGTTGGTCCTCGCGGACGAGCCCGATCCGTCCAAGAACGCTGTAGAGGTCGGCCGCGAGATTCCATCGAGTTTCAAAAGGAAGCGTGCTATCGACATCAAGACACTCAATTGCTTGGGTCATCCCTGCTTTTTTCTCAGATGAAGAGGCGCCGTCTGTAAACCCTTTTATCCCTTTGAGAAAAGCGAACATCGTCGCTTGTGGCGATGCGTGAAGAGGGTTTGAAATAGGCACTTGGGTCGCAATTTCAGTGCTTTGTTCGGAGTCTTGAGCCGAACTAGGGAGTGTAATAGTGTCTTGAGCCGTCGCTTGAGGAACCATCAAAGCCCAGATACAGGCAGTGACAAGGGCAAGGACAGATTGACGAGATAGGCCAGCGCTGGAGATGAGCTTCATAACCAGCATCTTATCCCTAATCTCTTGCTAGATCAGGGTTCAACAATTCGCGTCTCGTTGGAGCGCAATTGATCCATCTTCGGTAGTCTATCGAGTTTCCTTGTCCTACCCTATAGACCCAATATGACGAGCACAAGGCGCGTCAGAATGAAACTGATTTTATCGATAAAGGGAGCGGCGCACATGGCAGCTGGGACCAAAGGATCAATCACACAAGTCATCGGGTCGACATTCGACGCACAGTTCCCTGAAGGGGATCTGCCCGATATCTACAATGCAATTATCACTGAGTGGCAACACGACGGGAAAGCAACCAAGCTTGTTGGAGAAGTTCAACAACATCTTGGTGGCGGACGCGTTCGTGCAGTAGCGCTCGGTTCAACCGACGGTATGACCAGAGGGATGACCTCGGTTGACTCCGGCGGCCCTGTAAGCGTTCCAGTAGGAGAGAAAGTACTCGGACGAGTATTCAATCTCCTCGGTGAAGCAATCGACAACAAGCCTGAGCTTGAAGGTGTAACTCGTTCGTCGATCCATCGCGAACCACCTGAGTTCTCACAGCTCAATCCGAAGACGGAGATCTTGCCTACTGGTATTAAGGTCATCGACTTGCTCTGCCCGTTTGTGCGTGGTGGTAAGATCGGCCTCTTCGGTGGTGCGGGTGTTGGTAAAACCGTTATCATTCAGGAAATGATTGCTCGCGTTGCTCGTGAGTTCGGTGGTTACTCCGTATTCTGTGGCGTGGGTGAAAGAACCCGCGAAGGTAATGACCTTTGGCGCGAAATGGCTGAGGCAGAATACACAGATGCAGAAGGAAATACTGCACACGTTCTCGACAAGGTAGCGATGGTCTTCGGCCAAATGAATGAACCTCCGGGATCACGTCTCCGTGTTGCACTCTCTGGACTCACCATGGCAGAAAACTTCCGTGATGAATCTGGTAAAGAAACAATGATGTTCGTTGACAACATCTTCCGCTTTACCCAGGCTGGTTCTGAAGTGTCCGCACTTCTCGGTCGTATGCCTTCAGCGGTAGGTTACCAGCCAACCCTTTCAACCGAAATGGGTCAGCTCCAAGAACGAATCACTTCGACTGCGAAGGGTGCGATTACTTCCGTACAGGCGATTTATGTACCTGCGGATGACCTTACTGACCCTGCTCCTGCGACGGCGTTTGCTCACTTGGATGCATTCGTTGTTCTTGAGCGTTCGATTGCAGAAAAGGGTATCTTCCCTGCGGTTGACCCACTCTCATCAACGTCACGAATCCTTGATCCTTCAATCATTGGTGAGCGCCACTACGCAGTTGCTCAGCGCGTTCAAAAGATCCTTCAGCGTTACAAGGATCTCCAAGACATCATCGCGATTCTTGGTGTTGACGAGCTTTCCGATGTCGACAAGCAGGTTGTTGCTCGTGCTCGTCGTATCGAACGATTCTTGTCTCAGCCGTTCTATGTTGCGGAAGTGTTTACCGGATTCCCTGGTATCAACTCCACACTCGAACAGACAATCGATTCGTTCGAGCGTCTCTGTGAAGGCGAAGGCGACGATCTCCCAGAATCAGCATTCATGTATGTTGGTACACTCGAAGACGCCCGCAAGAAGGCAGAAGCAGCAGCAGCGAACGCATAAGCGATCAACGCTCGGTTTCATCCAAACTTTCAAGATTCTTTACAACACCCGCCATCGCGGGTGTTTTTTTATTCAATCATGGAATAAGAACTGAGTGAATAGCATTGTAACTCATACTAACTGTTTGGTTAGGAATAGGGTAACAGGTGTCCTCAAACTTCGTCACAAAGGAAGTTGAAATGGTGAAAACTAAGAATGTCGATCAACGCGCGTGTTCATACAAAACACTTGATGATTTGAGTCGAGATCTCGATCAAATCGAGTCCTGGTATTCTGCAGGTACTCTTACATGTAAGGGCAACTGGAGCGAAGGAATGATCTTCGATCATGTCGCAAAAGTCTTTTCATATTCGATTGATGGATACCCATTTAAGTTTGCAGCCCCCATGCGCAAGATCGTGACACTGATGTTCAAGAAGAAGATCATGGCTGGCACGCCGTTCCCTGCTGGGATTAAACCGCCACCAAGGTTCTTGTATTCTGGGGATGTCGCAGCGGCGAGCCCTGATAATGACTTTACTTTTGAGCAAGGTATCGATTCTCTTCGTTCTGTCATCGCAAGAGTGGAAAATGGTGAGAGGCTCACAGAACCCAGTCCAGTGCTCGGCCCACTCACACACGAAGAAGGAATCAGAAAACATCTTGCACACGCAGAGTTGCATCTCAGTTTTATCGATACAACTTCATAAAAATTTCTATGCGGCTTCGTTTGTTTCATCTTCAGTACGATCAGCGCTTGGATTGCTCTCCAGAGATGGAGTTGCAAACTGAGAGTGAAACTGCTGAAGCAATGTAAGCACTGTTCGTTGAGTTGATATAGGGTCAGGTTCAGATTGGGCGCACAAGAAACGGAGACTCGATAAATCTGGCGCTGAACTGTTCGCGTGTTCAATGACTCCCATTCGCCAGGAATCAAACTGTTTTTTGTTGAGCATCGCGAAGATCAGCACTTCAGGTTCGTTAGAGACTTCGCAACTTTGGATATGATCAAGCTCTAGTTCGAGAGTGGTATAGTCGCCTTCCATGATTTCAAAGAGGTACCCGCCTGCAATCATCATGATCCCAGTGACTCGATCTGACGCTCTGCGCCGAGTGAGATTGTCTTTGAGTTCTTGAAGTGAGAGTTGGTTTGTTTCTTCATTGAGTTGTGCGAAATAAACAACGCATGCAAGTTTCATCTTTCAATCCTTCCGATCCTGATTTCAACTCACTGATAAAACAGTGCTCAATCATGAATCGTCAAGATTGTACTACGATTACTCGAAAACGAGTTTGATCGTCACGATTAACACAAAGGTGTTTGCGAAGTATTTAAAACCACTCACTTTTGAGTTTAATGAGTTGGTGTTTCTTGTTCTATAGTCCAAGTGAGTTGATCGCCGCGACAATCGATATGGATGTTGAAAAAACCAGGAGTTCCATTTGGACCCGATGAGTCGTGCTTGTTAATCATCGGCCAAATAATTTCTCGATCCGTGTTGGGTAGCGGGAGACTATCAATCTCATCGGGATGATGCCAACGGAGTTCCCCTTCGTTCATGTGTCCATCAACAACTTCAACAGGGCGCATCACGCGATAGTAGAACAACAACCAATGGGTTTTCCCTTCGAATGCAGTTTCCGCGATGAGTCCACCGAGATGTAAATCATCGATCTCGACATGAATTCCAGCTTCTTCTTCAATCTCCCTCTGAGCACATTGTGCTGGAGATTCTCCGATCTGCATTTCGAGTTTGCCCCCAATTGGAGAGCAAAGCCCTTTGTTGGGTGACTTGATCCGATGAAGCAACAGCACTCGGCCGTCCTTATCTCGAAGATCACACAAGCACGCAATTTTGTAAGGAAGCGCCGCGTTCGCAGGGTCCTCAGTCATGTCAGGTAATATATTGGCAGCGTCAGGCATACACCAAGAATAGGCGTGATGAGTGAAAAAGCCCGTCAAAGACAGGCTGAGAATTCCGATGACGAAAAATTGGGTGTTCGTTTAGTTATGCGTGAGCATGGTTGAATGTCGCAATTGACGAAACGAGTTCGACTGAAGAATCAAAATGATCGCTACGAACGGCCTTATAAGTTTCATTCTCAAAGAAACGTGTCTTCGTCTCTTCATCAGGGAATGAGAGAATAAACACTCGATTAATCGAAGGGTCTTCATCTCCCTTTAGTTGTTCATTTACTCGGAAGTCATAACGAAAGAACCCACCGTGCTCTGTAAGAATTGGTGTCATTCCGGCGCGATATTGATCGTAACGATCGTCGTTTGATACATGTAATCCGATCAATATCTCGTGGCGTGTATCATCTGGCATGGGTGTATCCTCCATCAACTTCTAGGACAGTACCTGTTACAAACTCAGCGTTCGCAAAGTAATCAACAGCTTGTGCGATCTCGTCGGATTCACCGATCCGACCCAAAGGATGAATACTTGCAAAGTCGTCAGCATTCTCTCCGATTAAAGGCGTGCGGATGATCCCGGGAGCAACAACATTGATACGGATGTTGTGAGGAGCAAGTTCGCTTGAGAGTGCAACTGTGAGCGCATGAATCCCTCCTTTGCTTGTCATCGGCGCAGAAATTGGTGCACCGGCCATCGCGTGATTCACAAGCACCGTACCGATATTGATGATTGAACCTGATTGCTGTTTGATCATCTGAGGCACAACCGCTTGGGTCGTAAAGAATGTGCCTTTGAGATTCGCGTGATTGTATTGATCCAGGTCATCATTCGTTACTTCGAGAAATGGTTTGAGCCCAAACTGCCCAGCATTGTTGACGAGCGCGTCGATTCGTCCAAAGTGTTTGATCGCGTTTGCGACGAGTATCTTTCCTGTTTCAGGATCACCTACATCACCAGAAATTGCGATGACACGATCTTCCGAGGAAATATCAACGAGTGATTTACGAGTTGATTCAAGGCGATCTTCGTTTCGGCCAGTGATGACTACAGAAGCGCCAGAGTTGAGAAATCGACGAGCAGTTGCTTCTCCGATCCCAGAGTTTGATCCAGTAATGATGACACTTTTGATCGGTTGTGACATGAAAATATTCTCCTTGGGTGTTGCGTGATGAGCACTCAAAGTGAGCGCTTGCATGGATCGAACGCAGGGGGATCAAGGAGTATTTGTATCTATGGATACTTTTTGTAACTTAGGGAATAAATGACGCACAGGTCACCTTCTTACCAAAAGGTAACCTCGTTGAGTCGACAGAAACAGTTCTGATTTCAAAGGAAGAGACAATGTCAATAGATCCGCCTCCAGCAGATTGTCCACTCGGTGAGTGTTTGAGTCTTATCGGAGGAACATGGACTCCAAACATCATCTGGTATCTCAATGATGGACCTGTTCGGTTTAGTGATCTCAAACGTGATATCACGGGGATCTCATCGAAGGTGCTTACAACTCGTTTGCGAAAGTTGGAACGCGACGGCACAGTATTGCGAAAGGTTGAACCAACTTCCCCTCCAACTGTGACTTATGAACTTACTGAACACGGCCACAAACTGCGGCCAGTAATTGACGCGATTATCGAAGTTGGATACGAACTGAAAGGGATCCGAAAAGCTCGAATTGAAGCGGCCCGGATTCAGCCTTCTCCACTTTGATTTTCAGCATCAACTTCTGATCCTATTCCTTTTCGAGATCCATCGTAGAGTTCATAGCTCAACAATCGACATTCGATCTGAGAGTTGAAGAAGACTTGTCGGCGCGAAGTTTTGAGCCCGATCTCGTGTGAGAGTGCTCTCGAACCTGTGAACACATGCCCTGTGTATCCCTTGCATCGAGTCTTGAAGAAGTCTCCGATATCAGAATAGGTCGCTTTGAGTTCATCGGTTTCGCCGAGTCTTAACCCATATTCTGGGTTGAGGATGACATGCCCAGATTCATACTCTCCGAGAGCAGGGATCTCGGTATCTGCAAAGTCACATGCCTCAAAGTCGATGAGATGATCAACGCCTGCAGTCTGTGCGTTCTTCTTTGCTGCTTGAATCGCGCGCGGATCATTATCCGTTGCAATGATCGGCATCGGGTCTTTGAGAATCGGTTTGGACTTGCGAGCTTCTCTTCGCATTTCAAGATATGCATCATCAAGATCCAACATCGTGTGCAAGCAACTCGCATCAGAGCGGAAAAGCCCAGGCGCGCGTCCAGTTGCGATGAGTGCAGCTTCGATCGCGAGTGTCCCTGAACCACACATTGGATTGACGAGAGGGGTTGTCCCGTCATATCCCATCCCCATCAATACCGCAGCTGCGAGAGTCTCGCGCATCGGCGCATCGTGAGGCATCTTTCGATATCCACGATCGGAGAGACGCACGCCGTTCGTGTTGAGATAGATCCACGCGCGATCTTGTTTCCATACGAAATGGATGACAACTGCGGATCGATCTGGTCCCGAATCAGGGCGAGCTCCTGTTTTTTCAGTAATGCGATCAACAATCGTGTCTTTGAGCACAAGGTTTGGGTACATCGTGTTGTCGACGCTGTGATGTTCGATATTTGAAGTAATCGTGAAGTATGAATCGTTGGGAATCAAATCTTCCCAAGGGAATGCGGCCGCCTCTTTCTTGAGGGCATGTAGAGATGGGCAACGGAACCGATTGAGCAACCAGAATGTATGTTGCGCCGTCCGGAGCTGAAGATTGATCCGAAGACAATCCTCAAGAGTCGCACCAATATGAACCGCGACATGATCTTCTTCTTGGATCTCGTACCCAAGCTCTTCGACTTCTTTACGCAGAAACGGAGTGATGTGCTCGGCGCAGGTAATGCGTGTGAGCCGTTTTTTGTGGGGGTCGAGTTGGCTCATGATTTTACTCACACTGAAGTTTCGATGAAAAACCCGCGCTTCGCACGGGTTACAAAGAATAGGTCGAAAGAACATGCTTTGCCTGATCCCTGGCGCTCCTTTGTTCCAATCTCAGTAAAACCAAATTATGTAATTTGTCAGGGTGAGAACGCAGAACATCGATAATGGACAGAGATCATGATTCTTCATTCATATCTGATTCGATTGGTTGTTCTGGTCCAGAGTGTGGCGTGGATGATTCTGGATCGTTCGGATCTGGATTATTGAGTGAATCGACAAGTCGTGAATAGAGTACTCCCGTTGCGATGATAATGAGTCCAACAGTTAAGGAAGCAATTATTCGAGCAGCCGGCGCAAGAGTCATGGTATCGAGTAGAAGCACCTTCGCGCCAACAATGCACAGTAGTGTGAGCCCTGCCCATCGCAGTTGACGAGGGAGTTTGAATCCAAGTGATATCGACGCAACAGCGTAGATACTCCACCAGATCGAAATCGCGGCACCAAGCGCTGAATCTGTATCAAAGAACAAATGCGTAAATCTGACAACTTCGAGCGAACTGACAATAAGAGTGAAGACCCAAAGCATCCCAAAGAGCACTTTACTCATCCATGTACGACTTGATACAAGTTCAAAAGTAGTTGGGACATCATGTGCAATAGAACGAGTCGGCAAAGCGCGAGCACTATAAAGCATGACAACAAGCATTGCGATCGATGCAAATGAATCGACACTCATGAATGGAATGAGATCAAAAGTGTCTTCATTCACTCCTGTCATGTAAAGACACCAACCCGATGCAAGCACAATAGAACCAAATGATGCAATCTCTCCTAGAGACCATGCGAAGAGTCGTTTGCCGAGCAAGACAATCACACCAATGAATCCCGCATGGGCAAGCAGCATGGTGGGGGTGTCACGCGATGTATCGATTCGTCCAATCGCGATTGCTCCTGCGAGGATTACAAGCGTCGAAGAGATGGTGCGGAGTCTATAGGTTGCTCCTGGAAGTGCAGCGATACTCGCCCAAGCGAGAGCAGCAATCAACATTGGAATCACATGAATATCAAATCCATCATCGAAACTGGAAAAACTCAACTGTGACATGCAGAGGATAAACATCGCGATACTCGCAAGCACAAACGCATTGATTCGCAATGAGTTGATGGGAACTCTGACGCACACCCAGCAACAAATCGCCGCGATTACAATCGATGCAGCGCCAAATGAATCATCAAGAGTCTCATAGTGCAGCATGCTCGCCGCGAAAAGCCATAACGCAATTGGTGCGGAAGTGCGCTGTTCAAAAGAGTATCGACTCCGCCACGCTGCAGATGCAAATGTGACACTTGCCGCGATGACTTGGAGGGCCCATCCTGTAAATGCAAGTCCGAACAAGAGGATCGTTGGGGGAGAATCATAAAACTGATATAGATCGTAAGTAAGTAATCGAATAATCCCGTATGTCATTAGAGTGATGCCAAATATTCCTACTGCACGGAAATGGAATCGTCTTGCTGTTTCCACGCCTCCAAGCCCGATTGCTAACCATGCGATGACTTCAATCCAACCTCCAAATGCGATCGCAACTGTCGCAACGAGCAAGAGTGATGCATTAACTAGTAACGCAGACAAAAGCAATGAGCCAGGAGTTGCTGTTCTAGATGCGATTGAAGCAACTGGATTGAGTCCAAAGCGCATAGATACGAAAATAATCACAACACTTGCAACACAGAAACTCAATGGCGCAAGATAGACGAGATCAGGATTGAAGGATTTGATCGTGAGTCCTGCAGCGATGACGGCCCAGATTGTCGCTCCAAAGAGAGAGTTGATCCATCGTGAATCTCGAGTTAAGAGTGAGAGTGGATTGAATCGGATTTCTCCTATATCAGATTTCGTGAATCCGCTTTGGCACGAGCTCATCCAATGGATCCGATCACGAAGTGAACTGAAGAATCGTGAAGATACTGCAAGCTCAACGATGGTCATGAACCATGCAAGAGTTACAAAGATCAGGGAACTCAAAGGTGATTGATCATACATTGAGCTCAGCCACAAGGTTCCGATAATCCCAGTACCCCACCAAGCGAGTCGTCGTGCATGACTGAAATGTCCACCCTTCCACGCAGAGAGAACAAGTCCCATTGCAAGTAAGAACAATAAATACCCAGGCAATATGACCCGTGAAGGTTCATCACTCGCAAGGAGTACCGGTACGACAAAAGCGCCGACAAGCGAGAGCAATGCGAGGAGTACACGATTGGAAATGGCGCCAAGAAGAACGCCTCCGATGGAGACTATTGCTAATAAACTAAATGCAAGTTCAGGACCAAACAGGTTGTACATTCTGCTGGCCGCGTAAATTGACGCGTACATTGTCGCGATCCCGGCTGCAGAGAAACCTGATGATGCAAGCGGGTTGATTTTCTTTCTAAGAAACTCACCTAACCCGAGTAACAGGATGCCGAAGATTCCTGCAGATCCACATCGGACAGTTGGAGAGAGTGCTCCGATCCAACCCTCGTCATGTGCAAGCTTGAGGAACATACCTACACCAATGACAACGATCACAACTCCAAGGAGCATGAGCCCTTTGATTCCAAGTAGCCATTCAATTTTGCGCAGATCAAAGAGACGCTCTGATTTGGACACATGATAATGAGGTTGCGCAGGCGCTGGTTTCGATTGAACAGTTTTTGGATTCGGGCTTTTTATAGATTTCGAATACTTAGATGTAGCCGCGCTAGCTTTGGGAGGATTGACGAGTGGGTGCACTCTCTTTTGAGTATGTGTTGTGTGGAGCGCATCGAGTTGCTCAGATAAAGCATCAACGCGTAGAGTGAGTTTATTGACTGTGGATTGGAGTTCTTCAATCTGTGCGCGGTCATCGTCTTTCATATGACAATAGTATAGTGATTGCTAACATAATGCAAGAGTAATGTTGAGTAAGCATAAAAAAACCGCCCTTGAATCAGGGCGGTTTATTTTGTCAACGGATCGGGAGGGATTCGAACCCTCGGTACAGCTTTACACTGTACACCGGATTAGCAATCCGGCCCCTTCAGCCACTCGGGCACCGATCCTGAGTTGAGGATCGTAGGACACTATTCTTCATTCAACGACTCTTCGACGGAAGGATTCTGCATTTGCATTACTTTCACTCAGATGAATGAGAATTTGCTCTACATCCATAACATCGGTTGAATTGCAACAGAGCCCTTTTCGGGCTCTGCAGCGTGAAATCCGGCTTGAATCTCAGCTCGATATGTTGCGGGAGGACACAAACACAGAACGAGATTCAAAGTATGAGTCGTATTCATATTACCGAGTACCCACCCGGCGTCGGATTCGTGTATCAAGTTAAGCCAATTTGAAATTTAGTCTGCACCTTCAGCGTTGTTGTCAAGCATATTGCGAAGGTACTTGTTCTCGCGACGCGTTGCTTCTAAATCGAATACGAGGTATTTCACTGAAAGTCGAAGATGGTCAAGCGAGTCTTGAAGTTCAGTGATAGTCTTTTTCATTCGTTGATGACGAGAGTTGGTCTCAGAAGCAAGTTGAGCAAGCTTCGGACGATCTGACTCAGGGAGGGTGTCGATCTGCTCGAGTAGCTGGTGAAGTCGGCTTTGGAACTCGTTTTCTTTCATGGCTGATTCCCTTCTTAAGATTTGGCATCGTTCTCAATATGTCGCAGGCAATGTCCTGCTCTGCCAAACCTAGTTGCACACCTTGGGCCAGCCTCGCGTGCCAAATCGGCGCACCAAGACCTAGGCCCGGGAAAATCCCCCTCCGTGGGGTCCAGACAGTCCATTTGAGACATCCATGAAGTTTTTGAGTCGCTCCGATCCTTCGAAGGACGAGTCCGGCTGTGCCGGATGTTGCCCAGATTCAACGCGGTCGGTGCAATCTCTGCAACGCTCGTTGAGCGGCTGGGGGAGCTTTTTGAGCAATCCGCACCAACTCCTGGGCAGGAACAGTATTCGCATCTGCGACGACTTTGGAAAGGTGCTTGCGAAGATTCATTTCGAACATCCGATAATAATCCTCTAATTCGTGCCGATTGAATCTACTCAATGGATCTGCTAGCCCACTTTGTGCGGCAGCCCAATCAATAAGTGATCCACCGTGCCCATCAAAGCGGTACAAGCTCAGAGTTGCTTGGAGTCTTTGAGATGCAGACGCAAATGGATCACGCGCCGAATCTGGGATTTTCGTCATAATATCGAGTAACTCACGATGGCCTGCAGACGCGATCGGTAGTGGGGCATGATGCTCCTCGATCTTGGGTTTGAGCACTTGTGCAACCTGGGACGCAAGTTCAATCTGAGCAAATGCTGTAGAGATAGTTTTGAGTCCTGCTCGATCAAATCGAATTGCGAGTCTTTGACAGGGTTTTCCTTCGTGCGAAGTCGATGAAGCATTCGAGATTAATCCTGAGCCCCATTCAGGTTTTCCTGCATGAACAACACGATCTCCGAGTTTGAACTTTGGAGAGTATTCTGCATTAATTGACGAATTTGAAGGTGTTGACACATGAGATCCAATGGACATTGGCCGGGAAAATCAGTGGGGAGCATAGGCGCACACTGGTCCCAAACCCTCGTGCGGTCTATACTTGTCTCCGCGAAAAATGCGTTTATACCTGTTGGTACATGCATCGTGAGATACGCAGAGCTGGGTAACGAATACCGCTCTCAAGTAAGGATAGCAGATGATCGAAGCGTTGAAAAGTGATGAAATCGTCGAGAAGGTTGGTGGTAAGTTCAAACTTACTGCATTGATCCAGCGCCGTCTTGAGCAACTGCTCGAAGGTGCTCGTCCTCTAGTCGCACGCGACGGCCGGACTGATCTTGAAATCGTCGTCGAAGAGATCATGCAAGACAAGATCACACTCGAGTTTATCGATAATGATCCGGTCGCTGCTGAAGAGCCTTTGCTCTAACTGATCGAATATATAAATGAGTGATAACAACAACCAATGTTCGAGCAATGACTCCGATCAAGCAAATGATCAGGACTGGCTTGATCCGGTTTTTTTACGCACTCACTTCAATGACAAATCCATCATGGTCGGAGTCAGCGGCGGGATCGCAGTATACAAAGTATGTACGATCGTTTCTCGTCTCGCTCAAGCAGGCGCCAATGTCACCGTTGCGATGACACCCGCCGCGACAAAGTTTGTGACACCAATCACATTCCAAGCTCTCTCTGGGAATCCAGTCTACACCACATCGTGGGAACACATCGAATCGCAAGACCCGCAACATATTTCACTTGCAGATCGTTGTGACGCAGTCCTTGTAGCGCCATGTACGATGAATACTCTTGCAAACCTAGTGCAAGGCCGAACTGATGATGTTCTTACGTTAATTCTTAGCGCTGTAGATCGCAAGCGAGTCCCAGTGGTGCTTGCTCCTGCGATGAATGATGCGATGTGGAGTCAGCCTAGCAATCTACGAAATGTTGAACTCGCGGTAACTGATGGTTTTACGCTCGTTGGTCCTGGGGTAGGTTGGCAAGCGTGTCGACATTCTGGAACTGGACGGATGAGTGAACCCGCAGATTGCCTCAAAGCGTTGCAGCAAGCAATGAAAGAATGACTTGGTTTGTGGTGAAAGGGCGACTAAACTAGTTTCCCAACCAAAAAGACATAGATTGTGCATCCCATTGCACTATCAAGCATCTTTGGAGAGATGGCTGAGCGGTTGAAGGCGCACGATTGGAATTCGTGTGGAGGAGTAATCCTCTCGGGGGTTCGAATCCCCCTCTCTCCGTT
>JARGPA010000012.1 GCA_029213305.1 Phycisphaerales bacterium
GCTTGAGGAGGTAAGGATAGCACACTCAGCAGCGTCAGGGTACCCCATCTCGAGACCCTGTACGCACCCCAAACAACCGGGGTTGCTCAAATTGCGCTATTCGTGGAGGTTTGAACCTTTATCCAATAGAACGAGTGACGGACACGCCTGCATATAACCCTGCGACTTCTTCACGAGGCACAGTCATCGGCGGATATCGATTGTTGATGGGTTGAATTCGGATGAGTTCGTTGCCTGCGTCATCGGTTTGGAAGTAAATCCGTTTAAAAGTTGAATCATGATCGGGTTCGAGACGCACGAAACAGTCCATGCCGTCTGATATTTCACGCGCAGGCGAGAACACAACGATGTCCCCTTCGCAATAGTTTGGTTCCATCGAATCACCTACGACCCTTGCTGCAAACGCGTCAGGATCATTCAAATCTGGAGTCCGGATGTACTCGTCTGCGGTTCTTGCAGGATATCCCATATCCGAAAAATCCGCAGGGTATCCCGCGGTTACCTTGTTTATCACAGGGACCTCCATCGGTAACACAGACATCATCCTTTGCATGGACTTGTCTTTGTCAGATGATTCTTGATCAATGACACGCTCACACTCTTCATCAGTCGCAGTATGAACGACCTGAGCGGACTCAGTGCTTGTATCAGAAGCAGGATCTATCTGATCAATGAGATTCCGAAGTTCTCCAGAAGCGTAAAGCTCGTCGAGCGACGCCCCGCTTCTCGCGTTTGCAGACAAGAATCGAGCAAGTGAACGAGCAGAGTAATCCCTCTCTCTCAGCCTTTCAATATCTTGCTTGATCAGAATGGGTGTCTGATCCCATCTTGCACAATCGAAGAGTTCACCTGATTGAAAAGAAAGTGCTTGTTCGAGATTTTCGATGAGACTGTCAGCTGGGGGTCCCTTATGCCCATTCTCAATTGATGAGATGTAAGACTTTGCACAACCGACCCGTTCTGCAAGCTCAGCAAGTGAGAGCTTTAATCGGAGTCGTCGTTGACGCAGCTTTGTGGCGAAGGTAGTCGCCGAGAGTTCGATTGAGTTGTGTAGTTGAGTCGCCATTTGAGCATCGTTTGTTTTGGGCTTGGGGATAAAGATTGTGGATATTGGATTCTGATCGGTATGAAGTGACCGGGTCTGTGCGCTGATTTGTCGATATACCATACAGTACCCTTGCAAAGCGTTCGCAACTTGGTGTATACTTCAAAAAAGTTGTTCACTATATTGTGAACACATTAATGCGTCATGTCAAGTGCATTTCCAACATTTATGAGTCAAGGAGGCGAAAATGGGGCGAGAAAAGACAAACAGCGACTGGCTAGACCAAGTCGATGAACGAGTGGATCTGAGAAGAAGACGAGAATCATCGCATGGAGATCGACTCGTTCGACGTGCTCATTGGCTTGAACCTGCGGATCGAGAGCTCGTTCTCGCGATGTTCCGCGATGGTAAAAGCGCTGTCACTATTTCCCAACTCATGAATGAATCCCCTAGAAACATCCGTAGAAGAGTCCGCAAACTGATCGAACGGCTTAACGATCCACGCGTTGCATATGTTGTTGCACATCACAAGGGGTGGAGTAAATCGCGAAGAGCAATTGCCCACTCCTTATTCATCAAAGGCAAATCAATGCGAGAAACAACAGAAGAACTCGGGTTGAGTTTTTATTCTGTTCGTAAACATCGTGAAACAATCGAAGCAATGTGCGTTGCATCAAACAACTCATCTCACTCGCGCATTTGGCGCACATCCCACTAAACATTGGAGTTGGAATAGTAATGGGATGGAGACAACGAGCATCAAATCGCAATCCAATACAGATATACACGCCGGCTGAGATCACACCCGAACTGCTTCGTGCATCTGCAGCTTTTGGATTAATACCAAAGACGATCAATCAAACTCAACCAAAGCAAGATCCACCTAGTGATGAAACATTCGAACAAATACTGAAACACAGAATTGTATTTATTCGAGGCGCATCTGGGAGTGGAAAAAGTTCCTTGATCCGAGGCCTACATTCAAAGCTACTCAAGAAGAATCACAAAGTACACACAACGGGGTCATACCCAATCAAATGTGATCGGCGAACAGCGATTATTGATAGACTCGATAATAATCTGCAATCTCGTGTTTCATCACTCTCGCGTGCGGGTCTCGCAGAACCATCACTCTGGGCGCTTCCATACTCTTGTCTCTCTGTAGGTCAACAAGCGCGCTTTGAGATGGTATTAGTGATGCAGCACGCATCCAAAGGGGATGTTGTGATCGCAGATGAGTTTGGGACGCCTCTAGATCGAGTATGCGCATATTCATTTGCGAGAACAATCCGACGATGGGCAATAGAAAAAGGTGTGATACTCATCTGCGCCACTGCACACGAGGACATGGAACAGATGATCTCTCCTGAGTTCGTTATTGATCTCGATGATCAAAAACATCGATATCCAAAACCCAGTATTGATCAATTAATCCACATCGAAACAGGTACTTACAAAGATTATAAGAGTCTTGCCCACCATCATTATTTGGGATCGGACCCAGCGACTCACACACTGATACTTCGAGCAACTCGACACCTCAATGGGTCTCAACGAATTCTTGCTGGAATACTTGTAGTATCAATGCCCACTCTCAACGGGTCGTGGAGAAACAGAGCTTGGCCGGGATTTTTTAACTCTTCATCGAAATCTCAAAACGCCAAGACAATCAATACGCATTTACGCTGTATATCACGTGTCATCGTTGCTCCTAGTTCTCGTGGACTTGGAGTTGCGACGAAACTCGTCCGCGAGTATTTAGAAAAACCGCAAACATCATCCTCAGAAGCGATCGCCGCGATGGGGTCTGTGTGTCCATTCCTTGAACGCGCTGGTATGCAATCGTATGAGATGATCCCATCAATTGATGATTTGCGATTACTCGATGTCCTTGAGCATCACAACATGACGATCACTGATTTAGTTAGATCCGAGATTGATCATCGTTCACACCTTGGTGTCGAGCTCATCCGTTGGGGCAAGCGCCGAAAACTGATATCCAAAGACCATCACCCATCCGAGATCCTTAGGAATATCACCCTGGGCGCCGCGTGTCGGCTGATCTCTAAACCTCGCGCTTACGCCCACACAAATATGCACCATGTGGAGAGTACGGGTGACCAATGCAAATAAACCATTAGACAATATAACTCACAAAGAGATTCCAAGACCCCCTGTCGCAAACAATCCTGAATCGTTACCAAGCGCGGTTACATTCTTTGTAAACCATGCGCAGCGCAAACAAATTTTATCCATACTCAAATCGTATTCTCACGATCGATCGGTTGCGTTAGACATAGTTCTATCGCTCGCAGAGAGAGAAACTCGATCAATGCCTAATGGAGTCCAAATCCATGACTGAAAACAATGGAGACGAGTTCAATTTAGAGACAGGTTATAGAGAATGCCCATCGAATGATGAAGAGCTCTATGAGTGGATGCTCGACCATCTCTCTATTCGAGTTGTTCGCGAACCCTTAATTGATGGACATTCGGCGCCATTTTCTTATCTGAGTCATGCTTTCTTTGAGCATAAAAAACCACGCGATTGCATCGTTTGGGCAAATCGCGGCGGAGGCAAAACATTTTATGCTGCGGTCGCAACAATGCTCGATCTGATTTTCAAACCTGGAATAGAAATCAGAATCCTGGGTGGTTCACTCGAACAATCGAAACGAATGCACGCGCATCTTCGCGATTTGTTTTCAACCAATCCATTCGACCAACTCATCGAAGGAAAAGTAACTGATCGTCGGATCCGACTTCGTAACGGATCATCAGTAGAACTCCTCGCGCAATCTCAAACTTCAGTTCGAGGAACTCGCGTGCAAAAACTTCGTTGTGACGAAGTTGAGTTGTTTGATCGTGATGTTTGGGAAGCTGCTCAACTTGTTACTCGCGAAAAACAATGCGGCGACCATCGAGTGCGTGGAGCAATCGAATGTTTATCAACAATGCATGTCCCGTATGGAATAATGCACGACCTTGTTGCAGAGAGTATCGAAGATGAGCAAGAATCTCGCGTGCTCTATAGATGGGGAGTGGTTGATGTTCTGGGAGAGTGTGATGATCAAACACATCAATGCATTCATGAAGATGGACCTTGCCCGCTCGCTGCAGAATGCGCAGGAAGAGTTAAGGGTCGAGATCGCCGCGGCGAGACCCCAGGGCATATTACGATCGACGATGCAATATCACTAAAGAAACGAGTAGGACACAATACCTGGAACGCGGAGATGCTTTGCAATCGGCCTCAAAGATCAGATTGCGTTATCCCTGAGTTTGAACCTTCAATCCATGTTGTTGACCAGCTCCCACTGGATTCATTGACATGGAGATGGATCGGAGGCATGGATTTTGGAATCCGTTCTCCAACAGTAGTGCTCTTTGCGTGTGTTGATCCAACAGGTTGTATTTGGGTTTGTCAGGAATATCTAAAAACCGATGCACCACTTACTCAACATATTGCAGAGATCCAAAGCTTTGCGCACAAGCTCGATTGGATCGGAGTAGATCCCGCCGGCCGACAAAGAGGGTTTCAAACCGGGATATCAGATGTTGCAGCAATGCGACGCAGCGGTTTGATTGTTCATGATCGCAAACTCGGACTCCACGAAGGACTCGGACTCCTTCGATCACGATTTAAAACTGCAGAAAATGGTACAAAACTGTACATACATCGATCGTGCGAAAAATTGATTGAGTCTCTTGAAAAATATCATTACCCGAAGGATCAACCTTTATCCCCTTCACCTGAAAAGGATGGATGGGATCATTGTGTAGATGCACTACGGTACATGATTCAAAACCATGACATGGGTTACAAAACTGTGCGTGAGACTTATATCCCCAACAGTTAGTGCGAAGTTATGTGTAATCAACAGTGTGCTATACCGGCATCGGGGCAAGCATCGGGAGAACATACCCAATAACGATTGTAAATGCGATCGCAAGGAGCAACATCAATCCAAGAATCTGGACGGTGAAACTCAGGACTGCTTGTGGATACTTCTTCATGTCTGGACATCGGACTGCTTTATAACCGACAGCAAGAAAAAAGGCCATCGG
Source organism: Phycisphaerales bacterium (assembly GCA_029213305.1). GTDB lineage: Bacteria > Planctomycetota > Phycisphaerae > Phycisphaerales > UBA1924 > UBA1924. The sequence goes on from JARGPA010000012.1 coordinate 5,114, forward strand.
GACAATGAGTAGATACCAATAATCGTGAACACTCATCGCGTCAATAAAAGGGGTATATGCGAGTGTCATGCTGCACCCCCTGGATTTGGTTTCGTAGTTGCTTTTTTCGACTTCGATGATTCATCAGGGCCGGGCATCAATGCGTCTAGGAAAACAATCAGATTGAGCATCCCTGCTAAGACAACTGAGAGCATTGCGATCTCATTGATTCGACCAAGCCCTGGGATGTTGGGTGGCCCCATCCCAGCGGCCATCTCTTCATCCGTGAGTGGTACCCAAATCGGACGAGTCCCATCGTGATCCCGTTTCTCCTCTGGGAATCCAGTTCGGAGTTTACCCGAACCCATATCGTATGCTTTGAATTGTTTTTGATGGATCTGATCAGCAATGATTGTCGGCGGGCCGACGAGTGCTTGTGCGAAAAACCAGATCTTGTCTTCCTTGGAATCAATCGTATCGATCCCACCTATGAGGAGCCCGAAGAAAAACAGACCAAGTACGCCGACAGATGCGAAGATCGCTCTCTTGTGTCGGCCTAGGACGAGGTGCCCCGCGCCTGGAAAAAGTACGGCTACGAGGCCTGCAAGAGGGTTGAAATCAATGTGTTGTGGATTAGACATTGTGATGAGTGTATGGCCATGAAACCCGTAAGACATAAACATAGACAAAACCGTGCGGATCAGTGACGCGAAAGGATTGACACGGCGATTTTTTGGGGTACCGTACGCGCAAAGGGTGATTGTATCTCTGAGCGATCATCTGTAGTGCAACATGAGACTATTTACCGATAGGCGATAGACGCCGAACTTTGCCGGAGGATTATCAGCAATGGCTCCACATTCGTATTCAGAATTTCATCAAGCCGCTGGATCAGCATACAACCCAGGACAAGTTGACACGGGTTCAACTGCTTTGCTAACGCCCGATAGTGACACGCTCGAACGAGACCCATGGTCCGTATATCCTGCAGAAACCGAATCTTGGGGCGTCGTCGGTGCCAAAGGCGATGATCTTGATGACGACGAAGCATATTTCCTCGAAGATGAGGATGATGACGACATTGATGATGATGATCTCGATGACGATTACGATGACGACGATGACGACGACGAAGAAGAAGATGCGGATACAGACATCGATTCAGACGATGAAGACCTCTGAGTTCGGCGGTTTTTTTGGCCTCCGAACATCGGATGGAGGCTTTAGCCATGTCGTACAATGGACCAGATCGTCGAAGTAAATCCACAGAACGTCGAAAAACCGGACAGGGTAAACCCCCACCTGGAACGGTAATTGATCGCCGACTTGGGCTCGATCCTCGAAAAGTTGAGGATCTGAGATCAACTAAAAATGCTGACACGCTTGCCTCAGAAGCAGAGCTCTCGCAACAGGGTTCAGAAAGCTCTCGCAACTCTTCGCCTACAGAAGAAGGGTTCACAGGACTCGAACGCAAGCGTGGGCGTGGACGCCGTTTGAGTGATTTCACGAAATCAGCAGAAGAAGGCGAAATGACAACTGAACAGTTCTTGTTCTTGATGGCGATCGACGCTTTCAAGAAAGGGAACGATCGGATGTTCCCAACTTGGACAGATGTTCTCGAAGTGATTCGTCTGCTTGGATATCGCAAGACAATGCCGACAGAGCTCAACTTACCATCTGCGGAAGACTGGCTCGAGCGATCTGACTCGCCGGCGAATGTCCGCCCAGATCGTTGGGCTGAACGATTTACAGAATCAGATTCAGGTTTGCAGAAAAAGAAAGCTGGCCCTAAGAGTGACGAAGAGCTCACTGACGAGGCTCTTGAAGCCTTTGAAGCCGCATTCGGGAGCGATGATGAAGTTCTCGAAGCAGATGAGTTTATGGGTGAGGATTTCGATTCTGACATAGACTCAGACGGTCTCAACGAAGCTGCCTGATCAAATCAAAATCTCATGACAGAATCAACACGAGCAGAAATGCTCGTTTTTTTACATCCCTAGCAAAGCTGCCTCTCGTGTGCACGAGACTTGCAGCGCAATCAGGGAGTTGTGTACAGCACAGATTATGTGTTAGCTGTAGTACTCGATATTGATCTGAACGAACTTACTCCATTCGTCAGGAAGATCTTCGTCTTGGAAGATTGCTTGAACAGGACACTCATCAACGCACAAACCACAGTCGATGCACGTGTCTGGATCGATGAAAAGCTGATCATTGGTTTCGAAGTCAGGTTCATCCTTCGTAGGATGGATGCAATCTACTGGGCAAGCATCGACGCAGGATGTGTCTTTGGTCTTGATGCATGGCTCGGCAATAATGTGTGGCATAGTCGTATCCTTATCTGTTGAATCTCGCTGTACATTGGGCGAGAGTTATAGCATTCCTTCTATTTTAGTCGGCTGCAAGCGGATAGGCAGTTGAGACTATTTCTCATTGCAATTGATGGAGATCATGCCGATCAGGAGCAGATATCGATATTTTTAGCGTACGATCGAGTATGACCCAATCGAAAAATGATTCTAAGACCAGTTCCAAACTAGACCAATCGTCTGATATCCATTTCATCTCGTCTGAACAACGACTGAAACATCAGCAATGGCTCATGGAAGTCACTCAACTCCCCACAGCGGCTGGGAAAGAGACGCGAGTGATCAACTGGATCGATCAATGGCTCAATCAACGCTCATATTTAAGCAAGCACAAGGATCAACACGGGAACTTTGAGATACGGATCAAGGATGCTCCGATATCTGATCACCCGATTTATTTTACTGCTCATCTCGATCATCCAGCGTTTGTTATCGAAGAAGTTGATACCGAGACAGAGCTGATCATGTCATTCCGCGGGGGGGTCATGGGTGACTACTTCCCGAATGCGAAAGTTAAAATTCATAACTCGAATGACTCGTATGTGATGGGGACTATCCACGAAGAACTCAAGACAACAAACAACGAAGGGGTAGAAGAATCCATAAAGCCCTTCAAGCGATACCGATGCTCGCTCGATTCTTCTGCAGAAGTTTCAAAAGGAACGATTGCAACTTGGGATTTACCAGATGCAAGAATTGAAAATGATGAGTTCGGCGGGATCATTCACACGAATGCATGCGACGATCTTGCAGCGGTGGCTGCAGCGCTCTCTGCGATTGACGAACTTGCGTTACTACGTCAATCTACACAAGAATCCGCAAAATCCATTGGGGATATTCGCGTGCTCTTCACACGAGCAGAAGAAGTTGGTTTCATCGGCGCAATCGGAGCGAGCAGAGATGGGTTTATGCCCAAGGGTGCTCGGATCATTGCGCTAGAAAACTCTCGAGCATTCACAGATTCACCAATACATGGTGGACCGATTGTTCGTGTTGGTGATCGAATTAGCATTTTCTCACCTGAACTTACTGGCGCCGTTGCGAAAGTCGCAGAGCGAATCGCGGGAGGGCCTGCGGCTCCTACTGCATCGCAGAAAATGAGTGATATGCCTAAGTGGAAATGGCAACGCAAACTCATGGCCGGCGGAGCGTGTGAAGCAAGTGTGTACTGTGCTTATGGATATTGCTCAACCTGTGTATGTCTTCCGTTAGGTAACTATCACAACATGGCAAAGCTTGCGGAAGCTCAAGCAGGCACCCATGAAAAAGACTTTGGTGGGCCACCCCGTGTTGGATGCGAATATGTTGGACTCGATGATTACGCAGGGATGATCGATCTACTGATCGGATGTGGTATAGATCTCCCGAGCTCCCCCGGGTTTGTTGAGCGCATTGAAAAACTCTGGGACTCAACTCGGTTCGTGTTAGAGTAAAGAACTATGAATATTGAATCCAAATATCGTGTTGAACCCGGATCAGAGGTCGATCTGTCAACCTGGAAGACTGACGATGCAGACGGTGTAGACCGAGATCAAATCGAAGCTCAAACAGAAGCAAACACACTCGCGATTTCGGAGTTGCAACACAAACTCTACGCGCAACAACAACGATCCGTTTTGATCGTCCTTCAAGCAATGGACGCCGCGGGGAAAGACTCGACGATTCGTCGTGTATTTGGGCGCGTAAACCCGCAAGGGGTACAAGTCACATCGTTCAAGCGCCCTACAGAAGATGAACGAGCACACGACTTCCTCTGGCGCATTCATCAACACACCCCTCGCAGAGGGCATATCGCGATCTTTAATCGTTCTCACTACGAAGATGTGCTTGTTGCTCGTGTAGATGATCTCGTTAAGAAGGATCGATGGTCAAAACGATACGATATCATTAACGGTTTTGAGCAAGGTCTCGTAAACGGCGATACTGAAATCGTCAAGATTTATCTTCATCTATCGAAAGATCGACAAAAACAAAAGCTTACTCAACGACTGACAGACCCCACCAAGAACTGGAAGTTTGAAGCAGGTGACATCTCGACAAGAAGCAAATGGGATCAATACATGACTGCGTATCAAGATGCGATCAGCATTTGTAATACAAATCATGCACCTTGGTACATCGTCCCAACAGATCGAAAATGGTACAGAGTGTTTGTTATTTCCGAGATTGTTCGGGCAACTCTCGAATCTATCAATCCACAGTTTCCCGATCCCAAGCTTGATCCTGCGAGTGCGATGAAGTTGCTCGAGCAAATTACTTAAGCATTAGATTCTGCATTGTCAGATTCTACAGCCTTCGGTTTTTGACGCTTTCCATTGAGCATTGTCCCGATGGGGGTGTATCTCACACCAAAGTGATAGGTAATCAGTAGTATGAATCCTGATGCAACCATCGCAATCAACATTTTTATCTCAGCGGGCACATTGAGTTTGAGAAGTAAAATTGAACCAAGCACAACAAGAGGAAGATGCACAAGGTAAACCCAGTAGGCGCTGTCTGAACCATATCGAACAACCTTACTGAGCTTTGGACCTGGAGTGCTTAACATACGAGTAAACAACCCGATGAGTCCAAGCCCATATCCAGTTGTCATCAATACTCTCGACGCATTTGCAATTGCAATCAACATCGCTCCAGGTTGTTCTCCTGTGGCGTAACTCACTTCTCCAAGTTTTACAAGCGATATGACGTAAATCGGAGTTGCAATTAAAATCCCAAACGAGAGGGGTATCCACCAATGACGAGCAAGTTGATCAATTGAATCGCGACGAGGGTAGAGCACCCAACCGGCAAAGAACGGTATCGCGTAATATCCGAAGGTTGTCCAATCCGGTTTCAAAGATGACATTGGTTCAGGACCCAACGGCGAGTGCATGTATATTGCTCCAAAGAGCGGGATCGCAAGCACAATCGCGCCGAACCATGAACGGAAGCTCCAACTTACAACAGATCCGAGTTTCGATGAAACATTGAGTTTGAGCTTTGATCCGATGAACTCAAAAATGAGCCCCGCTGCGATCAACCAACACAGCACATAGAGGAACCAGAAGTGCCAGAGGCGACCAAACTCTGTTTGTCCACCCGGGACTTCGATTCCCCACGAAGTCTTGATCATGTTGATCGCAGCATCCTTGAGCGGGAACCCCCACTGTGTTGAGAAGCCATACCCCCATAACGCGGCGCAGATAGGTTGCAAGATGATCATCGCGAGCACGAACGGGATCACGATTCTTTTGAATCGATGAACAGCTGTACTTTTGATCCCTTTTCGCAAAACCATCATCGCGGTGAAAAAACCAGAGAGCAAGAAGAAGACTTCCATTCGCCATGAATGGATGATTGTCATTGAAATCCCGATCGCCGCGCTTTTGTCAGGATCGCTCGCCGCCCAAAAGAACGGCGGGACCCCATCTACATATGGGATCGCAGCGTGAAGCCACACCCCGAGCATCATGGCGATCGCGCGGAGTGCATCAAGAGCGTGGAGCCGTTGATGCACAACGGGTACAGACGAGAGTGGTTGATTCATGCTGGATTACTCGTTTTCTACTTGTGACTATTTCGCGATAAACTGCTCTTCTTCAAAAGAAAAAACAGTTTCTAAAGGGACTTCAAATACTCTTGCGATTTTGAATGCAAGCTCGAGCGATGGAGAATACTTTGCTTTCTCAATCGCGACGACTGTCTGTCGGCTCACGCCGATTCGCGTAGCGAGATCCTGCTGAGTCATCTCATCTGCATGGAATCGTAGAGTACGGATCTGGTTGGATACCTTTGTCGCTTTCATACTTGTATTCTCGTTTAATCCACTCGATATCCGCGCGCGGTAATCGTGTATCTCACGAGTTCAGAGAGGATCAATGAACCGAAGATTCCGTAGAGAGGCCATAGATCAACATTGGTTTCGCCTCCACTTGAGACTGTCGCGATCATTGCTCGAACAAGCATAATCAATAGAACGATCACAACACTCGAAGTCATGACTGTTCCTGATACATGTGATGCCCTTCTTGCAAGATCATGATCGCGTTCGTCATCCGGTTCTTGTGTCGTTTTCAACGCAAGAAAAATGTGTATGACGATCATAATTGATATTTGTAATACCACTCCGACCGCGAGGATTGCAGCGAGCTCAAAGATGTTTTTCTCACCAATCGCACTGAAGAGAAGCACGGCCGGATAGATCAGCGCGGTTGTAATCAACGCTGTGAGATTTGATTTAGCGCGGAAGTCTGCGCCAGTTCCTGATTCATTCATATCTGATCCTTTCGGTTCAAATGTATGCGTTGTTTATCACCATGTCCATAATATTTGACACCATATCAACAAAATCATACAAAACCCGCCTTTTGAGGCGGGAAAGAGGTTACGAATATGAAGTTAATATCAGCTGAGATTACGGCTCACAGAAACAGGAAGATGTCACAACTGTATCTGCACGGGAAAAAGCTTCAGCGATCTGAGAGTCGAGATCTAACGCATCTTCGGATCTTCCTTGTCCGATTAATGACTCGCGCAACCCTGTGAGCGCCCAACCATTGTTTCTGTTCTTGATGAGGTCTTCTCGATAAAGGACTTCTGCTTCTTTAAACTTGTTATCCGCAATGAGCAAAGCGCCCAGGGCGTGACGCACGGGGAGCATCCAAGCTGGCGGTTCGTCATACACGAGTGAGTCCTCGTGTTCGATTCCTTTGCGCAAGATCGCGAATGCTTCTTCGCGTTTTCCTTCTCTGAATAAAAGCTCACCCATAATCATTGCTCGTGCAATCGGGAGAACTTGGTGGACTGAGTTGTTGAATACCATCCATTCATCTGGGACGAGTGTGACAGCTTCTTCGAACGCGGCCATCTCATTGCGAGCTTGCTCTGTTCTTCCCAATGCAGAACAAGCGATTGAACGCGCATAGAACCGAGTCGCGCGAGACATCAATCTCCAATCTGCATAATCAGGTTCTTCGAGGATCTCTTCCCATTTTCCGAATCGAATCATGACATGCAAATTGGTAGGCATGATCCCTTCGACGAGTCCGGCAAGCTCGCGCAAGTTTGCTTCGGGGATTTCTGATTCGAGATCTCGCGCAGCTTGGATCGCGGTGGCGTAGTCGCCGCTCATCATCGAAGCAAACGCGAGGAAATGAATATTATGAGCGTAATAAAGCGAGTAATACCCAGGCGCTGGCGCCTTTGCAAAGTATCTACGATCTGCATCAATTGCATTGATATTGCTTTGCGCTGCTTCTGAATATCGTCCAACGCGGATAAAAATATGCGAAGGCATGTGTACGAGATGTCCTGACCCAGGGACAAGCTTTGTTAATGATTCCGCAGCGGGGATTGCACGATCTGGATTTCGCGAGGCCTCTACAGCATGAATATAAAAATGCTTTGCGCCGGGGTGCCTCGTGTATGTCTCCATTACTTTTTCGAGTATTGAAACAACCTCTTCGATTCGTCCCTTGGGTGAGCCGTCTGTTTCCCAATAATCCCAAGGCTGAAGATTCATCAACGATTCTGCATATAGCGAAGCAACATCTGGGTCATTGGAAAACTGTGAATATACCTCCCCCATTGCGTCTGCGTACGCTTGATCTAAATGATACCGATCCTCTGGCGCGGGATATTCGTATCGAGTAGAGACAGCAGCAACCATCGCTCGCTCTATTCCAGACTCTGTATCGAGTCGAGCAAGTGCTTTGTCTGCTGCAGATCTTGCGAGTTGTGAACGCTCGTCACTCATTGCGGGATCATTGATGTTGATACCGTGACAGTATGCAATCCCCCACCACGGCATTGCCGCGGAATCATCCATCGCGGCGGCTTGCTCGAATGATCGAATCGCTTCATCATGATTGAATCCATACATCTGCTGCATGCCTTGATTGAACCATTGTTGAGCGCTTCGAGAATCTGTCGTCATATCACGTGAATAGTTTCCAAATCCTTCATAGAGACGCGCCCCATTACTTGGAGTCGTTGTTTGACACGCGCCAAGAGACATCAAAAATGCAGCTGTAAGCACAGCACTTATCTTGATCGATAACTTCGATTTTGTATTCATCTATATCCCCTTTGTTGATCCTATCAGTGTACTTGATTTTGTGAATTGATGTTCACACTCCCTATCTATGCGAAAATGACTCGTTTTACATGACATGGAATCTTCAATATTCAAAATTCATTCTGCATTTGACACTGATAATCAGTGTGATCAAAAGGATGAACAATAAATTCTGATTGTCAAAAACATCGCTTTATACACGATGATTTTCAGAGTCGTGTAATCGATAAATGTCACACAAACATTGATAATAAAAAACCCCGCTATATTGCGGGGTTTAGGAGTTCGATTCGACATGAACTGATTAGCTGTCTTCAGCTTTTGAGATCATCCACTCTTCGAGATCAACTGGTGCTTGACGGCCGAAGATTGAAACGAGAACACGAACGATGCCCTTCTCTGGGAAGAGTTCGTCGACGGTGCCTTCGTAGTTTTCGAAAGCACCTTCGTGAATCATCACTGCTTCTCCCTTTTCGAAGGAGAGCTTGATTGTTGGTTCATCTTCAGGTTTGCGTGAGTCGAGAAGCATCTTCTCTGCTTCATGCATTGCCATTGGAGTTGGTCGACCAGCAGTACCGATGAAATCTCCCACACCGGTAGTTTCCTTGATAAGGAAGAAGATGTCCTGAGGAATTCTTCCATCCTCTTCGAGACGCATTTCAACAAAGACATACCCCGCGTAGAGCTTCTCTTCTTTGATCTTTGCTTTGCCGCCTTTGATCGTTTTGATTTTCTCAGTTGGAACCAAGATTCGCCCAACGAGATGAGTCATGCCTTCAATTTGAATCTTGCGCAACAAAGTGTTCTGAACGGAGTTCTCTTTGTTGGAAGCAACCCTGAGCACAAACCATTGCATTCCGTCTTGGACCAATGGCTCGTCGTGCCCGATCATGCCTTCGATTGTTGACTTGGGTTGCTCTTGGGCTTGTGCGATTGCTTCTTGTTCAGCGGCTTGTGCGTTTGGTTCGCTTGCTGCGATATCGCTATCTGCTGATTGTGTTTGTTCTGTGTATTCGTCCATTGATGCGCTCCTAGTGAGAGTGCGTTGGTCTGATTAACTGTTGTGTGTATCAGTTGCCGACATTATGTTGATTCGATCAGCTCTCGAGAACACCGATCATACGGAAGAAGTTCGAGAACCCAAGGTCGATGACAAACAAGAAACCGGCGATCAAGAATGTTGCAACAATCACAACGATTGTTGAACCCTTAACTTCGCGGTAGGTCGTCCAGTTGACCTTTTTCATCTCGCCATCGGTTGCGATGAGGAACTCGACAGTGCTCTTCTTTGAACCAATGAAGAGATAGAGTAACAACGCCCCCAGAAGCATGACCCCTCCAGCAACTCCAGACTGGAGATACTGAATCGGAAACACAGTCGTCGGGGTAGATCCTCGAACTGTTGCAGTCAGAGTTGGATTATCGATAGGTTCAGATCGAACTGTGGTTGAATCATTTGCTCTATCTCGAATGTCATCATTCGAAAAGTTACTGATGACCAAAGTTCCTGTTGAACCCCGCCCTGGCGAGTATTCATCGACAGTCGCAGCCCCGATGACAACTAGGCCTTCAGGATCTGTAGATTCTTCGTCGAAACCAAGAAGTTCAACGGTATCCCCGACATTGACATTGCCTTGAACATTGTTGATTGTGATTGTCCATGCACGCGCGGGGAGTCGGACGGTGCCCGCTTGCCCCCAACCCCATGCAGCGGCTGAGATGATAAGAACACCCACAAACGCGGCGGTCATGACGCGAATCCAGTATCCTTGCCCTTGTTTATAAATCCCGAATGACATGGTTATCAAAAACCTCTCAGTTGGGGGTGGGATCTCGATTTTGTTCGAACCAGTTAACTCTTACAGAGCAGAAATGCAATCGCAAGATATTCAACAGGTTTAACACGATGATCCGCACGCGTGCGATTCGCTTAATGAATTAAATTGAAAACATCAAGCGAGGAATAAACACGGCAGGAAGGATTCGAACCTACGACCGGTGGATTTGGAATCCACTGCTCTACCGGACTGAGCTACTGCCGTTCGTGAGCGAAAAATCACTCTGAACAGGGAAAAGTGTTGAGAATCTTTTTTGAAACCCAACACAAATCCAGTCTTCGTGTTTACTTGCGTTTGATCTTGTGAAGCGTGTGCTTGCGAAGACGAGGGCAGTACTTCTTGAACCCTTCCTTGATTCGATCCTCGATGCCACCCTTGACATTGATTGAAGTACGGTAGTTCAGGTCACCGGTTTCGGTGCACTGGAGCCAGACATATTCGCGTGCGACTGATTTCTTGGCCATGGTCGGCTTCCTATCTTCGTCTTAAGATCTTTTCCCGTTGAACCCACCAGTTCGATCGGGTGATTGATTCTGAAATACATTTTTCCGAAAATCGGCCTGACGACTTTCATCGACAGGCCGTATGTTTGTAATTCCGGGATCAACAAACCGATTCGATCTGCAAACGATCCCGAAAATATTACTCGATAATCTCGATGACAGTACCCGATCCGATGGTGCGACCACCTTCACGAACCGCGAAGCGGAGACCTGTTTCCATCGCTACTGGTTTTTCACCCAGGTCAATTTCCATGGTCACGTTGTCACCAGGCATGCACATTTCTGCTTTCGCGCCGCCGTCGCCGAAGAGGTTAAGAACCTGTCCAGTTACGTCAGTTGTACGGAAGTAGAACTGAGGCTTGTAGCCTGCGAAGAATGGAGTGTGACGGCCGCCTTCATCCTTGTTCAAGACGTAAACCTGTCCCTTGAACTTGGTGTGTGGCTTGATTGAACCTGGCTTACAGATAACTTGACCACGAGTGATCATGTCCTTGTCGATACCACGGAGGAGGACGCCACAGTTATCGCCTGCACGGCCTTCTTCGAGTGTCTTCTGGAACATTTCAACACCGGTAACGGTTGTTGCTTGGTTTTCCTTTTGGAGACCAACGATTTCAGCAGCGTCGCCGACGCGGACTACGCCACGCTCAACACGGCCGGTTGCAACAGTACCACGACCCTTGATCGAGAAGACATCTTCTACTGAGATCAAGAATGGCTTGTCGTCTTCACGAGCAGGTTCTGGGATGTAGCTGTCGATTGTGTCGAACAGTTCATCAATAGGACCACATGCTGTGTCGTCTGCAGGGTTTTCAAGAGCAAGCTTGGACTGACCACGAATGATCGGGGTGTCGTCGCCTGGGAACTCGTACTTATCGAGGAGCTCTCTAATTTCCATTTCAACGAGGTCAAGAAGCTCGTCGTCATCAACAAGATCAACCTTGTTCATGAATACGACGATGTAAGGCACGCCTACCTGGCGAGCAAGAAGAACGTGCTCGCGAGTCTGAGGCATTGGACCTGAGTCCGCAGCAACAACAAGAATCGCGCCGTCCATTTGAGCAGCACCAGTAATCATGTTCTTTACGAAGTCCGCGTGACCCGGGCAGTCCACGTGAGCGTAGTGACGGCCTTCTGTTTCGTACTCAACGTGAGCTGAGTGAATAGTCACAGTCTTGTTGGAGTCACGAACAGTACCACCCTTGGTGATTTCTGCGTATGTCTTCGCACCCTGGACTAGGCCCTTCGCGTCAGCGCGTGCAACCATCGCTGCGGTCAGGGTTGATTTACCGTGGTCAATGTGACCGATGGTGCCGACATTGACGTGCGGTTTGTTCCGCTCAAAGTTTGCCTTAGCCATTGTTCTTACCTCTTGGTTTACTCTGGGATTGAATCCTGGATACGAAACCCACTCATCTCACCCTGTTGTTCATCGCTTCTCGCAGCAGGTGCGATCCGCGTCGTGACTTCTTTAACGATAGAAGCCGCAATGCTTTGTTATGTCGATCCACCCAGGATCAACTCCGATTCAAATTTTCGACATCCTTCCATAAACAAGAGATCTCCATCCTACTAAAAGGATGATCACTCTTTGGAAGGAAAGCCGCTGGAGAGATTTGAACTCTCGACCTCACCCTTACCAAGGGTGCGCTCTACCACTGAGCTACAGTGGCGACAATCCCCGTCGAGGCGTGATGTTACAAGATTGAAACCTCACACTCCGGCGTAAAAACCGCCCGGCTGATCACCGAGCGGGAAAGAATAATACCCACCCTTATGAGCCGGTCAACCAATTGTCCTTGCTGGGTTTGAGAACATTGCACATTCTCAGAGATCAGGATGTTATGTGTACCCCAAATCCATCCCTTGAATCGATTTAGAATATCAATGAACGATAGCAAGTGGACAATCTTCTTGCCTGGATGTAGTCGATCAAGTAAGCTCGGTAAGAGGTTCAAAAGCATCCCAATTCCCACCCTGACAGAGAGCAGAACTACTCAATGAACAAGCTTGTTCGCAAAATATATGGTGTTTCTAGCAAGTTATCGGTCCTTGGGGCAGGCGTCCTTGCTTTCACGAGCAGCTCCGCGCACGCGACATGGTCGATTTTGATCGCAGACACCAGAACAGGGGAGATTGTCATAGCCTCTGCGACTTGTGTCGAGACTATTAATCTTCGCAACGAGACTCCAGTTCTAATTACAGGCGTGGGCGCTGTAACCGCTCAATCCGCGGTTGATTCAACAGGACGAAACAGACTTTTGATTCGTGATCGATTGCTCCAAGGAGTGCCGCTCGAATCAATACTCGAAGAGCTCTCCATCACTGATACTGGACACAACAATCGTCAATACGGTTTTATTACTGCTTTGGGAGAGACGCTCACCTATTCAGGGGTTCAAAATGCGAACTGGGCGGGGGGAACCACCGGATCGATTGAGCAAGGGCGGCCTGGCCCACTCGATGACATTGTGTATTCTGTTCAAGGCAACATCTTGTCAGGACCAAACGTTGTCGCGGATGCTGTAGACGCAATCATCAATACCGACTCTGATTTACCTGGACGTTTGATGGCTGCGATGGACGCGGCACAACTCGGAGGCGGGGACGGACGATGCTCATGCTCGAATGCAGATCCAACAGGGTGCGGCTCTCCGCCTCCAGGACCTTTCAAGAGTGCTCATGTAGGATATATGCTTGGAACGCGCGCTGACAATATTGATGCAGTGCGAGCAGCATATCCAATCACAAACAGTTCCGGCGGGATGACACTCATCGATATCAATCATGATGGGAAACAAGATGTTGTTGTAGCAGACTCAATCAATGACGAACTCTCAGTCTTTATCAATACCGCTAATGAGGGCGACCCACTCTCGCATGTATTACCTACACAAGTGGTTAATCTTGGAGCTTCTGGAGCAATCTCAGTCGTCTCGGGCTTGTTTGACAACGACGACTTAGAAGACATTGCGATTGTTTCGACGACTCCTCCGACGTTGACAATCATGACTGGGGGGGGAGACTTTGGTGTGCTCAATCCTCCAATCTCTTTGCCGCTCCCTGCAGTCCCGAGCGGCGCCGCAAGCGGCGATATCAATGTTGAGCACGACATCATTGCAGTGTCTTTCGAATCGCTCGATCTTGTTCATCTCTACAGAATCGATCCCTTTGGAGCGATAGTTCAAGAGAGTTCGCTCTCAGTCGCAAAGCCTGGAGCTTTGCTAGTGGCAGAGCTAAATGACGCGGCTCCCCAACTCGTTGTTGCTTCTCTTATTGATAATCAAGTTAAGATTTATAGAAACAACGGCCTCTTTAACTTCACACTCGAAGACACAATCGATACATCAAATGAACCAGTCCAGCTCAAGAGCTTTGATCTCCAAAGTGACGGGGAGAAGGAAATCATTTGTATGACTCAATCCGGACGACGCGTAGAAATCATATCGAATACGGGCGCCGGATGGGAAGTATCAAACTCGATCACGATTAACCGCGACGGACGAGGTCTCGCGATCGGGGATCTGACGAATGACGGACTCCCCGACATCATCTCTACTTCGTCATCGCCCCAGCGGAACCTACAAGTCTTTGCTAATGACAGCAAGGGCGGTTTCGTGTTCGATGATGTTGTTAAAGTTGGATCAGGATCTCGCTTTGTTGAACTCGTTGACATGAATGCGAACGGCAATCTAGATCTCGTTGTTTCAAATGGGGGAACCACAGGTTTGATGCTGATCGACAATCCTCGCGGAGCGGAACTCCCAGCTCCTGGCCGATATGCAGACGGCGACTATTTCCTTGAACTCAACATCGCAAATCAACGACAAGCAGATCCGGATCCTGTCGATCAACTCCGCGACCAATTCAATGAGTGGAGAAAAGGACTTGAAGGAAAAGTCGACGCAGTTCAATCATTATTAATATCTAGAAACCATTTCCAAACCAACTCTCAGAGTTCAGTTGTTATAGAACTTCGTGATTGGCAAGGCGAGCTTCTTTCAATCTCTGACCCTCAACAGATTTCACTATCTCAAGTTGATCCAAACCTCTTCACAGTTGGCCCCCCCGTGTTACTAAGCGCGGGTAAATTTTCAGTGACCATTACATCAAAAGACCAGCTCGGTTCTGACCAGATTGCAATTCGAGTCGGGAGTGGTTCCGAGACAGTTCGATTAATGCCTGATTATGAAATCTCGGTAGTTGATAACATTTCAGACATCAACGGAGATGGCAGAATCAACTACTTTGATATAGTCGCCTTTTTATATGCTTTCCAGAACGGTGATTTGGACGCAGATTTCACGCTTGATGGATTTCTAGATTTTCATGATATTGCTACATTTATCAGTGTTTTTAACAGATAATCGCGCCTGAAAATGACCAAGCAGATATCGGAATACTCTTGTATCACATTCTGTTTAAAATCATTGCCTGAGATGATCGGTGCTATGATCTGGAACGAACCTCAGGAGGATTCAACATGAAAAAGATACTTATCATCATCGCTGTTCTGATCATTTTGCTTGTGGGAGCTGTGGTCGGACTATTCGCATTCGGAATGTCACAGTTTGACAAGATTGCAAAGGGTGCAATCGAATACGGCGGCACATATGCAATGGGCGTTGAAACAACTGTTGATACTGTTGAAGTTGCAGTCTTCAAGGGTACTGCAAACATAAACGGGCTCAACATTGCAAACCCAGATGGTTTTGAGACTGCTGGTTTCTTTAAACTCAACTCAAGTGATGCGGTTGTTGCGATGGATTCCATTAGCAGCGACACCATCATCATTCCAAGCGTGAACCTTCGCGGGATTGATGTCACGCTTGACAAAGGGCAAGACCCATCAAACTACAACCAGATTCTCGAGAACCTTTCCCGATTCGAGTCCGACGAACCAACGAGTGATGCGGCGAAGAAAGAAGGCAAGAACATCGTGATCAAGTCTTTGGTCCTCGAAGACATTAATATCCATGTTGCAAACATGCCAGGCGTTTCATTACTCGCGGGTGATGTCGCGATCAATATTCCAGAGATCACGCTTCAGAATGTTGGCGAAAAAGAAAGCATGAAGGCCGGCGATGTAATCAATCTCATCGTTAAAACAGTCCTCGCAGCCGCCGTCGAATCTGGTGGTGGAATCATCCCAAGTGATGTACTCGGTGAACTCGGTAACGGACTCGCAGGTCTCAGCTCATTGAGCGATCTTGGAATCGACGCAATCAGTGATCTGAATCTCGACGATGCACTCAACGGTGTTCTAGAAGATGTCGGCGGACAAGTCGAAGATATCACTAAGGACATCCAAGACGATATCCAAAGTACCGTTGATGACGCCGCGAAGGACATTGAGGACAAGCTTGATGACGCGACTGATGGACTCAAAGGCATCTTCGGGGGTAAAAAAGACAAGCCTTAATCAGTAGTTCTCTAGCTCGATTCGTAATCCCAACCCCCGAATGAAGCTTCATCGGGGGTTTTTCTGTGGAATTGCACGGCGGATCTTTGTTTCCAATGCAACAGCTTTACAAGGTTTGCGTATGGTTGTCCGGATCAAATGATGTTCTGAACTGATCTGCCAGTGTTTTCTGCACTGGGAAAGCATGCGGGTGAAAATCTGAGGTGGTTCGCAACGATCAGTGTTTTGCTGATTCGGCGATGATTGCTCAAGGGCGCTGCCTGAGAATCGTTTCCGGACCTTTTCGTTGAGTCTACAAGAATCGAATGCTTGCTGTGATGGGATAGGAATGTTGGATAAATGAGATTGTTATGAATCTGTACATACTAATACAACTCCATGAAAATACAGGTCGATTTAAGAACCGGGTCTCGCTTGAGATCAACTTGAATCCGTAATTGCCCGGGTCCGATATACACCAATCCGTTTGAAGTTTGAGAGATAGGTAAATCAACATGCAGTTCAACGACACACGAATTCACTCGACTCATCCCCGCACTGGATCCTTATCGTTATTGATGACGCTGATTACATGTACAGGTATCGCGATCAGCAGCACTAACTCAAATGCGATCGAAACGAATGACACGCCGTCACAAGTTTCAACTCCTGTTTCACTTTCGAACTCCCAGACTCGTTCGCTTGCTTCTGCGTACAACTGGCTGGATCGTGACAGTTCCATTTTCTCTGGTTCAATTACTCCTCAACAAATCTTTGTTGAGTACCAAGGGCTTAAAGAACGATCTGAATATCTCAATGTCAAAGTAAAAACGCGTGTTCAGATGATCGAGCAGTTTTCGAGAGAAGCCGCCAGACTTAATACCCCCTCCACTTCAGCTTCACAAACTCGGGGCGCGGCAATCAATCAAGTTGTTGCTTTTGAAACGCGTTTAGCAGATGCCGATCGGCGCATCATCGAAGCACGTTCTCGACTTGCTCCCTCACTTCGAGAGGCGTATAACGACATTGATATGCACTCGATCAAAATTCCTGAAGGTTTGAGTGCAGAGGTTGCTGCAGAAGCTTTGATGCAAACCGGAGACTACGAGTATGTCTCTATGGATTGGATTTGCTATCCAACTGACACTTCGCCGAATGATTCGTTGTTTAATACTCAATGGCATCATGCTGCAGCTCGAATTGACTCTGTAGGTGCTTGGGATTACACACAGGGTGACCCAGGTACAATTATTGGAGTTTGTGATTCAGGGGTAGATCTTGATCATCCTGATCTCGCAGCGGCGCTCGTTCCTGGATACAACTCCGTGAACAACCTTGCCCAAGTTGATGGCGGGAATGTGAATGACGATCTCAATGGACACGGAACACTTGTTGCAGGTTCTGCAGCTGCGATAGGAAACAACGGAACCGGAGTTGCTGGTGTAGGCTGGAACTTTGGGATCATGCCAATCCGCGTCTCGAATCTCGCGAATGGTACTGCGCTGCTATCTGAAATCTTAGAAGGTGCTCGATGGGCATCAGACAATGGAGCTTACACCGCGAACTGTTCATTCGGGGGAGCCGAAGACTCCGCGACACGATCCACTGGGGGGCACATCCGCGCGGAAGGGCACCTGCTTGTGTTTGCCGCTGGGAACGACGGGTTAGCAAACCAAACCAACGATTGGACAGGCGTCACGATTGTCGGCGCATCGAATCAATCTGACAACTGGGCTAGTTTCTCACATACAGGGATTGGAATAGATTGCATCGCTCCGGGAGTGAGTATTCGTTCGACCAATCGAACCGGCGGGTACAGCTTTACAACGGGTACAAGTTTCTCTGCTCCTATCACTGCGGGCGCGATGATGCTTATCCATGATGCGAACCCAGCTTTGACCGCGAATGAAGTTGAGTTCATGTTGCTCAACACTTGCGACGACAAACAAGCGCTCGGCGAAGATAACCAAACCGGATGGGGTCGAATCAATGTTCAACGAGCGGTTGAAGATGCAATCTTTGGCCCATCAATTACTTCGCTTCCATTCGAAGACACATTCCCAGACGATACCCTACCCACACAATGGCGTAACCCGGTCGGCGATGTCGATGTAAGCATGGACGCAGTGGGAACACCTTCAGGCGCATACTCACTTAACCTTGATGACCAAGACTCAATTGAATCAATCGAAATTCGCGCATCAGCACTTCTCGGCGAAATCGGGGAAATCCACTTCTCCGTTGAACATCGAGGCGTCGAAGCAGGTGAGAATCTCGTTGTTGAATATTTCGACATCCTCAACAGTTGGTCTACTCTTACAACGATCACATCTGACGGAGTTGACGAAGACGAGTTCTCACAACACCGATTCTTGTTTCCTGCTTTTGGGTTGCATGAAAACTTCAAACTCCGGTTTGTTGCAAACGGATCGGACACTTCTGACGACTGGTACATCGACGATGTTGCGGTCATCCAGTTTGAAAACAACTCACTCCCATGGGAAGACAACTTTGAAGACGGAATCACTTTGATTCTCGACTGGGAATCGAGCACCGCAACAGCATCGAGTGATGCGATGAACGCGCCTGACGGCCCAACAAGTGCACTGCTCAATAACCAAGACTCAATGACAAGTACTGATGTAGATGTATCAACATCCCTTGAGGTGCTTTACTATCGTTTCTATACGCAACACCAAGGTGTTGAATCAGATGAAACACTCACTGTCGAATACAAGAATGTGTTGGGCAACTGGAATCCATTGATGACGATAACATCAGATGGAAATGATCAGTCAACATTCACTCTTCAACAAGTTGCTTTCCCGTTCGACGCATATGGAGCAACTAGCGCTCTCCGTTTAACTGCGAATGGTGACGAGTCGGATGACTCATGGTTTGTTGATTCCGTTGCGATCACACCCGAGTTTGTTGTAGAGGTTCCTCCTTGTCCACAGGACATTAACGAAGACGGCACACTCAACTTCTTCGACATCTCTGCATTCCTCTCTGCGTTTAGTGCGCTCGACCCCGTTGCAGACTTCAACAATGACGGCACATTTAACTTTTTCGACATCTCGACATTCCTGAGTGCGTTCTCCGCTGGGTGTCCATAACTTCCACTATTACAAAAACCAACGACAAGGAGTTTGGTTCAATGAATCATCAACAACTAAAGATCAGTTTAGCAATGAGCACCGCACTGCTTTGCTCACTTGCAGGGAGTGCCCACGCTGCGGAACCAGATGCGCAAGCAAACTTGCGTAGTGTTCAAGTCGCGTCGATCGCTCAACGGACGCTCCAGCTTCAACCTGGCGATGATCAAGTTCTATCTGCAGCGTCTCAGCGCCCGATTGAGTTTGTCGAGATCCCGAACGATCGCACCTTTACTGGACAACTTCTTGTTCATTCGAAGAATGGAAAACACAAGCGAGCAACAGATCGGGTCTCTGCACTTATAGTTCAATCGAGCGAGTTCGTCAATGAGTATGTTGTTGATGTGCCCGCTGGAATGAGTGAAGGGGAACTTGCGGCGATTCTCATCGCGACAGATGATTACGAGTTCGTTGAACCAAACTGGCTTCGTTACCCTGCTGTGATTCCAAACGATTCACAGTACAACTCAAGTTGGCAACATACTCGAATACAATCAGCATCAGCGTGGGATCTCAACACTGGGAGTTCAGACATCATCGTTGCGGTTTGTGATTCCGGTGTTGATCTAGATCATCCTGATTTGAGCCCATCTTTGATTACGGGTTACAACTCAGCATCTCGCCGAACTCAAGCAAACGGCGGCGATGTAAATGACATCAACGGACACGGGACCTTCGTCTCTGGTTGCGCCGCAGCGAAAGGGAACAACAATCGTGGAGTCGTTGGTGTTGGGTGGGATTTCTCACTAATGCCAATCCGAGTGACAAACAACACGAACGGCACTGCGAGTTCATTCGACATTCTTGATGGCGCTCGATGGGCGGCCCTCAACGGTGCTCATGTCGTCAACGCGAGTTTCTCGGGGGGAACATCCGCGTCGAATAACTCAACCGGCGCTTATCTCAAAACACTCGGCGCTCTTTTGTTCTGGGCATCAGGTAATGACGGATCGTTTATCTCTCCGAATCGTCCGGATGTGGTGATTGTTGGTTCGACAACATCATCGGATAACCGATCAGGATTCAGCAACTTTGGTCCTGCGGTTGATATTTCCGCTCCAGGTTCAAGTGTTCGTTCTACACGCAACGGCGGAACCTATGGCAATGGTTCTGGGACGAGCTATGCATCCCCGATTGCGGCGGGTGTTGGAGCAATGATCTATGCGGTGAACCCTGATTTCTCAGCAAATGATGTCCAAGACATTCTATACAACAGCGCTGATGACCTTGGCGCACCAGGGCGCGATGATTCCTTCGGCCGAGGACGAGTAAACACACGAAACGCGATAGAGTTTGCCCAATCCTACATCCGTCCAACCGAAGCGCCGATCGCGGAATCATTCGAATCCGTCGATTGGCAAGACCTGTTTGTTGCAACATCTGGATCAATCGAATCTGAAGGATCAGCGCAAGCTCCAGACGGATCGAGCGTTCTTAAACTCGACAACAGTGACGTGGCTTCAACAGTTGCGCTTGCCGGCCGCTCTTTGAGCGATAGTGCAGTGCTTAGTTTTATGCTTCTTTCACAGAGTATCGAGGATGGCGAAACGCTTGAAGTTCAATATCTAGAAAACCCTGAGTCACAAGCAAACACTTGGACCACACTCGCGAGCATCACCGGGCAAGGATTAAGCTCAAACGAGTTTGTACCATTCGATATCCTGCTTCCCCCAACATATGAATGGCATGGCGTAAAAATCCGATTCGTTGCAAACGGATCAGATTCAAGCGATGTTTGGATGATCGATCAATTTTCAATCGACTTACTCGAAGATTCCATAGCGCCATTAGAAGACAATTTCGAGTCTGGAATCATTTCTGCAACACGTTGGGAATCCGTTGATGGCGCATCGGTATCATTTGTTGAAGACTCATTCCAGATGCAACTCGACGATTCAAATGAAGTAGAATCACGAGATATCCCACTCGACCAGTTTGGGATCGTTCCTGCTTACATTCGATTTGAAGCATCCTCAGATAACAATGTCTCTGGATCTGATGTGTTACTTGTTGAGGTGTTCAACATTGCAAACAACTGGATCACTGCTGGGAGCGTAATCGCAAGCGACTTGTCATCAAGCCCTCAGCTCTTTGAGTTTGATGTGCCCATTACTGCGATTGCAATCCCAGATATGCAACTGCGTCTGAGCGCGAGCACATCTGGAAGTTTCTATGTTGATAATGTATATGTGGGAGTCGACCAGCTCACAGGCGGGTGCAGCGATGCAGACTTTGCAGAGCCCTATGGATCTCTCAACTTCTTTGATATTTCTGCGTACCTCAGCGCGTTTTCTGCACAAGACACCAGCGCAGATATCAACAATGATGGAAGCTTGAACTTCTTCGACATCTCTGACTATCTCCAAGTATTCAGTGAGGGTTGCCCGTAAATCGAAGTGAATAAACAAAAGAATAAACCGACCCGCATGGGTCGGTTTTTTTATTGGGATATGAACATGTTGTTACGGACAGCCGTGTGCGAACACCGCGAGGAAGTCACTTACATCAAAGAAGTTGAACTCTCCATCTCCCGTCAAATCTGCGATTGACTCATGGTTTCCAAACGAATTCAAGAATGTAGAAACATCAAAGAAGTTGAGTTGAAAATCAAAGTTCATATCAGCCCGATTACATGGAGGACCACCTAACCTACCGTTAGGATTCACTCGTTGAGCAACGACAAGATCATTCAATCCTTCGCCGTCTGCTTGCCATGTTATGATGATTCCATCACCTGAGTTTTTTGCTTGAACAGCGCTTGTTGGCCCTTGAGTTGAAACGACCCATTGCTCGGGTTGGAGTTGGCCATCAGCAGAAACATTGTGCATGACGACTCCGGACTTGCCTCCGATGACTGTAGAGAGTTGGTTGTTATTCCACACAACATCAAAGTCATCAAAGATCCGATCTATCAATCCTATCTCAACACCTTCATCACCCCAGAGCTTGTCACCATCGAGTGTCATTCGTTGTGCACGGAGTGTCATCTCATCCAAGAATCCATCGCGCCAAACTATGAATAAGTCACCTGATTGCGGATCAGTATTAACATTCACAAAGTACTGGCGCCGTGTGCCTTCAGATATTCTTACACCCTCGATCGGAAATGTGAGATTTCGATCCTGATCAATGCGCTGAATCAACGAAGGAACTGGGGTGCTTGCAGTTTCAGTCCCCTTGGTCCAAACGAGGATGGCGCCACCTTGTCCGTCAGGAACCGCAACAGGATCTGTATGACGAGAGCTTGGAACACCTGGAGGTGCCTCTACAAGATATAACGGTTCGTCCCAACTTGTCGTTCCGTCATCAGCGATGTGCATCACTGTGATGAGACGTGTATATGTCAAAGGGCGATCCCAAAATATAAATGCTCCACCAGTCAAATCAGGGACAATACTAAATACTCGAAAGTTTGCACTGATGGCAGAGAAACTTGTAGTCGAATCCCAAACTGTCTCTCCGATTCCATTCACTCTATCAACATTGATCATGTTAAACCCGCGCGAGACAACCATAACATCACCGTTGGATAATGTTGCAAGCCCCCCGAGTGCGAGTTCGACTTGAGAAGGAGAAGAGAATCCATTTTCCCACTCCAACAAACCATCAGTTTGATATCGCTGAACAGGGAACTCTAAGATTCCCGATTGCGCTCTGCTAACTGCGACACTACTACCGATAGCAGTCATCATCGGGGGAAGTGTAAAACCGCAAGTTGGATCGTCTTGAACAAGGAGTCCTTCGTTGATCAGTAGGGTTCCATCAAACCCAACTCGTTGGAGTCGGACTTGTCCGCCGCAGAAGCTGTCTTGCCATGAAATCCAGGAGGCTTGATCGTCTGTTGTCACAATCGACAATCGAGGACCAAAGACTCCTTCTGCAAACCCAACGACTAAGGGCGAGTCAGGGGATGTCGGCCAATCTGCGTTTGCTGTGCCTACTAACCCGGCGACAAGACCAAACCCCGCAATGAACAAACTTTGTTTTCGAATGATACGCGACATCGTTACCCTTTCGTGTTCAGATTATTGAGAACCTTATCACTCCAAGATATCGAGTATCAGTGCAACATCTTTCCCACTCTTTGGTGGGGGCGCTAACAGATCATGGACATCCGATCGCGTACTGTGCAAGGAACTCAGATACATCGAAGAAGTTGAACTCGCCGTCAGATGTGAAATCCGCAACTGGATCTTGATTCGAAAACGCGTTCAAGAATGCACTGACATCAAAGAAATTCAGTTCTCCATCATTGTTTAAATCTGCTACCAAACAGTTTTGAGCAGCCTCGTCAATCACCAATGTCACCGCGTCCCAGGTTGATTCGCCTTCAATGACTCCAAGATCAAATGCTGAACCATTCGAAGGATCAATTGTGTAGAGATGACTTGAAATCTCTTCAAACACATCGGGAGAGACTTCGTCGTATCCTTGAATCACTGCATAGAGAGTTCCGTCACTTGCGAAATCTAATCCGGTTTCAAACTGAGGATTAAACCCGATTCCAAAGACAGATGTCTCCGAAGCAATCGAGTTGTTATCGAGATCCAGTTCAACTAATCGAACAGATCCACCTGCAGTGAGTGACAACCCCATGATTGCTCCCGGGGTTAGTGTTGGATGATGTTCAGGAACTGTTGCGAGTGATGTGAGCACATTCGTTAAAATATTGTGAACTGAAATGACTGCGCCCGATACCGCGTCTGCTTGAACAATGCGAACGAACGCGCCAACAGTTGCAGTGACATAGATTACCGAACCATCGTTCGAGTATGTCATTCCTGCAACACCTGAATCCATAAATCCGATTGAATCGATCAGTGCGTTCCCGCCGTTGATTGTGTCGATGATCCGAAGTGCATTTGTAGTGTTCTCAAACGCAACGAGTTCAGAAGTGCCCGGCCGAATGTCGGCGCCGCCAAATCGGAGATTCATCCCAGCAAGGGGCAATGCGGTGACATTGCTTGGATCCGACAAATCGACTAGACCAACTGAGGTTAACTCAATCCCTGGTGCTCCAAAGAACCCTGAACCTTCAATGATATATGCATTCAACGGATCATTCGATGGCCCAGCAAAAGCGAATCCCGTTGTCAATGCACATGCAGCCAATGAACATAAAAAATCTGTCTTCGTGTGAATCATATTTTTCATCGTGACACCCCACTCTTTGAATGATCACCCCTGTTGTTTACTCGATACAAACCCAACTCGTCTTCAACTGCTTGAGTACGAGTCCGAGGATCGGGATCAGGAAATGTGATGGGTTCACGATCTACTCGTAGCTCTGGATCATCGTGCAACAACCCCGGAGGCGGCGAAAACCGTGTGATGTATCTAAATCCTTCTCCAGATGCTTGAGTCTCCACAACCAAACCCGCTCTTGTTACTTCATAAACACCAGTGGTTGTCGTTACGAGTAGATTCCCGTTTCCAAGTTCAAATACACCTCGAAACAATGTCAACGAACCTGGTTGGTATTGCCCTACCAGTTGACCGTCCGGTGCGAACTCAAGAATGTAATCTGTTGAGAAAGCGGTTACGAGTAGATTGCCGTTGGTTGCGATTGCCATCTGTTGGGGAAAATCCAGGTTTGGAACTTCAAAGGAGCTTGTAAATCGTTCATTGAACTTTCCTTCGAGTGTGTAACGAACAATCTTGTCTTGCCCTTCGTCAGCGACAAGTATCTCACCGTTGTATTCGATGACATCGAAAGGCCCACGGATCCCACCGTACCGATTGAATGCGAAATCAGTTTCTTCTGACCCGTCAGTAGGGTTTAGTCTTTTTACATTCTTCTGAGAAACGACTAAGTCATTGAGTCGGCCGTTGTTTGTGACGAGTACATCTCCCGCGTCGGGTCCTTGAGTGAGCACATGCCCGCCTCGAATGTTGTCCATGATGTTGGTATCACGAGTACCGCCCAACGAGAAGATACCAACAAAGGTACCGTCTGCATTAAACTCTGACACAACATCTGCGAACTGATCGCAGATAAGGATTGAACCACTCGATGAAATCAGCGCTTCGAGTGGTCGATCAAATACATCGATTCCATTGTCTGATCCTGGATCCGTGATGAACGCGTTATCGATCATCGAACCGTCTTCAGCTGAGAATACCCAAACTGATTGATTCAATGAGTTTGGTATCAAGACAACATCTTGAGACAACGCGTGTGAACAAGTGTTTAATGCTGCAAATGCAACTAAATATCGGACCATAACAACTTCTCTCTGTAAGTAGACAACAAATTATTGTAACTGAGTGCATGGTATCACTCTTCTCTATTGGTGCAAGAAAAAACACGCCGAGCGCGAAGCTGGTGTGTTTGAATTTTGACTTTGACTTAATGTTGTGATTAGTCGTTTCGTTGATACGCTGCTTCGAGCGCACGCTCGATTCGTTCACTTGCATCTCGCAGATGCGCCGCACTGTAATCATCAATCCCATTTGCTTTTGCATAAAGCATGATTCGGTTTTTAATAATAACGAGATCCTGTCTTGCAAGTGATTGAATTGTTCTCCCAGAAGCGCCTGGCCAACGCATTCCCGTTGCAAGATTGATCATACGGGATAGATGCTCCATTTGAAGATTTCGTTCGAGTTGTCCAATCAAAGGCGAACGATTACTGTACGATTTGTTTGGATCTGGTAAATCCCAGATTGAGTCTCGCATGGCTGCAAAGATTTCAGGAACTGTGATTGCATCTTCCCCCTCAGGAGTGCGCAACTCATTATCCATAATCATTGATAATCGATTTGGATTCATGAGCCCAGTCATCGCAGACGCTTGAATCGCAAACACACTACGAGCGATTGGCCAAGCATGTGCCGTGCCGTACCCTTCGTCGTACCAGTTATCACTCTGAAGATGCGAGATCGTATTTGGATCGAGTCCGAAAGATGAACTTACAAATGCATGATCAATGATGAACTGTACTGCTCTTCGTTGTTGATCCGCGTCAACAGGTCGAACCGGCGCGGGCGCGTCTGGATCGCCCTTCATTGATCTCTGGATATGCGCTCCGCCTACCCAGTGCATTGCCATGTTGACTGCGCCTGATTGCATCCCGAGGAGCTGTTGGAAGGTTTGTCTTGCTTTTTGCCAACTCTCTCCTTCCTTCACTGCTTTTTCGAGCAGTTCAGCTCTTGCTTTGTTCACAAAACGAATTCGTTCTTCTGCGAAATCGATAGAGTCTCTACCGAGATCCCATGTCTTTGCTTGAGGATCAGGAGAGAACTGACCGTCTTCTGCCATGTATGCGTGTGCAGGTTCCGCGGCACGCTGCGCAACTTCCTTGGGATCTCCAAAGGTATAGTTCCATTCGATTGCCCACATGTCATATGGACCGATCGCAGTTGGAACCAACTCCCCTTGAACAAGACCTCTCGATTCATCTTCGACGATGATATTTGACAACGCATAATCCATCACGGTTGATTGGATCGGTTCGTCAAATCCTTCGCTGTTCATCTCTGCGATCGAATGTAATGCTGAACCCTTCCAGTTGTGCGTGAGCCCCATCGTGTGTCCAACTTCGTGCATCACAACATCACGAAGTAGTGGACCAACAAAATTCTCAGGCAACCCATCGAGCAATGTTACCTCAGCGCCAGTTTCATCACCCATCGGCGCGAACCCGCTCATACCAAGTTCCATCGCGAGTCTTGCGGATGCAACATTCGATGCTAACCCTGGTTGCATCAGACACATTGCTCTCCCTGTTGTCGTGTGAGGACGATGAGGTTCCCAAACCATTGGAGAGAGGGTATCGGGCGCATCAACTAGGAGTTCTCCAACCTGCTCAGGGTTGGCGACCATCGCTTTAGTTAGCGCTGCAACGCGCTCTTGATCCCCTGGATCTGCGAGTAGAACACGAGGATCCCACTCTGGGTACTCCGCTAGCCATGCGTTGAGCTCTGGTGAAATCACACTCATCGCATTCGACGCGAGTTCTGTCTGCATGTATTGATTCGCGTATGAACCAATAAACCCCTCGTCCATGACGATATCTGCTTCATAAATTTGTCCTGTTTCTGGATGAACATGGACAGGTCCAATCGCAAAGCCCATCCCTGCATTAGTCCAACGAACAAATGAGTATCTACTGTCTTCTGGATCAATGTCCATGAATGCGCCACTCGCCGCGTCTTGTTGGCGCACTTCAATCGCGCCGATAATCCCGACTTGCTCGAACGCTTTGTTCCATGCTAAAATTCCGTCCCGGACCCATCGACGATATCGCAATGGAGTCGTGTGCTCGATGTGATACACAATCGGTTCTTGCGGCGGACTCATTTTGAGTTTCGAATCCGCTTTCTGGATGTGCCAACGATTTGCGAGTCGAACAATCTGCGATGAACCGTCGTTCACTGCACGATCTTCGTATGACTCGAAATAGATTCCAACACGACGATCCGCGTTGCGAGGTTTAAACCCCTTCGCTTTTTCAGGCATCCCAAGCGAGAAACGAACCTGAGACATCTGGCCCCCAGCACGCGGGAGTTCGAAACCGAGTTCGATATTGTTTGGGAAGACTTTTGCTTTAGTGATCTTCGCGAGACCTGTATTTGCTCCTCTTAGGAATCGGCCGATGAACTCGCTTGAGCCTCCAAGTAGTGCACGATCGAGATCGATCACAGGCCCACCGCCTGGACCCATTGTGAGAATGGGTACAGAGAGAACAACACGATCAGTATTCACTCTTGCAACGCCTGCTTTGGATTGAGCATCGCCGCTGGTTCGGACAGAGAGATTGGGCTCGATCAACATTAGGTTGTCGCCGCGCCTTGACCAATAGACTGTTTTTGTAGGTACGCCTACCGAATCGTGCCAGATTGAATAGACACCCGATTGCGGATGACCCGCGGCGACTGTTGCGATCAGGTAGAATCGTTTACCTTCAAAGTTTTTGGGAAGTTCTGCGAGAACTTGAGCATCTTTATCGCGTGTGTAAATGGAGTAAAAAGACTTCTCGCCTGCAAGGACTGAGACTTTCTTATACCCATCAACGACCTTCTCCATTGGAGGGAACGCTGCTCCTGCGGATGAAATTAACGACGAGATCGTCAACGCACCCAGTAAATACCCCATCTTTACACGCGTATTCATTCCCTTACCTCTTTCGATGTCTGATCGTGATTCGATATTGAAAAACCCAGATTTGGTCTGGGTTTTACCGACTACCTATCGGCATGGATGCATTGAAACTGAACAAGAACATGCGTTTGTTTCGCTCAGTTGCGAATCCAACACAATCAAAGTATCGCTGTCTACCCTGTGATCCGACCGTTATCTATCAAGTCGAGTCCATTTTGGCGCCATTGATACGCTGAACCTGGGTCAAAGGAGACAATCAGTCGTATGTCGTACACATATACGGCTCTGAGAAATTCGACAACATATAACAATTGTTTTTTGCTAACTCTTTAATCTATCAAAGTAATACTCGTTTTATCACTTTCAAAGATCAAGTATTACAATTGAAATAAATAACTATTGCAAAAGTAAAAAACCGCCAGAACGGGCGGTTCATACATTTCGTAGATATGTCAGTTACGAGTTAATTACTCTACCTTCGCTCGCAAGCGCTGCTTCGTGCACGGCTTCATGCATTGTCGGATGAGCATGGACTGTCGCGATGATTTCTTCGGTTGTTGCTTCGAGCCTTCTCGCGAGCGTCATCTCTGCGATCAACTCTGTTGCGCAATCACCCATGATATGAGTACCGAGGATTTCTCCTCGTGGAAGTCCACGAATGATCTTGACAAAACCGTCTGTGTGTTGTGTCGCGATTGCTTTTCCGAGCGCCTGGTTTTGGAAGACACCGACATCGTAATCTTCGCCTTTCTTCAAACCTTGTGCTTTGAGTGCTTGCTCGGTATACCCAACCGATCCAACCTGCGGATGACAGTAAGTACAACCCGGGATCACGGTGTAATCCATCGGGATAGGATCGTGCTTTTCTTTCCCATCTTTGAATGCGAATCGTTCAACACAAAGAACTGCTTCTTCGCCTGCGACATGCGCAAGCCAAGGCGGTCCGATGACATCCCCGATTGCGTACACACCTGGAAGATTTGTTTCGTAAGTCAATGCCTTTGGTTCGCTTGGGGTATCACTACTCAAGGGGACATAATCAGTCTTGATGTGTCCACGAACTGTTTCGAGTCCAAGTGATTCATCAAACAAGCCATCAAATCGGCCTTGAACCCCAATCGCGAGCAATACTTTGTCACCTTCGATGACTTCCTTCTTGGATTCGTCTGGTTTTCCATCTTTCCCAATTGGTGCAACAGTGACTTTCACACCTTTGCCCTTGGAATCAATATCCATGACACCAGTCTTCACACGCACATCGAAACCGTGCTTTTTGTAGACTTTTGTCATTTCTTTACCGACCTGTTCGTCCTCAACTGGGACTAAACGATCGAGCATTTCAATGATGGTAACCTTTGAACCAAAGTTCTTGTAGACATACCCAAACTCCATCCCGATCGCGCCAGCGCCGACAACGATGAGATGATCAGGTTTATCACTGTTGTTCATTGCTTCGCGAGCGCCCCAGATCTTGTCTCCATCGAACTTCGCGAATGGAAGATCTCGTGCAACCGCACCAGTTGCAACAATGGCACGATCACAGGTAATTGTTTCTGTTACTGCACCAACATTAACCGGAGAAGGCGTGAACTCTTCATTGAGATCACAATCACGAAGTTCGATCTCGACTTTCCCGCCAGCTGAATTCGCGGCTTTGGTGATCTTTGCGTGTGCGTTGAAGAACTGAATCTTGTTCTTCTTCATCAAGAACTCAACACCCTTATTGAGCTTGGATGCAACATCGCGTGAACGCCCGATGACTTTGTCCCAATCGAACTTCACTTCCCCTGTGGAGATCCCCCAGGATTCTTGAGCTGCTAGCTTTTCCATCAACTCTGCATTTGCAATCAATGCCTTTGAAGGGATACAACCCCAGTTGAGACAAACGCCACCGAGCTTGGCGCGTTCGATGATTGCGACTTTGTATCCGAGTTGTGCGGCACGAATCGCGCCGACATACCCGCCTGGACCGCCACCGATGACTACGACATCAAAGTGCTTGTTTGCCACGCTATTCCTCACAAACCTATCCCAAACAGGGGCCCATCGGGCAGTTGCGTAATTAATCTAAACTCAGGTGAGGATTATAGCGCTTCGATCGCACGATCAATGTTGTGATTCCATTGCGAAACAACTCCGATCAATCAAAATCTCTGTAGTATCTGCCGGAATGACAGACATTGCGCTCTTCCTGCCTGAATAAGTGATGAGGCGACAAACTTTACTCGTCACAAATCCTTATACACAGGCTATTTAGACAGATATTGATTCATTTTCATGTCTCATCCAACTGGCACGCCCCATGCAGCCGATAGAGAGGGTAGAAATGCACCAATTTGGGATTCAATGATCATCGTCAAGATCCCAATACACACCTGGTGCGAACACAATTGGGTCGAACGGCGTTGTACTAACGGATGATTCGACAAAATGGAAGACGCAAACGCGTCATATGCAGCGGCTTGGTTCGCAGGAACCAAGCAGCGGGAGAAGAACATGTTTGAACGATTTACAGATCGAGCCCGCAAAGTTATGGCCTTGGCCAACCAAGAAGCACAGCGCTTCAATCACGAATACATCGGGACTGAGCATATTCTGCTTGGACTCGTTAAAGAGGGTTCCGGCGTCGGCGCCAATGTCCTCAAGAATCTCGATGTTGATCTACGCAAGGTTCGCCTTGAAGTAGAGAAGCTCGTCCGCGCTGGCCCTGAGATGGTTACTATGGGAAAACTCCCACAGACCCCTCGTGCCAAGAAGGTCATCGAGTACGCAATCGAAGAAGCACGCAACTTGAACCACAACTATGTTGGTACAGAGCATATCTTGCTCGGACTGTTGCGTGAACACGACGGCGTCGCTGCACAGGTTCTTATGAACCTCGGACTCAAGCTCGAAGATGTACGCGAAGAAGTACTGAATCTTCTCGGCGCTGGCGCCGAAGCAGAATCAGACATCTCCGGCGGCCCATCAGAATCAGGTTCATCGAAACCAAAGGGCAAGTCAAAGACCCCAGCACTCGATTCATTCGGGCGCGACCTGACTCAGCTCGCAATCGATGGGCAACTCGATCCTGTCATCGGTCGATCACACGAAATCGAACGACTTACCCAAGTCCTTTGTCGTCGTACGAAGAACAACCCTGTTCTCCTAGGCGAGGCTGGTGTTGGTAAGACCGCGATTATTGAAGGGCTTGCTCAGCGTGTTGTCTCACAGGAAGTTCCAGACATCCTTCATGAGAAACGACTTGTTGTTCTTGATCTTGCAATGATGGTTGCAGGCACAAAGTACCGCGGACAGTTCGAAGAGCGCATCAAAGCGGTCATGAATGAGGTTCGCCGTGCTGGAAATGTCATTCTCTTTATTGACGAACTCCACACCCTTGTTGGAGCAGGTGGCGCTGAGGGCGCGATCGATGCATCAAATGTGCTCAAGCCTGCGCTTGCTCGCGGCGAGATCCAATGTATTGGCGCGACCACTTTCGATGAGTACCGTAAATACATCGAGAAGGACGCGGCTCTTGCTCGTCGATTCCAATCAATCCCTGTAGACCCGCCTAACTCTTCTCAATCCGTTGAGATTCTCAAAGGTATCCGCGATAAATACGAGCAGCATCACCGTGTAACAATCACCGATGATGCACTCGAAGCGGCCGTCGAACTCTCAGGTCGTTATATCACAGGACGAGTCCAACCAGACAAATCTATTGATGTCCTCGACGAGGCAGGCGCACGCGTACGTATCAAGTCCATGCGTAAACCACCAAACCTTGCAGACATCGAAGCAGAAATCGAACAGCTTTCTGTCTCAAAGGATGAAGCAGTCAAAGGTGCGGATTACGAGAAGGCTGCCGAGCTGAGAGATCAAGCAGAGCAGATGCGTAAGAAGAAGGAAGAAATCCAAGCTGAATGGCGCGCAAAGCAGCAAGAGTCTGCCGGCGTTGTTGACGAGGAAATCATCCGCGAAGTCGTCTCGAAAATGACTGGAGTACCTCTACAGAAACTCGAGAAAGAAGAAGCACAACGCCTTCTCAAGCTCGAAGACGAGTTGCACAAAACTGTCATTTCACAACACGATGCGATCAAAGCGATTGCGAAAGCAATCCGCCGTGCTCGTGCGGGACTCAAAGATCCGAAACGTCCAATGGGTAGTTTCATCTTCGTCGGCCCATCCGGTGTTGGTAAGACATTGCTCTCAAAGGCCCTCGCAGAGTTCATGTTCGGGAACTCAGATTCGCTCATCCATCTCGACATGTCCGAGTACATGGAGAAGCACACTGTTTCTCGATTGGTCGGCGCGCCTCCAGGCTATGTCGGATATGAAGAAGGCGGTCAGCTCACAGAGCAGATCCGTCGTCGTCCATATTCCGTTGTTCTTCTCGACGAAGTTGAGAAAGCTCACCCGGATGTATTTAACATGCTCCTCCAGATCATGGAAGAAGGACGACTCACTGACTCGTTCGGACGCCATGTTGATTTCCGCAACACGATCTTGATCATGACATCGAACATCGGTGCAGACCTGATCAAGGGTGGTGGTGGATTCGGATTCGGTAAGCACACCGCAGACGATAAGTTTGAGTCTGTCAAGGGTGTGTTGATGAAGGAAATCGAACGGTTCTTCCGTCCTGAGTTCATCAATCGCCTTGACGATGTGATTGTGTTTAAACCATTGACCAAGGAAGACCTTGTTTCGATTGTCGAGTTCGAAGTTGGCAAAGTTTCAGAACGACTCAAAATGCAAGGGTTCAATCTCGAACTGGATCAAGCAGCAAAGGACTTCCTTATCGAGAAGGGGTACAACCCAGACTTTGGTGCTCGTCCATTGCGTCGTGCAATCGGATCATACATCGAAGACCCTGTCTCCGAGATGCTTTTGTCGGGCGAACTCCACGATAAGAATCTTCTCAAAGCAACTCATAAGGGAGAGGATGATTTCTTGATCTTCGATACTGAGTTTGTTGCTCCGCCTCAGACTGAGTCTGATGATAACGGGAACAGCGAACCCGAAGTTGAAGAAGCAGGATCCCAATCAACTTAAGCTCTGCTTAAAGCTTGTTTGAATCAAACATTGTTTATCGAAGCCGCACACTCAACCCCAGAGTGTGCGGTTTTTCAATTCTGATGAGAATGCAACCTCAAGCATCCAAATCCCATATATTAACTCGTACCATGATCTGATGCTAAACTAAACTCATGCCCATATTTCTCAGATGGTTATTTCGGCTCGGACCTATGAACCCAATTGCGGTTCGGCTTGTTCAGAATGCCTCTCGAAGGACAAAGCATCTTTATGTGCGAAGCGCCTATCTCGCGGTACTCATCTTGGTTCTGCTTTGGGCAATGCTCGGGAACACACCCGGCGGAAATGTTTCTTATCGCGAACTCGCATCAGCAGGCGCAACAAGCTTTGCGTGGATTGCATATCTCCAAGTTGGATTAATTTGTGTTCTCTCTCCGGTATTCATGGCCGGCGCAATTGCTCAAGAAGCAAACCCAAAGACATGGGATATTTTACTAACTACACCCATGTCCAAACTGGAGATTGTTTTAGGTAATCTCTTGGGTAGATTATTCTTTGTCCTCGCGCTGCTCTTTGCATCACTCCCCCTCTTCGCGCTCACGCAGTTCTTTGGGGGCGTCCCTGGACGTTCAATCATCGCATCATACATTGTGTCCGCAGGTGCGGCGATCCTTGTAGGCGCGATCGCGATCTCGCTTTCCGTTTCACGACTCGTCGGACAACGGGCAGTATTTACCTTCTATGTATCAGTTGTGACTTATATCGCAACAACGATCGCAATCGACGCATGGCTGTCTTCGCGCGGGTTTGGCGCAGGATCTACCGGCGAAGGAGTCACTTGGCTCACCTCGCTCAACCCGTTCCTCGCGATTCGATCTTTGCTCTCTCCTACTTCATATCCATCTGCGGACCCAAGCGCGTATACCGGGCTCAAAGGGTTTATGCTCGCAACTCCTGCGATTGCATGGAGCACCTTCTCGATAGTCATCTCCGCATTCCTCGTTGGCGCATCGACTCTCACAGTTCGAACTGGGGGGTTGCGCCAAGTAGCAAACGGCAAATCGGGTATTCCTTGGTATCGTAGAATGTTTAAACTGGGCGCAGTTGATGTTGAACATCGTCCGCCACGCAAGGTTTGGTCAAACCCAATCGCATGGCGTGAAGCCGCGTCTCGAAATGCAACCTTTGTTCGCATCCTTGCAAGATGGTCGTTCGTTGCCCTCGGTGCGATTACTGCCATCGCGGTTTTAGCGTTGTATCACAGCGGCACAATCAATGTCGCAGATTTTCAGTTTATCATCAAATCGCTTGTCTTTACTGAAGTGTTCCTTATCTCGCTCATCGCCGTCAACATGGCTGCCACTGCAGTAGCCGGCGAACGCGAGGACGGCACACTCGATCTGATCCTCACAACCCCAATCACTCCAAAGCTATATCTCGCAGGCAAGCTCCGCGGACTTGTTTCGTATCTACTCCCCTTGATTGCAGTACCAGTATTTACCATCGGTATCGCAGGTGTCTACAGCTTGTTCAACGGGTTTGGAAACAAATCTCTTGCTTATATTCCCCATCGACTCACAAATGGATCGGGAACTGTTGATGTTCCTGTTGTGTTACCAGAATCTGGTATCGTCGCGGCACTTGTGCTGATCCCATTCGTCGCATTTTGCGTGATGATCGGTTTGCATTGGTCCCTCAAATCAAAGGGCACACTCAGTTCCGTTGTCGGTACTGTCGCAGTGGTCTTTATCGTTTCGGGTATCCTCGGACTTTGCGGCTGGGCATCCGGATCTGACATGGTCGCGATCGGCCCGGCACTCGCGACCATGTCTCCCGCGAGCTTGCTCGATGCATTGGTAACCCCGGTATCAAGACTCGACGAAACAGTGAACGCAAGCAAGAGCGGTCTCTCGCAAGCTCGAGTCGCAATGGGTATCGGCGCTCTCGTCAGTGCCGCGATTTATGTCGCAATTGTGTACGGCGTGTTAACCGCGCTCGTTCGCAACTTTGATTTCACAGTGCGCAAACTCGCAGGATCAAGATAAACCTATACTCTGTGTAAACCCAATACATTTGCAAATGACAAATTAGAACTGCTTTCGCATTCTTGCGGTAGGCAATCCTAACTGATCGCGATACTTTGCCACTGTTCTTCGGGCGATTTCAATTCCTCGCTCTTTGAGTTGTTTTACGATCGCTTCGTCTGAGAACGGCTTGCTCTTGTCTTCGCCTTCGATCAGATCTGCGATGGAAGCTTTGACAGAGTTTGCGCTGACATCTTCGCCCGACTCTGTTGCGAGTCCGCCGGAGAAGAACCCTCTCAGTGGAACAACACCTCTTGGAGTCATGATGTATTTCTCACTCACAGCTCTTGAGACAGTTGCGACATGAATCCCGAGTCGATCAGAAATTGTTTTCATGGGGAGGGGCTTGAGCGCCTCTGGGCCGTAATCAAAGTAGTCTCGTTGCTCGTCAACTACTGCATTGATTACACGCAGAAGTGTGTGTTGGCGCTGCCCTACCGCGTCGATCAACCATTGAGCGTTGGATAGATTTTTCTTGAGGAATGTCCGATCTTTTGTAGGAACACTTTTATCCGCAGACATCTTCGCATATTCCATATTGATCTGAACATCTGGCAATCGGCCGTCGCTTAAATACGCGAAGTAACGATCTTCTTCTTCGTCGTATTCAACAATCCCATCTGGAATCACTGTTGATGGAGCTTCTGAAACCAATCTTCTGGCCGGCGACAAACTCAATCGACGAAGCACGTCGATCCCAATGTTGATCTTGCTCAAGTCGTAACCTGATTTCGCGGCAACCTTGGGAAGTTTGTTCTTCATGAGCTCCTCAAAGAACTCAGCAACTAGTCTTCGTGCAACTTCTAGAGATTCTGTAGTGACTGTAATTTCGTCGTCGCGATCTTCACCCATCCGATCAGCAAGCATGTCGATTTGAATAAGCAAACATTCACGAGCATCGCGAGCGCCAACCCCTGCAGGCTCAAGCAAAAGTTGAACCGCTTGGAGCGCCAACTCCCAATCTGCTTCGGTAGGTTCAAGCGCTTTTACAGATTGAGTTGCTCGATCTCCGAGCTCTTCATAACTTGTTCTCAGGTACCCATCATCATCAAGATTCTGGATGATGACTTCCCCGAGTATTCGAAGACGATCTTCAACCTCACTCAGTGACCATTGATCTAAGAGCTGATCCGTTAATGACGCTGCTCGCGCTGGCGCTGAGGCCATCGCATCGATCTTTGCATCGCGCTCGCCGCTAGATGTTCGCGTGCGAGGAAGATCCTCGTAATCGCGAGTCATCTTTGAATCTGAGTAGGTGTTCTCTGCAGCGTCAGGGTTTGCGTTTGTGTAATCATCAAGACGAGCAAAGTCCGAAGCGCTTTCTGGATCTATCGATAGTTCCTGATCACTCGTTGGAACCCCGTCTACATCATCGTTTCGATCGCCCTGGATTGGTTCGATTTCGGTAAGTTCAATTGTTGGATTCGATTCGAGCTCCTGCTCAATGCGCTCTCGCAGTTCTGCCAAAGGCATCTGCAGAATTTCCATGGATTGAATCATCCGTGGCGCCAGCTTCATATGCTGGCCGAGCTTCATTTGTTGGGAGGTCTGGAAACGCATGATCTCAACTCAAAGGAGGGATTTCAAAGATGGCACATTGCCCAAGTATTCATTCTGTACATATTCATCGGCCAGTAAACAAACTTTCCTGCCCTTTACAATATGGAATTTGCCCATTTCATGCAGGATAGATCGGATTAATCCATCGATTGTCGGCCCAGAATCGCGTCTGCGAGTACTGCTTTGTTTGCATACTCAAGCGATGACCCACTTGGGAGTCCTCGAGCAAGCCTGCTTACATTCGTACCCATCTTACGAAGCTCAGACGCGAGATACAGTGCTGTCCCGTCGCCTTCAACTGTTGGATTCAACCCCAGAACAATCTCTGTGATCTTCTGATCTTGTCCTTGATGATGGCTCGATTCGATTCGATCAAACAAGTGAGATATGGTGAGATCACCAGGACTGATCCCATCGAGAGGCGAGAGTCGGCCCATTAATACATGGTACAACCCACGATACATCCCTGTTTGTTCGAGTGCAATCAAATCTTTCGGCTGTTCGACTACCAACACCCTCGAATGGTCCCGTTCAGGATCTTGACAGATTGAACAAACATCCCCATCACATAAGTT
Organism: Phycisphaerales bacterium; assembly: GCA_029213305.1. Lineage (GTDB taxonomy): Bacteria > Planctomycetota > Phycisphaerae > Phycisphaerales > UBA1924 > UBA1924. The sequence continues at coordinate 42,758 of JARGPA010000012.1, forward strand.
GTAACAAAGACGGCAATGATGAACCGACTCTTTGACGGCTGAAATTGCGGCCGACAGCGCCATTGCGGTCGAATTATCAGATTTGAGCACATGGAACGCGAGTCGTTCTGCAGAGCGTGTACCTATCCCAGGCAACTTAGCAAGTTGCTCAATCAACTCTCGAACCGGTAACGGATACGCACTGCTGGCTGACATCCCGTTCCTTTTCGGTTGCGGGTATCGGTCGTTTCGAGATGAGTTCGTTGATCGATCCATAGCACACATTGATAGATTCTATGTCTTTGTTCGTGATCAACACTCTATGAGTGTGTATATCTCTGCATAGATTTTCGTGAACGATCGTTGACTAAACAATGCTTGGATTCAACTCTAAAATGCCTATATTGACTGCAATCACTTTCGTGATCGTGTTTTCAGGCCATTATTAGCCAAGCCCATTACTGATGTAAAATTCCAGTGAAATCCCTCAACTTCGTGCCTTGCGATCATTGCATCTGGATCGCGAATTCTGTACGCTGAACCCGCACAGTGATGGCAGCTTTGGGACTCTTTTGTGGAGAGAGGTAGGTCCCAGGGCTGCTGTCCGTTTTGGGATACTCCGAATTTCTATTGATTATCGAGAAACGATTTCGATCGGGATTATCGTTTCAGCGATCCGTTCACCGATCAGATCGCGTGTCACGATTTTCAGGTGATATCGCCCAACCCCTAGATTCGCAGGAAGTGTCACCATATTTGTCAGGTAGTAATCTCGTAATCGATTTCGCGTTTCGTCTGTTACTGTTTCAGCGCGTCGATTCCAAGCATTAAGATCGTCGGCCGCATGATATAACTCCAGCCGTTGCGAGAGCTTGGTTTGATACCTCGGTTGTCCATCTGGACCTGATGACTCAAGTTGTGCAAATCGTTCGAGCTCAACATAGACAATCACATCTTGTGCTTGGCCCGCGATGAATCGGTACGACGAAAATGTTTCATATCGACCATACCCTTCAACCCAGGTACACAGCGCTGCTTTTTTAATCGTGAGCCCGGCCCATGCGTTGAGCTGGGTTTGTATCTCTTCGAGACCAGATGCGAGCTCCCCAGGGCTCAAAATTGCCCCTTCTGCATTGATTGATTGCAAGAGTCTTCGCACTGCATCAATTGAAGTTTTTTCGGCTTCTGAAAGAACCCCTTCGTCGAATGTTGTGTTTTCCCCATCAGGAAGAAGTGTCTCCAAACTTGTCAAGGCTAACGCTGCTGCTCCTGGGGTGTCGCTCGTTGAGGCCAACTGACTCAAGATCGAAGCAAGTTCATGCGCAAGCTCTTGTTTTCGCACATTTGGATCTACTTGCTCAGATGTAGATTCATCTTGAGATCCTAAATCTGGTTCCGATTCAACTACATCACTCATTGTTTGTGATGACGAGTGCGCTGGATCATTTACCTCATCTAAAGCTGAATCGTCACTCGAACTACCTGAGTTCACGCCGCCGCCGTCAAGGAGTGATACTCGAACACCCGTGTCCTTTGTTTGTGACGAACCTGTGTCGTTCAACTTTGGGTTGGGTTGGTTCGAGTTCACGATTCTAGTTTGATCATTCTGTGAGATCGGGTCACTGATCTGTGTATCGAATTGATTATCAATATCAGTCGTTGCATATGTGTTTGAGCTTTCTACGTTTGGAGTAGAACTTTGCTCAGGTACTGGATCAACTCCATCAATTTCCATGTTCGCGAAGTACACATTGAGCTGTCTTGCAGATTCTTCAAGTTGCTCTGTGACTGATCCGAACTCATCGTCTTTCGTGAGAAGTTCATCATCTGAAGGTAGCGCAAGTCCATCATCATTACTCATTGCACGCAACCCGGTGTTAACAGGTTCTTGAGTAGAGCTTGATTCTCGCTTTGGTTGTCCCTTGCAACCGACAAGCGAGGTGGATGTGCCGACACATACAACGAGCATCCCTGTGATCGTTGGAATTGAAACCCGATTGAGTTGGAATCGTAACTTGTTCATGCGCTGAGCCTCCTGCTCATCCCTACTCTGAGACATCCTGTCCTATCCGCAACAGAATTATATCGACTTGTACTCATGAATCAGTCCAAATTTAGACAAGACTCGATAAGCGTGCCTGCGACAGAATGCTCTACATCATTATCGAGAAACGCGAGAAAAGGAGATTGCCAGCATCTCAAGTGTTCGCAGGGGGAGTCCACTCGAACTTTTAAGCGCCATATCTGCTTTAATACACTCGTCAAACAACTTGCGTGCTCGTTTCACACCAATCTTGCGTGCGGTATGCATAATTGGGTCTCGGCTAGGCCCCCAGAGCTTCATGTCCTTCGCAAGTGTGTTCGCATTAACACCCTGCTCCATCCCTTCTGCGATCCCGAGTAGTTTTCTTGCGAGATCACTGCATGCAAACGAGACAGGAACATGAGTCCCTCGTGCAGAGTTATTCATGATGATGTGTAGTTCGTGCAAGGTCTTTGAGGCGTCTCCACACAAGAGATAAGACTGAATTGTCCACACATCATCTTCGCGAGTCATCCCAACAAGTTGTGTAATGAGTTCAGGGGAGATCGGATTCCCTTTGCCGGCCGCTGTCGCAAGCTTTGAGAGCTCGGTATCAATACGACCCAAATCAGAACCTAATCTTTCGACGAGCATCCCGGCAGATCTCGGATCAATAGAAGTCTCATATGCTTTATTTGCTCTTGCTTGAGTCCAACGAATCGCTGTCCCTGCATCAACAGAATCACATTTGAGAACAATCCCAACTTTTTGGATCGCGTCGTCTAACTTGCCCTTGTTCCACTTTGATCCACGAAAGACTAAGGTTGCTTGCTCGCTTGGATTTTGTGCGTATCGCTCAATCATCGGACGCGTATCTTGACGAACAAGCTGATCAGCATCATCAACGATCACAAGTTTGTGAGTAGCCATGAGTCCGAATGATCGACATTCGTCGAGGACTTCAGCGATTTCAGAAGACTCTCCTGCGAAACGGAAAGTTTCGATCTCGCCGTGGGTTTGTTCGAGTGACGCCCGAAGCATGCTCGTGTATTGACTGCGCAGAAAAATCTCTTTCCCAGTGAGAACAACGATCCGATCGTCTGCAGTTGGGGCGCGAGTTTTGCTGCTTGCCTTCTTTGCCATACCAAACAATAGCGATTCGATCACTCGGAAATGCTAGACACGAGCATGAAAAACACCCAATCAGTTAAACTGACCGGGTGCTCGCAGGGGCTATGTTCAACAAATATCAGCGTCTACGGCGGCACATTGCCAAACCGAGCGGTGACATCGCGATCAGAGAGGCCGGTGCAGGGATGACAGTTACAGACGAAATCATCCCGATAGTCTCGTGCACTTCACAGTGGTAGCCGTAGGTTCCATTGTCTAAGAATGTGTATTCAAAGAAGGTCCCTGCATCACCTGTAGGCGAACCCGAGTTAAAAAGTGTGCCCTCGCCTGGCTCACCCGGAAATCCGCTCACTACATTATGGAATCCGCTTATCCACTCCCAACGCACGGTATCACCCGTTTCGATGGTGAGATCGATATCCATGTCTGTGAGTCCGCCGTAGACAAAAGACGGCCCATCGAGCTCTACGATGAATGTATCCGCACTCGCGTAGGCACATAACATCGCAATTCCACCGATCGCTGCACACTTGCTTAGTTTCTTCCATTCCATTTAGTACCCTCCTATATTGGTAATCTATTGACTCATAATTGGGACTCCAAACACACGGTTCCCAACTCTCCACTAATAGGTATATACCAAGATCAAACAAACTTGCTCCCACTAAACAGAGGGTCTGTAGGCCCACTATCATGTAACTCATTCAATTAGTTCCAATTTATGCGAGCGGAGCAGACATGCCAACACTCACAGTAATCCAAGGTCCTGACGAAGGGAAGATGTATGAACTCCCTACTGATGAGCCTCAACTCATCGGTCGATCAGGAGAAGCGCTCCCAATTACCGATAATACCGTCTCTCGCAGACACTCAGAGCTGACTCCTGATGGTGATGTTTGGTATCTTCGTGATTTGAGTTCACAGAATGGAACGATCGTAAATGGTGTTGCAATTAAAGATCGGATCCGACTCGAGCAAGGTGATGAAATCCGAGTTGGCGCAACCCTGCTCCTCTTTGGAGATCCCAATACCGTCGATAGAAAACCCTCAGTATTGATCACAGATGACTTTGAGATCGAACCTGAAGTGGAAACGAGAATCACAACCCCGAGTGATTCATACATTGGCGCAGATGCAAGCGATGACCCGGATGCCGCCGAAGCAGCAGTCGATCACCTTCGTGTTATTTATACTTTGACTGCGCTCACTGCTCGGATTGTTAATAAACGAGAACTACTCGAAGCAGTTATGGATCTTGTTTTTAATGAGTTCAAACCCGAACGCGGCGTGATCATGATCCAAGGTGCGACACTCGACGAACCACTCGTCCCCGGTGTTATCCGATACGCGAACTCACCAAAGCCTGACGAAGATCAAACAATCCATGTCTCTCGAACCATTCTGGATGCAGCAATGGTCGGCGAAGGTATCCTCACCACAAACGCGATGACTGATCCTCGATTTGTCTCAGGAGATTCCGTACAGCAATACCAAATCCGAAGCGCGATCTGTTCTCCCATTTCGTTCGGGGATCACTACTTTGGAGCAATCTACATTGACTCATCAACCCAGAACCACGCATTTATCAAAGAGCAACTCGCGTTGCTTAACGCAGTAGGGCAACACACCGGACTCGCGATGGCGAACGCAGACGAGCATCTCAAACGCGTTAACTCCGAACGCATGGCTGCAATCGGTGAAACCGTTGCGTCACTCTCTCATTCAATTAAAAATATCCTTCAAGGACTCCGAGGCGGCGCCGATGTTGTCGAGATCGGGCTCCATAAATCTGATCTTGCAATCACAAAGAACGGATGGGGAATCCTTCGAAGAAATCTTGATCGCATCGCATCGCTCACGATGAACATGCTCGCATTTGGTCGCAAACTCCAACTGGAACTCGAACTCGCACGATTGAGTAAGATCGCAGAAGACTGCGCACAACTACTCGAAAAACAATGTTATGAAAAAGGAATCGCGTTGATCGTTGATGCAGACCCGGAGATGCCTCCGATCATGGTTGATCCGAACCTGCTCCATCAAGCGCTCATGAACTTGTTAACCAATGCGATCGAAGCTGTTGAACCAAGTGTTGGGGTGATCACTGTTCGCGTTGCGTTTAATGAGTCTCGTCCTGACCCGAATGTACCTGGCGCTATGCTTCGACCCGCTGCGACAATCACAGTGATCGATAACGGCCCAGGAGTTCGAGAAGACAAGCTCGCTTGGATCTTTGAACCTTTCAACACAACAAAGGGATTGAAAGGTACCGGGCTGGGGCTCGCGGTTACGAAACGAATTGTCTACGAACACAAAGGCCGAATCCGTTTGGAATCCACTCCAGGCAAAGGCGCAAGCTTCCGTATCATTCTCCCAGCTGATCTTGACACGATGCTCGATCCGTCAGCAACGAGCAACCGTCAAGGTCCACAGATGACGGATTCGCTTGGGTTGCTTTGAACCGTACAATACGACGTGTCACATTCTCGCTTCATCTTGCATATTGACATGGATGCATTCTTTGCATCTGTAGAGCAACGCGATCACCCTGAACTTCGGGGGAAACCAGTTTTGGTTGGAGGCGATGGACCACGCGGGGTTGTCGCCGCGGCGAGCTATGAAGCGCGTGAGTATGGGTGCCACTCTGCGATGCCCTCATCGATTGCGAAACGTCTCTGCCCGCACGCGATTTTTGTCAAAGGATCTCACAGCACATATTCCCAAGTTTCAAAGCAAGTCTTCGAAATACTCGAACGTTTCTCTCCTGTTATCCAGCCAATCTCTGTCGATGAAGCGTTCCTTGATGTCACTGGTTCGACTCATCTCTTTGGTTCGCCGACACAGATTGCAATTGAAATCCGTAGGCTCGTCAAAGAAGAACTCAATCTGACTTGCTCTGTTGGTATCGCTCCGAACAAGTTTCTTGCGAAGCTCGCATCAGATATGAACAAGCCCGACGGGTACACCGTCATCACGCATGACACGATCAACGAAATTTTAGATCCATTACCTGTCGAAGTGCTCATCGGAGTTGGTCCCGCTGCGAAGTCGAAACTTGATCGACTCGGAGTACGTACAGTTGCCCAGCTCAAAGCATTGCCTGTAAACACACTCCGTGCTCGATTGGGTGACTTTGGTGAAAAACTCCATCGTTTGAGTTGTGGGATTGATGATCGTCCGGTTCGCATTGATCGAGGCGCAAAGTCTATCTCTCACGAGCACACATTCGAAACTGACTTAGACAGTATTGATGAGCTTCACGCTCTGCTCGTGCGTCAATCACAGGATGTTGCATCGCGTCTACGAAAGCACGGCCGATACGCAAAGACTGTTTCGATCAAAGTACGATTCGGAGACTTTGAAACAATAACTCGATCGATGACACTTGAACTCCAAACAAACGAAACAAAAATAATCCACGAGAGCGCTCGATCACTGTTTGATCATTGGGCAACACACTTTCGTCCAGTGCGCCTCCTAGGAGTTGCACTTTCACAACTCACTAAATCCCCTGCAGAGGCTGGGCTCTTTGATGCTCATAGCAACGAAAAAAATCGCGCTGTTGATCGTGCGACAGACACGATCATCAATAAGTTTGGGAAAGGCACCCTAACTCGAGCTTCGTCGATCCGTGCACCCAAAGAACACGGAATGCACGGCCCGGGATCTGACCCATCTGATAGACCAACATGAATAATTATAATTTACAAACGGTATCAACAAATAACCAATGGGAAACCAAATTCGGATACGCGCGGATCAATGCGTGTGGCCCGCATGTCTATATCGGAGGTACCGTCGCGATCAACCCAGACGGATCCCCCCACTACCCGGGGAACGCGGCTGCTCAAACAACTCGATGTTTTGAGATTATTGAACAGGCACTCAATAAAATTCATATGGATCGCTCTGCAATTATGCGATCCCGAATTTTTGTAACTGATATTTCGCACTCTCAGAGTGTTGGGCTCGCGCACAAAGCTTTCTTCAGTGCTAAGAATCCGAACCACACCCCATGTCTGACACAGGTTGAAGTGAGTGCACTAATTTCTCCAGACTTTGTCGTTGAAATCGAGTGTGACGCGTTCAACTACCTGTGAAGTTAAAAAAAACACTCAAACTTGCTCATTCGCAAGCTTGAGTGTGCTGAACCGAAACGAGTTGTTATCCACCATGACATTATCCGTGATAGAAGCGCTCACTTACAATCTTGCCTTCTACCCAGCGCTGAACCGTTGCTTGCTCATAAATCACAGTTTGATCTTCTGTGTTCACGAATTCAAAGCTGTATTCTAAAATTGCAACGCCCTCTTGCTCGTTGATTGCAACTGCATTCCATTTCGTCCAGTTCCATTGTTTGACAACTGAAAGAAACTCCTGTTCGCGCTTAATATTCGCTTCTAAACCCTGTGTTGGGGTTTCACTATTCTCTTGCATCGTAACATTGTCACTATAAAACTCTGACATTGCTTCGAGGATTTTTCCGTTGTTGATGAAATCTTGTAGTTCTGATACTCGTTCTGCGAGGGAATTTGTTTGTACTGACATTTGTGTACTCCTGTTTCTTGTGTGTTATATGTTTACAACGATTTTGTTTACGAAAGCTCGAAAACCAATACTTCACTTGGTTCTATAAATGCGAGTTCAACGGTTTCACTATCACTGATACCTATTGCGTCTCCTGCTCTTAACGAGTTATTCTCGTTATCAATCCCAGCATGTGACAACTTCACAGTTCCTTGAACCAATTGAACCCATAACTTGCGTGACTGGTTTGAATCCAGTCTCAATGAATCACCAGGGTTGAAAACTCCTGCGTGCATTCGCGCATCTTGTTCGATTTTGAGAGACCCATCTTCACCACTCTCTGATGCAAGAAGATGGAGTCTTCCTGTTTCTTCAAGTATCGGAAACTGCTTTGATTCGTGCGATGGGTTAACGCTTTTTTCGCGAGGTTCGATCCAAATCTGGAGCAGGTGCGTTTCCTCGTTTAATGGATTAAACTCGCTATGACGAATCCCAGAACCTGCACTCATGCGCTGAATCATTCCATGCACAATGTCTTGTTCGTTACCCAATGAATCCCGATGACGAATGGCTCCAGAGATTGGATACGTAATGATTTCCATGTCTCGATGGCCGTGCTCACCAAACCCCATTCGCGGCGAGATCACATCTTCATTGATCACACGCAAAGTTCCAAATCCCATCCAATCCGGATCTTGGTAGTTCCCGAAACTAAATGAGTGCCTTGCATTCAACCAACCATGATCGACATGCCCTCTATCAATGCTCTTACGGATCACAACCATCTTCAGCTCCTTTCGACGCAACACATATTTGTTACAACAAGTAAACTGGCCTGCAACTGATCATATTCCTCAAATTGATCTTTTTATTTGTTTTAACAAATAAATTTATGAATTGCTGTTCTTTGTTGGATTTACCAAGGTTTTAAGTGTTTGACCAGCGTTTTGTCGCGATCGCGACTCTCTCACCGAATCGTTCAGCGGTCAAATGATCTTCTCTGGGTGGAGTCTGATCCGCGGGCGCATTCTCTGATTGAGCCATCATCCCAATCGATGAAGACAATCGATCAACCCCTTCTTCTCCAACACCGATACCCATTGAGACCCAGATCATTCCATGCTGACACGCCATAGTGTGCATTGCTTGCAATGTACTTTGCTTGTCACCTGACAAGCCTCCCCCGACTGTGAATCCGGCTGCGACTTTATCAATCCATCTGCGTTTGAACCAGAGTCCTCCAGTTTGATCCATGAATCCTTTAAATGCCGCGGACACCGATCCCATATATGTCGGCGAACCAAAGACAATCGCATTTGCATTGTTGAGTGATTGCCATTCTGCTTGATTGTTTCCATCATCTTCAAGCTTTGGAATGTCATCAACATTCAGAATTTCAACATCGACTCCATCGACGGCCCCCACTCCTTGCACAACTGACTCGGCAATTGCTTTAGTATGTCCGAAACCTGAGTGATACACAACAACAACACGAATCATGATGGGTTTCCTTTGTTTCCATGATCACATGAACTCTGAATCAGGTAATCTTCCCGGCGGATTTTCTCAAGCAATCGCGACAAAGATTCCATCTCGTCCGAACTCATGTGACCCAACTGATTCACTATGAGCTGATCAATCTCGGGATCAATCTTCGATAAAGTCTCGATCCCCTTTTTCGAGATTTTGACATACTTCACTCTTTTATCGTCGGACGCTGATCTGCGTGACACCAACTTCATTGATTCCAGACGATCAACAAGACGGGTAACATCAGGCATCCGAACAACCATCTCACACCCAATGTTTGATGCACGAACTCCTTCGTGCTCGCCACTGAGATGATGCCCCCTCAAAATCCGAAGTAGGTTGTATGACGCAGGAGAGAGTTTATATTTTTTCAAGAGAGATTGCTCAGGCGCGCTCAGATGCGCCGCTGTTCGATACAGATTAAGCATTGCTTCTTCGTGTGACGATGAGAACTTATTTGTTTTGTTGATCTGATCTTTGAGTGAACGCGCCATACAACAATCATAGGACAAGTTCTAAGAACTTGTTGTCACAAACATAATAGATCTATGCGGCTGCCTTACCCGATCGACCGAGATCAAGCATATTGACAAGAACTGAATACAGTTCATCACGCTCAATCGGTTTGGTTGAGTACTCATCACATCCTGCAGCGAGACATTCTTCTCTTGCCCCACCCATTGCGTGGGCTGTGAGCGCGACAATCGGAACTGAAATTCCGAGCTCACGGAGTGTCTTGGTTGCACGATAACCATCCACAATAGGCATTTGCATGTCCATCAGGACCAGGTCATATGAGTTTTGCTTTGTCAATACCGAGATTGCTTCTTGGCCGTTCTCGACAAAGTCAACTTCGAGCCCAAACTTGTTCAGAATACGAATAATCAATCTACGATTGTCAACACCATCTTCAGCAAGGAGCACTTTCCCGTTCAGTGTTGGGTAGCCGGCGCCTGAGTTGTTTGTCTTGATTTGGTTCGGATCTGCAAGAGACTCTACGAACTTTGTTCCCTCGACGCAGTTTGCAGGAATCACGAGAGAGAACACTGACCCGACCCCTTTGGTGGACTCAACTTCGATGTCTCCGCCGAGTAAGAATGCAAGCCTCTGCGAGATTGTTAAGCCTAATCCGGTTCCTTCGTATCGTCTTGATACTGAGTTATCGATCTGCTCGAATGGTTTAAAAATACCCTTGATTTCTTTTTTGGTAACACCTGATCCGGTATCTTCGATCGCAAACCAAATTTGATTATCACGATAATCAAGCGCCAAACAAACAGCACCTTCTTCTGTATACTTGATTGCGTTCCCGACAAGATTAATCAAAATCTGTTTCACTCGATACGCATCTGTTTTGATCGAAGCAGGTATCGGATTTTCGAAACGGACTGACATATCGAGTCCCTTAGCGCGAGCACTGATCATCAATGAGTTGTAGACATCTCTCACAGTGTCAAGTATCTCACATTGATCAAGATGAACTTTGAGCTTACCCGATTCCACCTTTGATAAATCAAGCACATCGTTGATGATCATCATCAAATGCTTTCCAGATCGTTGGATTGATGCGATTGCTTCGATATTGCTCTCGCTTGATTCGTTCGAAACATTGTCTTCGAGCAACTCGCCGTACCCGAGAATAGCCGTCATCGGCGTTCGAATTTCATGACTCATATTCGCGAGGAAGTCAGACTTTGCCCTGTTCGCACTTTCTGCTTGTAACGCAAGTAAGCGCTGACGATATTCGCTCTCGCGGATTGAAGTTGTCATTGATCCTGCGATTCGGATTGCCTTTGCTTTTGTTCTTGTGATCGACCAAGTAATCATGGTAAGCAAACCGGTAATCAGAAAACCTGTGATCAGTACTTCGACCGAGCTCTTCGATGTAACCCAAGGCTGATGTTTTTGTTTGCTCATCACTTTGAGTACCAATGATTGATTCTCAATCTGTAGTGGAATATTTGTTGAACAACACTGATCTTGTTGATCCTCTGACGCCATCGACGAACGATAGAGAACTTGTGCTTTGATCTGATTCATCTGCGGGCGAGTTGCCAGTTGGATCTCAAAGTAGTCCCACTCTTTTTGCCACTCGCTTTTGAAAAACTGACTCATCCCAACTGAAGAAACAACCCATCCAAGGATTGCTTCTCTGCGTTGCTCAACTGTTTCAATTTCCATTGCCGTTTTATAGACAGGCAAAGCAAAGACAAGTCCCCATTCCCTCACTCCAGTTTGAAGGAGTTGGATCGGGTCAGAAACACATAGCACTCCTTTGTCTCTCGATTGATCATACACAATGCGATTTTCAGGGCGAGCAGCAACATTGAGACCCCATGCTATCCTGTTCCTGGATGCAGGTTCAAAATACTTGATTAAGTAGTTCGGGGTTGAATCTGATATTTCATATCCGGGATGGGCGTGCACCTGATAATCAGGTGCGTCATCGGCTCGGGTTTTTACAAGGTACTCTTCAAGATCGTCAGGTTCTACATACTGAACGATTCCAAAACCAAGCACGCCGGGAAAGTGCTCGTTTAGACTTTCCTCGTTGTAGTACATCCCCCACTCGCGGCGGGTAACTTCGTGACTGGATTCGAAGAATCGTCTTCCAAACTCAATTCCTACTTTGTAGTCGTTGATCCGCTCGACAATATCATTGCGAATTGAAATCGCATTCTCTTCAAGCTTGTTTGATTGAGTTCGTTTGGATGATTGATACACCATCGTGTACGCTGCGATCCAAGTTGTCATCGCAATAAGAAACACGAGAACCATTGCGAGATATCCATCAACAAAACGGCTCCACACTCCGATTGGCGGAGAGGATTTAAGCTCATCAACTTGGTTGATTGGATCAGTCATTCGAGACGATTTACCCACAGATCACATTCGACAGTCGAACGATTCGACACTTCAATTTCGGTGTCTTTCTGGTGATAATCGAGTCAATTACCTAATTCAGGATTAATTACGAACAGTTTAGTAAGCACACTTACTCCTTGTTCAGAGTGTCCTGAGTATGTTTTTCTCGTAAACCACCATATACCGAGGAGCTGCGATCAAGAAATCAACAGGCAGGCAACATCTGCGCAATCCATGGGAGGCTCAAATGTGGTAACTTGCTAATCTTATTGAGGAGTTAAACATGACCCGTTGTTTTCGTATTGCTTGCATAATCGTTATAACCGCTCTCTCGCGCTCTGCGATCGGAGAACAAACCACGATCATTCATTGTGGTCATCTGATCGCAATTCCCGGCGAACCCACCCAATCGAATGTCTCCATAATCATTGAAGACGAAATCATCGTCGAAATTCGTGATGGGTTCGTCGTTGCAAGTGAGATAGAGGGCGAAGATAATATTCAAGTTATCGATCTATCCGAATCCTTCGTCCTTCCAGGACTTATCGATTGTCACACACATTTGACAGGAGAAATCCTGCCCGCGTTTGAGCGAATGCGCCGAGGCATGCAAGAAGGACCAGCGCACGCCGCAATCGATGGCGTTGCGAACGCACAGAAAACAATCCACGCAGGATTCACTTCAGTTCGCAATGTTGGGTCCCCTGGATCTGTTGCACTTGCGCTACGCGATCGTATTAACCAAGGTATTGTGCCTGGCCCACGTATGTATGTCTCAGGGCCTCCGGTTAGTGTCACCGGCGGCCACGGAGATCCTACAAACTCCTTGTCTCCAGCGCTTCGACCTCATCTAGATGATCATCTCGCGCCAGCTGATGGCCCTGCCGAAGCGAGGAAGGCGGTTCGTGCTCGAATACGCGAAGGTGTCGATCTCATTAAGATCACTGCGACTGGTGGCGTGCTCTCGCCGACCGCTGCAGGGGTTGACCAACAGTTCTTCGAAGACGAACTTGAATCCATTGTTAAAGCTGCTCGGATGATGGGACGCAAAGTCGCAGCGCACGCCCACGGATCAGACGGGATCAACGCTGCACTCCGCGCTGGAGTAAGCTCGATCGAGCACGGGACATACATCAACGACGAATCGATCGGACTCTTCTTAGAAAGCGGCGCATACCTCGTTCCAACAATTCACGCAGGAAAGTTTGTTGAAGACAAAGCAAAGATTGAAGGCTACTTCCCACCTGCGATTCAAAAGAAAGCGTCTGAAGTTGGTCCACTCATACAAGCAACGTTTGCTCGTGCTTATACAGCAGGAGTCAATATCGCATTTGGTACTGATGTCGGAGTCGGCGCTCACGGCACCAACGCTCTTGAGTTTGTCTACATGCACGAAGCAGGGATGACACTCGAAGATTGCTTAATCAGCGCCACTATAAACGCATCGAAACTCATCGGAGTTGACGACCAAATCGGAACACTCGAACCAGGGAAGTTTGCAGATCTCATTGCACTACCAAAAGACCCGATGAAAGATGTTCATGCGTACCAAGATGTCGAGTTCGTGATGTTGGGTGGCGATGTGCAAAGAATCGAATAGGAGTTCATCAAGAGTCGTTTAATCTCACCCTTGATTCTTCATTCTCTATTTCCCCCCACGCAAATACTTCATCTAATCGTTTTCCGAGAACTTCTGCGATACCGAATGCTGCTTCGAGAGATGGAGAATACTTCCCTGCTTCGATCGCGGCAATCGTTTGACGCGTTACACCTACACGTTTCCTTAGTTCGGATTGTGTCATCTCGCCGTTCAAAAATCGTAACATACGAATATTGTTTGTGATGATCTTCTCACGCATGCCAACCTCGACGATAACTCCAGATCGACAACCCATCGTGAACGACCTGAGCAATCACGATCATGAAAATCGCTGTGTTCACGATCTTCCATCCACCTGAAGTAAAGGGCATTACACACCCAACCAAGATCATCCCCACAAGAAGCACTTTGTAGGCTGCTCCAGTTGATCGCAGTTGTATTGCACGGTCTCGCTCATCTAAAGGCGCCTTCGCGTCATCTGGGCTCTGCTTTGGCAGCCATAAATGCCCGGCGCCCAGGATCAGCAATGGATCACACATGCGATCGCATATAACCACAATGGAGAAAGATCCGCTCCTGGCTGGCCCAGCGCCACACCCGGAGGCAGATCGCCATCCAAACTAGGTAAGGACCAAATGTCAATGACATAGCAAACAGGTACAGCCAAGACGTCTGTTCACGATAAGACACGTTCGATTCAATGTTTTCTTCGTTTAACATGTCGATCATTGTCAATGCATTAATCGCAAATTGTGTAAATGCCTCTTTTTGAACTAGTATCCCAATAAAAACACCCCACATAAGTGTGGGGTGTTTTAATAAACTGGTCGCTTTGTCTTTTTACTTCTTGAATTTCCTGTGAGCACCCAAAGCTGCGAGGAGCCCGAGCCCTGCGAATGCCGCAGGCGGTAGTGGAACGACTGCAACAGTTCCAGAGAGTGTAATGTTGTCGATCGCGAGATCTTCGTCACCCGAGTTGAGTTGCCATACGAGACGAATCTCCATGGTCGAACCTGTAACGCCACTGAGATCTGCAGTGAAAGTTGAGAAGGTATCAGTGATCTGCACACCATTGACGAATGCAGCAGAGTTAAACTGATCGCCGTTGTTCACTGCGGAGAAGATTGAAACCCATCCGCCGCCGTCGACTTGGTACTCGAAAGCAACTGAGTCAGAAGAATCCCAATCGTTGTTGCCGTCGTTTGATCCGTCTTCAGCAAGATCAATCATGAACTGAAGATTCGTTGCATTCGAAATATCGAACGCACTTGTTGTGAGTGTCAATGGAAGTGATGCGCCTTCGCCATCAAGATCCATCCCGGCGAAATACGCGCCGTCTGCACCGTTGTAGTTGACTGATGAGTTCACTGAGTTTGCGTCTGACTGGGTGAAGAAATCGAACCCGCCGTCACTGAACTCGGAAACCGAAGTGCTGTATCCAGATCCTTGAGTAGAAAAATCTTGGAAGTACAACTCGCTCGCGGATGACTGTGTAGCTAATGCTGCACAACCTGCGGAAATCGCTAAAAGTAAACGCATGTCTCTCTCCATACAACTCGTTTATCAAAATTCACAGACTTGGTGCTTCAGACTCCAACTGAAGCAGAATGACTGTATCAAGAATTACTGCTTCACCCCCCCTGTTTTTGCGATATTTGACATAATTTAACCCTTCCTTATTACTCAAACAAAAAACACCCGCTTGTACGGGTGCTTTGGTACTTAAGTCTCAATTGGTTAAGCAGTTACTGGAGCAATCCCCATTGCTTTTGCCATTGCAACACCCATTTCTGATGGGTTAAGTGCGACTTCTGCTCCTGCATCACGCAATGCGCTGATCTTTGTGTCTGCAGTACCAGTTGGTTTTCCGCCTGCGCCAGATGAGATAATCGCACCTGCGTGTCCCATTCGTTTACCTGGAGGCGCTGTGCGTCCTGCGATGAACGCGGCGACTGGTTTCGTCACATGATTCTTGATGTATTCTGCGGCTGCTTCTTCGTCTTCGCCACCGATTTCGCCGATCATGAGGATCCCGTCAGTGTCTGGATCTTCTTGGAACAATCTCAAGCAATCGATGTGGTTCAGACCACGGATTGGATCGCCTCCGATACCTACACAGGTTGATTGCGCCATCCCGAGTTGCGAGGTTTGCCAGACGGCTTCATATGTGAGTGTTCCTGATCGTGAAACAATACCGACTGTTTTTCCGGTAGGAGCTTCAGACACATGCGTGTGGATGTAGCCTGGCATGATCCCGATCTTGCAGCCGCCGCCGCCATGCGCTTCGTCGGTGTATTTGCTTTCTGCAGTATCTTCTCCGGTCTTCGGACCAGGAGTAATGATCCCAGGACAGTTTGGACCAATGAGCGTGAAGAGCTCAGTTGAATGTCCTGAATCTGCTCCGCGAGCCGCCGCGTTGCGATCGTCCATCACACGACGGATCATGATCATGTCGTTGACTGGTACGCCTTCAGTGATGCAGCAAATCAAACGAATTCCCGCGTCCATTGCTTCGAGCATTGCGTCTGCACAGAACGCAGGTGGAACAAAGATCATGGTTGCGTCAGCGCCAGTTGCTTCGACTGCTTGTCGAACTGTATCAAAGATTGGGAGTCCGTTTGGGTCCGTTTGGCCTCCTTTTCCAGGAGTCACGCCGCCGACCATTTTGGTGCCATAGTTGAAGCAGCCCTTGGTGTGCAAAGCACCGAATGAGCCTGTAATGCCCTGACAGATGACCTTGGTGTCTTTATCAACGAGAATAGCCATTAAAATGCTCCCGACTGGTGGTTGTTTTGGTTATCGCCCCTGAGTATAGCATCATCGGGAAACTGAGTGTTTTATGATCGTCCTGATTCGAACACACATTCCCTAAAATACTCAACAAACAATACTTCCATGCTACAATCACCCCCTTCATCAGGAGATTCAACATGCGCGCAATTGTAACTGGCCAAGTCGGAATGGACAAAAAATCCTACCTTAAGGAAGTCGAAGACTTCACGACTGCTCAAGCTGAAACTATCTCAATGTATCATGTCGGAAACATGATGTACGACGAAGCCCTCGACATCCGTCCGGGTCGCATCCTCGATTTGCCCATTTCCCGACTCAACTCATTGAGACGCGCTGCATTCAAAGACATCATTGCAGATGCTCCGAATCATGAACATTCCCTGATCAACACACACGCGACATTCCGTTGGCGCCATGGTTTGTTCTCAGCCTTCGACTTTGATCAGATTACAAAGCTAGCGCCAGACATCTTCGTATGTCTCGTCGACAACATCGAAGTTGTTCATCAGCGCCTCAACGCGAACCACGATATCGATGCGACACTCAAGGACTGTATGGTTTGGCGTGAAGAAGAAATCCTCGCAACTGAGCTTATGTCCCAGGCAATCCCTGGTTCAAAGTTCTACATTGTCGCGAGAGGTCGATTCTCACAAACAACAGACACCCTCTTCCAACTACTTTGTCGACCTGAAATGAAGAAGGTATATCCATCTTTCCCGATGTCACATGTTATCGACATGCCTGAGGTGATGGCCGAGATCGACGCGTTCCGCGCTCAACTCGCAGAACACTTCGTAACCTTCGACCCGGGTGATGTAGACGAAAAACTCCTTCTTGATCGTGCGCTCGACGCTGCAAAAGACGGACAAGATTTCTTCGATCATCAGCCGCACCAACTCGGGGGTATCCAAAAAGACATGGAACCAATCCGCATGCGGACTCGTGAAGTGCTCGACATCGCAGGGGACATCGATGGCCAGATCTACATGCGCGACTTCAAACTGATTGATCAAGCAGACATGATTGTGAGTTATGTCCCAGAGCTCAAGTCTGAATCAGGCAAGATCATCCCAGGACTATCGAGCGGCGTAGAGCGCGAACTTCAACACGCCTGGGAGCATGCAAAAGAGGTTTATGTGGTCTGGAAACCTTCAAAGAACCCTTCACCGTTCATTACGGAAACCGCGACAAAGGTCTTTAGCTCTACAGAAGAAGCACTTTCGTACTTCGAAGAAAAAGGCATGTTTGCAGAAAAGAACCTGTTCGGCAACTGATAACGATCGCACGATTTAAACACGAATACAGATTCTCTTACACAAGAGCACTATTGATTTTGGTTCACAATGTCTTGTGATTGCTGAAATTGAGTGTTATTAGTTCCCAATCATCCCTTGCGGGGATGGTCTCGCATGGGATAATGAGTCATCATGAGCAACGAAAACCAATTCCAACACGAGCATCGTGACCCTCCGATTAATGCACGAGGACGCGCTTTTGATCCTGACGCGACCGACGACGAACGCACATTCGCGCTCATGTTGCATCTTTCATTGCTCGCTCATGTTGTTCTTACAGGGTTCGCTATTCTTGTTCCAATCATCATGTGGAACATTAAAAAGGAAGAATCTCCCTTCCTTGACGATCACGGCCGAGAGGCAATCAACTTCCAGATATCTTTGATCATCTACTCCATCATCTGGATTCCGATCGCAATCATTACCTGCGGAATCGGTGCGGTTTTAGTATTGCTTCCATATGTTTTGGGGATCGTTGGGATGATCCAAGCAGCGATGGCAGCGAATCGCGGCGAGTTCTATCGATACCCAATGACTTTTCGATTCTTGAAGTAAAAAACCTCGAATCGTTGCTTCAATTGACTTTGAAAGCACAACAGATAAATCATGCCTTGCGTCACCCTACGGAATACACTTGTCCGTGGCTCTCCTAGAAGCAATCGATCTCAGAAAGTCTTACAACGACCGAACTGTCGTTGATGGTGTCTCTCTCGATGTAGAGCATGCAGAGATCGTCGGATTGCTCGGACGAAACGGCGCAGGTAAAACGACAACATTTCGAATGACGATCGGAATGATCGAACGAGACGCAGGCCGAGTTCTTTTTAACAACACCGAAGTTACTGGACTCCCGATGTATCGCCATGCTCAGTTGGGGATGGGATACCTATCGCAGGAACCATCTGTGTTTCAAAGACTCACATGTGAGCAGAACCTGCTTGCAATCTTAGAAACACTCCCGCTCAATCGAAGAGCTCGAAAAGCGAAGGCGGCTTCACTTCTCGAGCAGTTCTCTCTTTCGCACAAGGCGCACGACGCGGCGAGAACCTGCTCAGGTGGAGAACGAAGAAAACTCGAAATCGCTCGTGCTCTTGTGACTGATCCTAAGCTCATCCTTCTCGATGAACCATTCAGCGGCGTAGACCCAATCGCCGTCGAGGATCTACAAGCAGAAATCCGTGCACTCACACAACGTGGGATTTCAATCTTGATTACCGATCACAATGTCCAACAAACATTGCGAGTCTGTGATCGTGCATACATCCTCAACTCTGGACGCGTCCTTGCAGAAGGAACTCCGAAAGAACTGATCAACTCAGAAACTGTTCGCAATGCATATCTGGGATCAATGTTCAAGGGCGATGAGTTTGACGAGCCTGCACATCAGACCCAAAACGATCGCGAGGCGCTCGATGCGTAAATCTACCGCTGGATTGCTAGCTGCGGCTTGCGCACTTTGCGTAGTCATGTCAGGTTGCGTTGAACGACGTATCCGAGTGACATCTGCACCTGTTGGTGCACGCGTCTGGATCAATGACCAAGATGTCGGCACAACCCCAGTTGAAACTCGGTTCACTTTTTACGGTGGGTACGATGTCCGCGTCGAGCTCGATGGATATGAATCGATTAATGAACTCCGCGAAGCAAAAGCACCATTCTACGAATATCCTGGTCCAGACTTGATCGCAACGGCACTACCCACCAAGCTCAAACCTCTCATTGAATGGCACTTCGATCTCGAACAAGTTGAAGAAGCGACCGATCCAGATGGCGCAAGAGAAAACCTGCTTGATCGTGCTCAATCACTTAGAGAACAAGCAAACTCAACTTCAGACGAATAACACACTTTAGGTTTATAAAACCCCAACGCGGATCGATCTAGCAGGAACTCCAACAACAGTTTCATTGTCGACGATTGATTGTGTTACCACTGAACCTGCACCTACTACACATTTAGTCCCGATGCAAACCCCAGGCAAGACTGTCGACCCGATTCCGATGAGAGTGTGATTTCCGATTCTCACGCCGCCTCCGAGAACTACTCTTGGCGCAATGTGGGAGTTCATCCCAATCTGGCAATCATGTTCGATGATAGAACCGGTATTAATTATCGCATGCGCGGAGATCGTTGCATCTGTGTTTACTACTGCTCCGGGTCCTACAAACACGCCATCCGAAATCGTCGCATTCTTTGCAATAATTGCTGATGGATGAATGATTGGAGTTGAAAACTCAACTTGACCTAACTGATCAATCAAATTTGATCGCAAACTTAGATCCCCAATCGCGAGCATGATGGTTGCGTTTGAGAATGACCCAAGCTGTTTGAACCCACCTAAATATTGAGGACAGCTCGGCATTCTTGAAATTGGCGCATCTGAGTCATCATCGAAGAACCCTAGGATTTCAACTCCGGCGCATTGTGCTGCATCGAGCACAACCTTCGCGTGGCCGCCGCCGCCTATGAGAATGGTTGGTGTGTCTGTCACGAATGGTTTATCGGCGTCGCCGAGGGACAAACTTTGTAGTTCTGTCCAGAAACCAAATCTTTGCGATCCTGACTCTTCCCGACGGAATTCGTCCATCTGCTCAATATGGAGTGCAAAAATAAAAATCGACGCCGGGCTGTAGCGCAACCCGACGCCGGGTGGGTAGGTAATTCGTGAATACTCGCTGAACCCGTGCCGATCGCGTGTGAGCGCTTTTCAACGCCTTCGTCTCGCGATCGAGACGCGGGTCCATTATTTGTCCTATGGACCCACCATGTGTGACCTGTATGCGTGATCTTCGATCAAGCAAACACACCGAGCAGATTTGAGACTGAAATCCAGCACTCAAATCGATGGAACACCTACCTAATTGTCGTCAACCCTTAAACCACTCTCTCTGACTTTGGGTGCTGATCCCTCGGAGGAATCGTGACGAAAGAGAGAAACACCACGAATTCGCAGATCTCACCCGTAAACAGAGAGGTCTTTCTTGGTTGACCTGCCTTCAATGTACGGTCAAAACGGACTCGTGCCACTGAATCTATCGGTTCAATCGGCGAATTATGTGATTCTTTATCAATCTCTCGTTTTCGAGCCCATTTGCCCATTCTGAGGTGTATCCAGATGTCAACAAAGATCGCTGCTGTACAGTTTCTCAATACCATCTCACTCATCGAAGGCCTCGACACTTGGACAGGGTGCGAGCTCGTCAAAGCAGTCCCTTCCATAATTGGGCAAATGATCGTCGATGGAACCGTAGATATAGGACTCGCATCGATTGTCGATGCTGCGAACCCACAGAGCGATCTCACCCTCATTCCATCAGGAATGATCGGGTGTGATGGCCCAACACTCACGGTTCGACTATTTAGCTCTGTCCCCCCTGAGCAAATCAAGACTGTTCACGCTGATACAGATTCACACACTTCCGTTATGCTTGCGGATTTGATTCTTCGAGAACAATTCGGAGTCAATGCAGAAATTAAACCCTTCGACGCTCGCGAAAAGACGGGTACAAATGCAGATTCGCCCGAAGAGGCTTGGCCTGAAACAGTGTTGCTGATCGGAGACAAAGTTGTCGTCGATTCTCCGCCTGCTGTTCGATACCCACATCAAATCGATCTTGGACAAGCTTGGCACGATCTTACTGGGCTTCCGTTTGTCTACGCAACATGGATGTGTCGATCAAAAGACGCGAATACACCCAAAATTCTTGAAGCCGCCGCGATGCTCGAACGAGTTCGATTGCGCAACAACTTACGCTTGGATTGGCTTGTCACGACACAAGCAAAGACTCATAACTGGCCGGCGGATCTCGCCCGCAGTTACATTGGAGAGTTGCTCAAGTTCGATCCTGACGCTCGCGCAATGGAGTCTGTACAACTGTTTTATCAGAAACTAAAAGAGCACAATATTCTTGACACCGCAGAACCTAAGTGGCTCGATTTCAATCAGAGTCTCGCGAAAATCAGCTGCTGATCCTTTTTTTAGCGATCATCAAGACTGGTTTAACTGATCCGCTTTCAAATGATTCGCGAAGGTTTCCCAACAATCTAGGCGCATCGTCTGTCATCAGAAGTTTTATCCCAAGTGGGCTCGGTGCTGATTGAGAAGCGTGTGCTATCTTCGCAAAGAACGCAGTTGCAGTGTCTGACATATCCTCGACTAACTCAATTTCAAACCCTGCTTGCTCAAGTGCGTTTCGAGTTTGATCGATTGTCAGCAAGAAACTCGTCTTTGATGAGGCTGCCCACGGCACTGGATAAACCGGTTCATTCTCATTCGATTGAAGTACATCGTACAAACAAAGTGTACCAGTCTCTGTAAGTACACGATTCATTTCTTGATATAGACCTGCCCTGTCCTTGATATTCATCGCGACATGAAACGAAACAACCGTGTCAAAAACACAATTTTCATAGTGCGTTTTAATCGCATTCCCAACTACGAATGATGTCGTATTCTCTGTCCCAGTAGCACGAGAGAGCGAGATCGCAGCATCAATATATCCTGGAGTAAGATCAATCCCAGTAACATGAGAACTGGTCATCTTTGCGATGTGTCTTGCAGGCCCACCTATACCACACCCAACATCAAGCACTTGTGAGTTAGGTTGAATATCCAGTTTGGACAACACATATTCCGTGGCAGCTGCACCCCCGATATGAAACTCGTCGAAAGTTGAAGTTTGTTCCAATGTCAGTTGATCTGGATCGATCCCTACTGAGACGCACGCATGTCGAATGCGCTCAAGTAGATTGGATCCGTAATAGTGATCCACCACATCGTTTTCAATCGCATTGATATCACTCATGATGAATATCCTTGATTATTTCGAATGTTCAATCCAAGATCGAAGCTTGAATCATCTTTGTCATTCCGTCAACATACTGAGTTTGTGACCAGCCGCAATCGTTGATGAGTTGTTCCCAGTTCTGAACTGACAACATTGTCCAAAGCAAATCCCCAGCTGCGTCATTTGTCCATTGCGATGACAACACTTTGCTTTGATTGAGTCCTTCAACAATATCTCTGCTTGCGTTACGCAAACAACTCATGCATTCATCCCACGCTTTGGAGGCTGCTTCATCGGTGTCTCGAACCGCGAGTAACGCTTTGCTCAAACCATAGATTTCTGGGATGTAGTTGCCCCAAACTTCAATGAACAACTCAAGAGCCTTTGTTGCGCTGGGTGCATCTGATACGCATTGAAGTCGTTCATCGAGTCCAAGCACTTCATCAACATATTTCGTCGTTGCATTCATCAGATCGACGCGCGATTCAAAATGAAGATAAACCGCTTGACGAGACACCCCTGCGCTTTTTGCGATATCGCTCATACGAACGCCTTGCCCTTGATTTTGCTCCATGAGCTTCCAAGTGGCTTCGAGAATCTTTGTTCTAGTTTTTGCTTCTTTGCTTGACATTGTGTCAAGTGTATCGTAACCTTGCCTCGTCGACAACTTTACACCGTGTAAAGCTATTGTGGTTTATCAACACCAAACCCTCCTAGGAGCCTGTAAATGCTGCATAATTGGCCAATATTCGTTTGTGGCACCGCCATTCTTGTTACCGGGGTCGTCGGGGGAATTTTCTTTGCGTTCTCAGATTTCATCATGAGATCACTCGCCACAACCCCACCTTCGAGCGGAATTGACGCGATGACAGAGATCAATCGCAAGGTATATCGATCAGTTTTCATTCACGGGATTTGGATAAGCGCCGTTCTGAGCGTCATATTGATCTTCGCAGGAGTCACACAAATCAGCGACCCAGAATCAATCTGGCTCATTGTTGGGGGTTCGTGTTATCTCTTAGGAGTGATGGGTGTTTCGATTCTTTTCAATATCCCAATGAATCACAAACTTGAGAGTCTTGCTTCGAGATTCGAAGACTCTGCAAATCTACGAGCTCAGAAATTCTGGAGCATATATCTTTCCCGATGGACACTTTGGAATCATGTTCGCTCTGTAGCCGCTGTGATATCGACGCTTTGTTTTATCTTCGCGTTTTACTCGATGAAATAACCCCAAACCAACTCACATAAGGATATCTAATGAACATCACACTCTTTGGATCCACTGGCAGCATCGGAAGACTCGTGCTTGAACAACTCCTCGAGCTCGGACACAATGTTACCGCGTTCACCAGAAACCCGGACAATATAAATCTCACCCATCAACTCCTTCACCCATTCAAGGGTGACATCCTTGACCAAAGCGATGTATTCAACGCGACGCAAGGACAGGATGTTGTGATCTGTACTCTTGGAATGCCCCTCCTCGATAAGAGCAAACTTAGATCACATGGAACCAAGAACATTGTCGACGCAATGAATAAAGCAAATGTCTCTCGATTAATCTGTTTGTCATCAATGGGAGTTGGTGATAGTCACACATTACTCCCACTTAAGTACAAACACGTCATCGGCCCCTTACTAATGGGTAGGCTCTTTGCGGATCATCATCTCCAAGAACAACATATCAAACAAAGCGAGCTCGATTGGACCATTATTCGACCTGGCAGTTTTACCAAAGGTGATTTCACCGGGTCGTATCGACACGGATTTACGGTTTCAAACAAAACTGCAAAGGCAAAAATCTCCCGTCCGGATGTTGCAGATTTTCTAATTCAACAACTCGACAACGATACATATCTCCATCAATCTCCCTCAATTTCATACTGAATGAACACTGAGATCGAGATTGTTATCAACTCGCTGCTTACACACTCTATATAGCATAAACTACACTGTGCCCGCAGTATCACACGCAAAGGTTCCCTGCATCTCCCAGCTCGCAAATGAGCTTGGTTTTGCATCAAAACCAACTCTGCTTCGACATCTTGATCGGATCGACGAACTTGCTCCCCAGGTAGACCCAGAGGGGATCTACCCTGAAGATTGGATTGTTTTTCGAATAACTGGGTATCGTCCTGAGATTGAATCTCCTGCGCTAATACCAGGAGAAGCACTCCGCGGTGATCTATCTGCTGTTGCGGAACATATTTCTGAACATGCAAAACTCTCGGAATCAGATATTCATGCGCCTTACGAAACAATCAACTCACTAGCGAGTCGATGGAATGTGAGTAGAAAGACAATCGAACGATATCGCAGACTTGGGCTCATTGCTCGTCGGCTTGATTTGGGATCGGGTCGGCGTCTGATTATTTTTATGCAATCCGCTGTTGAATGGTTCGAGTCGCTCAACGCAGAACGTCTAGGGAGGGCTGCTCAATTTGATCGGATTGAGAGTTCCAAAATTTCACTCTTTGAACGATGGGCAAAGGGATATCGCAGACATTTGGGATGGTCCCGCTCACAGTCGGCTGCGAGGATTGCGTTAAGAACTGGACACAGTCACGAAGGCGTTCGCAAAGCGCTCATACGGATCGATCGAGAATCTCTTACACCAATATTCAATGATCCGAAACCAACAAGTACAAGAGATCAAATCTTCGCACACCGTGCGTCGTTGCGAGGCATTGAACCTTCTGAAATTGCAAAGAAGACTGCTCGTTCTCACAATGCAGTTCTACGAGCGATTAACTCTGCACGAATGCATTTGCTCGAATCATATAAACTCCCGACACAGGTTGATGAGCACCTTGACGAAGAACCCCTTCTCGATTCACCTGCGGTAAACCAAGGGCTTATGCCACGAACTCTGACTGATTTATTTGAGCTTGTCGCACAGATGCGCACCCCTGAACCAACAGTGGTCTATTCTGAAACAATGAGAGCGAAAGCATATCATTTGCTCTTGCAAAGCGCGGGCGCGCTGTTTCACTCCCTCGACAAAACAACACCATCTGCGCCTACGCTCGATGAAATCGAAACCAAACTCCGATGGGCAGGCATGCTCAAAGCGGAGTTGCTGTACTCGCAGTTCAACCTAATTTTACAAACCATCGAGCACAAGATCGGCGGCCCGATCGACACACTCGATCCTACACGAGCTTCGTTCTTATTACTCGGTTCAATTCGCGTTGCAAGTGATGCAATCGATCGGTTTGACCCAACTCATAGCGGCCGAATCGCGGCTCCTGTTGGTTTAGTAATCACACGGTTTGCATCGCACCAACCTGATATTGCTCAGCCACCCAGCGCAGGAAAAGCATCTCGAAGAATTCCTCCTGGACATATCGTCGAAGACTGGTCACGAATCATAAACCCATGGCACCAATGGTTAATGTGTAATCCGCGTATTTTAAAAATCGTCGAACAACTCGATGATCGAGATCAACTAATTTTGAATAGACGATATGGAATTGATGGATCGCCCCCTGCGTCTCGGGTTGATCTCGCAGGATTGCTTGATACATCTACGATCTACACAGCGCGATTTGAGCGAATCGCAATACGCAACGCATTCTCGATCGCAAGAAAACAGTGAGTGCTCTGGTTACGCCTTTGCGATCCGTGTACGAACATTATCGAGTACATTCATAAAGTTGATGTACCCATCGTAAGGCGAATCATACGGGCTGAAGTATTTGTGGACGTCGCCGTCGGCCCAGTACTTTGTGCACATGTAGTAAAAATGATCTGAGGTTGTGAGTTTTCGCCAATCATTAAGGATGTGATCAAGCTCTTCCGATTGCTTAGTATCGGGAACAGATTTCATTTCAACGAGTCGATCTTTCAGAATTTTCTCTACTTTATAGGTTTCTTCGAGTGCGTTGTGTTGCATTGCGTTTCCACGCCATGCAGATAGATCGCGTTCAGAGTCGGCCCACGAAATGTACTCAGGGACATCATACTCCCCGACAGGGTCGAATCTTTTGAGCGCCTCAGATGGGGTTATAAAGTGATTCTCTGTTGTTCCATCTGATTTATGAGCAACATCGAAGACTGCTTCTGGAAGTTTTTTCATAAAGTTGAAGATCCCAGTATCTTCCCACTGATGTTCACCAAAGGTTTCATAATCCATGAAGAGGTTACAAAGATATCCGTCGCCGTTGATGTCATGAACCCACTTCGCAAACTTCTCTGTTGTCAATGGCCATTCTTCCCAGCCCTTGTTTGAAAAACGAAACGCAATGTCGTCTGAGAGTTTGTAGTTCTTAAGTAGAAGCCCAAACGGTCGGCCGTCAGGTCCTAAAACCGATGACCCGTCTTGTGAAGGAGGACGATATACATAGTTCGGTGATCGATATCCAAGATGCGAATCCGTCCCTTCGCAGATTGTTCCTAAGAACCGACGATTTCCGTCCTTGTCTTTGATTTTGGACAATGCACTCGCGAGTTCGTTTGTATAGATAAGTTCTGTATTACGGAACACGGTTGGCGTTTGACCAAAATGTTCTTCAATGAGTTTGGTATGCATATCTACTTGATGTGCAAACTCGTCCTGGGAATAGATATAGCTCAAAGAGTGGTAATATGTTTCTGCGACGAACTCGCAACACCCCGTCTCAGCAAGTTCAACAAAGAGATCCAGAACATCTGGACAGAATTTTTTCCACTGTTCGATGACAGTCCCTGTGATCGCGTAAGAAAGACGGAAGTTACCCTCGTGTCTTTTCACCAGATCCAACATGAGCTTAGTCGTCGGCCGATAGCACTTATCCGCAACTTTTCGACAAATCTCTCCATTCGAATCTTCATCAAAGTAAAAAGGATCTGTATGGAATACAGAATAGGGTTTGAGCCGATGTGGTTGGTGAACTTGAAAGTAGAAGACAATCGAGGCCATAAGAAAACTCCGTGTGTGAAAAACACTCTCTGTATCATCGTATTTTTTGAAACCCAAGCAAGAACTTTGTTGTGAAACTTTGAAGAAGACTTCGTGTGCTTTGAATCTAAGTCTTCATCGAGCTTACCTGTGCAACCGCAATCACAGAGAGCAGCATCACTGGAATAAACACTCCCAGAGCAGGAGGAATCCCAGGTATGGATGCAGATGCACCCAATACGCCACCAATAAGTGAAATAATGGCGACCGGAGCACATTTGAGCGATTGAACCACCATGTTTTTGGGTTCTCGCGTGATATAGAAAGGCATTGCGATCACAAGAGCAAGGAGAGATGAGATTATGACTGCGAATCGACCCCATTTGATTCGCGTATATCGAGCTCGCTTTGCAGGATCCGTCAGGGTCTCGCGGCTGAGCATTTGAGTGACTTGTGTAAAACTCAGTGCCTGCGAATATGACTCATAACGATTCATTCTCAACTCGTTTGGATCGAGAGTTGAATCAATCCTTGCGAGTGGAATCGCGGGTTCGATTGTGGAAACCCCCCGAGCTTGAGCTTCGCCTCCCAACAAATCCCATCCGCCGTTGTTGTATGTTGCAGATTTAGCAGTGATGGTTCTCGAAGCTTTACCAGAGGAGTCTCGTTCAAGGATATAGACCCCTTCAAGAGTGTCTGTATCCGCATCGAACGATGCTGCTCTGAACAATCTACCTGATCCATCTAGTGTGAGAGGAACTGAAGCAGACCCGAGTTGGTGCGATCCTGCTTCTCCATGATCTCGAACAAGCAACGGCGCGACCTTAGGGATTATCAGTTCCATATTGACGACCTGAATCACACTAAATCCAAACGCAATCACAATAATGGGTTTGAGTACTCGATGGAGACCTACCCCTGCGGCCATCATCGCGACAAACTCTCGGTTCCGTGTCATCTGCGAGAATGTAAATCCCATCGCGCCGACAAGCACCATCCCGATCAAGAAGTTGTAAAGCTGGAGCAGTTTCGGCCACCAAAGATCCACGATGAGCAATATCGTGACTGTCCATCGACGAATAGTTGATGGTGCATCACCCGCATCGCTCACGGCGAGGCGATCTGCTAAACGAAGAAAACGATCCATATTCAGTGATACATCGATCACGATCACAAAGCTGAACAGAATAACAAAGAGCGCGAAGACATTAAAGAGATATTGGCGCGCGATGTAACGATTCAGAGTATTCATAGTCTTGGTGAATGGTAGGCTCGTTTGAGCTCAACACGAGAGCATGAACTTGGGCTCAGATCTTGGTATTAATCGAGAAATCCAAATCGAAACACACCAACCAACAATGGCGCCAAGATACACATCAGTCGAAAAATGAGCACCTGTCAGCATACGAGTGACTCCACACCCGATCGCGAGAAGTATCAGAACTCGACGAGTATTCGGAATCATCGCGGCAAGCATAAAACATCCCCCAAACGCAACCGCGGCATGAGAAGAGGGCAACCCAAGGTTTGAACCGTTGACGAATCCAGAAAACGGAGCTCGGAAATGGTAAAAACCCTCTTGAAGATTATTGCCATCAACTGGGCGCTCTCGCGCGAAAACAAGCTTGAGCAACTCTGCAACTGCTCCGGATACCAAAGCACTCAGGAATACCGACAAACCCCGGATTCTGTTTCGATCATGCACAATGAACACAGTCCCGATGACTGCCCATGTTCCCATGAACCCAACTACCCGAAGCATCCGATACCAATCATGGTGTTCGATCGAACGATCAGGTCCTGTAAAGAAAAGATACGCGAGAGGAAAATCCAGGATTGTAAAAATGACAAACCCAACGAGAACAATCCCGATCGTTCTGAGTCGAACAATGCGGCGTTGCTTCTTTTCGAATGGAGATCGATAGATCATGGAGTAGTTATCTCAGGTTCTTGTTGTTCAATATCGACATGAGATTGGGGTACCCATGATTCAAAGGTATGGAAGTTGAATCCGATATACGAGGTTTTGTTCTCTTTGGGTTCGTTTTCGAGTGAACCAATATTTCTAAGATCATCAAATGCACATGTCCAATGGTGTTCTTGGCCTCCAAACAAGAGTCCTGGTCTGCCCAAGAGCGGCGCAAGGGTCTCAGGATCTGTAAGATCTGTATGAGTCCACATATCATATTGGGTTTTTCGGCCTCCCACTTGCGCGCTTGAGCAGTACACAATTGGACGCCCTGGAAGATAAAATGCGAGAAGTGATGCTCGACCATAATGATCAGATATCACAATCGGTTTCTGTCCTGTGTAGGCCTCGAGATCATTCATCGAGCTCTGAGCTGCTTGTGCGTGCTCTCTCATCCCGGTCATACGATACAGAGGAACGGAATCTCCAACTCTTGGAATTTTCGCAATCCATGTTGCACCAGGGAAGAGCGCAAGTACAAAGATCGCGATAAACACCGCGGCGCCCCATGCGAATTTAACATGAATACTGTTTCTTTCTACGCCGTCAACAACTGCCCACGCCGCAGGGGGGATAAGCGTGACGAAGGCGGCCATTGCCCAGTTGCCCTCGGTTTGAGTCACAAGGGAGACTACAAAGTAAAACGCAAGAATCGGTAACCCAATTGCAATCATTGTTGAGATTACAATTTGAGTTCGTTTTGGCGCGAACCTTCGTGCGTTGTACCAGCCATAGATTGCGAGGATGACGACCGGGCCTCCAACCAATACTTGGAGCGCGATGTATTCAAACATCCACAAGATCGTCCACGGATCACTGTGGTACGCTTGAGTTGGTTGAGTGTCTCCCCCAGGCGCCCCCAGGTGCCCAAGTAGATGTCGGACTGTTGCCCAATCATGATTCGCGTTCCACATAATCACAGGGATTAAACCAACTCCAGAAACCACAGTACCCATCAAGAACCATGAGAGCTTGAATTTGTTTCTGTGCCCTCTTGAAACAATCGCTGCAAGAATCACCCCAGGTAAAATCAACAGGATCGTGTATTTGAAGATAAACCCAATCGCGATACACATACCAAATGAGATCCAGCTCTTTGAGGTCCCACTCAAAATTGCTCGTAGCGCGAAGAGTGACGCAAGTGCCCAGAGTGCAACATACGGAGAATCAATGGTCATCACCATCGCGGCGACCGCAAACCCGGGTACACACGCATAGAGCAACGCAGAGACAAATACGAGTCTCTTGTCATCGAAATGCTCTTTGGTCATCGTTGCGACTGACCAGGTCCCGATCGCAGCCGCGATCGCGGCGGGAATCCTGATTGCAAACTCAGAAGTTCCGAGCAAACTTGTCGAAGTCCAAATCGTCCAAGCAACCCCCGGACCCTTTGAGTAATAGGACCAATCTAGATACCTTGACCACTCCCAATAGTGCGCCTCATCTTCGATGAGTGTGAACGGCGAGAAATATTGCCAAACTACGCGAGCAACGAGTAGTCCAACAATAAGCAAGAATGCAGACATCGGATAAATTGCGATCTTGTTCCACCAAGGAACTCTTCGCTGGGTTTCTGACTCTGATTTTTCCATTAATGAATACTCACCTTGCGTAATGCAAACCATGTGTAGACAAGCAAGATCAACACTCCTGCATAAATCACTGGGATCCCAATGGGTCCCGAGTTGTGAATCGATTGTTGTCCACCCGATATAAGGATAATCGTTCCCAATGCAGGGAAGAAACTCCATTGATAGACAGTTAACGGCTGAGCATTTTTTAGTTGGAGCGCAACGACAGAGCCCGCGAGTACCATGACTAATGCAGCGAGCGCCATTGCCCAACGTTCATGAAGTTTGGACAGGATTTCATTGTTGAGTTTCCCGATCTGTTGATGAAGACGGCTCGTTGGTTCAACAAGGAACTCGGCGTACTCTAAGGAACCTTCGGTTGTGTAAGGCACTGCATATTCCAAAAGCTCCTTGGACGGCATTGCTAGGATCTCGTCGAGTGGGTCTTGACGAAACTGGAGTCCGGTATACTCTGTCGATTCTTTTTCCGTTGTTGGACGGTCATCGTCAAGAGACCCAAGTACCTCTACCCCAGAGAGTACAAGTGTGAAATCAAGTGTGGGTCTTTGCGCTGAAGATGAGTTCAAAGGATCGTCAGATGAATCCCGTTCAGGTCGAATCACTGCTCCTGAGGCTCGGAGTCGATCTGTTCTTCCGGAAGAGTCTACAACTTCAATCTCAATCGCATTCGTTTGAGGCTGGGGAAGCAGTGTCCACAACCCTTGTGAGGGCATGAACCCTCCTGCGAGGATGCTTACCGAGCCGCCGGTATGGGTTGAGACAAACTCGATCGCACTCCCGCTTCTTGCATTTGAAGCAAGATCTCGAAACACGCGGATAGACGCAATCCCCTTAGCAAGCTCAACCCGTTTAGAGTCGACAAAGTTCATTTGATCAGGGTCTTCCCGAAGAGACTTCATCTCAGATGTAGTCATGAACTTAGGATCGTCTTTAAACACGCGAGGAATCGCAAACGCAGGAAGCGTAAACGGATCAACAGTGATCGGAGAACCCTCACGATTGATTGTCATATCAATGAACTTCATGAGTACAGTGGTCGCGTCGTCGTTCCCGATTCGTGCCCGATCTTCAGGACCGAGCGCCCACGCCGGGAGAAGTAGGATCCATGCGCGCTTCGCGGTACCGTCGATCGTAACTGTGCCGTCCTCGTCTGCTTTGACGAGTGCGACTCCGCCGAGAAGGTATTGATCAATAACTGGAGATCCAGGTTCTGGTGGCACTCGTTCGACAAGATCTGCGTGAATTTCATTATTTCCGATCTTTGCAGATTGCCCAGATTGGAGCTCGCCAACGAATATCTTTGCAAAGTCTTGTGTGACCATCTGCTCCATCTGCTTGAGAAACCGAGGGATAACTTGGTCGTTGAGCGCCAACATCCCACCTGCGAGTAACACCCCTGAGATGATTGAGGGGAAGAGCAACCTTTTGTGGCTGATCCCCGATGCATACACAGCAGTGACTTCGTTTTCAGACGCCATTCGATGATAAGTAATCGTGGCTGCGAATCCGGCCGCGAACGGAAGTGCGTACGCGAGCATCGGAGGGACAGCGTAAAACATAAACCGGATCGCTTGATCCGCAGACAGCTTTCCGTCTGCAAGTGGTTTAATCGTGATCGCAAAAGCGATTGTCGCGACAACAACTGAAACAGTAAGGATCAGGAGTCGCCAGAACTCGAACGAGATGGCCCGCCAAAGGGTCATGAGCATGGGGAGATAGTAGGTTCAATTATGAGGTCTTTGTGATCCGTGGAAATTGTGAATTTTTGATTGAAAGTGCATCGAGTAGCTCGTCTACAACGAAACCTGATCAGTTAGCACGCATGTGTGTGCACAAAATGGGCACTAAATATGATCACACAGAAAGAGGCTCACTATGGCAGCTGTTAAACCCTTAGCGTTTATCTTGTTGATTGTTGGTGGCGTAAACTGGGGATTGTGGGGAGTCGCGCAGTTTGACTTAGTCGCAACCATCTTTGGTGGAAACACAACAATGCTCGCGCGTGTTGTATATTCACTGGTTGGGTTAGCAGCGATTCTACTCGCAGTAACAAAATTTTCCACGGGGACAAACCTTCGCGGGGCGATTGCCTCATCGTGACAATACAAAACTACTCCGTATCTCAATGAATTTTCAATAACAAAGATGATCTCGATCCCCCCTAGCCGAGTCATCCTCTAGTAATCAGCGCGTTCACGGACGCGCTGATTTCAATATTACTTACTAGTTCATCGGTGCTACTTCTACCTTACCTTCAGGTTTGTCCATAATCGCGAGCCCCATCGAACTAAGTTGATCACGGATCGAATCCGCAGCAGCAAAGTCTTTTGCCTTTTTCGCGTCGCGTCGTTGAATCAACAACTGTTCAATTTCATCCGAAGCGCTCACCCCTGGTTGATAGATTGCGATACCACTGTTTGAAGTTGATTGCTCAAGCTGCTTGAGTGACAAAACTCCTAAGAACTGGTCAAACGATTCAAATAACGCCGCGTCGGACTGGGTTGGCGACGGTGTATCTTTGATCCATTTATTAATTACACCAAGAGCACCTGCGATGTTGAGATCATCGTTCATCGCTTCTTCGACCAAGTCTCTGACTATTTCGTTGTTAGAACCGGTTTCCCCATTAGATCCAGCATCTACAAATTTTCGCCAACGATCGATTGTTCTTGCTGAGTCCTTCAATCCTTGCATTGAGAAATCAGCATTTGCGCGATAATGGGTCTTGATGAGTTCGAGTCGGATCGCAGCGGGATCAATCCCCTTCGATGTTAGATCGCGTACAGTAAACATGGTCCCCTTCGATTTGGACATTTTCTGTCCTTCGACTTTGAGGAACCTTGGGTGGAACCAGTATTTAGCAAATGATTCGTTCCCAGTGAAACAGCATGATTGCGCAATCTCACACTCATGATGTGGGAAGATGTTGTCTTCGCCTCCGGAATGGAGATCGATTTGAGCATGATTATTGCGAGCACCTGCGAGTTGTCCGTCTGCAAGTCTTGCGAGCGCCATTGCGGTACATTCGATGTGCCAACCAGGGTATCCCATCCCCCACTGCTCGCTTGATCCATCTTGGAGTGGAACAATTGGGGAGTCCCATTTCATCTTGTGGGAGGCGTCTTCTTTCCACAAGAGAAAATCTGCAGGGTGTCCTTTTTGTTGAGTGTTTGCGTCGTCAGTTCGGCCGCCGGCGCCACCCCTGAGATTGTCGATTGTGTTACCTGATAGTTGTCCGTATTGTTCAAATCGGAGCACATCAAAGTAAATTGCTCGACTTCCAGGATCCCCTGCAGGATAAGCAAAACCATCTTTGAGAAGTTGTTCGATCACAACTTTCATGTTTTCTATGTTGTCTGTCGCACGAGGCATGAGCGAAGAATCACCCTGAGCATCTAGTGCCACTTTGAGCCCAAGCTCGATTGAATCTTCCTTAAATCGATTCTCGTAGTAGCGTGCAATCGCAAATGGGTCATTGGGATCCACGCCCGAATTGGGGGGAAGTTTGCCTGACTTCTTTGCTTCTTCGAGTCTTCGAGCAGCGACTTCCATTTTGTCTTCGCCACCACCGTCTGCGTTTGCATCATCGGTCATGTGCCCGACATCCGTGATATTCATCACTTGGACTACTGTTCTGTCCCCTTTGTGCACAGAATCGCCCTTTTTAAGGGCGCAAAGAGGGGACTCAATCCATCGACGCAACAGGTCCGCTGCGAGAAATGATCGAAAATTCCCGATGTGTGCATCGTCGTACACCGTAGGCCCGCAGGTGTAAAACGAAACGCAGCTGGGGTCCATTGGTTCGAACGATTCTAAACGATTTGTAAGTGTATTATATATTTTGAGATACATCGTGATTATGATAGGATGAAAGGCAGAGCAAGCCCTTGCAGGGGGGCTTATGAACTTGAATCTCTCCACAACGGTTCAGCTATGACGAAGATACTACACAAGGATGCGATGGATACGGAACTTTGGAATACTTTTACGGCAGACCCTACTACGGGGGTTGCCTTGCTATCGGTTGAAGGCGATTTACTGTATATCAATGAACCATCCGCGCGTATTTTTTACAACGAGAACAAAGATCCCAATGAGATCATCGGGTTGACAATGTATGAGCTTGGGTTCCCACAAGAGTGGGCACGAGAAAGACTTGAGCTCTTCAAAAAAATCCGAGATACCGGCGAAGCTGTTTTGCTCCGGACCATCTGGCACGGCAAACAACAGTTTAGTTGGATGAGTTTGATTAAGGGAGATGAAGAGTACTCACTTGATCGAATTCTCGTAATCACTCGAAGGATCGCAGCAGGCGAAGAATCTCAGTACCTTCTTGAAGGTGAACATGATGTGTTCCAATCGAACATCATGTGTTTAGGGGAGTTGAAATCTCTCACTCCTAGAGAAGTGGAAGTGCTTTCGCTCCTTGGGCAAGGCATGACTATCAAGGAAATTGCAACTGCATTATTCCGATCTGTGAAAACAATCGAGAATCATCGAGAATCAATCGGTCGAAAACTCAAAAAGACTCGAGGCATTGAACTCGTAGTTATTGCTCAAAGCGCTGGATTAAGAGTTGACGATTCGATTCGCAAACGGGTTGGTGAAGACAAAGCCTGCAACCCAGACTCAGACACTCAAAACTAAACAGGCACTTGATTTGAACTTGGTTCTTGATCATCCGAATCGGGTGATTTTGTCACGCGCAATCGGATCACCCTGGTTGGTTCTGCTTCAAGAATTTGGAATCGAAGTTCATTCAGATCAAACTCTTCACCTTGATCAGGGATTCGCCCGAGTGCGGTATTAATAAACCCACCCACGGTGTCGTAATCGTCTGACTCTGGGAGTTGAATCGCAATGTCTTCGAGTTCATCGTTTGCATCATCTATCTCGGTTCGTGCATCTATCTCCGCGATTTGTGATTCTTGATCAACTTCAATCGCAGTTGCGTCATCAGGATCTTCAAACTCGTCTTGGATTTCGCCGAAGATTTCCTCGACGATATCTTCCATAGTGACAAGTCCGGATGTGCCGCCGTATTCGTCGAGAATGATCGCGATGTGTACCTGATCGGCGAGGAGTTGGGTAAGCAGTTCTCGAACTGTTTTTGTTTCTGGGACAAAGGTTGGTTCGCGTAGAATCTCTGAAAGAACGAATACTTTTCCGTTGTTTCCGTGGTTAATGATCCACTTGAGTAAGTCCTTTGCGTACAGCATTCCTTCGATATGATCAAGGTTTTCAGAGTACACAGGGTGTCGTGAATGCCCGTGTTCATCGACGAATGATTGGATCACATCGAGATCATCTGTATATTCCAAAGCGTTAATTTCAGTTCGAGGCGTCATGATTTGCTCAACCGCAGTTGAACGAAACTCTACAACCGCTTCGAGCATGTCTCGCTCTGTCTCGTCAAATTTACCTTCAACATCATTATCTTCAACGATAGATCGAAGGTCGGAAACTGCAATCGCATGCTCTTTTGATGAAGGATCAACTCCAACAAGACGGCGGACCACTTCGTTGATAAATCTCCAGAGTGGTAACACTGGAAGAAACAACATGTGTGATAAACGAATGATGAGCGAGCAACGAATAACAGTTTGTTCACCGGCGTGTTGAGCAATTCCCATCGGTACTAGGGTACTAAACACCCAAAGGACGACAGAAGCGAAGAGGAGTCCAACAATCAATGATACCGGGCTCGGAGTTAACTCTTGTCGCATGGCGCCGGCCCAGAATACAAAGCAAGTCGCAGATGCAAACCGGACAATAAAACGCAGGAATGCGATCGACGCGGCATTCTCTGACACATTGTCAACAATCAGTTTTACACGATCATGAACTCGTTGATGATCACTCTCTCCCAAGATTGAGAAGATTCGCATCCGTGAAAGTGTTTGTAGCGAGAGCGCCATCGATGCAAAAACCCCCGCGATACCCGCGAGTGAAAACCCAATGATTAACCACCATCCTGCACTCATTGGTTCAACTCCTTCGACTGAACTCTGTTCGTTTGATTGGAGTCATAGAACAGTGGGCCCACGCCGATCGCGGTCAGGATCTCATCTTCTTTATGATGCATGCGTTTGTATTCTATCTCGTCGTGATCATCAAATCCGAGGCAATGGAGTACCCCGTGTACTGAATACAACAATAACTCACTCACAATCGTTCTTTGTTGTAAGTTCGCTTGTCTCGAAGCTTCGTCATAACAGATAACGAGATCAACATCCAGAATCTTGTTATTGATCGATCCATCAAAGCTTGCTTCGTAATCGAAGGTTAACACATCTGTTGTACCTTCAATACCTGAATATTTGATATGCGCTTCGGACATCTCATTGTCATCAACAATACGAATCCGAACCTGACCTGAGTTTGGCAATTGAGCGAAAGCAAGTTGAAGATGTTGTTCGAGTAATGATCGCTTTGCGGAATCTAATAGAGACCGCACATCAAAAATTTCAACTTCTATCGAAGAGGGAGGTTGGTCGTCGGCCTCAGATTGAGGTAAGGAAGATCGTGGTTCGTCCATTAGAAATTTACTGACGCTTTCATGAGTTGTAGATATCAAGATGATTTTGAGTTTCTGTATCTGTCTGTTATTCCGAGGCTTGACAAACTTTCATTCGCGCCGCCGGGCACATACTTTATCGTAAAGTTTGCATAGATCCAATATGTATATCCACAAACCATGAACACAAATATATACAAACAATACGCTAACAAACCCTCTTTCGCGATAAAATAGGCAAACTTTTAGCACATAACTCTGTTCTCTCTGCTTGAGTTGTTAAATCTCCGTACATTATATTCAGATCTCTCTCTCCTCCAGCGGGGCGCCGTGGACACATGGCGCCCTGCTTTTTTTCAATCTTGTAATGAAGAATGAACAGATTGATTCCAAAAAAAGTAATTCCAATAGATTCCCAATATCATCTCAACAGAAGTACGACACACGAACGAACGGATTTGAGTTCATGATTGAGAACGAACGCATTGTTGTTACCGGCGCGGCGGGATTTATTGGATCTCATCTTTGCCGAGCTTTGCTCGCACAAGGCGCGTCGGTTGTTGGAGTTGACAACTTCGATCCGTATTACAGCCGAGAGAGAAAAGATCTAAACCTAGACACGATTTCAAAGTCTGATAGAGCAAACCGATTCGAGTTCTACGAAATCGATGTTTGCGATCAAAGCGCGATCACAGATGTGCTCAAAGCGCAGGACACAACGGGGATTGTCCACTTAGCTGCGAAGGCTGGGGTTCGACCAAGCATTGCTGATCCTGTTGGATATAGCAAAGCAAATGTGCTGGGAACCCAGAGTGTTCTCAGCGCTGCAACAGAACATGGGTGCAAACGAGTGATTTGCGCATCTTCAAGCTCTGTCTATGGTAACAACAAGAAGGTTCCCTTTAGCGAAACAGACCCTGTGAATCACCCGATCTCGCCGTATGCCGCTACGAAAGTGAGTTGCGAACTCATCGCACACGCACATCATCACATTACAAAGTTACCTGTTGCGATGCTTCGATTCTTCACTGTGTTTGGTCCAGGACAGCGCCCGGATCTTGCGATGAGCTTGTTCTTATCAAAAATCAGTGAAGGCAGCCCAATCAACAAGTTTGGTGACGGTACAAGTTCGCGTGACTACACCTATATTGCGGATATTGTTTCAGGGATCATCGCATCATATTTAAAGATCGATGACTTTGGATTTCGAGTATGGAATCTGGGAGGAGATCACCCAACAACTCTTAACGAGATGATCGAAACAATCTCACAAGTTGTAGGCGAAAAAGCGATCATTCACGAAATGGGAATGCAACCAGGTGATGTTGATCAAACTTGGGCTGACCTTTCTCGTTCTTATAAAGAGCTTGGTTACAAATCCTCAACCTCTATCCGAGAAGGTCTCGAATCGCAATGGGCTTGGATGCAATCAAATCTTCATGTTGTGAACCCTAAATGACAAGTCAACGAACAAAGCAGAACCGGCGCAAACCCACGATCCGAGTCATACGAAATCTTGCTCGTTCAGGGGGAACCTTGATTGGCAAATGCCTTGGGTGCATGGATCATGTCACAATGATCTCTGAGTTTCATCCGTCGGATCTCAATACAACTCAACCGATGAAGCAGGCGCACGAGTGGTTTGGACTCGTTGACAACAAAGATATTCAAAGATGGAAGGTTCGGCCTCCAACTGCGTTTCAGTTCGTGTCAATCTGTGAAACGAGAGCAAACGCTCGAGGCGACTCACTTTTGATTCGTGATTGGTCCCATTTGGACTACATTGGAGTGCCGTTTACTAAACCCCAGTTCGGGTTTGCACTTGCAGACATACTTGATGGAGCATACGAACTGAAAACTGCAACCACAGTCCGCCATCCGATCGATCAGTATTTATCGTTACTTCAAATACCTTTTGTCTCTTCTAAGTTGAGTTTCGATTGCTATATCCATGGCTGTTTTAAGTTTGCACAATTCGCTAACGAACACGGATTCTATCGATACGAAGATTTCACGAGCAATCCAGATTCAGTGTTGCAATCCTTATGCGAGGATCTTGATCTGGAATATGACGGATCGTACAAACAAAAATGGTTTTCTTACACCAAGATAACTGGGGATACCCAACAAGCAATCGGTCGGGGCGCCACGAAAAAAACCATCGAATCGTTTGATCGCAAGCCGATCGCAGATGATGTCATTGCAAAGTTTCGTGCAAACTCTGAATATCAACAAGCATGCGAACTGC
This sequence comes from Phycisphaerales bacterium, assembly GCA_029213305.1. Classification (GTDB taxonomy): domain Bacteria; phylum Planctomycetota; class Phycisphaerae; order Phycisphaerales; family UBA1924; genus UBA1924. The sequence continues at coordinate 82,494 of JARGPA010000012.1, forward strand.
TTGGGTATGCGCCTTAATCGAAATAATCATTCAAAGAAGTATCCATTCTCACTCATCGGTTGAGCGAATGCATCACGAAATGCGCTCTCCAAACTGGGCGATATCGACGCGAGCGATTGCCCGGATTTTCCTGTGTTCATAAAGTATGTTTTAGATTGACGCGCCCCTTGTGTCCCTACAAACAATGACTTTGGTTTGTTTGCAGACCCAGCCTTCTTAGGGCTTTGGTGTTTTTCTCGGATCTCCATCGCGCGCATCGAATCAAACGAACTGCTTTTTACTGCTTGGGTTATTCGATCCTCATCAATGTCAAGACCAATAAAATCGATCATTGCTTTTAAAGATTCTGATGTGTTTGATTTGAGATCCTCATACTTCACAGTGAGTACTGGAAAACTATTGTTCCTTTGCCAAGATTCGATGTGTGATTTCCAGTTTCCAAACCCGATTGATTGGAACTCCGAATCTCCAAGCGATGTAATAAATCGCTTTGCATACATCTCGTCTGACATCTGATCCTGTGTCATCCCTGCTAATCGACGATAGTTCAACGCAGAGAAAAGTACATCGCGCGGATCGCGGATGATGAGAACCGCTTTTTCGGTTTGAGTTATCTTTGGGTGCTTCTCAGAATATGCGAAGTGGGTCTTGCAAAGCAATCTGTCAGTTGTCGGCGGATCAAACGGGATTGGACGATGGATATCTGGAATTTTCCGAGCAATATCAAGCGACTCTTTCGGCTGGCCATAGATCGCGTTATACAAAAGAAACCGAACCCATGTGTTTCCAGACTTTGGATAAGATGCGAGCCAGACTATCCCCATTAGTTGCCCCCTTGACGATCGCACCAAGATTGCCAGAGTTGACGATAAACACGCTCGATTTTATGTGTATATGCCTGTTGATCAATTAGGGATGAATTTGAAACTGCTTCTCTTATGTTCAATCGGTCAGACGAGGTCCGAACTCCGTTTGAAACAAGTTTGGTTGCAATCTCAATATACTCTTCAACTGTGTTCGCAATGAACTCGTTACACCCGGCCGTCTCAAGTAATGATGCGCTTACTCGTCCGGCGTGCGCATTCCCAAGCAAAGTAATCATGGGGACCCCCATCCAAAGTGATTCACAAGTTGTCGTCGTCCCTGTATACGGAAATGTGTCAAGCGAGCAATCAACTTGATTATAAAGATCCAAATGTTCTCTATTAGTCGGGGTCCTACCCCAAAGCGATATCCGCGCAGGATCAACGGAAAGAGCTTCAAATCTTTTCAGGATATCATGTTGAACCTCTGATTCTGCAAGCCGTGAAGACTTGAGAACCAGTCGTGATGTGGGGTTTGCGATGAGGATCTTTGCCCACGCAGAGAAGGTGCTCGGAGACATCTTCCTTAAATCATTGAAGGACCCAAAAGTAAACGATCTATCCTGCTCGGGTTCACATATTTCAGGCGCATTCTCTGGAGGTTGATAACAGAGGAAACATCCCTCAACCCGGACGAGTTGTTCCGTCGCGAGATTGTCCGCGTCTGGGGTTGGGTCAGTTACTTCGTCAACAATTCGTGCGTCGATTGATTCGAGACCAGTTGTATTCCCATATCCGATAGCGCTGATTGAAACCGGTGCTGGTTTCGCTGCAAAAAGCGGGAGCTGGTTTGACGCAAAGTGCCCTGTGAGTTCGACAAAGATATCGAGTCGATCTTGGACAACTTGTTTGTGTGTTTGTGCGATCCCGTTGGGCATCACTCGAAAGATATCTGCATATTCCTCGAATCGAGCTGTCACATCATCACGGTATGAAGATGTTGAGTACAAATACAACTCGAACTGCGACCGATCGAGATGCTTAAAAATTGGTTCGACAAAGTATGCGATTGAATGTGTTTGAAAGTCAGGTGAGATAAACCCTATTCGAATCCGTTTGTTCGGATCTGCAATGTTTGAATACCCCTTGGGCAAACCAACTCGTCTCTGTACACATTTTCCAAATGCTTGATGAATATCAAACACCTGCTCCGGGGAAAGTTGATCGTCATAACTTGCAAACATCGCCAAACTGTCGTGCATGATTGGATTGTCTGCGAACTTATCCATTGACGATTGCATAAGTTCAACTGCTCGATGAGCGTTTGCGATATCAGATTCAAGCAGTGCAAGATTCATGACCGCTTCATGATTGTTTGGAAAATGAACTATCGAATGATTGAGCGTTTCCTTTGCAAGCTCGATCTTTCCTGTTTGCTGATATGCAACCCCAAGAGCTGAATATGCTTGTTGTGATTTATTGTTTAAATGTATCGATTTTTTGAGTGGCTCAACCGCAAGTTCGTACTTACCGCCCTGAACTAAAATGGTTCCCAATGTGCTTTGGTACTCAGCAATCTGAGGATCACCTTTTATTGCTCTCTCTGCATAGTAAACCGCTTGATCAAAGAGCCTGGATTGAGCATAAAAAACTGACGCGACATGATTTACTTCAGGTAACGCGGGGTATTTTTTGAGTAGGCTTGGAATCGTTGTTGATACTCGTTGCCCATTTCCAGATTGAACTTCTTTGAGAACTTCTGTGAGCTGTTGCCGAATTTTTTCTCTTTGCGCCAACGAAACCGCTGAGTCTTTCTTCGTTTTTTTACCTTTATGCGAAGGACTCATTGGATATGCTCCGCCCTTGTTGTGCAAAGTTGAATAACATAGTCTCGAGCCCTTTGATCCGCTTGATACACGTCGTCTAAGCTCGAGATCGTTTCAAACTCAATGTTATCCATCGCGCTCTGAACGCACTCATCGATCTGCCCAAAGTTAATGTCCCCATTTAAGTACGCGTGAACCGCTTGTTCGTTTGAAGCGTTGAGAACTGCTCCTGCGGATTTACCTATTCGGATTGCGTTCATTGCAAGTTCAATTGCTGGGAATCGCATTGGATCAATCTCAACAAAGTCTAATCGAGAGTGTTTGGTAACATCGAGTCGATCCGCACTTCCATCAAACCTTGTCGGCCAAGACATTGCGTACTGGATTGGGGATTTCATGTCAGGTGCGCCGAGCTGCGCCATCACCGATCCATCATTCGATTCCACAAACGCGTGAATGATTGATTGCGGATGAATCACCGCGTCGAGCTGATCAGCGCCAACCCCAAAGAGCCAATGCGCTTCAATGAGTTCAAGTGCTTTGTTCATCAGTGTCGCACTATCAATGGTAACCTTGGTGCCCATTGACCAGTTTGGGTGATTCAATGCGTCTGCGATCTGAGCATTTTGTATTTCATGTCGAGATTGATTACGGAACGGCCCGCCTGATGCAGTGAGCGTAATCTTGCGAACCCCTTCGGGCAATCCCATCGGAGGCGCATACAACTCGTGTGCAAATGATTGAAGACATTGCCAAACCCCCGCATGTTCGGAGTCAACTGGAAAAATTCGAGCACCCGAACGACGAGCAGCATCAACCACTAATGACCCTGCAGCTACCAAGGTTTCTTTGTTTGCAAGCGCAACATCAATCCCTCGATCAAGCGATTCAAGAATTGCATCAAGCCCTGCGACACCAACCACAGCACCAACTACAAGATCACATTCCACTTCCTGAATGAGCTGGAGAGCGGCACCTTTTCCAACTCGCACATTCAATGATGAAGGCGCAGACGATTCACACAGAGCAACATCTTTTACTCCAAGCGCCTGCGCTTGTTCGAAAAGCTCACCCTGACTAGATCGAGCAGCGAGTCCGACAACCTGAAATCGGCGCGCCGTTGAATTATCTTTGTGCAGTCGATTAAGATGATTGATGACATCAATTGATTGCACGCCGACAGAACCTGTTGATCCCAAAATAATCACCCGACACAGAGACTGTGTTGGGTCTGATTTCGAATTGGTATCGTGTATGCTCACAACGATTCCTTTTCAGAAGTTGATCATTCTAATCCGAGTTTAGCAAGCTCACTCGCAGAGAGTGTTCGTCTTGAGTTGGAATACAACCCACGGCGAGCCTTGGCCGGTTTTTCCGACTTGGGAGAATCAGTCTGCTTTGCAGCGCTTGCCTTTGGTTCCGATTTCGACTCAGACTGTTTCGTATCCGTTGCTTTCGAACGCGAGCGACGACGAGGGCGCTTCTCAGTTTTCGGCTTCGGTTCAGTTACGCGATCTGCTTCTGGTTTTTCAGATGTTGATTCTGCCTTTGTTGACGATTCTTCATCAGTTGACTTGTTAGAAGCTGATTCAGCTCCTCCGCCCTTAACCGGCCTTCTTCGTGGGCGACGACGAGGACGTTTCTCGACAGTTTCATTTTCCGAGCTCGTATCGTTAGATTCATTTGCTTCGGGTGTGTCGCTGTCTTGATCAGCACCTGACGATGCGTTTGATTCGGAATCCAGATTCTCTTCGCTGTTATTCTCTGATCGACCTCGGCCCCCACGACGGCGACGACGACGACGCTTCTTCTGAACGGGTTCGCCGTTCTCGTCAAGCTCTACCGGATCATTATCATTGCTTGATCCTGAGTTCGAAGAATCATTCTGATCTGCAGAATCCTTCTTGGATTCTGATGTTTCAGATTCAGTATTTGACTCTTCCGACTGGCTCTTTCCCCCACGACGACGGCGACGGCGCTTCTTCTTTGGTTGAGCATCAGAATCAGCATCTAGATCACCCTCAACTGGTAGTGAGGCGTTCTCTGCTTGCTCGGCCTTCTTCGCAATTTCTTCAGCCAACTTCTTAACTGTTGTTTCATCAACCTCGTCCAACGGGTCCATTGCCCATGAACCATCAGGGGAACTCTCATCTCTCCATTCCACGACGTTGGGTTGCGATGCTTTGCCTTTAGCGGGCTTGAGTTTCTCAATTGCGATATCGGATCCGGATTCGTCATACGCATAAAACGAAACACGATCAATAGGCAAAGACTCTGACACACGTACATCAAGAGTTTTTCCAGAGACAAGTTCAATTCGTGTCAAACTTGTGCGTCGAGTGGAAAGCAATGAACTTGCAACTCGAGGGTTCACAACAAGCTCGGCTCGATGCACCTTGTCATAATCGAGTAGTGCAGACAAATCCCGAAGCGCAGTTGATGCGACTGAGTCGGGTCGTTTGACCAATCCGCGGCCATGACACATTGGACAGTCTGCAAAGTGTTGCGATTCCATTGAACCGCGCATCCGTTGACGGGTCATTTCGAGGAGACCAAACTGGGAAATAGGAGCTGTGCTCGTCTTTGCCCGATCTCGCTTGAGCCGTTCTGCGAACCTTGCTTCGACTTCTTTTCGATGCGAAATGAATCGCATATCAATCATGTCGTTTACTACTAAACCGCCAAGATCACGCAGACGAAGTTGACGACAAATCGCATCAACTGCTTCGATGTTTGTTTTGAACGCGTTTGTTTCCGCGTCGCGAGCTGCTCGAGATTTACCAGAGTTGACATCAATCGCGACTAATGCTTCGGTTTGATCGATCACGAGTCGGCCACCGGATGGGAGCATAACTTCACGAGCATGGATTTCATTGATCTGGTTTTCAATTCCAAACGCGTGGAAGATTGGCTTTGTCCCAGTGTAATGCGATAGCTTTGCGCCAGATCGTGGAGCCGCGATTTTGATGAATCGTCCAACCCGTTTGAGTGCGGGTTCAGAATCAATAACGACTCTGCTCACTTCACTTGTTAACAGATCGCGTATTGAGCGAACAAGCAAATCAGATTCCGTATAAAGCAATCGAGGTTTACTACCACTCTTTCGACGAGCCTCCATGTCTTTCCATAGACGAGCAAGATAAGAGAGATCGCGTTTGAGTTCCGCTTTCGTACGATCAAAACCCGCGGTTCGAAGAATAAATCCGAATCCATCAGGAAGATCAAGTTGTGAGAGAATTTGCTTCGCTGCTTTGCGCTTGTCATCATCCTCTTCTTTGCGAGAGACCCCTACCTTGTCCATGCCAGGCATCATGACCAAGAAACGACCCGGAATTGAGAGGTAGCTCGTCAATGTTGGACCCTTCGTTCCAACTCCCTCTTTGAGCACTTGAACAATTATCTCTTGTCCCCGCTTGAGACAATCCTGAATTGGTGGCCGACTCTTTCTCGGAGTCTTCTTTCCAACACGCTCTGTTTTGTCGTCGCCCTTGGCAAAGTATTGTGGATGAAGATCCGAGATGTGAAGAAAACCATTTTCCTCTGTCCCAAAGTCTACAAAGACTGCTTGTATCGAAGGCTCGATGTTCGCAACTTTACCAACATAGATATTGCCGACTCTTGAAACCCGATCGGTTGGTTCAACCATGAGCTCTTCGAGTTTGCCGTCTTCAACCATTGCAACTCGACATTCTTCGCCGGGCACATAGTTGATGATCATCTCAGCTTGAGATTTGGGGGCGATTGCTTTTACTGATGATGTTTTTTTGCTTGTTTTCTTAGTTGTTTTTTGCGATGTCTTCTTCGATCCACGAGGGCGCTTCACTCGCTGTGATGTTGGTTCATCGTCAGATTGATCACCTTGATCATTTTCAACTTCCGATTGCTCCTCGGATGAATCTCTGGAAGTTTCAACTGATTCTTTGGTTTTTACAACTTGCTTTGTTGGTTGATCAACAAGAGCATCGGTTTCAACAGTTTCTGCTTCAACCTCTTCGACTTTCTTCGTTTTGCTCTCTGTTTTCTTCGCGGCTTTCTTCGCAACGCGCTTTGAAGTCTTCTTCTTAGTTGTTTTTTTAGAAGCTGTTTTCTTCGTTGTTTTTTTCGTCGACTTTTTCGTTGTTTTCTTAGTCGTCTTCGCGGGTGTCACTTCTGGAGTATCAGAAGATAGGTTGTCATCGTTCTTGGGTAAGTCTGTCATTTGATTGACCTTATTGGTCAGTTTGCATTCGTATACAGGCATTGAAACATCGCCCATACGCATTGGTGCGTACGAGTTGATTCTGAATGGCTGTCAAACTTTGAAGATGCGTATACACGCGATGCTCACTGAAATGTGTAGCAGCAACCGGCATCAACATCCTAAGTCACGCGTACGACATCGATGATGTCATAAACGCTTGAACAGTGTTTCGATGAGCACAACAGTGCGTCATAACGAGGGACACCGGGATGGTCAGACGGCCTGTCGCATGAAACTAGGATGCTTCGTGCGGCGGCTGCGTCGTTGTTTTTTGCCGAGAATCAATCACCGGACTCCGATCATATTGCTGCGCACAGCTGTCGGGCGGCCACGAATTCATGATTTAGTCGACGGGACGCCCGTCGAACACCTCGGGGACAAGTTTTCTGAGCCTTGACCGCACATAACTGGCGGCTTCGGCTTCCGAATCGAAACTGATCGCTTTTTTAGCAATCCGTTCGCAACGAGACACGGTTAAACCACGAATCGTCTTTTTAAGCATTGGGATAGATGATCCCGTTGCAGAGATAGTACGCACTCCGAGCCCGATCAGCAATGCTGCAAACGCAGGATCGGCGGCGGATTGCCCGCAGCAGGACACAGGAATCTCGTTTCGTCGCCCGGCACGAGCAATGTCACGGATTAGCTTGAGGACCGCTGGGTGGATCGGGGTATATAAAGATGCGACCCGTTCATTAGTTCGGTCAACCGCAAGGGTGTACTGCACCAAGTCGTTGGTTCCGACAGAAAAAAAGTCGACTTCACGAGCAAATGAACCCGCCATGAGCGCCGCTGCTGGGACTTCTACCATCATCCCTATTTCAATATCAGGATCGTACGCAATCCCTTGCTCATCAAGCTCTTCCATCTCTTCTCGTACAAAATATTTCCCTGTTCGATACTCGGAAATGTTCGTAATCAACGGGAACATCACTTTGATTGGCCCATGAGCACTCGCACGAAGAATTGCTCGAAGTTGAGTCCTAAAGATCTCCTGGTTTTGTAGACAATATCGAATAGATCTCAAACCTAAATATGGGTTTCGTTCGGGATTTTCCTCTTGTTCTTGTGTGTATTTATCTGCGCCCAGATCAATCGTGCGAATTGTCAAAGGTTTCCCATCAAGCAATCTCACGCATTCTGCGTATGCCTGGTAATGATCTTCTTCGCTTGGCTTACTCGTTCGTGTGAGGTACAAAAACTCGGTTCGATAGAGCCCGACTCCTGAGCCTCCATTTTGTTCAATGTGCTCAATTTCTTCTGGGAACTCAATGTTTCCCATGAGTTGAATCGGTACCCCATCCGCTGTGATCGATGGAAGCTTTGCATACTCATGGAGTGACAGACTCACTTGACGAGCACGAATCTGAGATTGGTGATACTGCTCAATCGTTTCATCATCTGGGTCAAGAATCACGAGCCCTTTTTCGCCATCGACAATGATTCGTTCACCATCGTTGATCGCAGGGAGTATGTCCTTCACACCCACAACCGCAGGTAAATTCAATGCTCCTGCAACAATCGCGGTATGACTCGTTGGACCACCCAGAGCAGTCACAAATGCTGCGACTTTTGTTCTATCAAACCCCGCAGTCTGCGATGGAGTCAGATCACGAGAAACAATCACTGTTCCCTCTTCAAGATTCGCGATCGACACTTTTTGATTTGTATCAAGCTCTTTGAGTAGTCTGTGAGCGAGATCTCGCAGATCGTCAACTTTCGATTGGAAGGTAGAATCCGGATGATTCGCGAACTTCTTCGCGATATTCGTGAAGGTTTTGGAAATCGCGTATTCTGCGTTCACTAAGTCATCAGTGATCTTCGATTTGATCGGATTGAGCACCGATGGGTCATTCAACACGCCGATATGGAATAAGAAGATTTTCGCAGCCTCTTTCCCCATCTCATCCGCTGCACTCTTGTGAAGTTCATCAAGTTCGCTGATCGAAGCTTTGCGAGCAAAATCGAATCGTTCAACCTCTGCAGGAACATCCGCAGGGTCAATTCCCTTTTTCTGTACGCGTAGAGTCTCCTGATCTTCGATGACGAAGACTCGCCCGATAACAAATCCGGGAGATACTGGGATGCCTCGTAAGGTGCGCATAAATGATCCATAAAGCGGAAGCGGGCCATCTTGAGCAGATTCCCTACTTCATCAGCTCACTATCTTAGCTTCTATAGATGATAAACACGATCGTGCCCTCAGTGAAAATCTCTGCACATCGTATGAGAGGACAATTCGCTGGGATTCCGAGCAACAAAGGTGTATAATCTACCAATTGAGCGTCGCGTTGTCCTGCGATTCATTTGAAACCGAAATCTAGAATTGATCACGATTCGTTTTCGACACCAGATGAAAACCGGCGGATGCGCTACACGAAACGAACATTCAATCTCGCTGTGTGTTATGCAGTTCGATTGATGTAGAACAAGAAACCACATGTCTACAACTACGCTAAGCGGCATATTAGAATGGCCGAAGCGATCCGAAGGACGTATCCGACAACAATCGGAGAACGCTCACAAGACGCTTCAAGCACCAGACGACCCGTTTGTACCTGTCCACTTTGGAGAGTCACTACCATTGCGCGATGGGTTGCGCGTAGAAGTTGAAGTTGTTGAAAAGAAACCGCGTAGAAGACGCAGAGGGCGCGGATCTCCAAGTGTTCGCAAACCAAGACCCGTTGTTGAACGCTTTATCGAGATTGAAGGCATGACTCCTGAAGAGTTCGCCTCTCGGAAACAGTTCGCCGATCTTACAAGCATCGACCCTGCGCCACGATTGTCGCTTGAATACCCAGGATGTCCCCCGGTTTGTCGATTGATAGATCTGTTTTGCCCGATTGGGCGCGGGCAGAGAGGACTGATCGTTTCTCCACCCAAAGCAGGAAAAACAACACTACTCAAAGACATCACAACCGCAGTACTTATCAATCACCCGGATGTTCATGTGATGGCGATGCTCATCGACGAGCGACCTGAAGAAGTTACTGATTTCCTTCGAACTTTTCATGGAACTGCGGCACAGCGAGATGGAGAGAAACCATTCGACAAGCCTTGGAAACCTGAGCAAATCGAACTCTTTGCATCTAGTAACGATCACGATGTTGCTCGACATGTTGAGCTTTCAATATCAACAATCAAGCGCGCAAAATCAATGGTTGAATCAGGAAAGCATGTGTTTATCGTTCTCGACTCACTCACTCGCTTGGGTCGAGCATTCAATCGTTCGGGCAAACACGCAAACTCCGGCCGAACAATGTCGGGTGGTATCGATTCAAAGGCGCTCGAAGTTCCAAAACAAATCTTCGGCGCTGCTCGAAATACCGAAGAGGGTGGTTCTCTGACAATCATCGCGACCTGCCTGGTTGATACAGGATCTCAAGGAGATCAAGTCATCTTCGAAGAGTTCAAGGGCACAGGTAACATGGAGCTCATCCTCGATCGCAAGATTGCTGAAAAACGACTCTTCCCTGCGATCAATCTCGCTGCGAGTGGAACACGAAAAGAAGACTTACTCATTGACGAAAAACCATTGCAGACGATTACTGCGTTGCGAAGAAGAATGCTCAATATGCCTCCGCCTCAACAGGTAGAACAGTTATTAGCTGCGCTCCAACGGTTCGAATCAAACGAGCAACTTGTCGGATCTTAAACACTTCTATTCTTACATTGCTTAATGAATCAGTGATCGCTCGCCTGCGAAAATAAATTCGACAGGTGATTGTTTGTTATCAACACACACATTTGTTCAATCCGTGTACTACGCTGAAGAACATGCTTTGAAACACGTCCAGTTAGTATGCAGATCGAGCAACAAGCTATGACATCTGCGATCGATAAGATGCGTGCTTGGAATTTGTATAATTATACTTTGTCGGATCCAACATGCTTGGTATGGTAATTCGATCAATATAGATGACGACATACTTTGGGAAACACACATGAAATTTTTATCGCCTGAATCAGCCGCCGGCCTCTCATTGGTTGTCCTGTTCTCTTCGTTTGCAACTGCGGGTGAAGTCCCATTACCAAACAGTTGGAACATCGAGCTTCAATGTCGATCAAGCCTTGACTCGGGTACCCCTGCGTTCAATCTACCGTTTCCCAGTTCGCTTTCATCCCAATATGTATCTATAGGAGAACTCGGCGATGTTGCAATCCGCGTCATCATGGGGAGTTCAGAAGGCGTGTTCTATGGACAAGACGGCTCAGGTTCCATCGCGTTTTCGGCGCCTGCACCAAATGATCCAGTCTGGTCAACATCACTTGATCTTCGAAACGGGATGATCGCAATAGAGCAAGGTGGGTTTGGAGACGGCGCCCAGCTCTATTCGACCAATGGTTCATTGATTAACAACTTCCCTCCGGGTGGTTCTGAGGGTGTATCAGGATTCTCAGGTATCACACTCACAAACGACGGTGCGATCTGTTATCGAGCAGATTCGGGATCAATCGACAAAATCATTATTGATGAATACATCGACGGAGTCCGCACTCAAACAAAAATTGCTCAAACAGGTGACGGCGAATACTCGTTCCTTTTTTCTCCAGAGATAAATGACTCAAGAGCAATTGTGACAAATACGATTCCACAATCAGGACCATCGCGCCGAATCGTAAGAATCAATCCTGATCTATCAACTGCAGTTCTTCAAGAAACCGGAGAAGGATACAACGCATTCGTGAACTCCGTCGCAATCGCACAAGATGGGACGAGCGCGTTCACTGTTCGATACGCACATGATTCAACCTGGCAAGTGAACAGGGGTGTCTTTGCGATCGCTCACAGCGGGGACTCAGATATTCAAAATGGTTCACTCGCAAACTTCCCGCCTGTTGTGAATAGTTCAGGATGGGTTGCTTTTCGCGCGACTGACATGAGTAATGACGCGACTGCTCTTTGGGTTGGTAACTCGGATGAGCTCAAAAAAATTATTGAGTGGGATCAAATGATCGACACTGACCTAGGACCAATCCCACTCGGTTTCGATTTTGGTGGGCTCACTGGGCGCCAGGTAATAAACGGCGTCATCGACATCAATGATAATGGGCAAATCGCATTTAGCGCATTCTTACGCAACGGAACTATTGGAGTATTTGTTGCATCTCCGATGGATGTGTCTTGCCCTGCGGATTTCACTGGAGACGGCCAACTTAACTTCTTTGATGTATCTCTGTTCCTCAGCTTATACGCACAAGGCGATCCCATCGGAGACACAAACCAAGATGGTGAATTTAACTTCTTCGATATGACACAGTTCATCAGTTGGTTCAATGATGGGTGCTTGCAATAAAACTTAAAAACCAAGTCTCATAAAGACCTTGTTAGAATCAGGTTCTGGGTTGTGTTTGGTTGATTGTTGGGTTGTGAAGCCCCCGATTTCGTGTATACTAAGGTATAGAGATTTAAAATACCCCAAACTACACGAAGGATCTCTCAATGAAGTCGAATTCACTCCCGGCGAGCAAATCGCTCGGCGCTGTATCAACCATTACACTTGCTATGGTTTCTTTGTCATTCATCGGTATCACGACCAATCAATCTATTGCTGATGATGATGAAGGTGCGCCAGTTATTGGTTTGTGGGAGCCGTTTGCTCCGGCGGAGAATCCCGTCACCGATGCAAAGCGTGTTCTCGGAAAACTCCTTTTCTGGGACGAACAACTCTCTACAGACAACACGATCTCATGTGGAACTTGTCACATCACTTCAGAAGGTGGCGTAGACCCTCGTGACGGCGTAAACCCTGGATTCGATGGAATCTTCGGAAACGATGATGATATCTTGGGTTCAAAGGGTGTAATCAAGACTGATTCAAACGGCGAATATCTCCGCTCAGTGCTTTTCGATCTGATGCCCCAGGTTACTCCGAGACGCTCGATGAGTAACTTTGTCTCAATGTATGCAGGGAATCTATTCTGGGACGGGCGAGCTGAAGGCACCTTCTTTGATCCGCTCTCTGGAGACCCAGTCGCATTCTCCAGCGCCGCGCTTGAAATTCAATCGCTCATGCCCATTCTCAACGAAGTTGAAATGGCGCACCAGAATCGCGACTGGCCTTCTGTGATTTCGAAACTCGAAAACGCGAAACCAATGGCGCTAGCCTCTGACATCCCTCAGGACATGCTCGATGCGATTACCACAAGTGATGGGTACCCCGAGCTCTTTGAAATGGCATTTGGAGATCCTGAAATAACTCCAGTACGAATTGGATTCGCAATTGCAACCTACGAACGAACACTCGTTCCGAATCAATCACCATGGGATAACTGGGTAGACGGCGATCCAAACGGGATGACCTCAGATCAACTCCAAGGATGGCAAACCTTCCGTGCGTCTGCATGTAACAACTGTCATGTCGCGCCACTCTTTACGACAAACGCATTCACAGTCAACGGCATTCGACCAAATCATGAAGATTTAGGCCGATCCGTCTTCTCAGGAACCAGCTTTGAAGATGGCGCGTTCCGAATGTCGGCGCTGAGAAACCTTGCGATCCGTGATCGGTTCGATCACACTGGACAGTTCACGATGGATGAAGTGTTTGACTTCTACGCACATCGCAACGGCCAACAACCATTCCAAGGTCCAAATCTCGATTTCAGACTCTTCGCGCCGATCGTGCTCTCTCCAGTAGATGAAGCTTTGATCAAAGAGTTCATTACCAATGGACTCACAGATCCTCGCGTTGCAAACGAAACATTCCCGTTTGATCGCCCCACTCTTCATTCCGAACTCCCAACTGAGAATCCGCTTGTTAACAGCGGAGGCAGCATGGGCTCAGGCGGGTTTATCCCCCAAATGATCGCGGTCACCCCTCCCAACATTGGAAACACTGGGTTCAAGATCGGGATCGATTTTGCACTCGGCGGCGCCCAAGCATGGGTCGCAATTTCTTCAAGTCCTCCTGTCGAAGGAGTTGTTGCACAAGACGAACTCATCGGCCCTATCGCGCTCAACGGCATGGGGAATGGAGACGGATTTGGAACCCTGATCTATCCGATCGATGATTTGTCGCTCGATGGAGAGACTTTCTATATGCAATGGCTCGTGTCTGACCCGAACGCAAAGGGCGGGTTCGCACACTCACAGGTTGCTCAGGTCACTCCATTCTGTTCGATGATCGCGTCATGTGTACCTGACTGTCCTGCGGATATGAATGGAGATGGAGAACTCAACTTCTTCGATGTCTCTGATTTCCTCGCCGCGTATGGCACAATGGACGCAGCTGCAGATATCAACGGTGACGGCGAGTTCAACTTCTTCGATGTCTCTGATTTCTTAGTCGCCTTTGGCGCAGGGTGTCCTTGAGACTGAATGAGAAGAAAACCCGCTGAGTCCGATAAAACGGATTTGTTACCATGAAAACTCCACCAAAACCCTCGTTTCAGCGGGGGTTTTTCTTTTACCTAACGATGTGATGTGATACACTCAAATCAAGATCTACGGGATGATGCGTGAATCACAGTCGAAATCAGGAGGAAACCGGTATGGTTCATCAAAATGTATTTTCAGCCGTTGGGTCCGCTTTGGTCATGCTTGGAGCTCTGTGCACAAGCGCCAATGCAGATGAAGTCACACTTCAAAATGATGATTTAGATAATGGAGGCACGATCGCAATCTGTCCTTGTTTCGCCGCTGGCGAAGAAGCAGCAGTATGGCTGACAAGCCCTTGCGACGGTAACATTGTTGCGATCCAAATCTTCTGGAGATCATTCCTTGGAGGCGCCCCACAATCACTCGAAGAATCCATCATCGTCTACGAAAGCGGCAACTTCCCTAACCCGGGACCGATCAAAGATCAACTCGACGGCCCAGTCCTTACTGACGGCGGCCTAAATGAATATCGTTACAAAGACGAAAATCAAACGATTCCAATTTCAATTCCTGTTTCTGAAGGCGAAGAGTTTGTCGTGTCTCTCAAGTTCCTCAACTCGAACTTCACAGACCAAACACTGCCTTCAATTGTTTCAGATAGTGCTGGATGTCAGAATGGGAAGAACACGATCAAAGTAAATGGATCAACTTGGTCAAATGCTTGTTCACTGGGAGTGAGCGGCGACTGGGTTATCCGCGCTGTTATTGATTGCACAGGAGAAGCAATCGGAGCCGCATGTCTTCCAGATGGTTCATGTATGGAAAACATGACCGAAGCAGACACTGTTGCGATGGGTGGCGCATGGAACGGCGCAGGTTCAGAGTGTGCAGATGTTCAATGCTTAGGTGCTTGTTACATCCCTGCTACTGAACAATGCGTCCAGTTCGATAAAGCAACTTGTGACATTGTCGGCGGCGACTGGAACGGACCTGGCTCAACTGATTGTGCAACTCCTTGTGTCGCAGATATCAACGGCGATGGCGTGCTCAACTTCTTTGATGTTTCCGGATTCTTGACCGCGTTTAACCTAATGGACCCATCTGCAGACATTGACGGAAACCTGTCCTTCAACTTCTTTGACGTCTCAGCTTTCCTCAGTGAATACTCGATGGGGTGCCCATAATATAAATCAGCCGTATTATTGCTCTTTGTTTGGTATGTTTTTCGACAGTGTGTCGGTGTATATCCAATCTCAAGCAACCTTGCAGCTCTTTGAACCGAATAATGAACTACGGGCATTCGCCCATTGGAACAGTCTTTTTAGCAACTCGAATGTGTCTCAGATGTCGTTGACACATCAACATACGGATTAGGGAGAGAACCAACATGAACCGTGTACTTTGTGCGTGCCTTTTGGCAGCAACAGGATCAGCAGCGAATGCGCAGCTTACTACCACTCAGATTGCGAACGGTATTGATCGTCCAATCTTTGTAACTCACGCTGGAGATGGATCAGGTCGTTTGTTCGTAATCGAACAAGAAGGCGCGATCCGAATCATCGACGCAGATGGAAATCTTCTTCCAACCAAATTCCTCGATATCGACGGCACCGCTGTCGGTGGCGACGGTGGCGGCGACGAACGAGGACTCCTCGGACTTGCATTCCATCCTGATTACGAAAACAACGGTAAGTTCTACGTGAACTATACCGGTTCAGGAAACGATACTCGCATTGCTGAGTACCAGGTTTCTGCAGGCGACCCAAATGTCGCAGATCCAGGAACTGCACGAATCATCATGTTCTACGATCAGCCGTTCTCAAACCACAACGGTGGCTGGCTCGGGTTCGGTCCTGACGGCTACCTCTACATCTCCTCGGGTGACGGCGGATCCGGCAATGACCCAGGAAATCGCGCGAGTAATCTTGCAAACTACCTCGGAAAAATTCATCGCATCGATATCGATGGCGGCGACGATTTCCCAGGTGATGCAAACCAGAACTACGAGATCCCTGCGGACAACCCATTCATCGGCGTCTCAAACGCTCTCGATTCGATCTGGCACTACGGTATTCGCAACGCATGGCGCACAAGCTTCGATCGCGATAACGGCGATATGTGGATCGCAGATGTTGGACAAAATGCTTGGGAAGAAGTAAACCACAACATCGGTAATGTCGGAGGCAACTTCTACGGATGGCGCTGTCGCGAAGGTCTAAACGCAACAGGACTTAGCTGTGGCGCAACCGGTTGGGTAAATCCTCAACACGTATACAACCACTCAGGTGGAAACTGCTCGATCACAGGTGGATATGTCTACCGCGGTTGTGAGCTCGGCGAAGATTACCAAGGACTCTACTTCTTCGGTGACTACTGCGGCGGAAGTGTCTGGACACTCGATCCAAACAATGGGTACTCACGCTCAACAGAGTTTAACTTCGGATTCGGACTCTCATCATTCGGTGAAGACGAAGACGGCGAAATCTATGTTACCGATGTCGGTTCAGGACAGGTCTTCAAGATCACGAACCCATCAGCAGCAGATGACAACGACAACGGTATCCCAGATGCATGTGAATCAGCATGTCTTCCTGATATCAACGGCGACGGTGATCTGAATTTTTTCGACATCTCGGGATTCTTGAACGCGTTTAACGCACAGGATCCTGCTGCTGACTTCAACGGCGACGGACAGTTCAACTTCTTTGATATCTCTGACTTCCTCAGTGCATTCAGCGCAGGATGTCCATAATCATTTGAAGTACCTCAACTATTCCGAGCCAGACCAATCATCAGTCGTTTGGTCTGGCTCGTTTTTTTATACAAACACTTGAAGGGGACCGGAATGAAAAACTTGAACTATATCTGCGGATCAGCAACTGCGCTTATCGTTGCTGCACATACGATCGCGGCGCCGATTGATCTGACAATCGATCCATCACAATCAACACTTGACATGTCGATTATGGTTGATGTTTCACTTGCAAATGACACAGATTCTGATTCAAGCACGCTCTCAGGCACCGTGGAGATCGAGCTTGATGACGCCGGAAACCCAACATCAATTTCGATCAACGACATGATGGTGATCATGGATCAGACGATGAACTTCAACTGGTCATTCGGTTTCTTCGGTTCTGCAGACGCAACCATGTCCAATGGGACTGTTTCATACGCAACACCCGGACTCCCCACTGGTCCAGTCCCTGTTACTGCAGGTTCATACAACTTCCCAAGTGTTCTTGTGAATCTTGGTGGGATCCTTGATGTTAACTATGACATCTTTCTTGCAGGTAGCGGTTCAGAAACTGTCAATCTTGGAGATCAGGGATCGTTCTCATCTGAGTTTTCAGGAGATATTGGAATAGATGGTGACCAAGTTACTTTGTCAACCGTTCTGCCTCTCAATACAACTCAGCCGTTGGTTGACGCAGACGGGAATCAGCTCGGCACGGTAACAACAACTGGGACCGCAACAATCGTTGCGATAGGAACAGCGCCCGGATGTGAAGCAGATATCAACGACGATGGAGAACTCAACTTCTTTGATGTCAGCGCATTTCTCAGTGCATTTGCAATGATGGATCCTGTTGCAGACTTCAACAACGATGGAGAGTTCAACTTCTTTGATGTCTCTTCATTCATTGCGAGTTTTTCGACTGGATGTCCATAACTGAACAATCAAACTGCATCGAAGAAGGGGTGCTTTATGAACCAACGAATAGTTTGTTTTACCGCGGTTGTAATTGGAATGAGTACAGGGAGTGTCTTTGCACAAGATTTCGATGCAGACATTGACTCAAATGCGAGTGATGCGAATCTTGACTCTGCAATTGTCTTTGATAGTTCAGGAACCCTGATCGGTGATTATGATTCAAAAACAAATCCCGATGGTACACAAACCCGAGCGGGATTCTTCGGCGGATCTGGCAACAATCCAATCGAAACATCCTTGACTCTTACTGCGGACACATCTCTCGATACAAACCCAACAGGATCATTTGATTTTTCAATCGATTTAGATCTGAGCTTGATCGAAATGAACGGTTTGGATGTAGATATTATCAATGGACAATCGGGTGGTACAGCTCTCTCGGTTACCCTGATGTACAGTACTTTTCATACAGTCAGCCCTTCATTCCTCTACCCTGGGGGAGTTCCAATCACTCTTCCTCTTGGGCAACTCGGAGGAGTATCTGCAGCTTCACTCACTCAAACCGCACCTGGGGGCGGCGCGCTCACGAGCACTGATGATCCCGCAATCTTTGATTTTCTGATTGCAATGCCCGCGCAGTTGGACATGGTTGTAAACCAATCACTTCCAGGAACTGATCCAACTGATATCCCTATCGATGCACTCCCGATCTTGTTACCAATTGCAGGACAACTCGAAATCATCTCAGACGAGATTGTCGTTATGACAATGTCACTTCAACCGGACCCGATCACATTGGAGATTCCTATTGATGGTGCAACGCTACCTGATATTCCGTTTGAACTTCCAACACTTGGAAGCGAAACCGCGTCTGTCATTTTTTCTTCGACTCCTAACTCAATCTCGCTCGATGCATTGCTTGATCTGACGATAGTTTCAACAGGAAACTCTTCGATGTGTGCTGCGGATCTCAACCAAGATGGTGATCTAAATTTCTTCGATGTCAGTGCGTTCCTAGGTGCTTTCTCAATAATGGATCCGATTGCTGATTTCGATTCAAACGGCGAGTTTAACTTCTTCGATGTATCGAGTTTCCTCGCAGCGTTTGCTCAAGGATGTCCATAATTACAAGTCCGATAACAACAAGCGTTTGGTATTGTTTAATGTATATCAAATCGTTGTGAATTCAAGATGTTAAAGTAAGGAAAATGCCCCCCCAGCGGGGGTTTTTCGCTTTATACCAGTATCTTGGTGTGATAAAGTAGATATTCCAAATCACTTTATAAGTGATTTGTCGCACACAGATAATTATCAACTCGAGGGATGAACAAATGAGAAACAAGAATTTACTCACCGCGTGCACACTTGTTGCAATCGCAGGATCGGCCGCCGGCGCACAAGTAATTGATTGGGCCGCACCCGTTGACGGTAACTGGAACGACACCGCAAACTGGTTAGGAGCAAATGTCCCAAACAGTGCAGGCGAAGATGCAGTGCTCGGACTCGCAGGCGCATATACCGTCACGCAGACAGATAGCTTCGTGATCGGTTCACTGATTCTTACCAATCCTCTTGCAGTTCTTGAAATTGGGAACAATCGCACTCTGACTCTTAACGGCGACTTGAATAACAACGGCACAGTAACTGTCAACTTCCCAGCAACGATCTTCAATACGCACATCAGCTTTGCAGCCGATGCAACAATTTCAGGAAATGGATCTATCCTGCTCAACGCTCTGGGCGATCCTGGCGATGCTCAAATCCTTGCGAATGCATTTACAGTTACACACTCAGGAAACCATCTGATCCACGGATCTGGAACAATCGCAGGCGCGATGCTCAACTCAAGTGACATCATCGCAGATGATCCAATGGGATCAGGCCTACGAATCGCAGGAACACTCACACAAAGCGCAAGTGGTAACGCAGGCGCAGATGCAGGCACGATGTTGCTCGGTAGCAATTCAGTTACGACAGGTGGCGAACTCATTACAATAAACGGCGGCCAAATCCTTGTTGAAAACACCGTCACGATTGGTGATCTCACCAACTCAGGTGATATCAATATTCGCGGTGACGGGGATTTCTTAGCCCTCAATGCAAGCATTCAAAACAACGGAACCATTTCAATAAACTCTGATTCTTCCATATTTAATGCTCATCTTCGTTTCGATGTTGCATCTTCACTCAATGGTTCAGGCACTGTCATAATGCACAGTAACGGCGATCTTGCAGATGCACAAATCCTCACCGCAGGAATGTTCGAAGGCACAATCGGTGGAAATCAAACTGTTGAAGGAAGTGGTTTGATCACTGGCGCAACTGATGGAACCATTGTTAACAACGGCATAATCAACGGCAACGACCCGCTCGTCGCGATGGGGCTCGCGGGTAACCATGACGGAAGTGGTGGTGGAGTTTATCGCTCTGACGGCGGTTCAATTGATCTCCGATCCGGATTAATTCTCGATGGTGGAACATTTGATTCGTCCGCAGGAGGAATTATTGAAAAGACTACTAATGGCAGCGCCACGATTTCAAATATCACAAACAACGGAGAGATGGGAATTCGAGGGCAAGGAGGATTCGTCTCACTCATGGGTCCAATGATCAACAATGGCAATCTAACCATAAACAATGACAACGCTATTTTTAATGCTCATCTGCGATTTACAGCCTCAACTTCAGTAGATGGATCTGGCACAATCACAATGATCAGCGCTGGTTCTGTAGGAGATGCTCAGGTTTATACTGATGGCCTATTCACAGGGACTCTTGGTTCAAATCAAACTGTGCAAGGTTCAGGACAAATTGATGGCCGAAGCGCCGGAACGATTGTCAACAACGGAACAATCAACGGCAACCATGCAGCTGTAGATAAAACACCCGCACGAGAACTCCGATTATCAGGAAATCACAACGGCAGCGGCGGCGGTGTATACCGCTCCGACGACGGACTCCTAGGACTCGGTAGCGGACTGATTCTTGACGGTGGAACATTCGATTCGTCGGGTGTTGGTATTGCAGAACTCACAACAAACGGTATTGCGACCCTCTCGAACATCACGAACTTGGGCGAGATGGGTGTACGCGGCCAAGGCGGTTCAATCACTCTCATGGGCCCAATGATGAACGAGGGCAATGTCACTCTCAACACAGACTTAGCTATCTTCAATGCTCATCTTCGATTCGGGACAACGACAACTATAGATGGATCTGGCACAATCACGATGATTGCAGCGGGAAACCTAAATGATGCTCAACTGTTCACCGACGGCGAGTTCACTGGAACAATTGGTGTAAATCAAACCATTCAAGGTTCAGGACAGGTTGACGGCCGAAGCGCCGGAACGATTGTGAATAACGGAACGATCAACGGAAACGATCCTGCTTTACCACTTGAAATCAGAGGTGCTCACACAGGAGCAGGTGATTATCGTTCAGACAATGGATTGCTCGCGCTTATCAACGGTGCTTCACTCGACGGCGGAACATTCAACACAAGCGGAACTGGCTCAGTTGAAATGACTACAAATGGTATCGTGACACTCTCAAACTTCACCAACCTTGGAGAAATGGGAATCCGCGGACAAGGCGGAATTATCGAGCTACCAACTTCGTTGATCAATAACAACAACATCGCAATCAATCCAGATTTGGCAATCTTCAATGCTCATATCCGTTTCACTTCTGACTCTGCGATCGATGGATCAGGTACGATCAATATGACGACAGCCGGAAACTCAAACGATGCGCAAATCATCGCGTCTGATGGATTTGTTGGAACAATCGGCTCTGGACAAATGCTGAGCGGTGACGGACTTCTCGTAGGCGAACTAAACATCGATGGAGATATTGATCCTGCAGGACTCCTCCGATCATTCTTGATCGACACGATGCACTTCTCATCAACGACAACCATGACTGCTGATCTTGGAGGATTGCTCGCAAACGAGTATGATCGTTTAATCCTCGCAGGCAGTGACACAATCGATATTGACGGCGAACTCACTGTCAATCTAGATAGCGGATACCTACCAGTATTCGGAGACTCGTGGAACATCATCGATGGTGGCACAATCTCTGGAGAGTTTGCAACTGTGAATGTTCCAAACGCTCCACTTGGACAAACCTATCGCGTGATATATGAAGCTGATCGTGTATTCGTTGTACTCACTTGTGATGCAGACTACACCGGTGACAATGTACTCAACTTCTTCGATGTATCAAAGTTCCTCTCATTCTTCAATGCTCAAGATTCAAGAGCAGACATCAACGGAGACGGAGCATACAACTTCTTCGATATCTCATTGTTCTTGCAGATCTTCAACACCGTCTGCGAATAATGATTCCCAAATCGACGCTCAAGCCCCGGAAATCCACTTCCGGGGTTTTTTTATGTAAACAAGCGACCCACCAAAGAGTGGGTTATCAATTCACTGATTTCGTGGGAAGATAATGTCACCGAAGTCGGTTTAACTTATGTTCACTGAGGGGTGAGAGGAAATAACAAATGAAATCTGGTAACAAAAAAATCTGTATCATGACACTTGTCGCCGCTGCAGCTTCGACGAGTCAAGCGGGCGAACGAGATCTTCAGTTCATCAATATCCATCCACAAGACCAAGTTCTGATGCTTCAGAATACTGGTATTGAAACTCTCGATCTTGATGGATGGAGATTCTGCACACACAACACAACTCAAACCTTACGATATTCAAGCTCGTCTGGACTCAATGGAGTAAGTGTTGATCCAGGAGAATCTATCAGTATTCATCTCAATAACGACGCACAGGTTGGTAATCCAAACCAGTTCAACGCATCTGATATCGGAAACTTCGCAGGATTCGAAATCGAAGCATATGGATTGAGTTTGTACTTCCCTAACGCACAAGGAAATACACCGTTCAGCGATGGTAACTTCATCGCTGACCATATCCAGTGGAGCTTTGGTGGCGTCGATAACACAAGCGCAGACGAACGATCAGATGAAGCAGAAGACGGAGGCGTCTGGGTTGATCAATCAGAATGGATCTCTACTCAAGCTGATACTGTACTGATTGAGCTAATTGATCAAAGCTTTGGTGAACTTCATAGCCCAACAGATTACAACGTCATTCAGAGTTGCCCTGCAGATCTAAACGGAGACGGACAACTCAACTTCTTCGACGTTTCTGTATTCCTTTCAGCATTCGCTGCTATGGATCCTGCAGCAGATTTCGATGGTAATCTGAACTTCAACTTTTTCGATGTTTCTGCGTTTTTAACCGCATTTGCAAACGGGTGCCCATAAATACCAATTGCAAACAGAATGCTTGTCTATGTGATTAAGAACCAATTTTGGCCCTAAATATCCGCAATTGGCTTAATCATTGAATTGAAACTGCAATTTCCCCCAGAATATCCTTAATTCGGGGGAAGTTCTTGCATCTTCTACCCGAATTGATAAGAATCTGATAGTACAGAGATTATTCTTTCTCTGACGATCAGAAGATCTTTTCAAACCGGTGGAGAGCAGTTATGAACCGTGGTTTTCGTATCAATACCCTAATCAATGGATCAGGCATTTTGGCCGGTCTCGGATTAAGCGCGGGCTTGGCCGCATTTGCATTTGCTGGACCTCAAACACAGGTTCCAACAACACTTAATGACTTTGCGATGCCGGGTACTCAGCCAAACTCGCTCGATCACCCGATTGCAAGTTCAGACTCATGTGCAAGTTGTCACGGTTTCTACGACGATGTGCACTCCCCACTTTCAACATGGTCCGCGTCAATGATGGGTCAATCAATGCGTGATCCTGTATTCCACGCCGCACTCTCAATCGCAAATCAGGACGCCGCGTTCGCCGGTGACCTCTGCCTTCGTTGTCATACTCCAAGTGGATGGCTCGAAGGACGATCAACCCCAACCGACGGTTCGGCTCTTAATGAAATTGACATGCAAGGTGTAAACTGTAACTTCTGTCATCGGATGGTTGATCCAGTTTATCAACCAGGCGTCTCCCCGGATGTTGATCAAGCGATCTTGAGCGCTCTTGGATCTGATCTACCAACTCCTGCACAAACTCATAGCGGGTCATTTGTAATGGATAATCTTGATCGTCGTCGTGGACCTTACGATGAGGGCCCGAACTTCTCATATCACGAATGGGAACAATCACCGTTCCATCAATCATCAAGCATGTGTGCAACATGTCATGATGTATCGAACCCCGTGTTCGCACTTCAGCCTGACGGGACTTACTCGCTAGATCTTGCATCACTTGACGCGCCACATCCAACAGGAAATGTGTATGAAACATTCCCAGTTGAGCGCACATATTCTGAATGGCTCATGAGTGACTTTGCTCAAGGTCCTGTTGCAATCGGAGATCGATACGAAACGACACTCACTGAAGTTTCAAGTTGTCAAGATTGCCACATGCCTGAAGCGAACACCCCTGCGTGTCGCTTTGAAGGTGATCGTCCAAACTACTCAACCCACTCATTCAACGGCGGGAACAACTGGGTACTCAACGCGGTCCGCAACCTGAATGACAACGATTTCGTAACGGGACTCCTGCCAGATCTTGTTACTCAATCCATCGAGCGTGCAGAAGAGATGCTTCGTGACGCTTCAGACATGGAACTCTCCATGGTGAATGACGATCTGAATGTTCGCATCATCAACCAAACTGGACACAAACTTCCTACAGGGTACCCTGAAGGTCGTCGCATGTGGATCAATGTCCAGTTCTTTGATGGATCAGATTCCATGATTGGTGAGCTCGGCGCTTATGACGATTTGACTGCAGAGCTCACAACTGCAGATACCAAAGTCTACGAAGCAAAGCTCGGCCTTGATGAATCAGTCTCGGCTGCTACCGGAGTCCCTGTGGGTCCTAACTTCCACTTTGTACTAAGTAACAAGCGCTATAAGGACAACCGAATTCCACCTCGCGGTTTTACCAACGCGAACTTCCAATCTGTCCAAGCAGAACCAATTGCGTATTCATACGCCGACGGTGATTACTGGGATGACACACAGTTCGTTGTTCCTGCAGGCGCTGCAAGAGCAGATGTCCGTGTTTACTACCAAGCTTCAAGCAAAGAGTACATGGAGTTCCTCAGAGATGAGAACGTAAACTCAGTCGGCGATGTCAACAACCCAAGTACAGGCGAAATCGTATACGAACAATGGGTGATCAACGGAATGAGTCCGATTGTTGAAATGGACTTCGCTTCACTCATGCTCCCTGCGGGTTGTCCGCCGGACTTGACAGGTGACGGCCAACTCAACTTCTTTGATATCTCTGCATTCCTCAGCGCCTTTAGTGCTCAAGATCCTGCAGCTGACTTCACGGGAGATGGCCTATTCAACTTCTTTGATATCTCTGCGTTCCTCAGTGCGTTCAGCGCTGGTTGTCCATAAGCAGAATGAATATTCAGATCATGTCAAACACCAGCTTTCGGGCTGGTGTTTTTTTACACGTTCAACTAAGAGTTATTGCGCGCATCAGGAGCGATCATGATTCCGACATTGATCAATCTTTTGTTCTCGCTTGGTTCAGAGTTTCGGCTAATTTCCCAAATGCGTTCGATCAAGGAGTTAATCTCTTTTAGATCATCATCATCCACCCAAGCAGTGTGAATCCCTGCGTTTGTATCACGAAGCTCCCCGCGAACAACTGCTTCTGGATGTCCTGTTGCTCGTTCATGGAGTCTTGCCATGAGTCGCCCTACTGCGTTCCCGTACGCTTGGTGATACGCAACATTCTCTGGATCTTTCGAGTTGTGTTTCGTTGCGACCGTTCGAGCAATCGGACGATACAACTGTTCGTATCGTTTACCCGCGAGTCGGACATCGCTCTCGATGAGAAGTCCCGCTTCTACTAACTGTTCGATGTGTGGATACAGAGATGTACGAGATCTTCCAGTAAACGCGGCGATCTGCGCCGCAGAACATTCCTCTAGGCCGCACACGGTGTTCAACACCTCGACTCGAATAGGGCTCGAGAGTACCCACATTTCGCTCGGATCATAAATGATGTGCAAGTTTTTTAGTGGCTTATTCTTCTTACTCATTTGTCCCCACAAGCATCAACAATCCTAAAAATTAGAAAGCGCATTCGTTACTTCAAATCATCACAACTGCATAGCAGCATAGCAAATATGAATGCACTCGATATCGTTTACGAAAGAATGACTGTTATAAATAACGAACACACTGTTAATTGTTCAGTAATTTTCCCCACATGCACACCAACACCTGTACAAAATGTCTGATCTGATGGTATTATCTTCTATCGGACCTACGCACAGAGGTTTCTTAATGAGGGGTCATTAACAATCATGTGAAGATACGCGCGGCGAACATCTCTTGTTCGCTGAAACGGTTCTGTGCGCTTCAATCATGATTGATTACCGATATTGCCATCGGGAAATGTACACGTCAAAGTGTCGAGGAGAAATTCATCATGCGAACACGCCAAACTCTCGCTTGCTTGGCTGCGATAGGTGCTTTAGGAGCACTCATCGGGACAAGCGCCGCAGCAGAACTGCAATCTGCTGCAATCAATTCATTGCAACCAATTCCTACAGATGGAACTACGGTTTCACCTGTATCAGGACAGAACGCTCCTGAAGAGTTCAAACGAAACTCGAATGATCGCAAGTTCACACTTCCACATCCGCCATTGGATCAAATCCCGTTGATGCCAATGCCAGAACCTCCTGCTCCAGGGGTCACTTTGGGAACCGGGGATGTCTCAATGACATTCCATGACGCCGAAACTGGTGAAACAAGAAAACTTCCAATCAGCGCACAAAGCACAAACGCGATCGGTGGACAAAGCCCTGACGGCGATTACCCGGGCTTTGGTAACATCATCGACAACTCTGATGAAGTAAGTCGCGCTTTCGGCGTGATGAGCCTTGCAGGCGGACTTGATACATGGCCGCGCTCAGGTAATGTAAAACTCATCATGCGATTCACTGACACCGGTGGAACGCAGCGCTGGTTTGCATGCTCAGGTTCAATGCAAGATCCAGGTGTTGTCCTCGCGGCGGCACACTGTATATACGCTCGTACTCCAAACGGCCTTGTGATTAATGACTGGGCAGATATCATCTATGTCTATCCAGCATGGGACGGCGACAACAACAACGGCCCATTCGGCGCTCCGGACTCCGATGAAATTATCCAAAACTTTGGTTTCGCTTCAGGTACTGCATACATCGCGGGATCTGATTACGTCAATAACGGAAACTTCGATCGCGACTGTGGAGTCATCAGACTCACTCGTGGTTCGAGCCGAAACATCGGTATGCTCACCGGCTGGTACGCTTGGGCATGGGGTGCAAGCTGCGCAACTATTCAATCACGAACATACAACAACTTCTCTTACCCATCGGAAAACTGCCCTACCGCAGGGCTCCACAATGGACGCGACATGTACTACTGGGCAGGATCTATCGACGATTGCCCTAACAACCAGATGCAACTCAATACTGGCGGCAACTGTCTCGATACCGTTTGGGGAGGCATGTCCGGTTCAGGCATGTACTACATCGATGGAGACAATCGATATGTACACTCTGTTGCTTCAACTTCAAACCGAAATGATCGTGGATACTACTGTAAGCTCTGGGAACAGTTTGTTATTGATATGCAAGCATTCGAAACTACAACCCGTGGCACCGCTCTTGACATTGAACCACTCCGGTTCAGAACAAGCGGATCAAACACAGTGTTCCAAGGACAAGCATTCGATGGAAACGCGAATGTTTCTATGGTAAACGCAACCAATAACAACCCAGCGACAGATACTTACCAAATCAAAGTTTATCTATCGACAAACAATAACATTTCAACCGCAGACACGCTGTTAGCAACTTGGAACTACAACGTTGACTTTGCTGCGATGCAAACATTCAACTTCAGTGTTCCAGCTCCAATTATCCCACTTAATACTCCTCCCGGGGACTACTTCATGGGGATTATTCTCGACACTGGCGCTGACAGTAACTCATTAAACAACGACACAGACACTTGGGACGCTCAAGCAGTTACCGTGCTCGAAGCAAACGCAGATCTCAATGCTGTTCTGAGTGACGCAACCAGTGGTACCTACTACCAGGGTGAAACAATCAATGTTCTTCATCGTACCGAGAATGTTGGTACACGAGTTACAGGCGATGTTCATCTTGAGTTCCGTGCGTCAACAAACACCATCATCTCAACTTTCGATACTTTGATGGAAGAACGAAACTACGGCCCCGTCGCAATCGGTGGTCAGATCTTCGTGAACTCACTCGTGGATATCCCGTCTGATCTACCTCCTGGAAACTACTACATCGGCACCATCGTTGATGAAAACTCCGGAACTGAAATCTCGACTGGAAACAACTCAATTGCAGACACCGCCACAATCACTGTCATCGAATGTCTCCCAGACATGAACGGCGATGCAACCTTAAACTTCTTTGATGTTTCTGCGTTCCTCTCATTGTTCAATGCGATGGATCCTCAAGCAGACTTCAATAATGATGGTTCATTCAACTTCTTTGATGTTTCTGCGTTCCTCTCAGCGTACAGCGCTGGTTGTCCGTAACAAACACAACATCTCATTCCAAATCACACAACCGGGCTCAATGAGCCCGGTTTTTTTCTGTCTGCTCTAAATAGTGCTTTACCGATGCTTACCAAAAAATCCCCC
>JARGPA010000013.1:0-2995 GCA_029213305.1 Phycisphaerales bacterium
TGATCGCCCTTTGGGTTTAGTCCAGACCCTCCCCGCGCTCAATACCCGTCTGGGTATTTGATTGGATTTGTGATTCGATCAACTCTTGAATCTGCCAGCGCGTCCAACCACTCAGTGTTGGCCATGCTTGGATTAACTCGTTGAGCGCCGGGTCTGAATGGACCATTGGGCGCGTTTCGTCAGAATCTGCGACGCATTCTGCGCTCTCTGTTGCTGAAATCGGTGTATCTGGGCTGCTAGTGGGGATGGTTCGAGTCCCTCCTCGCCTATTGACCGGTTTTGTATCGAGAACCAAAGATCTAAAGGGATCAGTACATTGCTGATCCTTTTTTAATTCATCTTCACTTTACAAGTTCATTCAGAATACGCGTTCTGTCCCGACACGATTTGATTGTCAATCATTTGTTTCTGCATAGTTCAACAGATTGAATTCGATTGGATTTTTAAGGCTAAAGCTGATGTCCACTCATGTTCAAAAGGCATGTGATTGAAATACTTAATATTTACATAATACTAAACAAATAATATTAATCGTTGAATGAATATAAATGAGATAAAGGCAGTTTTTATTCAGTTGAATCCAGTGTTTTTGATACACTGGATTTTCATTCGTTTGTATTGATATTCATGAAGAGAAAAATTATTGGAGTTGAGCGATGAGAAGTCATCACAACGGATTAAATCGATTGCAACTGACAGCCGCGATTGCAGGACTCACGATTAGTGCTCTCCCAACTCTTGGGCAAGTTCTAGATCAAGCAGTTGTGTTGAGTTCAGGAGAGGGGCCTGCGAACCAAAGGCTTGGAGAGGTGATCGCGAGTGACAATGGAATCTTCGTTTCGAATGTGAATGGAAGAACTGCAACTGTCTTTAACGCGATAAGCGGGGATCCGATTCTCGATTTGATTCCTCATGATGGTTCGATAATCCATGTTTCATCTGTTGCTATTGAAGGAGACTTGATTGCGATTGGTTCTACATATGATAGCGAAAACGGGATCCAATCTGGTGCTGCATTCGTGTTCGATGCAAATACAGGATTCCAGATTTCAAAGCTTATTGCTCTTGATGGAGAACCTGGAGATTGGTTGGGGAACTCGATCTCGATATCAAATGGAATCGTGGCTGTGGGATCTGTACGCGATGATCGATCAGTTGGTTCTGCGTATGTGTTCGATGCATTTTCGGGAACTCAGTTATTCAAACTCAATTCTCATGATGCAGATGTCGGCGATGACTTTGGTTCATCCATTGATATCCAAGGTGGCGTCATTGCAGTGGGAGCGCCAGGAGTCAATAACATCCGAGGCGCATCTGTTTACCTCTTCGACGCAGCAACGGGAGTTGAATTCGATACTGTTGAAGCAAACGATCATCTAGATTTTGAAAATGAATTTGGCAAAGCAGTTGCTATCGATAACGGTTTACTCGCAGTTGGTGATTGGGAAGACGATGTGAACGGCGTGAACTCAGGTTCAGTTTACATTCTCGAAGTTTCAACTGGTAATGTCTTACGGAAACTCACTCCAGATGATGGGGAATCTGGAGATGCGTTTGGACGCTCGTTAGCATTTCACGAAGGGATCCTCGTTGTCGGCGCTTATCTCGATGATGATAATGGATCAAACTCCGGGTCTGCGTACATCTTCGATGCAATCACAGGTCAACAACAATCGAAGATACATGCACCCGAAGGGAACATAAATGAGTTGTTTGGTCTTTCAATTGAGATCGAAGACGGATTAGTCATTGTGGGAGTTGCTCGTGATGCTGATTTCGGGCAAGACTCTGGATCGATACATCTCTTTAATGCAACAAACGGCGAATATATCCAGAAGATCACTCAAACCCGAGGAGCAATCGGAGACGAGTTCGGGATATCTATTGCAATAGATCAAGACCTTGTCGCAGTGAGCGCGGTCGAAGATCAGGATGATGGCGCGATATCCGGATCAGTTTACTTGTTCAATCGATATCAAGGGAATCAGCTTGCAAAGCTTGTGCCTTTAGACGGGGCGCCAAACGACCAGTTCGGATCTTCTATTGATATGGACGCAGGTTACATCGCAGTTGGCGCAATGTTCGATGATGACAATGGAATCGCATCTGGTTCCGCATATGTGTTTAGTGCAATCGATCATACTCAAATAACTAAGCTCATTGCGGATGATGGAGCGCTCTTTGATGGGTTGGGAAACTCAATCTCTGTGGATGAAGGACTCGTTGCAGTTGGAGCACCTGGAGATGATGATCGTGGGATCGAGTCAGGATCTGCATATGTCTTTAACGCACATAACGGCGAACAAGTTGTGAAGTTACTCGCAGATGATGGAGCCGCGAATGATATTTTTGGGAGTTCGATCGCGATTGATCAAGGTATCGTTGTCGTCGGGGCAGCGGGTGACAGTGATCAAGGTTCCAATGCGGGCGCTGCATACTTATTCAATGCAATCACTGGGAATCAACTGCTAAAGCTTATTGCTGATGATGGATCTGCATTGGATCGGTTTGGCGCAACGGTTTCGATCTTCGAAGGCGTAGTTGCAGTTGGTGCTCCAGGTGATTCCGATTTGGGTCCAAACTCAGGTTCGGTTTATATCTTTGATGTATCAACTGGGAAACAACTGTTCAAACTTCATGCAAATGACGGTGTGGCAGAAGATTTGTTTGGAAGCTCTGTCGCAATCTCTGATCTCGTTATCGCAGTTGGTGCGAATCAAGATGATGTTCACGGCCCAAACTCTGGATCTGCGTATCTCTTCGATGTGAATACAGGTTTACAAATCACTAAGTTGGTCCCGCCTGCAGGATTGGAAGGGGACCGGTTTGGTCAGTCCATCGCGGTCCAAGATGATATCGTCGCAGTCGGAGCACATCTTTCTGATAGTTTAGGGACAGATTCTGGTTCGGCGTACGTCTTCGATTACATCATTGCGAACTGTCCTGCAGATTTGTCTCGAGATGGGTATCTGAACTTCTTCGATGTTTCAGCGTT
>JARGPA010000013.1:3095-76959 GCA_029213305.1 Phycisphaerales bacterium
GAAGAAACGCGAAGGATGGGATCAGCGTGTAGGGCATGTTGAGTCCATGCTCAAGTCTGATGTAGTCGACCCAGGAGCTCAAGTCACAAACAAACCAAGAGTACTACTCCATGCGGTTTCTGTCGGTGAAGTTAACGCACTTCGGTCAATTGTACCTGAGTTGTCCCAATGCAGTCATGTCATCGTTTCGACAACAACTGATACAGGACTCGCGCATGCTCAAGGGTTGTTCAGCGAGTTTGATTCGTGTGATGTTGTTCGATATCCGCTTGATTGTTCTTGGATGGTCCGTAGATTCCTCGACATTGTTCGGCCCGATGTTGTCGGACTCGTCGAGCTTGAGGTTTGGCCTAACTTTGTCAAAGCTTGCTCGAAGCGCAAGATACCCATCGGGATCATTAACGGCCGACTCTCTGCGAGATCTTTTAAAGGATATAAGAAGATTCGGATGTTACTCAAACCAACTTTTCGCCGACTGAAGTTCGCGTGTGTCCAAGATCAGGATTACGCGGATCGAATTGAGCAGATGGGTGTCATTCAAGATCGAATATTGATTACCGGATCGATGAAGTGGGACTCGATCGACGCTTCTCTCCTTCGTGATCCTAGTGAAAGAGCTGTTAAGATCGCAATGGAAATGGGAGTTGATCTAGATCAACCGATCGTTGTCGCAGGGAGCACAGGTCCTGGAGAGGAAGCTCTCCTGCATGATGCGATATCGAATGATGTGCAACTGATCATTGCGCCTCGCAAGACAGATCGTTTCGAGGAAGCAGTAAAGTCAGTCCCAGGATGTGTTCGCAGATCGAGCAGGCAGACAGTGCTTGGATCCAAGCGATTCTTGCTCGATACGATTGGAGAACTGTCCGCAATTTATGAAATTGCTGATTTGGTCATCGTCGGGCGATCATTCTTTGATCTCTATGGTTCAGACCCTATTGAGCCGGCCGCGTTGGGAAAATGCGTGCTCATTGGTCCTGCTCACAGTGATTTTCAACAAGCAATGCAGTTGTTGGAACGTGGCGCAGGTATTCAAGTCGTTGATTCACAAGCTCTTGGAGATGAAGTTGCTCGATTACTCATACATGAGGATATTCGTCACGAGATGGGATCTCGAGCGAGAGCATGTGTAATCGATCAGCAAGGAGCCTCCAAAAAGCACATCGCGATCCTATTCGAGCAGATTCATGCAAAATTCGGATGAAATGCAGCATGAAGTCGGCCCAGAAGATTTGAAAACACAAACTTCATGTGTAAGATAACTCTCTTGACAACCCATTACAGATTTGATCTGTCATGAGTTTCATATGGGAGAGTAGCTCAATCGGTAGAGCATCGGCCTTTTAAGCCGCAGGTTCAGAGTTCAAGTCTCTGCTCTCCTATTTTCCAGCTTTATTATTTGGAGTTCCAAGAAACTCCATATCCCAAGCGTCATGCTTTTTAATGATGACGCCGTTGGAGTCGCATCTGTGATCAATATGCCAGTGCAAGAAGCTGACCTCTCATCAATGGTGATCCATGCAAACTGGGCTGACGGAGCATTGCATCTCTGGTGCGAATCTGGGAATTCGAGTTCGGATCTTGAGTTGGGTGTGTCTGATTCGTCTGAATCGAATGCAATCGTACATTCATTTGCATGTCGTCCAATCGGAATTGAAGGCAAAGAATCATCATTGATACTTCGATTGCCTTCTTCCTCAGAAACTCCAGTTCCATCAGCAGCCTTGTCGAGAGTCATGGGACGAGACACTGATGAAGATCATGCTGCAGTACTGACTGAGTTTCGTGTACCAAGCATCGAAATTGATGCAGTATCTGCGGGACAAGTGCTTGAAACACTCGTTGAGCAAGCAGATCACAACGAAAACGAAAGCAGCGTTTACACAATCGGTTCTGGAGTTCGTTACTTTGTAGCAGCCTCCAGACTCGCATCGCATTTGATGGCTGGACATCGTGTCGTTCCAATGCTTTTGCAAGATGCACAAGGTTCATTAACCGCGGGCTGGTGGCCTTGGTTATCAGATGATAAAACCGCGGTTCGAGTCAATAAACTAGTGAGATCAATGCCCGGGGTTGCACGCGCAGTTGTTGATGAGCATGCACACGATGCATGGAGTATGACAACCGAGTTCCTTGCGGGTATAACCGATGCTCGATGTCGACAAACGATGATTATTGAAGACATGTTCGATACTGTCGAAGATGCTGACCCTGATGCAGATCCACAGGTTGCGTGGTTGCACGGCTTGCTCGATAAAACTGAGGAAGTCCCAAGTGTGGCCGGGCAAAGAGCAGATATTGCTCGCAAGGTTCGTCGATGGATTTCAGAGCTAGAAGATCGAGGCGAATCCAGCGCATGGCGATTTGGTTTACGCATTGCAGAACCAATTTCTGAAGGATTAGCAGCAGATATTGCGAAACCAGACGAGACCGTATTGTGGTCCCTGAGTTTCTTCCTTCAGAGTGTTGATGACGAAGAAGTTGTGTTGAGAGCATCAGATATTTGGTTGATCTCGCGTGAGCGGATCGTGATTCAAGGATTGACACTCGAGAATCCTCAAGAGCTTCTGATGGCTGAGCTTGGTCGTGCAAGCCGACACTACAAGAGACTCGAAGATGCACTTGAAGGATCAGAACCTATTGAGGTCCTTATCGATTCTCAAGAGGCATACAAGTTCTTGCGGGAAATCAAACCGATTCTTGAAGAGCAAGGATTTGCAGTTCAGAGCCCGCCTTGGTGGGAATCACCAACTGGTCGTCTGGGTGCAAGATTGCGGATCGAATCAGATCCTGCAGATATGCTCGGCGAAGAATCAGGTGATCCAGATGCTGCTGGCCCTCAGCTCGGGCTCAACACACTCATTGGATACCACTGGGAAATCGCGATTGGTGATACCACCCTCACTCTCAACGAGTTTGAACAACTCGCGCAGCAGAATGCTCCATTGGTAAGAATCGGTGGGAAATGGGTTGAGATTCGACCTGAAGATGTTGAAAACGCGGTCAGTTTCATCGGCGAAAACCCCGGCGGCGAGATGGAACTGGGAGAAGCAATGCAACTCGCGCTTGCGTCTGATGCTTCTCAAACAGGACTTGCAGTTACCGGGGTGGAAGCAACCGGTTGGGTTGCTTCGTTGCTTGGGGGCGACACCGGTGGCGCATCAATCGAACTTCCGAAACTCGAAACTCCAGAAACCTTCCAAGGCACACTGCGTCCATATCAAGCTCGCGGCATGAGCTGGATGGTCTTTATGGAACGCTTTGGTTTTGGTGCTTGTTTGGCCGACGACATGGGCCTCGGTAAAACCATCCAACTCCTTGCTCTGATGACTCACGAACGGATCGAAGCAGGGGACGAAAAGGTTGGACCAACACTACTCATAGTCCCAATGTCAGTGATCGGTAACTGGATGAAGGAAGCGCAGAAGTTCGCGCCATCTTTGAAGGTCATGGTTCATCATGGAATCGATCGACTCTTAGACGAAGAATTTACTAAAAAGGCGCAGGATTGCGACTTGATCCTGACGACTTACGCGCTGGCGCATCGAGACAATGAGCTGATCAATACTGTGAACTGGACACGAATGGTGCTCGATGAGGCGCAGTTCATCAAGAACCCGGCCGCGAAACAATCACAAGCAGTTCGAGGGATCAAGGTTCCTCGACGAATCGCACTCACAGGTACTCCTGTTGAGAACAGATTGTCTGAGCTTTGGTCAATCATGGATTTCTTGAATCCTGGATATTTGGGATCCGCAGGCGGGTTCCGCAAGAAGTTCTCATTACCAATTGAACGACATCGTGATCAGAACAAGATGGGGAAACTGCGTTCAATGGTTTCACCCTTTATTCTTCGCCGAGTGAAAACAGACCCGTCTGTTGTCTCCGATCTTCCAGAGAAGATTGAGAGCAAGGAATGGTGCGCACTGACACCAGAACAAGCGAAACTCTACGAAGGCTGTGTCCAACGGATGCTCAGTGATGTCGATGAGTCAGAAGGTATCCACCGTCGAGGATTAGTCCTCGCGGCGTTGATCAAACTCAAACAAATCTGTAATCACCCTGCTCAGATGCTAAAAGATGCAGATCCTCAGTTTGGGAAGACTATCGATCCAATGCGTTCAGGTAAGTGTGTCAGATTGCTCGAACAGGTTTCAGAACTGATCAGCGAAGGCGATCAAGCATTGGTATTCACGCAGTTCCGTCAGATGGGGCATATTTTAAGTACGATGCTCCGTCATGAACTGGGTAAAGATGTGCTCTTCCTTCACGGCGGT
Organism: Phycisphaerales bacterium; assembly: GCA_029213305.1. Lineage (GTDB taxonomy): Bacteria > Planctomycetota > Phycisphaerae > Phycisphaerales > UBA1924 > UBA1924. The sequence continues at coordinate 7,373 of JARGPA010000013.1, forward strand.
ACCCCACAGGGTAAACGACAGAAGATGATTGATGAGTTCCAAGAAGCAACTGGAAAGACTCCGATCTTGCTTCTTTCACTCAAAGCAGGTGGTGTAGGTCTAAACCTGACAGCGGCGACGCATGTATTCCACTTTGACCGTTGGTGGAACCCCGCGGTAGAAAACCAGGCGACTGACCGAGCGTATCGAATTGGTCAGACAAGGACAGTTCAGGTTCATAAATACATCGTTCGAGGAACCCTCGAAGAGCGCATTGATGAAATGATTGAATCGAAGACCGAGCTTGCAGAGAACATCATCGGGCACGGCGAACGCTGGTTGACTGATCTTGGAACTGACAAGTTGCGTGAACTTCTTACTTTGCGAGCGGACACAATCGCAGATGAACATTGAAGGGAGGTTGAGTTATGAGCAAGGATAAATCAGACTCGGCTGAACCTCATGATCAGGGTATAGCTGAATCGTCAAATAGTGGGGATGCTCCGAAGAAGGCCGTGAAGCAGTCGGCATCGAAAGCTACCAAGAAGACGGCAACTAAAAAACCGGCCGCGAAGAAAACAACTCGGAAAGTCTCTAAGAAACCTCCTCCTCCGCCGCCGGCCCCGCCGCGTGAGGGTCGGGTGATGAATGTCAGTTCGAAACCGACACTCAGTGCTTCAGTTCCGATTGCACCTAAGAAGATTAAACCGCAGTATGCGTCGTTCCGTTCATCTCGTAAATCTCTCGTCAATCCTCGACGAGTGCGAGGCGGCGTAAAACTGAAGCTTAAAGTTGGTGAATCCCCTGCAAGTTGGGTCACACAACGATTACTTCGTGCTGCAGAGACTGGTGCTGAGAATGCGATTTACAATGACGGTCTTGAGTATGCACGACTTGGGCAAACCAAACGATTGACAATCGAAGATGAGTTGTGTGAAGGGATCATTCAAGGTCGGAGTGATAAACCCTACACGACGACATTGAGTTTAGAAAAATTCAGTGTCGAATCGCAAGAGCAAATCATTAGCGCGATGGCGAACCAAGTGAGGTATACCGCCAAACTCCTTGCGAGTGAGCTTCCCAGTAATATCGAAGATGTCTTTGCACCTTTGGGTCTCAAGCTTTTTCCCGCAGAACCGGAAGATATTAAACCGGTTTGCTCTTGTCCTGATTGGTCCGAAGAACAACCATGGTGCAAGCATACTGTTTGTTTGACTTCATTGCTCGCTGAAAAACTTGGCGATGATCCAATGGCAATCTTCGGACTCCGAGGGATGCCCGGTCAAGAGTTGATAGACGGATTACGTCAAAAGCGTGCTGTAGGAGTCCAAGGCCCAGGGCCATCTCCTGTGTTGCTTCAACATGTGCCTGGGGTATCTGATCTGACTTCGCCTCCGCTTGAAGATTCGATTGAGCAGTTCTGGGAGCTCGGTTCAGAAATCTACGATCTTGACACGCCTATCGAGCCGCCTCCGGTAAACTGCGTGTTGCTCAGAAGACTTGGTCCTAGTCCATTTATTGACGCAAAGTTCCCACTCATCGGATTGATGGCAACTTGCTATCAACTGATCGGCGAGAAGGTCATCGAAGAAGAATCAGAATAGATTCAGATGATGATTTTGTATCATTGAACGATTTATATAAAACGATTAAAAAACCCCCGCCGTGAAGCGGGGGTTTGGTTTTTCACGAATACTCTGAATCGTTTATGGACATCCTGCACTGAAGAGTGTCAGGTAGGATGAGATATCGAAGAAGTTGAAACTTCCATCGTTATTGATGTCAGCCGCCGCGTCACTGTTATTAAACGCAGCGAGGAATGCAGAGATATCGAAGAAGTTCAAGGTGCCGTCGTTGTTGAAGTCTGGAGTACAAACATCAACATCGTTACACTGGAACTGAGAAACTGAGAGGTTGTCGAGTCCTGCTTCAATCACATTCTGTGTTCCTAGGTCGTTTGCACTAAAGCGGAAACGCATGTTGCTCGTTGCAGCAATCTCGTCACCAATGAGGATCGTATCTGATCTCCAAGATGCAGCAGTTGTTGTCACAGTCCGGAGGCGGACCCAGTTTGCTCCACCATCGGTTGAGCCGTCAACTGCCCATTCGTCGCCATCGATCCCACCGGTTGCGATGTCCGCGAACCAGTAGCTGTAGGAGAACTCTCCACCAGCGGCCAAGTCATAGATTGGTGAAGTAAGTGTTGTGGTTCCGCTGTCAACATCTGAGTTGCAAGAGCTCGCAGCAGAGTTGTCTGTTACCCAGCATTGTCCTGAACCATCAGCGTCGCTACCCGGAGCGCCACGATCTGAACAGTTGACTGGAACGCCGCGGGTCCATTGACCATCACTTGCATCTCCGGATACTGTCCATCCGTTATCGACTTCAAAGTCATCTGTTAAGAAGACCACAACTTCACCAATATCGGTATGAGTCGGTCCCGCAGCACCCGCAGGTGGTGATGACATCTGTCCTGCTTGAGTCCCTTCAGCAGTTACAAAGTATTCAATGAACTGTGAGCAGTTCGCGCCTGGTACTGTCGCGGAGAATGTTCCATCTCCATTGTCACTCATTGCAACTGTTGTGTAGCTGCCATTGTCGTAGTGGTAGTTGAGCTCAACTGATCCAGGTACGAGCATGTCAACGCCTTCTGTGATTGTTGCAGTAACATCGATTGGAGTGCCCGGAAGGATAAGTTCAGGCGCATTGTCATTCAAACTCACTGAGAGCAATCCATCTCCAAGATCGGAAGAGGATGCAATCGCAAAGCTCTGTGGTCCATCAGTAACTGTTGTACCAGTTACCTGAATTTGCCATGTACCAATAGCTGGCGAATCAACCTGAACTTGCTCAATATTGTTGAGATGATCTTCAGCGTTGCGAACTGCAGCTGCGTTTGGATTTGCAGGGTTCAGGGTCCAAGGGAAATGACGCACTCCGTTTGGATCAATAACGATGAGATCAAGATCATTCACTAGGTTTGGTGCAACATTGGGTGCACCCGCTGGGTCGTCCCAAACCATTGTGATCTTGAGCGCAGGGTCACCCGCGCCAACATTGATTGTAAATGTTGATGATGATCCCTGATCTACGACCTGTTCGTCGAAGTTGCCTGAACGCATGAAATCGATACTGTCTACTGCTCGCATTGACCCGTATCCAGTTTGGAAGTCAGGTCCAGTGTTGAGGATATCCTCAGCGCCTTGAATCAAGATCGTCTTCATGAGTTGGTTTGATGGATCACCCATTGAAGGGTATTGATTGCGGAAGTCTTCAAGAATCAATGCGCCGATGCCCGCAGCGGTTGGGGAAGCCATTGATGTACCACACAGAGTTGAGTAAGCGGTATCTGAAGAGCTATCTGTTGAGGTGACTCCGCCGTCGCCGTTGGATTGGCATCCAGGCGCGGAGATGACAGGGCGCAGACGACCGTCATCTGAAGGACCCCAACTCGAGAAACCTGTCATCGAATCGTTGTTAGAGTTTAGAGCACCAACCGAAATAGCATTCTTGTTGTTACCTGGAGGCGCGGTTGTGCCATAGCTTGTTCCGCATCGCCCGTTTCCGCGTTCGTTTCCTGCTGCCCAGTAGATTGTGATTTGATCACCGAGTGAACCTCGAATGACATTGTCGATCACCCCTGCGGTCACGCCGTAGTCGCCGTGCCATTCACATGGGTAACCGTTCTGTGCAACATTTGAACCAATTGAGTTGTTCGCGATTTCGGCACCCATCGACATTGCGAGTGAGTAGTCTGCTTCGAGATCACCCGGATCGGTATACAAGAAACCAGGTTGTAATCCGCCTGCGACTTCGAATCCTGCACCCAGGATAGTTACGGCCGGCGCCATTCCTGTGTGGTTCGAGTTTGCGACTCCTGCGCCACCAATGGTGCCCGCAACATGGGTCGCGTGGAAACTGACAGCGTCAGAATCAATATTTGTTGCTCTTGAAGAGAAATCTTGATGAGTCGCACGAACAGTTCCGCCGTCATAGACGAGGACAGTTACTCCAGAACCGTCGAGTGAGTAAGGTGCAGATTGAGCAGTATTTACTTGAGTTACTACACGGTTCGAAGCATTCGTAGGTTCGATCGGTGGAAGTGGGGGTTCAACCCATTGGACTCGTTCATCGTTTGCGAGAGCTTTGAGTTGTGAATAAGGAAGCTCAACAACGATCGTGTTCATTGACATGACAACGGATCGAATTTCTCCGTCGTGATCTTCAACGAGCTGATTGATCATCTGTGATGCAGGATCAACATCGCGATGCATCACGACATATGCTGCGACGATATTATCTGACGCAGTACCATCAATCTGTTTTACTGTGTCTGCGCCAACGATTGCCCATGAAGGCATGTTGTCGTTTTCAATGACTGGGTGGAGCTTATTTGATTGAGTAATCTCACCTGCGTCAACAACATGATTGCTGAGAGCATTGATGTTTGCATCACCCGCGACGTGTGCGAAGAAAGTTGTTCCACTGACAGGGCTCAAGAGTTCGAGTCCTTGCGCAGAAAGATCCTTACGAATTTGTTGATCAGGGGTGCTTGTCAGAGTGACGAGGATATATCCTCGTTCTCCGATTGACTGAGCGTTCCGAGCTACATTGTTGCGTTGAGCAGCTGCTTGGAGGATTGCGCTGGGCGCTTGATCACTTAGCTTAGTGGTATTGCCTGTATCATTCTTCCATTGAACAGGTCCAGCAATGGCTGTACCACTCGCAAGCAGAATCGCTGCTGCGATGCACAGATTGCGCGGTTGGTAGTTCTTATTGTTCGTTCGCATGATCTCTCCAATGTTACAAATTAACTTCAAGTGTGATACACACCTTTAAATGTCGGTGTGAGGTGTTGGTGAAACAACAGACGAGCTTTTTCAAGCTCGTCTGTGTGAGTTCGATTATGGGCATCCCGCCGCAAAGAGCGTGAGGTACTCTGAGATATCGAAGAAGTTGAAGCTTCCATCGTTGTTGATGTCTGCAGATGGGTCACTCGTATTGAATGCGCCAAGGAATGCGGAGATATCAAAGAAGTTTAATGTGCCGTCGCCGTTGAAATCTGGGAGACATGGTGCTGCGATTGTGAATGAATCGATATGCGTTTGCCAGCCGAAGTTCTTTGCGTACATACCAACGATCCAGAATGTCGTGTCATCGTTTGGATCAACTGCAATGTCGAGGTAATCGCCCCAACGACCTGAAGTTCCAGTATCACCAATCGCGAGTTGAAGCGGAGCACTCATTGCTCCTGCAGGATCTGAAGGTGCTCGGCCGGAAACTTGAACGCTCGCAAACTCTGATGAGCTTGATTGCGCCATGATGAGTCCGACATTGTCAAACCGATCAGAATAGATCGCAGGGAAGTAGTGATGTTGTCCGCTTGTGCCGCTGATTTCACCTTGTTGAACGAGTGTTGGGTTTGAGCCCGAGTTTGGCCAACCCTGTAGATCCATGTGGTACCATCGAGCAGCGGTGATACCTGGAGCGCCGTCGATACCATGACCTGTATATAGATTGCCGTTGCGGACATGTACATTCATGAGTCGGCCATCAAGGGTCGAAATTAATCCTCCACCTGGGTTTGGAGCATCTTGCGAAGGACCAAATGCAGAGTCGAGTCCGCCGACTGAAACGGATTGAACACTCGGAGAGGTAAGTGGATTGTTGATAGTCCAGATTCGTAACTCAGTTGATGAATCGCGTGAAACGAAGTAACACTGAGGAGCAGGGCCGAACATTTGAGCAACTTGGAGTGAAGCACCAGAGTCAGGCGCGAAGTCTGTCATGACTACTGGATCGCCGTTAAGCATTGGTGTTTTGTCGTAAATACGGAAGAGCTGTCCCGCGAATCCACTGCCAGGACCGTCCAGAAGGAACAGGTTACCTGTGACATAGAACGCGTTGTCGTCAAAACCTAAACCTGGATAATCGACCCAGTAAGTACTCGATCCAACATTGATAACAGAGAAAGTGCGATACTTGTACCAGATACCATTTGGATCAGAGTCATCAGAGACAGCAATGTCGATCCATGATTCATCACCGATTCTTTCGAGTGCGATGACAACAAATCGATCAGTCTTCTGATCATAAAAACACTTTGGGTCGAACACGAAGTTTGAGTTCGCGCCAACAGTTTCAAAGAATCCTGGGGACCCTGGGTCTCCGAGTGGTGCAGAGAATGTTTCGTTACCGTTCTTGTCGTAGAACGCGATTGCTGAGTTGACGGTTTCCACGATGTGATTTGGTCCAACTGCGAGTGTCGGATCTGGCGGTGACCATTCAGTCTGTGCGATCGCAGCGAATCCGGTTCCGCCGTTAACATTTACGCGATCCATCTCGATAGCTTGTCCAACAGGGAGTGCTCGCTCTGTTGATCCGACAGGTAGAGTTTTATCTCGGCTGTGCTTTGGGAGATGGTTTTTGATCATCTTGATCTCACCATCAAACGGGCCTTGGAGTTGGTGCTTATTTGTAAGCGCGTTCGTATCAATGATCGTTGGAGTGACCGTTGTTCTTACAAAAGCTGCTTTGTCAGTCAGATCAATCGGATCTGGTAGCAAATGAGCAGGGAGCCCTTCTGCTTGTGCTGCGCCTTCTGGTTGAAGTGCGACGGGCGCCTCGATGGAATCGTTCATCGAGACCTGATTTGAGCATCCAACAAGCATGGATGTACCGAGTAATGTCGGTATCAACAATGTTGTTGAGAGGCGAGATGTGGGTATTCTTCGAGGTGTGTGCATAATTTCTTCGCTCCTTGGCCGATATGGCTCCAGATTCAACAGCGTGAATCCATACTTTGGATCGGTTCTACCATCAGTTGTGGATTCAAGTGCCACAGAAAAGGCACTTGTTAATCGGCCGGAATCGGCCTTTATGAGACTCTAATCCTATTTCAAGCAATTATACAGGATTTCATCGAGTCCCTATACGCAAATATTGACGACTGGTTGAGCAAATTCAAGAATCTGCATGTCTTCTTCCTGTTGACACGCTCTATTGGGTGTCTAAACTTCCTCTCACAAGCGGAGCCCGATACGACGGACGCTGGATTGTCAGCTGAGGCGTATAGATAGTTTAACTCTGAATGTTTCGGTCTTTGGTAGGGTACTAAAGACTTAAACGCAGCCAGGTTAATCTCGCTCCAAGTTCGAAGATGGCAACAACTTCGAGCGACAAGCTGCGGCTACATTCCCCGACTCGCATGCGTGTCAGGAGTGTTCAAGCCGTGATATGACGGATTGAACACCCAGTTGATCTACAAATGATCAATGAAGACACGGAGAGTTGGCCGAAGTAGAGGCATAAAGTCGATTCGTAGAAAGACATCTTAAAAAACACTGCCCCATGGTGTAATGGTAGCACAGCTGGTTTTGATCCAGTCGGTCCAAGTTCAAATCTCGGTGGGGTAACTTTTTTTCAAAGATGAATCTACGAGTGGTTATGCTCCCATTCGGCTCATCAAGCGATGGCGGATACCACAAATACTACAAACGCTCAACTCGACGCGATCATTCTTGCCGCCGGTAAAGGCACTCGTATGGAGTCTGATTTACCAAAGGTTTGTCACCCTGTTGGGGGACGCCCGATGGTTTGCGCCGTTGTCGAAGCATGTCTCGAAGCAGGATGCAAAAGAGTTGTTGTCGTAGTAGGGTATAAACAAGAACTCGTAAGAGAAGCATTAGCACGATACGGCGATCTTGTCGAGTTTGCTGTGCAACACGAACAACTCGGTACAGGGCACGCAGTTGTCAGCGCTGTTGATGCATTCCCACTTGCGGATCGTGCAAACACAAATACCTTCGTTCTCTGCGGCGACGGTCCGTTGATCAGGACTTCAACGTTAAAAACAATGCTTGATAAGCATGTGTCAAGTGGCGCTGATGCAACCCTTGCAACAAGTCAGATAGATAATCCAGATGGGTATGGACGAATCGTCCGAAACTCGCAAGGCGGATTCGAAAGAATTGTCGAACAAAAAAATGCAACTGCAGATGAACTCGCAATCTGTGAAGTTAACCCGAGCTATTACTGCATGAACGCAGACTCGATGTTCGAGGCCCTCAAGAAGGTAAGCCGCAACGAACTCACAGGTGAATACTACATTACGGATGTTTTTGAACTGATGCTCAAGGATGCTAAACGCGTCGAAGTGATTGATGCTGTCCCATCTGAGGATATTTTGAGCATCAATACCCTTGAACATCTCGCTCAAGTCGATTCAATCTATCGTCAACGACACGGGACTCAAGTCGAGTCAAGTTCAGCAGAAACCGAAGGGACAGCGTAATGGCAGAGCTCAAAGTTTTCGCGGGTCGAAACTCGAAAGAGTTAGCACACACAGTATGTAACGAGATCGGAGTCGAGCTCGGTAGAGCGAGAACCAACCTCTTCCCAGACGGGGAAGTATTCGTCAAACTTGACGACGATGTTCGCGGACGCGATTGTTATGTTGTGATCTCGACATGCGATCCGGTGAACGACAACTTGATGGAGTTGTTGGTGTTCTGCGATTGTCTTCGTAGAGCAAGTGCAAAGACAGTCACTATGGTGATGCCCTATTACGGGTACGGACGACAAGATCGCAAAGACGAGGGGCGCGTTCCAATTACTGCAAAGCTCGTAGCAAACCTGATTACTGCATCTCGCGCAGATCGTGTTCTTGCGATGGATTTACACGCCGCTCAGATCCAGGGGTTCTTTGATATCCCTGTAGATCACCTTTCTGCAACCCCTGTGTTCTTTGATTACTTTGAATCTATTCGAAATGAGTTGAGTGATCTATGTCTCGTCTCACCTGATGTGGGCAATGTGAAAGTCGCAGAAGCAATGGCAAACCTGCTCGATGCAGACTTAGCGATTATCAATAAGCGCCGTCTGACTGGAGATTCAGTCAAAGTTGGAAACCTGATCGGTGATGTTCGCGATAAAACAGTGCTCATGTTTGATGACATGATTTCAACAGGCGGGACAGTAGTTGAAGCCGCGAAGCTCGTAATGGATGAAGGTGCGAAGGATGTGATTTGTGCCGCGACACACGCGGTTCTTGCGGGCCGAGCAATGGAGAACCTCGCAAACTCACCGATCTCTAAGATTGTAGTGACTGACACAATCCCTACCGAAGGACGATGCGATGGGATTAAAGACAAGCTCGTCGTTCTATCAGTAGGCGAGATCCTTGGACAAGCAATCAAACGTATCCACGAAAACAAATCAATTAGCGAGCTCTTCGTACGCACAGCAGGTGCAAAGCGATAAGACTCGATTTGAATCTTTAAGAACAACGAACAGAAGACAAATCATTTAAGATAAAGGAGAAAATGAATGAGTGACACAACTACAGAAATGAGCGCAACAATGCGTGAGCGGACCGGGAGCCGCTACTCACAGAGAATCCGTAACGCCGGCGGCCTTCCCGCAGTCGTTTACGGGCACAAAGAAGAGCCTGTCTCAATCACGCTCGATGCGCATACCGCTATTGGATACATCTCGAAGGGTGAAAAAGTATTCCACCTTGATCTCGAAGGTACCAAGCAGTATGTACTTCTCAAGGACCTCGGGTACGACTACCTCGGAACGAACATCATCCACGCAGACTTTGCTCGTGTAGATATGAACGAACGAGTCGATACAAGAGCGCATCTCAAGTTCGTCGGCGAAGCTGAAGGACTCAAGATCACAGGTGCAATCATGATGCACCCAATCACAGAACTCGAACTCAACTGTACAGTAACAAACCTTCCTGATGACATCGCTGTTGATGTTTCAGAAATGCAAGTCGGCGATGTGATCCATGCTTCAGATGTCAAGCTTCCACTTGACACAATGAAGCTCGTAACCGATCCATCTGCGATCATCGCACAGATCGTGATGAAGGCAGTGCAGGCTGACGAAGGCGAATCCGCTGAAGTCGGCGATGATGCAGCTCAGCCAGAAGTTATTGCTGAGAAGAAGGAAGACTAATCGTCATGAAGCTGATTGTTGGACTTGGCAATCCTGGGGCTCAGTACGAATGGACTCGGCACAACGCCGGTTTCATGGCGGTCGATGTGCTCGCACAACGACATGCTGCTGGACAGATCCCAAAGAGCCGATTCCATGCAGTGACACTCGATACGATCATCGGAACGGAGAAAGTAATCCTGATGAAACCAACAGGTTATATGAATCTGTCTGGACAATCAGTTGGAGAAGCAATTCGATTCTTCAAACTTGATCCGCAAGAGGACCTCATCGTCCTTGTCGATGATATTGCTTTGCCAGTTGGTCACATCCGTGTTCGAAAACGCGGCGGCTCCGGCGGGCACAACGGGCTCTCAGATATTGATCGGATCTTAGGTGGTGAAGACTACCCAAGAGTTCGCATCGGTGTTGGGAATGTTCCAAAGTTCATGGGTCAGGCAGATTGGGTCCTGAGCAAGTTTATGAAAGAGGAACGCGATGATGTTCAACGCAGTGTTTTATCTGCAGCGGACGCAAGCGAAAGCATTCTCGAAGTTGGTATCACTAAAGCAATGAATGCTTTTAATACCAAACTCGTAAAGCCCAAGGCAAAGGCAAAGAACGACGACACTCAATCAAAGCAATCAGCAACCGACTCAGAATCTAAAGTAGAAAAATCAAACAAAGAAAACTCATCGACTCAAGAGTAGTCGATAACGAACATGGAGAATTACAATGTCAACTGATACAGAAGTAAGAACAGGCGTGTACGAGGGAATGTTCCTCGCAACACAAGCCGCTGCAGCATCATTCGGTGATCTCATCGAGCATATCAACACAATCTTCGAGCGTGCAAACGCTGAAGTTATCTCAATGAAGAAGTGGGACGAACGTCGTCTTGCGTACGAAATGGACAAGCAGAAGCGTGGCGTTTACATCCTCACATACTTCAACTGTCCAACGGACATGGTTGCTCACCTTGAGCGCGATGTGCAGATCTCAGACAAGCTCCTTCGTGTGCTCGTCACTTCAGCAGAGCACTTGTCTGAAGAAGAGATCGCTGCACACAATGATCGTGCAGGTCTTGAAACCGAAACCAAGCTCAAAGCAGAAGCAGGCGATGCAGATGCAAACGCAAGCAGCTCAAAGGTTCATCTGGGTGCACCAGTTGCGTCTGAAATCGCTGCTCCTGCGGAACCAGCACCTGAAGCTGCTCCAGAAGACGCTCCAGAAGACGCTCCTGAAGCAACCGACGCTTGAGTCAGTTGTTAATCTAAATTGATTGAATTCCAGCAGATTCCGTGTGATACCACACGGAATCTGTTTGGTATTATGCTACACTTTATTCGCTTGCCCTATTGGCAGCTGAAATGGAGAATTTGATGGCCGGAAGTTTCAATAAAGTCATGCTCATGGGAAACCTGACTCGTGATGTCGAGATCCGTCACACATCGGGAAATACAGCGGTCGGCAACTTCGGACTCGCCGTCAACCGAAAGTTTAAAACTCAATCAGGTGATCAACGCGAGGAAGTGACCTTTGTTGATTGCGAAGCTTGGGGACGAACTGCTGAAGTGATGTCCCAATACCTTGGTAAAGGAAGATCAGTCTTCATCGAAGGCCGACTCAAACTCGATCAATGGGAAGATAAGAACGGCGGAGGGAAACGATCAAAGCTCTCAGTTGTTGTTGAAAACTTCCAGTTCGTCGATTCAGGTCAAGGCGGCGGAAACGCAGGCGGCGGCGGCGGCGGCGGTGGTGGGGGATATGCCCGATCAAATGCCGGTGCGGGCGCTTCTTCAGGCGGCTACGGCGGTGGAAACCAAGGTGGTGGAAATCAGGGTGGCGGCGACATTAATCACGACGATATCCCGTTCTGATTCTGTCCCGTACATAATCTGAATCAAGTTCTTCTCTGAGCCCAATCTAGATTATCAGAAGCTGCCTGTTCGTTGGGCAGCTTTTTCAATACCAGAATCAAGGGAATTCGTTGTTCTGCAATGGATTACCGCATAGACGGGCGCCTAAACTCCTCTCCCGATTGATCATATCAAGGCTGGATTTCACCAGTGATATCATCTTCGGCACCTTTGTTGGGGCGTCGCAGCGTGCAATGCTCCTCAACTCGTTTCTGTTCTATCCACAGGATGAATCAGAAATCAGGACAGCGAAAGGACCATACCAATGGCAAGATCAGTAAAACTTCTTCTGACAGAAAATGTAGACAACCTCGGTATCGTTGGTGATATCGTCACAGTTCGTCTTGGTTACGCTCGTAACTACCTCCTTCCATTTAACTACGCAACAACTCCGAGTGATGAACTTATTGCTTCACTCGCTGAAAAGCGTGCTCAAGCAGAGAAGGAAGTTGCTGCTCGCCGTTCAGAGCGTGAAACAATGATCGGCAAGCTCAGCGGCCAAGAACTTACACTCACTCGTGCATGTAATGACCAAGGTCAGCTTTATGGCTCAGTCACCCAACAAGACATTGCAAACGCACTCAAGGAAGTTGGATTCGCAGTATCACCTCGCGAAGTTCGTCTCCCAACAACAATCAAGCGTGTCGATACGTTCGATATTCATATCAAAGTTGATTCAGATCTCGAAGCAGACATCAAGCTCTGGGTTGTTGCAGATCGTGAACTTGATCTCGAAGAAAGCAACGAGATGGAGTTTGATAACGAAGGCGAGTTGATCGTTAAGGATTCCAAGAGCGAGAAGCCAGCAGAAGCTGCTCCTGCTGCTGAATAATCCATCGCATCACTTTCATGTTAAATGATTAGAAACCGACTCATTGAGTCGGTTTTTTTATACGTATCAAGAATGATCTATGTATTAAAAAAGCCCTCCATTGGAGGGCTCTGAGTTCATAACTTTGTTGAATCGATTATCGATTGATCCGCATTGGAGGGACTAACTCCGCGATTGCGATGTCCCCGATGGTAAAGTGACTGAGCTCGATCTTGGTTGATACGATGAAGAGCAACACAAGTGTCTGGTCATCGCGGCTTCGACTCAGTGTGGGAGTATCTTCAATACCTGTAAGTGTTGAACCACGAGTGTATCGAACCTGGAATACCTTTGAGTCTTTGTACTCATAACCGATCGCTTCGTATTCATTTCCCTTGGTGTCAATGAGTAGGAATGGTTGATCGAGTGGTGCTTCACTCGCGGCTTCTGATGCAAGTCCGATTTCTGACTCGAATCCAACTTCGACTCGGACGAGTGCTTGTCCTTCTGCGACAGCATATTTTTCTACTCGCAGTTTTCGACTCTGCGGCGCGTTTGTTCTACCGATATCAAGCTTTGCATCGAAGATGGACTCGCCGTCGATGATTTCGTTATCATCACTCAGGGTCAACCCTCGACGAGCAGCCTGCGACGCAACCATTGTTCCAAAGCGGAGTGAGTTATTGATATGCTTTGTTGTTTGTGGGAATGCATACTGAACAGCTTTAGATGTGTCGAGTTTGCGTGATCCGGTATCTCCCTTGAGAATCGCACCATCTAAAACAACGAGATCTCTTTTGCTCACATCTGCATATTCAATAGGGTCAGGCATCGATTCAGCATTAACACGAATATTCTTTGCGAAGAATGCAATCGGTTGGAATCCTTGTGGGATCACGAACTCAAAAGCAGCCTGTACCCGTGATTGGCCACCAACTGATGTAATGAAGATGTTTTCTGCATCGAAGCGCCAACGACCAAACTGATTTGATCTTGATGACTCAGAAATCATTGCAACTGGGAAAACAGACTTTGTGTTTCCGTCATTGTCTTCAACAAGCAAACGGTACTGAGCATTTGAGATGATCAGCTGACCGCCCTTTTTACCTCGCTCTTTGGCACCTGGTTCAAACTCAACAACATATCCTGCGATGTATCCATTGGAGACAGTTTCGTTATTGACATCAGAATATTTCTGTGACTTCTCGTCTCTCGAATCTTTGAGAAGTTCATTGATTGAAGTTGATCCGTTCTCGTTCCCTACGATGTAAGTTGATTTGATTTTAAAATCATCAGGGCTAATTGCGTTTCTACCTGCTCCGTCCCCTGGGGAGACGCGAGTAGTAAAACCAACGAGTTCAAGTTCGGGATACCACTTACTCAAAGGTTCGTTCGTTCCGAATGAACCAGTTGAGAGTATGCCGTAAAGCTTTGAAGTGAGATTATCAACTGGAATCCAGAGTTTGTCATTCTTAACGATTGAGCCTGCACCAGTCGCACGATCTGTGGAGTACCAAGCAGGTTGGTACCCAAAGAAGTTGGTTGATAGACGGAGTGTACTGATTCCGATGACAAGGATACCCGCAGAAATCACTCCGGTACTGAGTCCGAAGATAGCACCACCTGCATAATCAATAACCTTCGCGTTATTGATGTTGCTGGGGATGAGCTTGTCTGTGATTGTTCGCAAGATCAATAACGAAACTACGAATGGAACGAGCAAGGAGACTCCCCAAGCAACTGATTCCAAGAATGAGAAGAATCCGCGTTCAGGACTCATACCAATAAGCATGACTGAGAGTGTTTCCCAGAATGCAAATGCGATAGCTCCTGCGACGATCACGCAGAGCAGATGAATCATTGAGTTAAATGCGCCTCGGATCATCCATGCGTATGCAATGCCAAGCACCAGCAAGATGACGATGATATTCATGATCATGGTTTAATACTCCAGTTGCTTGTTTTACTTGGATGATGGTTCTGGGGTTGCTTTTGATGATGAGCGAGAACTTTTCTTTGATGATGATGCAGTAACTCGCGAAACTTCCTCGAGACTTGTGAGTCCTTCAACCGCTTTTCGTAACGCGACCTGTTGGACTGTCGGCAACGAGCGCTTCCGCATTGCAGTCTTAAGTCCATTCCAATCTTGAGCTGCGATGAACTTGCGTTCTTCGTCCTCGATCGGGAAGACACCAAAGCAACCGGTTTGGCCGCTATATCCGACACCGTTACATACGGGACAAACCTCAGGTTTGTTGCGAATAAGTACTTGGCCACCCTTTTTATTGAGTTGTTTAATCTTGTCTTCAGGCAAACCCAGTTTTTTGAGCATTTCAGGGGTTGGTTGGTATCCTACCTTACAGTTGCCACAGAGCATTCTGATCAGTTTCTCGCTGACAACACCTCGAAGACCCTTCGCTGCAAGCTTGGGGTCTCCAACTGCTCGCACATAGAGCTGAATCGCAGCAATAGCGTTATCTGTTTTCAAAGATAGATAGACTCGACTTCGATCAAGATCAGAGTTTGCAATGTTCTGCCCGGTTTCCATATCCGGGAGTTCGCAAATTCCGACAATATCAGGATCTCTCCGGAGTGTTGATCTGACAAGTGTTGCAAAGTCAGGGCCGTCGCCGCTTGCATCGAACACAATTTGTTTTACACCTTCAATCGCATCTTCAACTTCGTATTCGATTGTTTGGATGTTTGATGTGTATGCATCATGGAGTTGAAGCATCGAGTAAAGTGTGGTAGTGCGTCCATTATCGCTCGGTGCAGCAAGCAGCACTACTCCAACGTTTTCATCTGCCCATGATTGGAGTTCTTTGAGTTGCTTATCTAGGAGCCCCAAGTTCTCGGGAGATCTACGAACTGCATCGGATGGGTTGAAGATCAACGAGAGGACCATGCCGTTCTTTGAACCGCTCGAGACGAGCTTCGCAGTCATCGCAGAAATGGAATCAGATGAGATGGAGACTTCGCCGCTCAGTTTGCGGCGACGATCTTGTAGATCAAGTCCTGCACATTTCTTCCAGAAATCAATGATCTGAATCGCATCTGCCTTTGCGATTGGTTCTCCCGCTTGACGGACACCATCGACGAGCATCGATGCAGCATAGGTGTTCTCGTTTGCAGGGATAATATCGATCTGGGAAGCATGAGCATTTTGCCCATTGATAATGATTTCTTCCGAAGCAATTCGAACAGCAAATGCAGTCGATTCTTTATCCGGGGGCATCACCTTCATTTTGTTTGCGCCAACGATCGTGAGCTCAGAAGCACCCAACTTCTTTGCTTCTTTCTTGTCGTCTCTTCGTTGTGACATCTCAGAGAAATCAAGAGTAAGTTTCGAAGCTTCAGGGATACGATGATCTTTGTTTGCAACGACGACGAAAATGCCGATGTCAATCGCCAAGATCGCGAGTGTTCCAACGAAACCAACCGCGAGACCTGCGAAACCTCCAACAGGTTGGAGTATCGCAAACGCAAGAGCAACAACCCCGAAGATCATGTGGATTGCGTTCCATTTCTCTTGACCAAGAAAGAATCGCTTTGCATGCTTGTCGAAGATCGTTGATAGCATCCACGCCCATCCGATGAATGGAAGGAGTATCAAGAGTGGTTTCCACCATGAGACAAGCGTGTATGTCTCGCCGACACCCAGTGTGAGTGATGAGCTTAGGGTTGTACCAAGGGTAAGCGAGCCGAATGGTTCACTCAAAGAAATGAGCATGGAATCGAGCACAGTCGTATCCTCTCCAAAGTCGTTGTATCCACCTGCGATGTCACAGGATTGTGCGTGTCGGGACCGCCTAATGCAGTCCGGGGTTGATTTGTTCTATTGTAGAGGCCCGCGCCTCGATGCACCATCATTCGCCCGAAGGGACTTCTAGTTTGGGTCGTGAACGGGTCGCGATCTGATCTCGATTATGCAAACTTCTTGAGCTTCATCTGCAGTTCGTCGACATTCGGGGATGACTCGATCGCAGTACGCATATGGATGTATTCTTCCTCAACAAGCTTCACGAGTGAATCATTGAAGTCGATCATCCCAATTTGCCTTGCTTCGACGGAGTTGAGTACTTCACGAAGATCGCCTTCGCGCTCTTCGAGGATGTACTTCTTGACCACGCCATTATTGATCAGAATTTCAAGTGCAGGTATACGGAAGATGTCTTCATGAAGTGTTGGAAGCAACTTCTGGTACACAAACGCACGCATTTGGTAAGCCAAAATCTTACGAACCTGATCAACTTCTTCTTGTGGGAATAGGCCGTAAATTCGAGAGAAGGTCTGTGTTGTTGATGAAGAGTGAATTGTTCCGAATACCAAGTGACCAGTTTCCGCAGCATGAAGCGCAGCTTCAAATGTTTCTTGGTCACGCATTTCACCAATGAGAACCACATCTGGGTTTTCACGAACCAACGCACGAAGTCCAGTTTTAAAGTCCAAACAATCAAGCCCGATCTCGCGTTGGTTGATCGTTGCTTTCTTATCTTCGAAGATGTATTCAATCGGATCTTCGAGTGTCAAGATATGAACGCTCTTGCGTGCGTTTACATAATCAAGCATCGAAGCAATGGTTGTCGATTTACCAGAACCGGTTACGCCACAAAGCAGGACGATTCCCTGAGGTTGCATCGCGACATCCGACATAACCTCTGGAAGATAGAGACCCTCGAAAGGTAAAATTTCAGAAGTAATATTTCGAGCTGCAACAGAGATTGTTCCACGCGCTTGAAACAAGTTCACACGGAACCGATGCTTCTCATCGTAGTTGTATGCAAAGTCAACAGAACCAAACTTGTGCAAGTCCCTCATCTGTTCTTCTGTTAAAATCTCTTTTGCGATCTTGAAGAACTCTTCTGCAGAAACCGGATCAACATCCATTGCTTTGAGTGTGCCTCGCATACGAATCTTCGGCTTCTGATTTGATTTCATAATCAAGTCAGATGCCTTGAATCGAATTGTTGCTTTGAGGAAGTCACCCCATCGTGTTGCATGTGGATCTTTTTTTGCGATCGTCGGATCAAGATCGACATGCCCAGCTGAAGCGGTAGATGAGGGGGAATCTGTAACACTCATTTGATGTGAATCCTTTGTCTATCGGTTCCCGCATTGTTGTCTCTCACTTCTGCGGGTTCAATGTTGAATAAGGCGTCTATTCTAGTCGGGTCGAACGGCTTCAAGGGAATCTAAGCCTATTAGAAGCGAAGCCGGCTAAAGAAAAAAACACTTCCGTTCAGGTTCTATTCAGTGTGAACATCGCAGTTGGACAAAGAGCTTTGCCGTATAAATATCTGCGTTTGCATCTCAATGCTCTCAAATCTTATGAGATCTTGAGAACAAGCACAAACTGTTCGGACTACTGAGAATCACGGTTCCATCCCCTAACCCGAAATAGGGAAGATATGTGACTCCTTAGATGTATTTCATCAGATGTGGTTGGACCGTAATGATCGAGTATGAGCAAACAAGAAAAAGCGGGACATTTCTGTCCCGCTTTGAAAAAGTATAATCAAAAACTTGTCAACTTACTTGGATCCAACAGTTTCTGGTTCTTGGTCAACAGTACCAAGGAAGTTTGCTTCGAGTTCAACGCGGATCTTTTCCATTGCTTTGTTCTGGATCTGACGGACGCGTTCTTTCGTGACTCCGATGATTTGTCCAACCTGTTCAAGGGTCATGGGCTTCTCCATGCCTCCAGTTTCGAGCCCGAACCGGTGCTCAAGAACAGTTCGTTCAACATTTGAGAGATCCGCGCGATTTGCAACGACAATCTCACGAACTTCAGATGCAGTATCTTTTTCGAAGTCCGCACGCTTGGTTTCGAGGAAGTTTGATTTCTCAAGCTTCGGATCAAAATCAGTTGGGAAGCGTTGACGATACTTGCTCAGTTTCATTCCCTGACGCGAGAATGCTTTGAGAATCGCACGACACGCATAGGTTGAGAACTTAAATCCTCGACCTGCATCGAACTTGTCCACCGCACGAAGTAGTGCCATGTTGCCTTCTGAAACGAGATCCGCAAAGTCGACTTCGCTCATTCTTGTTCTCTTCGCCATCGCGAGGACAAGAGCAAGGTTGGTTTCCGCGATTTGCTCACGAATTCGCTCTGATTTGCGATACCAGTGGAGGAGTTGATCTGCTTGTTCTGAAGTTGGTTTCTTCTCAGGACGATCCCATGCTTCTTGTTGTAGCTTCCACACGCGATAACGCGAGTAGTTGAACTGATGGAACAACACTCGTTCTTCAGCACCCGTAAGGATCACTTGTTGAGATGATTTGACAGTGCGAGTACGCGCGATTGATGAAATATCATCCATCACAGGGTGGTACCAGGTTGTATCTGGTAGTGCGATATCAGGAGCATCTTCGTAGATGTTTTGTTCTGCATCATCTTCGTAGAAAACTTCTGAATCGATAAAATCCTGCTCTTTCAAGAGGATCTGGTTTAATAGACGCTCATCTTCATGGGAGAGCTGACGAGCAGTTTTGCCTGCTCTTGTGGATGTACGCGATACCCCGACGCGATGTCTTCGTCGCATCTGCTCGAGTGGGCTTGGGTTATTGCTAGTAGCTTGCATCATGCTTTCTCCGACCGCCACTATCCTGCAGCGGTTTTTCTGTTTTCCAACGCTTCGGTTTCATCTGATGACTTTTTCTCATCAGAATCAATCAAGCGTGATTGTTCGTTCGTGATTGTCCAGAACATGATCAAGCAGAAGCTCAAACTTGTTCAACCGTCAACAACTTGCCCGATTTGCTCTTTTACTCAAAGACAACAAGTTCGTTGTTCGTTGAGTTATGATTCATGAGTAAGTGATTTTCTTACAAGAATCCACAAATCAATCGAGTTGTCTTCAGTCCTGTCCCGCAAAGTGCGTTATTTGGACTAAAATCCCATTTCCTACATGTGATTTCCACGCACATCCAGTGTGTGTGGTGACGACGGTTGCTGAAGTGTCCGATTCGCGTTTGGCCAGGCATCGAATGAGGCAAATAAGCCCGTTTTAGGTGATGCGCAATGGTCCATATTTTCGGCACCAAGCAGTTTCGGTGAGGTTTCCCTCGCCATGAGTGAGCAGATCAAGGTCGATTTCATTTTTCAACAATCTGCTCTTATTCAATACGAGAGCAGGTGCTAAGAAGTTTCGATTCAAACTCTTGAAATGCACAAATTCTTCAGTTGTCAGCCGGAAAATATCTGCACCGACTCAATGATTTCCGCCTTGTATGGGGCTTTTTCACTAATTTGGACAAATATGTCCAGCAATTTCGTGAATCACCCGTCTAACAAGGTATCCATCGCTCGAAGCATCCTGCAGAAACGAGAAATATTGATGAATGAGAAGGAGATCTCACATCCGACATTTCTCAATCTCACGGCCGACGTCCTTGGCGTCCGTGTTTCCGAATCTGAAACAATACGATCTAGAGCAGAATACCGACTATTTGCTGTCAGTTGACGGCCGATAATATCGTGCCTACTGTCAGCCGCCGGTCATCCACTGGCTTGACTTCGTCACGCCATCGGTATGTCCATATTCCGGGCCGCCAGTATACACAATCCCATTACAAGTGGCAACTCGCTTCTCTCATTTCACATCGAATGCAGATAAGTTTGTAAGAAAATAGGGATTTGTGACTATTGGATTCGGGTTTATTCACATTTGATCCACAAATTCTGCCTGAGTACCTCATTGGGTTAGTTTCACAACAAGCAGAATCACAACAAGGACCACATCATGGCCTTCGAACTCCCCGCACTCCCGTTCGCGTACGACGCACTTGAACCACACATCGATGCAAAAACGATGGAAATCCATCACACGAAACATCACGCTGGATACATCGCAAAGGCAAACGCTGCTCTTGCAGGTACCGATTGGGATGGAAAGTGTTACGGCGAAATCCTCGCACGCATCAAGGAAGTTCCTGAGAACATTCGAACCGCAGTTCAGAACAATGTTGGCGGACACGCAAACCACTCGCTCTTTTGGTCAATCCTCGCACCAGCAGGTAGCGGCGGCGGCGGAGAACCATCAGGTGAACTCGCAGAAGCAATCAACAACTCATTCGGGTCATTCGAAGAGTTCAAAGCGAAGTTCGCTGAGCAAGCAGCAACCCGATTTGGTTCGGGTTGGGCATGGGTCGGAGTTGACGCTCCTGGTAAACTCCATGTCGGTTCAACTGCGAATCAAGACTCTCCGATCATGATGGGACACAAGCCAATCTTGGGTCTCGATGTCTGGGAACACGCGTACTATCTCAACTATCAGAATCGTCGTCCAGACTACATCAACGGATTCTGGAACATTGTCAATTGGGCGCAAGTCTCAGAGAACTATGAGAAATGGAAGGGTTGATTCTCTTCACCAACTGAGTTCTTCAAACACAGGCAATCGCCTGTGTTTTTTTATGATCTGTGCAGGATTAGGGAATTTCAGAAGTCTCGCCGTAGTATTGATCGTGAACAAAAAGAACATCATGTTGACATTTTGGCTCGCACTCCCGATCACGATTGTGTCGCTCTTGATGGTATGGATTTTCTATTCGATGGATAAAGAACGCCTCATGGCGGACGCAGTTCCTATAGGCGCAGGTGCAGGGGATACTGGGAATGCAAACGCCCTCGGGCAATGGCTCGCAGGGCGCGATGCAAACGCAGTATCGCGGGCACTCGACGCTCGGCGCGAAGGACGAACGATTGACCCGCGAGATTGGCCGGGCGGAGTAACGATCAAAATTCCGCTCCGTGCATTCGGAGTAAATCCTGAATCAACAATGCTCGTATTCGTCGATGATCAATCACTCGAAGTACTCACTCAAGATATGACTGATGACGGCAATGGGTATCGAGTGTTTAATTTATCTCAAGAAGAGGCGCAAGGCTTCTTTTTCTATGCAACAGCACTCGAGCCAACGCTCTTGGGAAGTAAAGTTGTAGATTCAGCAGGAAGAATATTAAAACCGATCATCTTTGATTTGCAAATCCCTGATCCAAACTTGCAAGTTGCAGATCCGATCAAAGTTGAAGTAGAGATGGATTCAGTGTTTGAGAACTCGCCTTGAGGCTAGTGAGTCAAAATATCTGGAGAGCGTTTCCTGAGTTGGATCAGTTTGACGATGATATTTGCTTACGATATCTGCAACGTGCTAGACAATCACGAGCAGGTCATCGTGCACGAAGAATGCTACTTGGATGGTGCTTACTACTTCTACTTGTGTATGTCGGTTCTATGTTCGCTCTTCCAAAGGCATTGTTGCTTGTTGAATCTGCAGGAATCGATGATCAAAGCTCAATCTTCACTTGGATTTTCATGACACTGTTTCTTGGACCGTTGTTTGTAGTTTTAGTCGTTGGGCTTCGTATCAGCGACAGACTAACTCGAAGTGTGCTGTTAAAGCAACTTAATAATGTTGTCTGTATTCGCTGTGAATATTCATTGATAGGGCTTGAAATTCATGAAATTGAATCTGGTATAAAAGTAGTCTGCCCTGAATGTGGGGAGAGCATGCTGCTTGTAGATATTGGTATTAGCGAGACTGATATAAACCCTGTCTAATTTCTAAATCTTGATCAGGTTTTCATCACTTTCAAATGCTTGTAACTTCCTCCAAGCACATCTCGACTCTTCGTGTCGAGCCAGTTATCGAGCACTTCTGCGTACACACTGCGGAAGTCTGCGGTGTACTTCAGATCGCCGTTATCGAGATTCGTGAGTGACGGGTGTCGAGAGTGGAATCCGCCTTGGACCTTTGGTCCGAACATAAACATCGGAGCTGCAGTCCCATGATCTGTCCCGTTAGATGCATTCTGTCCAACTCTTCGACCAAACTCACTGAAACACATCGTTGTGACTCTTGAGTCATTACCTTGTGCTTTGAGATCTCTTTGGAATGCTCTGATGGCGCTGGAGAGCTGTCCAAGTAATCGGGCGTGTGAACCAGGTTGGTTTGCGTGTGTGTCAAAGCTACCTATCGAAGCGTAGTACACTCGGGTCTTCAACCCTGCGCGGATCATTGATCCGATCATGCTGAGTTGTTGTGACAGTTTCGAACTTGGATACTGAACTAATGGTTTCGCGGCAACTGCTTTACGGATTGTCTCAGATGACACTCTTGCATCCATCGCTGTCCGTAACAAGAACGCATTGTTCGAATCATGATCGTGATCATGATCTGCTTGTTCATAAAGTGTGTTTGTGAGTTGCTCGTGATTGCTTGCGAGTTTTTCTGAGAACTCTTTTCCTGCCCATTCAAACATGTCGGGAGATTCAAAAGAGACAGGCATCATTGAGCGGCCTGTAAGCATTAACGGCGCTTCTCTTCCGATCGCAATCGGAGGTTCAGTGGAGTTCGAAGAATCATCTTCTTTCGATCCATCGGGTCTACCGCTTTCACCTTTTCCGTATCCACAACATTGAGCATCAATGTATTTGCCGATCCAGCCATCTCCTGTGCCGTTGGTATCTGCGGTGTGCCAAATATCCATTGAAGTAAAGTGAGACCGATTCGGGTTCGGATAGCCGACACCTTGGATCACAGCGCACTGTCCTTCGTCGTACAACTCGCGAAACCCTGTCAATGCTTTATTGAACGCGAGATCTGAGCTACCCTTCGATCCATTCTTGCTCAAAATATGAAGGTTGTCTGCTTTGAGACCAATCCCAGGACGCAATCGGTAGTATGCATCATCTCTGTAGGGTACGACTGTGTTCAGGCCGTCGTTCCCGCCGGAGAGTTGAACAATGACAAGGATGTTGTCCTCGTTTACTCCTGCGATCGAAGAGAGTCCCGCTTCAGCTTTGGGCATTGCCCATGCAGAGGATTGGATAAACGCAGGGACTGTGAGCGCTGCAGAAGCAAGCAAAGTTGATGACTGGAGAAACGCTCGTCGTGTATACGCGTTTGCATTATCAGGATTGTTGTGTAGGTTCATCGGGAGAGCTCCATCGTTATGCTTGATTGAGTCTGTGGGTTGTGAGTATCGAGTCGTTGGGAGATGAGTTGTTGAATCAACATAACTGGTACTCAGGCATTGAAGTAATCAAAAGCAACATCGTCGTGATTCCCTTTGCGCTGTTTGGTTTATCAACCTTGTTCGCGGCATCAACAAGGATCTTTGCCGCACCCTCTGGTCTACTACCAAGTACAAGATCAAGCAGTTGGTTCGCAATCAACATCGGTGGGGGGTTGTTATCAAGTCGTGGATCGTTCATCGCCGCGACGAGATTCGTTGGATTGTACTTATTTCTATTCACATAACTCTCGTTGATACGATGTCCTGTGAGCATATATGCAAGAGTGTTTTGTCTGACATACATAGTCGATGTGTTGATCCAGGAACGACCACCATCCCATCCTTTAACACTTGGAGGCAAGAAAATACTTTGCCCCATCATGTCCATAGCTTCAGTTAAATGCGGGATATGTCGTATAGGAACATTTAGAGTTCGTACTGCACCGACGACAAGTTCTAGTGGGCTCTTGATTTTGTTACCCATAACAGACGCGTCATAAAAGTGCCGGCTGAGAAACAGACGCCGAAGAATCGGTTTCAATGCATAGCGTTGATCTTGAAGCATAGAACTCATGTTTCGAACCACAGTTCGTTGTGGACCTGTCAGCTCTTTGACATCAGTTGGTATATCTGCGACAAAGAATTTATAAATCTTTGCACAGATAAATGGAGCACATGCT
The DNA here is from genome assembly GCA_029213305.1 of Phycisphaerales bacterium. GTDB lineage: Bacteria > Planctomycetota > Phycisphaerae > Phycisphaerales > UBA1924 > UBA1924. The sequence goes on from JARGPA010000013.1 coordinate 31,730, forward strand.
GGGGAAAACAAGATCGCATTGACAAAGCCGTCAGCGTCGAAGTTGCCCGACATTCCAAGCACTTGTTTAGTGTTGTTGTCGTGACCATTCTTGTTAAAATAGAACGCGTCATCTCTGAATGTAAACCCAGTTAGCGCTTTGGCGCCGTCTTTGATGTCTCGTTCACTGTAGTTGCCTTCGCCGAGTGAGAAGAGTTCCATGATTTCTCGAGCAAAGTTCTCGTTTGGGCTCGATTTTCGATTTTGATTGTTATTCAGGTATTTCAACATCGCAGGGTCACGGATGATTGCTCGAAGAAGATCCGCAAAATTCCCTGCAGCATTTGCACGAAACATTCGATTCTGCGAGTACATGTGATACGAGTCTTCAGTTATTCGAAAACTTGTCGCAAAGTGTCCGTGCCAGAACAGAGTTAGCTTTTCTTGGAGAGGGCGCGGGGATTGGATCATCCGCGTGAACCACCATCGTTGAATCTCTCGCATCTGTGTACGATCAGCGCGTTGCGCTTTTTGACGCATTGTACGAAACTGAGCGAGCACATCCTCATCCTTAGATTGACGAGCACGCATGAGAGATTGTTGTTCTGCAGTCGTCCTGGGATGGATGATGTTGTGATCGAAAGCGTCTCGACGATCAGCATCTGCAGGGATCTCTTCGAAGTTGAGCAGATGATCTACTGCTGCTTCAGGTCCCCATTGTACGAGAGTCCGGATCTGTTCGTCTGTGCCTCCGAATCCCGCGCGTAACAATAAGTGTCTTGCTTGGGCATACCCGAAGTCTTCATCGCGGATTTTACTCAAAGAGGTTACAACTCGTCTTGGTTGAGTCGTAGTGGAGTTTGTTGTCGGCATAGTTTCCTCCGCTCATAGGGGTATGAGAACAGAACGCACTTTGAGTGCATCTATTGCACAAAAACCATGACGAATATCTCCGTGCATGGATTTGCATCGTGATTGAGCAGATTCAGGTTACCGGATCTTTGATCGTGTTGCGAGTTTAAATGACCAAACTAACGCGCCTGCAGCTGCCGCAAGCACGAGTGCGCCTGTGATATGATGGAGTGTCGTCACGAGTGCGGGGATAGTCTCAATCGGAGCTGCAGTATCCAAGTTCTCTGCAGTTGGAAGAGTAGGAGCGTCCTCCCCTTCCCATGCGAGTCCAAGAACCGCAAATCCCAATGTAAACTGAAGAACAACTAAACCATGCAAGAGAGCGCCGTAGATTCGGATAGGTTTACCGGATTGGTGTGCTTTTCCAGTGCGGATACAAACGGCGCCTCCGATGATGACAAGCATCATGGCAATGAATGCAAATCCCATATGTGCCATCATCGCGTGCGATGAGTTGAGATGTCGCGTAACAGCGCCGAGGATGAGTTGAACACAAAGAGCTAGGAATGCAAGCAAAAGCATCGTTCGTGCTTTTTTTGCAGCGTCATTAGTCTCTTGAGCAGGTTCTGACGCATTCCATTTTTCAGAAAGCATAATGGAAGTCACGCATGCAAGCGCGAGCACAAGCTGAGCAAAGATGCCGTGGATGATCGCGAAGAAAGTACTCTCTTCTGCAACTCGAATAATTCCCATATATCCCTGGAGTGAAACTGCGATGAAGAGTATGACTGCTAAAAGCTTTGGTATCTTGCGTGGTTCGCTCATCAACACTCGAACCATCAATACGAGTGTCGTCAATCCTGCGAGTGTTCCAAAGAGACGATGTGAATGCTCAAAGAAAATCCGAGGCTCAGCCATTAGTTTAATCGGGAATAACACCGAAATAGCGCCATAGCTCGTCGTCGCGTCAGGGACTGCGAGTCCTGAATCTGTTGTTGTCACAATTCCGCCCACCGCAATTAATGGGAGATATGAAATTGCAGTTGTGAACGCAAGTCTCGAAATCCAAGTCTTTGTTGTTGCAATGTTTGCAGCAGACGCGTTCTTGCGAATCAGTGCCGCGATCCCACCTATAAGGATGGATATCGCAAGTGATCCTAAAACGATCAGAATCGCGTTGGGGGCCAGTTCGTTGGCCTGTTCACTCATTTCTGCGGTCGAAGAGGGTTGTTCGACGATATTGGATCCCAAAATCATCAAGTTGACAAGGCCTGCGATGAAACCAGCAAGACATCCAGACATGATTCGCTTCGAGGGTTCAATCTGTGGAATCCATACAAAGGTTACTAAGAACAGTGGGACTAAAAGAATGGGAATTGCGACCTGAGTAGCAACATGTACGCCCGGCATGTGCAGCGCCCACGCCAACATCCACATAATAATCGCAGAAGTGAACCCGATGGTGATCGCAGATCCAATGGTACTCGTTGATAATGCACCTGAGGGTCTTGAATCTGAAAGTTCTTGATTAGACATGGTTTGCGCTTTCGTTAGTGGTAACTGAAACTCAGTCGCAGTTAAAATTCTTGTGTGAGCGTTCTTGTCGTTCCTATTGTACGCGAAAACGAACAAAATTTCGGCCCAGCCGCACAACATCCTGTTGAAAAGGATGCTAGGCTTGGCTTACTTGTCAGCGTGTTTCGGATTCGATTCGCGCTATTTTGGTCTTTTGAGCTCATACGTGAGCGTTTCTCCATTGTGGAGTATTTGCATTGAAACCAATCTTCCCAAAGTGGATGAATGCCCTCCCAACGATTCTGTTCTTCGTTGTCAACGGCGGTGTTGTCCTAGCGATTGCCGGTTTCTGGTATTACGCGACCCCAAAGTTTTGGGAAGTCGGGTACATGCCTACTCAGCCTGGTTCTGGGTTTAATCATCAGATTCATGCTGGTAAACTCGGTATCGACTGTCGTTACTGTCATACCCATGTTGAAGAATCCTGGCACGCAAATGTTCCAGCAGTATCAACCTGTATGGGATGTCATGCTGAGAACAAGATCAATGTTGATGTCGCAAGCGCTACTGATGAGAAGGTTCAGTTCATCCGTGATGCTTACGAGCAGGATGTCGCAATCGAATGGCGCAATATTCATGTTGTGCCTGACTATGCAACATTCCCTCACAACGCACATGTCAACGCAGGCGTGAGTTGTTTCTCATGTCACGGCCAGATCCAAGGGATGCCTGTTGTAGTCCAACAAGAATCACTCTCAATGGGATGGTGTCTTGATTGTCATCGCAATCCGGAAGAGAACCTAGTGCCAAAGGACAAGGTGACTGATCTGTACTGGGTACAAACTCAGTGGTTCAATAAGATTGCGCTCGATGAAAACAACGAGATCATCAAAGACATGCACGGCAATGTCGTCCTTGATTCTGTGTCAACATCAGATCGTCAACACAACGGGTTGACCCCTGACCAGTTGGTTGACACGCTTAAGCGCAACCCGCCTCAGCATTGTGCCGCTTGTCACTACTGATCGTAAGTTCTCCCTTGCGGCCTTGTTCAAGATAAAGACTGACCTAACTCACCGACTTTGGTGATCAAAGAGATGAAACCATGAGCAACCTCGATCAATGTCCTTCGACGAAGGAAACAACCGAGATCCCAACGAATGCCCCTGAGCTTGGAAAAGTAAGTGGCAAAAAGTACTGGCGTTCATTAGATGAATACACCGGTACAGGCGAGTTCAAAGAGTTCGTAGAGAAAGAGTTCCCATCAGGCGCGTCCATGATGGCAGAACCGACTCGACGCAACTTCGTCAAAATTATGGGTGCAGGGTTCGCGATTGCAGGTGCTGCTACGATTCCAGGTTGTCGTCGTCCTGATCGCAAAATTCTTCCATACTCAAAGAATGTCCCTGAAGATGTCATCCCAGGGAAAGCATTGTTCTACACAACTGCACTTGCACTTCCAGGTGGAGGCGTAGAAGGTCTTCTCGTCGAATCACATACCGGCCGTCCTACTAAGATTGAAGGGAATCCTCTTCACTCAAATAACCAAGGGAAGACCAGTGCATTTGCTCAAGCAAGTGTCCTCGGGCTCTACGACCCTGATCGTCTCAAGTTCCCAGTCTACAACAACCCAACTCGCGGTAAACTCGACGCAACATGGGACGACTTTAGCAAGTGGCAACAATCCCACTTCGAAAAGTTTGATGCAAACAATGGTGCAGGACTCGCATTCATTGTTGATAAGAAATCAAGCCCATCGCGCCAACGGATGATCAACCTAGTGAAATCACGCTGGTCAAGTGCACAGGTAGTGTACTGGAATCCCGCAGAATCACGCGGCGCGATCGAAGGTTCAACCATCGCGTTTGGCGCTCCGCATTCAGTAAGTTACGACTTTGCAGACGCACAAAGAGTCGTCTCGATCGCTGCGGACTTCATGAACGATGGCGCAGAAGCGTTGAAGAACTCAAGAACATTCGCATCAACACGTAAAGTGATCAAAGGCGGAGACCCAATGTCTCGTCTTTATGCGATCGAATCGAAACCAACAGCAGTTGGTTCTCTCGCGGATCATCGTTTCAGAGTATCGCCTTCAGAGTTGCACAACTTCACTGTCGCACTCGCAAAGGAAGTGTTCGCACTTACCGGGGTGAATGCATCAGGTCTTGAGCAAGCTTCAGTCACCGGGATGACTCACAAAGACATCGTTGAGATCGCGAAGGATTTGGTTGAACATCGCGGCCACTCAGTCGTTGTACCTAGTGATGATTTGAATGCTGAAGACTGGGCATTGTGCATGGCAATGAACTCATCGCTCAATGCGATGGGAAACCAGGTAATGGTTTACCGGATGGCATCTGAACTTGCAGGAAATGCGAACGAGCAACTCGCCGCATTGACCGCAGATCTCAATGCAGGGCGCGTCGACACACTTGTGACTATCGATTGTAACCCAGTTTACGACGCTCCTGGTTCGTTGAAATTTGCAGACGCGTTTGCAAAAGCGAATACGACCATCACACTCTGTGTTGGAATGTCAGAAACTGAGCATGTTTCTACATGGTCACTCAACGGCACTCACTACCTCGAATCTTGGGGTGATGTCACAACAATGGATGGTTCGATCTCGATCGTCCAACCGATGATTGCACCGCTCTATGAACCTTCTCTTTCAGATATTGAGTTGCTTGCTCTGTTTGCAGGGAAAGACGATCACGCTGAAGGATACTCGATCGTTCGCGACTCGTGGGCTCAAATGGGCAATGGTTCTGTCGGCGGTTCAGCATTTGAAAAATCATGGAAGAGCGCGTTGCACAACGGCGTTCAATCCGGAACAGATTCACAAGCCTCAGGCGATATAAAAATGTCGACTGTGTTGATGGCCGCCGCTCGTGCTGGTATCAATGTCGCACCGGGTGAAGGCTCGATGGATGTGCTTTTCTATACATCAAACAACAACAACGGACAGTGCGCAAACAACGGTTGGCTCCAAGAGCTTCCTGAGTTCGGTCCATCGGTTGTTTGGGACAACCCGATCTTGATGAGCCCGAACACTGCAAAATCACTTGGTGTTCTTCCAGAGCATTCATGGCAAGACGAGTTCAATCCATACACCAAGCAGCAAATGCCCCAAGCGCAGAAGATCACGATTAAGTTGAACGGCCAAGAGATGACTGGCGCCGCTTGGATCTTGCCTGGTATGGCAGACAACACACTCGGTATCAAACTCGGGTACGGCCGCGAAATCGTCGGTAAAGTAGGCTACAGCGTTGGACACAACACCTACGCGATCAAACCAGCAACGGGGGGAATGATCACCCGAGGCGCATCAATTCAAAAAGCTGGTGGGACTTACACCATCGCTTCTACTCAGAATCACTGGTCCCTCGAAGGCCGACACTCACTCGTCCGTGCAATGGACAAAACATGGTGGGACAAGTACGGTGATGACGAGCACTTAATCAAAGACGCAATCTACGGGAACGATAGTTCAAATCTCAATGCTGCAGAGATGCTTGGAGAACTGAGTCACACGCCTCCAAATATCAGCATCTACGACAACCCACTCAACGATTCAAATCGTGATCCTGATCCAAGCAAGTTGCATACGAATGACGCGTTAAACCGTGAAGTTCCTCCACGTTATTCACAAGGCCCGCAATGGGGGATGTCGATCGACATGAACTCATGTATGGGATGTAATGTCTGTACTGTTGCATGTCAAAGCGAAAACAACATCCCGATCGTTGGTAAGAGTGAAGTTGCCAAGGGCCGCGAGATGCAATGGATTCGTATGGATCGCTACTTCGTAGGCGATGATCTGAACAACCCAGATGAGATGTTGGTCCAACCTGTTGCATGTGTGCATTGTGAAAACGCACCTTGTGAAACAGTTTGTCCTGTGAACGCAACAGTTCACGGCGATGAAGGCACCAACGATATGGCTTACAACCGATGTATCGGTACACGCTACTGTGCGAACAACTGCCCTTACAAAGTGCGTCGATTCAACTTCTTTGATTACGCACCTGTAAAGTTCAACGGCGGACTGAATCCAAACTACACAACAGTAAAAGCGGATGAAGTGTTCGAGAAGACAGTCGCTAAAGATCGGACATTCAACCAGAACTTCATTCCACCGAGATTACGTAAGAAGCTTGATGAGATCAGCAAGATGCAGTTCAACCCAGATGTCACGGTTCGCAGCCGTGGTGTAATGGAGAAGTGTACTTACTGTATCCAACGAGTAAACCAAGCTCGTCAGGATGTCAAAATCCAAGGTATCTGGAACGACGAGAATCAAGTCGGACCAATCCCAGACGGATTCTTCAACACCGCATGTCAGCAAGCATGCCCGAGTGATGCGATCAGCTTTGGTGACATCCTCGATCCGGAATCACGTGTTTCCAAAGAACGTGATTCAGGACGGAGCTACTTGCTCTTGGGTTATCTCAACACTCGTCCACGCACGACTTACATGATGCGTGTACGGAACCCGAATCCTTCGATTCGCGCTATCGAACATGATCCATTCGATCATGGTGGACACGGCGGTTCCGAAGGCGGTCACGAATCAGAACATAATGAAGGACACGACGGCGGACACGCTTCGTCGGCGTTCATTGATCGTACGAAGAAGTTCATCGATCAAGGGTATTCCATGAGTCTGAAGGTGCTCTCATGAGTAGTTACCTCTATCAGAGCTCGACGGAGTTGACGCTTCAATCAGCGGAGTTGATAAAGCAATGAGTGATATGCATCCAGACCAGACTATCGCACTCCAGGCCTCGGGCACCGCTTCGGTGCAACCGGTTCCTCGACATCAACCGATCATCCCCGGGACACATGACGACGGGACGCTTGTCGAAGACCCAGGTCTTCGCGCTCCACTCGTCCTCGGCGAACGATCGTTCAATGATGTGACGAACACCGTGTGTGGATATGCAGAAGCGCCAATGCCAAAGATTTGGTTAACCGCTTTTACAATTACCTCGTCAATTGCCGCGATCGCGACAGGAATGATCCTTTACCTGATCATCACAGGTGTTGGGGTTTGGGGTCTCAACAACCAGGTTGACTGGGCATGGGACATCACCAACTTCGTGTTCTGGATCGGTATCGGTCACGCAGGTACGCTAATCTCTGCGATTCTCTGTCTGCTCAAACAGAACTGGAGAACCGCTGTGAACCGTGCGGCGGAAGCAATGACGATCTTCGCGGTTATCTGTGCTGGGATCTTCCCAGGGATCCACGTGGGTCGTGTCTGGTTCGCTTGGTTCCTTGCTCCAGTTCCTAACTCAAATGGGATTTGGCCTAACTTCCGATCACCACTCCTCTGGGATGTGTTCGCGGTTTCAACCTACGCGACGGTTTCGTTGCTCTTCTGGTACATGGGAATGATCCCCGACCTTGCAACATTGCGAGATCGTGCTGCAATCCGTTTGCATAAAGGTGTATCACGCGGATTCAAAATGCCAATGCCGCTCGGTGATGGGCTCGCTCTTCACTTCATGCCAAAGCCTGATCAAATCAGAGTCCTCGTCTACGGCGTCATGTCCCTCGGTTGGAGATTCTCTTCGCGTCACTGGCATCGCTATGAAAAAGCGTACCTCATGCTCGCGGGTATCTCGACTCCACTTGTTCTCTCAGTTCACTCGATCGTTTCGTTCGACTTTGCGACTTCGGTGATCCCCGGTTGGCACACAACCATCTTCCCGCCTTACTTCGTTGCAGGTGCGGTCTTCGGTGGTTTCGCAATGGTGCTCTGGCTCATGATTCCACTTCGCATGTTCCTTCCGAACTTCTCTGACTTGCTCACGCTTCGTCACCTTGAGAATATGGCCAAGATCATCTTGCTCACAGGAACAATGGTTGGGTTTGCATATGCGATGGAGTTCTTCATCGCTTGGTATGGTGCAAACGAATACGAGTTCTCAGTCTTTGCGAACAATCGTGTGAACCCAGCAAAGGCACCATACTGGTGGGCCTACTGGACAATGATTACATGTAATGTCGCGTTCCCTCAGTTGTTCTGGTTCCGTCGATTCCGTCAGAGTCCGCTCGTGATCTGGATCGTCGCATCTGCTGTGACAGTTGGGATGTGGTTCGAACGATTCGTGATTATCGTGACTTCGATTCACCGTGCGTTTTTACCAGGTGAATGGCACATGTTCTTCCCGACCTATGTAGATATTCTCACCTTCGTCGGTTCTTGCGGGATCTTCATGACTCTGTTCTTGTTGTTCCTCAAGTTCCTCCCAACATTCGCGTTGTCCGAACTCAAGATTGTGATGCCACAATCGCATACGGATGACCACCACTAAGAAAGGGGAAATGAGCCGATGAGTATGATCAAAGAAATGATGACTACCGCCGCAGACTATTTCCCGATGCTGTTGCGCAAGCAAGCACCGAAGTTTGTGACCGAATCAGGCAACCCGGTATACGGGATTGTCGCTGAGTTCGATGAAACTCCAAAGGTGTTTAAAGCTGCAGCTCAGGTACGCGATGCAGGATATTCCAAATGGGATGTACATACACCGTTCCCGATCCATGACATGGAAGAAGCAATGGGTATTAAAACCACCAAGCTTCCATTGATGGCCGGCGGCGCCGCACTCACTGGTTTATGCATCGCTGTGGTACTGCAGTGGGGCACTACAGACATCTTGTACCCAACAGTCGTACAAGGTAAACCATTCGAGGCATGGCAACCGTTCGTTCCCATCATGTTCGAACTTGCGATTCTTTGTACCGCATTCATGTGTATCTTCGGAATGCTCGCACTCAACGGGCTCCCAAGATGGCACCATCCTCTCTTCTCGCACGAGCGTTTCTATAGAGTTGGGAATGACCGGTTCTTCATCTCGATCGAATCAACAGATCCAAACTTCGATCCAATCAAGACAAAGCAGCTCCTCGAAAAAGCGGGCGGCACCGACATCACCCTGGTTGAGGATGTGAAGTAACACATCATTCAATCCATTGATTTTCATGACGAGCACAACATGACGATGACCATTCGTCAGACAAACATAGAGCGACAGGATTCAGCATGATCCAAGCAGGCAACACAACCAAGTCAACAACAAGCTCACGGAACGGGTTCGCAGTGATTTGCGTACTCGCAGCCGTCGCACTTGTTTCGCCACTGGCTGGGTGTCGGGGTGATCGAACGGATAAACCACCCCGTCGATTCTTCCCAGACATGGACTATCAGCCCAAGCTCAAAGCTCAGAGCGAATCTGAGTTCTTCGCAGATGGTAGTTCACAACGTGAACCCGTCGCAGGCACAGTCGCCTTCGGTTCAAATGGACTCGTCCCATCAGGCGATGCCAAATGGGAACAAATGTATTCCAAAGACCGTAACGACATGCTTAAAGCAGATGAAACATACTACTTCGGGCTCGTTGCGGGTTCAGAAGATAGTTATGTAGAACGAATGCCTGTTGAAGTCACCCGTGATCTCATCGAACGAGGTAAAGAACGATTCAATATCTACTGTTCAATGTGTCACGGTTACGACGGCCTCGGCGGCGACTCAGGCAGCGTAGGCCGCTTGATGAATGTTCGTCCAATCAATCTACTCGATGATAAATACCGTGATCTCTCGGGCGAGTTCGGTTCAGACGGATATCTCTTCCACATCGTCCGTGAAGGGCTCTGGTCACCCGACGGCACAAATCGAATGCCCGCATATGGACACGCGGTAAATGAGCAAGACGCTTGGGCGATTGTTGCATACATCCGTACGCTTCAAAAAGCATTCGACGCGAAGGGCAGAAGACTTGGAAGCAACCAAGGCACTCAGACTCTTCAACAAGACGAAGATCAGATTGCCAGTTCCGCGAACGGAGGTGAAGGATGAGCCAAATCCTCGCGAATAAACCAGCACCAGATATCACTGGGCTTCAAGATGCCGATTGGCAAAATCGTCTGAATCAAATCGCAAGCGATCCACGCATGACCGAAGAGAACACAACACTCTCTTCAGCAAGCGCACGCAAAGTTGCATTGCCTTTGATTGGGATCGGTATTGTCGGGCTCGTCTTGACAATCATCGGCGCCTTCTCAGTCAACCTTCGTCATGCTCTGGGGGCATTCGAGATTGGTGTCTTTACCGCACTCGCGATTTCACTCGGATCGTTGTTCTGGGTCATGGTTTTCCACTCACTCAACGCGAGTTGGTCAATCACTCTTCGCAGACAGTTCGAGAACATTGCATCGATGATCTGGGTCCCGACCATCATGATTATCATCGTGGCCGCGATCGAAATCTTCCAAGGCGGCGTCCTTCTCCAATGGCTCAACCATTCCGAAGAATACAACCATCTCCTTGAAGTGAAGAAACCATACCTCAACGCAAACTTCTTCATTGTTCGAATCATCATCTACGCAGTTGCATGGATCTTGATCTCGCGTTTGCTCTTGGGTTGGTCAAAGAAGACAGACGAAAGCGGCGATCGTTACTACGGCCGAAAAGCTCGTAAACTAGCAGGGTTCGCGATTCCTGTCTTTGCCTTCACAACAACATTCGCAGCGTTCGATTTCCTGATGTCGCTCGATTACCGATTCTTCTCCACCATGTGGGGTGTGTACTACTTCGCGTCATGCGGTCTTGCATCAGTTTCAGCCGTTGCAATCGTCGCAACGATGCTCCGAAGAGCAGGAAAACTTGATGGATTGGTTACCGAAGAGCATTACCATGATCTCGGTAAACTTGTCTTCGCGTTCACCGTGTTCTGGGCATACATCAGCTTCTCGCAGTACTTCTTGATCTGGTACTCAAACATTCCTGAAGAAACTGCATGGTACACCAACAGACAACAATACGGTTGGCAATGGCTCTTCGTTGTCATGACAATCGGACACTTTGTTCTTCCGTTCTTGCTCCTCATCTGGCGCAAGATCAAACGAACACCCGTTCTTCTCTGTTCAATGAGTGTCTATATGTTGCTCATGGTTGTGATGGACATGACTTGGATCATCCGCCCAATGGTTGATATCCAATCTTCCGCAGTTGAATCAGCATCAAACGCAGGCGTGTTCGGTATCGTGCTCGATATCGCAGGCGTCGTCGGCGTACTCGGTATCTTCGCAGGGCTCGTTGCTCTCAAGGTTGCCAAGAGCCCATTGCTCCCAATCAAGGATCCAATGCTCCATGAATCAATGAAGCATAAGAACTATGTATAACACCCGTTCGCAAACGCGAGCGATAAATGAAAACCAAAGTCGGATACTGAATGTTCTCATCCGACAAAACCCCGGAGGGTCCAGCCATGAGCGCTGATGGACACGATCAATGGCACCAACACACCGCAGATGAGGGTGCCCCGCAACAGGAACACACCGCACAAGCAAGCGCAAAGGCGCTCGGAATGACATTCATCGGAATGACACTCGGAGTCCTCTTCGTCATCATCGTGCTTGTCGTGTATTTCAATAACTACATGAGCAACTACAAAGCTTCGATTAATGAAAACACCGAAGATGCAGCAGCTGCTTGGGTAGAAAAACAAGAAATCTTCGCAAAGATCGATGCACCAATCGAAGCAGCAATCGATGAAGTCATCGCAGATTATTCGAGCAACTAACGGATTCAACTTAGAACAACATGAACCATCCATTGTGTGACAACCTGAAGATTATGCTGCTTGCTATCGCGAGTGTATTGCTCATCGCGCCGGTTGCATCTGGACAACGCCTGCTTGAACGAGGCGAAGTCAAAGAGCTCAATGGGGTCGAAGTTTCTGAACAACTCGGAAACCATGTGCCACTCGATGCAATTTTCACCAACTCAAATGGTGATGAGATTGAGTTTGGCTCATACTTCGACGGCGACACCCCTGTCATCTTGGTAATGGTTTACTACGAATGCCCAGTTGTTTGCCCTGTTGTTCTCTCGCAGTTGAGTGCTTCGCTCAATAAGCTCGATTACATTGCAGGGGAAGACTTCAAACTGCTCGTCGTGAGTTTCGATCAAGCTGAAACAACCACTCTTGCACTGGGAGAACGAACAAAGTTCCTTGATGGATACACCAAGGGCGCTGTGCAAGCAAGTCGCGATGGGATCGCGTTCCATACTGGGGATGTCGTCAATATCAGACGATTAGTCAACTCAGTTGGATTCGCGTTCAACCCACTCGATAACGGGGAATATTCACACCCGATCTCATTAATGATCTTGTCACCCAAGGGCAAAGTCACTCGATACATGTACGGGTTCGATTATCCTTCCCAAGAACTCAAGCTTTCATTGCTTGATGCATCACAAGGGAAAATCGCCGCGAGCTTGGGAGATCGATTACTTCACTTCTGTTATCGATTCGATCCAACTGCTGGTTCGTACTCAATCCAAGCATTCAGAGTCATGCAAGTGGGGGCGCTATTGACAGTAGTGCTCATCATCATTGGACTCACCATTTTGTTCATGGGAGAGCGTGTTCGTAGAAAACTCTACATCGCAAGTCTCGAAGAATCCCAAGACAATAACTCAGATCACCATACAGATTCACATTCATCAACAACCTCATCGAGTGCCTTTGGGACTCGAACAAACACAGGGCATGTGTCATGACGATGCCAACGCTAGCGAGCGGCCAACCAGATATTCTCCAAGAAATGATCTTCGGAAAAACTCCTGCAGCTTCAGAAGCTGCGGCGTGGTCCGATGGTCTATTCATGATGATCACCTGGTTCTCCATCTTTTTCTTCGTTCTGCTCATGGGATTGATGGTGTACTTCACGATCAAGTACCGCCGCAGACCAGGGGTTCCTGCGCAGCCAAGTCCGCACCACAATACATTGCTCGAAATCTTCTGGACGGTTGTGCCGTCCTCAAGTATGCTCGTGATGTTTGTTCTCGGATTCTGGGGATACTCATACAAAATCGTTTCACCTGATAACGCGATGGAACTTCGCATTCAAGGAATGAAATGGTCATGGGTTGCAACATATCCAAATGGTGCGACTTCACCTGAAACACAAGCGCTCTCGAAGGTTGTTGATACCGAGAACCATATTGTGACTCAAGGTAAGCAGTACCCAATCTTCTACATCCCCGAAGATACCGATGTGAAACTCAACATGATGGCAACAGATGTCATCCATTCATTCTGGATCCCCGAGTTCCGTACAAAGATGGATGTTGTTCCTAACCGGTATACCGGATATGGATTCCGAACTCCGAAACTCACTGCAAATGACACATACGCCCATCAAGAGACTGGTGAAGTCATGTCAGGTCGTGATATGTGGATCTTCTGTGCCGAATATTGCGGCGACGATCACTCACGAATGGCCGCAACTCTTCGTGTCGTTTCACGCGAGGTGTACGATCAGAAGATGATCGATTGGGGTGTTCAGCTTTCCCCGATCGACGCGGGTGAAAAAATCTGGAAACAAGTCTGTGCAAGTTGTCACCAAATTGACGGCACCAAACTTGTAGGTCCAACATGGAACTCCGTTGCAAACGCTGACGGCCAGTTCGGATACGGATATGCAGCAGAACTCACAGACGGCTCCACCGTCATGCGTGATGCAAACTATTACCGTGAATCAATCCTTGATCCAAATGCCAAGATCGTGAAGGGGTTTGCTCCCGCGATGGTGAGCTATCAAGGGATCTTGTCAGACGAAGACATTGACAATGTCATCGCGTTTATCCAATCGATTTCCGATCTGGATCCAAATGCAGATGAAAATACCGAATCAACTGAAGACCCAGAGAGCCAGGCAGAAGAATCAGCCGGGAGTGAAACATGAGTACGCTTGACGCAAACGCTGGACATCACGATGAAGGGTCATATCTCAGTGGCCCTCCAGGCATGATGGCCCGGATCTGGCAATGGGCAACGACTGTTGACCACAAGAAGATCGGGGTGATGTACCTCTTCGCGGTTCTCACAATGTTCTTCATCGGCGGCATGGCCGCGATGGCAGTTCGTTATGATCTGCTTGATCCGATCAGAACACAGACTGTTGAAACACTCAACGCTGCGGGAGATCTCGAAACTACGACGATCACGACAGGTGAGTCTCTCAAAGAAATCATGAGCGGTCTCGGTATGGGCAAAGACCTAACCGAATCCCAGATTTACAACAGAGCATTCACCCTTCACGGTGCCGTGATGGTCTTTATGTTTATTGTGCCTTCTATTCCTGCATCTCTGGGTAACTTCTTTTTACCCATTATGCTCGGCGCCAAGGATGTTGCCTTCCCACGACTCAACTTACTAAGTTGGTATATCTATGTGTTTGGTTGTCTGTTTGGGATAATGTCTATCCTGCTCGGCGGCGTCGACACAGGATGGACTTTCTATACGCCCTACTCGACATCGACGGACGCTGACCATTGGCGAGTTGTTCTCATGGTCATGGCCGCATTCATCCTCGGGTTCTCATCGATCCTGACTGGTTTGAACTTTGTTGTGACAGTCCACAAACTCCGAGCACCTGGTATGGGTTGGTTCGACATGCCACTCATGATCTGGGCGCTATATGCAACCTCGATTATTCAGGTTCTTGCAACACCGGTCATCGGGATTACTTTGTTGCTCCTCGTCTTTGAACGAATCATGCACATCGGTATCTTCGATCCCGCAATGGGCGGCGACCCAGTTCTCTATCAACACTTCTTCTGGTTCTATTCGCATCCAGTTGTGTATGTGATGATTTTACCTGCGATGGGTATCATCTCTGAGATCCTTGCAGTCCATTCTCGCAAGCATATCTTTGGATACCGCGCTATCGCGTTCTCCTCGTTGGGTATTGCTGGTGTGTCCTTCCTTGTATGGGGTCACCATATCTTTACCGCGATGGGCGAGCTCGCCGCGATCTTATTCTCTGGTTTGACATTCCTTGTTGCGATTCCAACCGCGATCAAGGTATTCAACTGGATCGCAACTCTCTACAAGGGTTCGATTGTCATCAATACATCAATGTGTTACGCATTGATGTTCCTCTTCACCTTCTCAATCGGTGGACTTACAGGGTTGCCACTCGCAACTTTGGCAACCGATCTGCATCTCCATGATTCGTACTATGTTGTTGCTCACTTCCACTATGTAATGATGGGTGGTACAGTAATCGCATTCATGGGCGGCATTCACCACTGGTGGCCGAAGATGTTCGGGAAGATGTTCAATGAAAAAGGTGCAATGCTCGGAATGGCACTTGTATTCATTGGTTTCAATGTAACTTTCTTCACGCAGTTCTTCCTTGGTACACAAGGGATGCCTCGTCGATATGCAAACTATGTCGATGAGTTCCAAACACTCCATCAGATCTCAACCTACGGCTCATGGATCTTGCTCGCAGGATTCTTGGTTCACTTGGTTGTGTTTGTAGTGTCTTTGTACGCTGGAAAGAAAGCTCCTGCAAACCCATGGGGTGGATTGACACTTGAATGGGAGTGCGAGTCACCTCCAATCGAGCACAACTTCCATCACGAGCCGATCGTTAAGCACGGCCCGTATGACTTTGAATCAGTTGTGCCGCCACATTGTGATCCCAAGGAATTCCCACTCCCAGAAAACGGTGGGCATCACTAACCCGACGCAAGTTTATTTCCCACCGGAGCCTTCGGGCATCGACAAGGGGTTGACAAATGACCATGATTGAAACTGACACATCAAGCGTTCCAGCACGCATCCTCAAGAGCCCAAAGCATTGGCGCAATCGCAAGGCCGCCTCTCATTGGCGCTCAGGTGATGAAGAGTTTGACGCAGCCAAGTTCGGAATGTGGCTCTTCCTCTCTACCGAAGTGCTGCTCTTTGCAGGTATTTTCTGTGGATACGCCGTATTCCGATTGCTCTACCCAGAAGCATGGGCAAACGGTTCGCACTACCTCGATTGGCGCTTTGGCGCTGCGAACACCGCGGTTCTTCTGCTCTCTTCTTGGACCGCGGCAAACGCTGTCCGATTAGCTCAGTTAGATAAGCAGTTTTGGTTCAAAGTGAACCTGGTGATCACAATCGTTTGTGCACTCTTGTTCTTGTTCATCAAGCTCAAGTTTGAATACATGCTCAAGCTCCCCGCAGGGAAAGCTCCAGGTACATTCTTCTCGTACCCTATGGCGCACGATCCACACGAACCACTCTGGTGGTCGCTCTACTATGTCGGCACAGGAATCCACGCATTCCATGTCATCATCGGAGCAATCATCTTCGCAGTTGTTCTCTGGAGAGCTGTACGCTATCAGTCCTATGGACCGACTCAGTACACATTGGTTGAGAACTCAGCCCTCTACTGGCACATCGTCGACTTGATCTGGATCTTCCTCTTCCCATTGTTGTACCTGATTCATTAACAGATCAAAGATTACATTTACCCTTACGATTACCGCTCACAAGAGATACAGCCATGAGCCAAGACACAAACACAACTGCGAACTCGAATCTCGATTGGGACGCAAATGATCCACACGGCATCAACCCCCATGACGACGATCACGGTCACTTCATTGCTGATTGGCGCATGCAAGTAGGGGTCTTGCTCGCATTGCTCGTGTTTACCGCACTCACTGTTGGTTTCTATAACCTAGAGCAGTGGGTTGAAACCGCGTTTGAGATCACTCTTCCAAAGTGGATTAACATTGCAGGCGCTATGTCCATCGCACTCGTCAAGGGAATCCTTGTCGCCGCGTTCTTCATGCAACTCCGATACGATAAAGCGCTCAATACATTTGTAATGCTTTTCTGTCTCTTCTGTGTTTCATTGTTCCTCGGATTTGCGATGATCGATCTCGACAATCGTGGATGGATTGATGAAAACCGAGCAGTGGAAATTCAAGATGGTGGAGTAGGCGCAATGCTCAATGCTGCTTCTGCAGATGAAGCGTATTCAATCATTGTTGGACCGAAGGTTAACACTGCAGGGATGAGTCTTGTGCACTACGCTCGACTCCACGGGAATGAGAACGAGCACGGCCTTCTCTACTACCGAGAAAAAGGGAAAGAAGCCGAGTTCTGGGCGCATTTCTATGAAGGACATGCGACACATCGTGACTTGCTTGATGAACATAACTTCTTTGAACAAATGGGTTTCGGGCATCATGACGGAACTTCAAGTGCAAACAAATCAGTACCTCGTCACGGACTTACACCAGGGCTCTTCTCAGATGTTGCACCAGTAACTGATGCACACAGTTCATCCCACGGCTCCTCCCACGAGAGCGAATCAGAAACAGAATCTCACGATGACGATCACTAAAGAAATCAATACCTCTTCTGATCCAAAATCTGACAACAGAACCATCTATTGGGTACTCGTTGTAGTTTCTATTTTCGTTATTGTGATCTCAGGATTCGCACTCGCTAAACGCATCGGACAATATTACGATTCGTTCGAACATCCACTCTTTGCATATGTTCCGATCGCGAGCACATCATTTACATTCGCTGATAAGCCGATCACGATTGTAGAAGAAACAATCGATGACAAGCCGTTCCTTCATATCAAATACGGGACCGAGGCCTTGCTTCTTGAAGTTGTCATCCCACCTCAGCAACCTTTACCTTCATTGTTTGATAGACAAAAAGACTGGTTCACAATGGTGTTCTTTGCTGATCGCTCAGGGATCACTCTCAGTGAGTTCACTGAAGGGATTTCTGCGGATGAAATCAAACCAAGACTAGGGATTGTCACTCGCACTCCATTCGGAGTTGAACCTGCGAAGGAACCTAGATTTGAGAATCTCCAACAACCCGAAAACGCAAGCAGCGGAGATGTCCGTCGTGATCGCTGGCGCTTTGATTGTTATGAGCTCAATCGCGATGGAACAATCACTCACGAAGTAAAGAGATTCCCAGAGGACGGCCGGAGCTTGTTGCGTCGTCAGAACTACGCAAAGCTCAAAGGTGAAAACATCCCCGAACGAGGTGACGGCGAACTCGAAGAGTACACATGGGAATATGGCGCTGCTCACAAGGTTATGCCGAGAGCTCCTGCGATCACATTCGAAAAGCAAGCCCTTCGAGGAGCAGGATGGACACTTCCGACTGCTGCTGCTGGGTTCCTTGTGCTTGTGGTTTCGTTCTTCTTCGCGATCGCACCTACGCGCAGAGTCTAAAGAATCAAATCATTTTCTCCATTGACAATGCATAAAAAAATGCGTGCCCTACAAGCACGCATTTTCTAATTGAATCAGTTCATATTTGATTGAATCGTTTACTTCGAAGGATCCAAACGAGGGCGTGAAGGAGTTTGTGCCGCAGGTTCTGCGATGTTCACCTCAGCAGTTGCAGGCATCACTTCATTGCGACTCGAAGGAACAAGGAAGATTTCAACACGACGATTCGCTTTGGTACCCTTACCCTGGTTGTTAGCAACGAGAGGACGATTTTCGCCCCATCCAGTAACGGACATGCGATTCCAATCGACTCCAGCTTTTCCAAGAGATGAACGAACTGCAATCGCACGATGAGCTGAAAGGTGCACATTCGTCGGGTGACGCTTCTGTGTGTTTGAGCTTGGTTTCTCATTGTCAGTATGTCCAACGATCTGAATGTCGTATTTGCTCGCAGCGCCTGAGTTGAGCACGTTTGCGAGTTTACTGAGTGAGTCAGACGCAGATGCTTGTACTGAGTCAGATCCTGATGCAAATGTCATATCCGAGACAAACCGAAGCATCCCGCGATCTGCATCGTAGACAATCATGTCTGAGAACTGACCTGCAAGATCGCTCAGTGCACGATCTGTTGCTGCATCAAGATGAACGATCTCAAGCGAGTTCATACGATCTTCAAGGTTACCAAACGCATTTTGTGATTGAGCAAGCTGTGAACGCAACGTGTTATTCTCAGAACGAAGCCCAGAGATCACACCTTGCGCGTCGCCTGCTGAACCCTGAAGTTGAGCGTTAGTTGATTCACTAGAACCGACACGATTGAGCAAATCTTGGTTCTGACTTCTTAAAGATTGGTTAGTTTCGTAGAGGTTATCGTATTCCTGTTGGCTCACACACCCGGTACCAAGCCCGGCCATAGCAACAAGTACTGTTGTCATAGCTGCTTTGCGTGCGATTCTGCTCGTGAGGCTGGTTTTCATTGTCTGCTCCTGGTTTCCACTTGGGTTTGCATATTGGGTCTGCTATCGGCCAACAATACTCGTCGGCGAATCACTCATTTGTTCTTGAGATGGTATCGTATTCATCCCAACTCGGCTGGCAATTCATCAAGCGTATTCACACTCATCCACTTTGAGCTACGATCTATACAAATGAAGAACGATCCTACACAACATCGTCTATATCAAGTAGATGCGCTCATTGATGAAAATCTGTCAGTTTTTTCTACATCCCAAAGCAACTTGATAAATTCAAACCAAAGACTCCTTCGAATCAATGCTCGGGGGATTGCAGACGCAGAGTTCGGACTCATCGAGTATGGGTCTATCGTCCTTGAAGAACGTCAAGGGGTTGTAACTGTCCTTGCTTCGGGTCATCAGAAGGACATCGATGATCTTAATCTACCTACGTCAATACCACAGTTAACCCTTAATTCAAGCATTCTGATGCCCGCAATGGTGAATGCACACACGCATTTAGATCTCACGCATATCGGCCCTCAACCACACAATCCAGCAGATGGGTTCGTCCCATGGGTCAACATGATTCGCGAAGGTCGAAAATCAGATCCTCAAGATGTTCGAGACGCTGTTGCACAAGGTATTCTCAAATGCATCGAAGGGGGAATCATTGCAATCGGAGATATCGCAGGAGCACCAGGAGGGACCTTGACCGATGCGCCACTACTTGAGTTAGCAGTATCCCCCCTAATTGGGGTGTCGTATCTTGAGTTTTTCGGTATAGGTAAAACCGCGATGACAGCGTGTCAAAAAATCGAATCATACTTCTCGGATCAATACCCTCAAACTCTCGACGCAATTAGAGATCGATTTGTACACCTTGGGCTCCAGCCTCACGCACCCAATACAGTCGATCTATCAGTTTACTATTGGGCAAGACTCAAAGCTCAATCCCTCGGGTTACCGATCTCAACACATCTCGCTGAAACAATCGAAGAACGAGAGTTTATCGAACAAGCACAAGGCCCACAACGAACAATGCTCGAAGAGTTTGGGGTTTGGGATGATTCAGTATTGGATCACATAGGTAAAGGAAACCATCCTGCAAAGCATTTGCTCAATGATGATCAATATCTTGATGTTCACGATCAACAACTTCCCAAGTACCTCGTCGCACACATGAACGATGCTCCAGACGAAGCAATCGAGTTACTCAAGCAATCATCCACAAGTGTCGCGTATTGTCCAAGAGCATCATCATATTTCGGCGCTCAGAATCACTTTGGGCCACATCGCTATCGAGACATGCTCAAAGCAGGAGTGAATGTCTGTCTAGGAACTGATTCGATCGTAAATCTGGATACTGAGGATCGGATTTCCATACTTGATGAAATGAGATTCCTCTGGAATCGTGATCAAGTAGAACGAAGGTCTTTAATCCAGATGAGCACGACAAATGGTGCACACGCACTTGGACTTGACCCTACCCAGTTCACGCTACAAGCACAATCACGCCCTTGGGGGGTAATTGCTCTACCTGTTGAACCTGAAAGCACAGATGTTTGGTCAAATGCGATGTCGAGCTATCAATCTCCTCAATGGGTTTTTATCCGTAGAAAATAGGATATTTCGCAATCTCTCTTGCGTAGAATCATTCTTAAATAATCAACGCTAGAGAAGTACCATCATGAGTAAAAAATGGCAGCGAAATAAGGCATGGGAAAACGAGAACCTCGTTGGACCTCTAATGCCTATCCGACTCATCCTAAGGATATTTAGTTCGATCCCGACCGCGATCGTACTATTGTTGTTTGTCTCGTTGTATGCAACTCTCGCATCAATCCCGATCGGGATGATTGCCAAGATTCCAACTGTGATCATTGATCTGTTTACGTTAGTTGGATTGATCGCGATCACGGTCTTACCTGCGATGTTTGTCATCAGGAAATCCATGAGTTCTTCAGCGCCTGGAGCTCGATTCATTGCGTTATTCGCAACGATCGTGATCGTGGGGGGGCTCACATCAGTATTCTGGACTTTCATCATTTGGCCAAAGCTTCAATACAACATCGACACAGGTACCGGTTTCCGTCTGTTCCCTGAGTTCGTTGAGCAATACAAATCAACAACGATCCGTCGACTCCCCGGTTTTGAGATGACTGAGACACAGTTCTATGCATGGTGGCCGATGCGCCTCGCGCTCGTGCTCTTTGTCATGAACCTCATTGTCGCAACCATCCGAAGAATCGAGTTCACATTCAAGAACTCAGGTGTTCTGATGGTTCATACAGGAATCGTCACCATTGCACTCGGTTCAGTGTTCTATCAACGATTCAAACTTGAAGGCGACACCCTGCTCCCAGCAGGGACAAACTCTTTGCCCGGCCCCGCGCAAAAATCGTTCTATGACCGACAAGATGTTGCACTGTTCGTCGCTCAAGCAAGAACCCCGAATGCTCAACCTCGCTTTGAGCAGCGCCCACTCAACCGTCTACCTTTGTACAATGCATATTCATTAACCGCAGGATTACCTGAAGAAGCAAAGATCTATTCATCAGTCTTCGGTCATGACATCGAGCTCAACGATGAAGGCCGAACTCTCGATATGAAAGTGCCAGATGGCTCAGGAAAACTAATCGATGCGGACATCCAGTTCCGCGTCGTTGGGTTTTCTCCTTATGCAGAGTTAGAAGATGATTGGTATCAAACCAATGCGACATCGAATGATCAACTCAACCCATTCCGCTTAATCGAGCTCTACTACACGAAACAAGCAATCCCAGGACAGCGTCCAACAAACAAACCAATCTTCCAGTTCCCTTTCTTTCTGGGAGAACCTGCTCATCGAATCCGTTCGAATGATCTGATGGCGATTGAGTACACTCAAGGGATGAACGAGCAGAGATGGAAGGATTTGAGTATCCAACTCCCTGTTCAGTTCGAACACGCTCTCGTGATTGATATTCCAGAACTCGGATTTCATTCGACATTACCCGTCCATGTCGGCGATCGTCTCACTCTGGGTGACACAGGATGGACACTCGCAGTAGATCAACTGAGTCCAGAACCACCATTCCCTATCATTACTCCAGGGTATGAAGACGCGACTAGTTCTGTCGCGATTATCAAACTCACGCCTCCCGTTGCAGACGATGGAACTCAAGCAAGCACCTTCGATCGTTGGGTCTTTCATCGATTCCCAGAGTTGAATCAAGATCTAACCCCGACATCATCAGGTCGACCCGCTCGTTCTGATCCTGATCCCACGATTCGAGTCTCCTATATCGATGCATCGAAGTTGCAAATCTATATCGACGAAAATCAGACGGGTGATCAAGTCAACTCAAAAGCAATCATCCGTCAACCAACAGGGGAAGTTCGAGTCTTGTCAACCCTCGATGAGGATTGGCTAGATGATGTCATCCCCAACGAGCAAGGTGACGCACTCGATCTTCATGTTGTTGATCGATGGGAGAATGCAAGGAAAGTCAAACGCCCAGTCCCAACCCCAGCTCGCATGCAAGACAAGTCACTGATTGGTTCATACGCAAACGCGTTCGTCGCAATCGAAGTCTCACTTCCTGCAACTGAACAATATCTAGGTTGGTCGAAAGTCATCTGGATTCCATTCGCACAGTATTACACTCTTCAGACAGATCGTCATACGAAGATCACTCTTCCAGATGGAAGAAATATCCTGCTTGTGTTCGGCCGATACCAAAGAAGATTGCCTGGGTTTGAGATTTCTCTGATCGACTTTGAAATGATCGCGTACGACCATCGGGGCGCTCCAAGAGATTATCAATCGATTGTTCGAGTGTCTCCCGACCCATTCTGGGCAGGTCCAAAGCTAGATTTCACAAGTTATGAGCATGTCGTCAAACTCAATGCGCCTCTTCGTGCACCACATCATTGGGACGAAGAGAAATCATGGATATCTAACTCGATCCGTCGACTCGCAGCGGGAATGAATCCCAAGCAGTTCAAGCTCTCTCAATCAGGCTGGGATCGCAGCGGCTGGGAACAGTCCCAAGAAATGGTTGATCGTGGGATGCTCGATGTACCAAGAGCAAACTGGACAATCCTTGGAGTAGGTAACAATCCCGGAATCCACATCATTGCATTTGGATCAATCCTGATGTCGATCGGAATCCCATGGGCATTCTACTTCAAGCCCTACTTAGTGAAACGCGAGAAAGCCCGCCTTGCTCTGCTTCATGCAGATTCATCAAAGAAGAAGAGCAATAACTCAGCAACGCAAAAGGACATCTCATGAACCGTTCAATCCAACTTGTCATACTGACTTGGTTCTTCTTCATGTCGTCGTCAGTGTTCGCTCAAGCAGCGCCCGCGGGGAACGCACACCCAGAGACTCAATCTCTTTCAAACGCTTCAGGACAGATGGAAAACCCGTTTGGGGAACCAGTTCCTTCAACAATGCTCATCGATCAGAAGTCTGAGTTTGCAGGCGCTCTTGATTTATCCCCGCTCGATAAGATTGCTGTCTATCACAATGGACGAGTTAAGATTTTCTCGACTCTCGCACATGAGACTGTGCAACGAATGACTGGGAAACACAAGCACTTCGATCTCATTGTTGAAGTCAATGAGGACGGCTCAACAAAGTCTGTCGAAAAAATACACTACGACCCAATGTTCACCATGATGGACATCATGATCGATCCGTTTTACTACATAGATCGTCCATTGATCGGGATTAACTACCTTCCTCTTCGTCAAGAGATCCTCTCGTTGAATGCACGAGATGCAGAATCCGCAGGTGCTAAATTTAACTACAAAGGATGGCTCAAAACAGGGATGGTTTCCCCAAGAATGGTTGATCGTTACATCAATGAGGCGCTCACTCGAAACGAAGATTCAGAACCATTTAGAACCGCAGTAAATCGACTTGATCGTTCAAGTGCTCTATTCATGAACTCAATGGCAAACCTCCAACTCGGCGCGCCCGAATCATCAGAGCAACTTTGGCAACATCTCGGATCGATGGACTCCTCATCCCCAGCAAGAGTCGCTTCCATAAAACTCGCGACCGCTTGGAGAGCAGGGGATGTGTCGAGTGTCAATGCTGCTGCTCAGGAACTCGCAACCGCACTCGCGGCGATCAATCCAGAAACCCAAGCCGCCGCGAGTCCAGGGCTCGAGGCGCTCTACAACAAAGTGAATGCATTCGAGTGGGGACTCTGGATGTATCTCATCTCGCTCGTCTTGCTTGTACTTGCATTTGGAACAGGACGAAAGACGCTTGCAACAGCAGGCGTCGTGTTCCTACTCATCGCACTCGCATTCCACGGATTCGGATTCACACTCCGATCACTCATCGCAGAACGATTCGCGATCCAGAATCAGTTTGAGTCGATGACCGGGCTCTCGTTCTTTGCGGCTATAGTGGGAACTGTCTTGATGTTAGTTCGTAAGCAATGGCTCTTCGGCGCCGCAGCTGCTGGTACTGGGTTCTTGATCTTGATTACCGCGACGCAGACCGGAATTCCAGGAGAGAACATCGAACGCGAAGCCGCGATTCTCAATACTTCTGTGCTTCTCAAGTATCATGTGACAACAGTTCTGACAAGCTACGGCCTCGTCACTCTTGGGTTCATCGTGAGCTTGTTCTACCTAGGTACTCACTACAGCGCGAAGTTCTTTGGAAAACAAGAGCTCGCAACCGCCGGAGGTCCGTCACTCGCAGGTGGCGCATTGGGACACGACAGCAGTGAACAAGTCGGACTCCAACGAACACTCAAGGATCTCGATACCGCAACGATGACGATACTCCAACTCGCGTTCTGGACACTTGGAGTTGGAATCCTCCTCGGAGCATGGTGGGCAGATCACTCCTGGGGACGCTGGTGGGCATTTGATCCAAAGGAAACTTGGGCGCTCGTGACTTGGATCGTCTACCTAATCGTGATCCATATCCGATACACTGGACTCAAGAACCGCGGCCTCACCACCGCATGGCTCAGCGTCGCAGGTTTCATCGTCATGCTCTGGACATACTTTGGAGTTAACTTGATGTTGCCCGGACTCCATGCGTACGCATAAGTACCGGTTTTTCATTCAGATCTATCGTTGTGAATCGAGCAACCGATCAAACTTCTCTTGCGAGAAATCACCCGGTTCGATTCGCAAAACTCGTCCTGAATCATCTAGCAGTACGGCGTAGATCGTGCTGTTAGATTCAAGACCCAGCGCATCGCGGAATTTTTGTGTGTTTGTATAGAGTGTGATTGTACGAGCACGAGCATCTTGATCGGGGATCCCCGATCGCATTCCGCCATCAATAAATCCCGCCATCCAACCCCAATAGAAACTTGAGATAGTGGGGGTTTCAATCACGCGTACACCTGGGATCGATTCTTCGATCATCGTAAGTTGATCGAGCCAAGTATTGACATTGCTCTGTTGTTGTCGTTTGAATGCAACAAGCACAATCGCAGGATTTCCTGCGAGATCATCAGGTAGAGTGACAGGTTCTCTATTTAAGTTCTCAGCGCTGATAGTCGGGAAGTACATTACTGATTCATCTTGCATGACAGATGCTTGTTCATAGACTCGAAGTGATTGATGTCGACATCCACTCACGCAGAGAGTAACTCCCCCTATCACGAGAGTGCTTAAAATGAACGATCTGTTTCGCGATGCTCGAATGAGCTGATCCAATTGAAAAACCATCTGTACCCCTTTCCTGAGAGATACAGATGAATTCGGTATAAGTGAACTACTCGATGCAAAAACGGGCAAAAAATCGTTGTGTTCTAAATCGATTTAGTTATCACGCATGAGATTCTGCAGGTTGATAAGTGCCCGCAATTGTGCGTGACGCAACCGCACAACGATTCCAAGCATTAATCGTCACGATCACAAAGGTGAGATCGCTAATCTCTTGTTCAGAGAACTCTTTGGAAACTTCGTTGAAGACATGATCCGAGACATGTCCATGATGGAGATGCGTCACTGATTCACACCAAAGCAATGCTGCTCGTTCACGATTGCTGTAATATGGGCTCTCTTCCCATGCGTCGAGTCCATACAAGCGTTGTTCGCTCTCGCCACCAGCTCGTGCATCTTTCCAATGCATATCAATACAGAAAGCACATCCATTGAGTTGGGACGCACGAAGTTTAACCAACTCGCGCAACTGCAACTCAATCGTCGATTCGAGCAATGTCATTTCTAATCCATAGAGCGCTTGGTAAGATTTTTTCGATAAAGTGTCAATTGGGAATCTTGATTCCATGTTGAATCTCCATTTCTAAATACATCTGTTCCTCTATAGAATGAAAATAGTATGAGTACTGGAACGAACATGTTTGAACAACCCGCTGAGAAAGTTGCACGAAACTTGATCGGATGCACTCTACAACGAACCCTAAGTGATGGAACCATCCTTGCAGGTACAATCACAGAAACGGAAGCATACATCGGTCCTGTAGATCGAGCTTCGCATGCATTTGAAAATCTAAGAACAAAGCGAAACGAATCGATGTGGATGACGCCTGGGACTGCATATGTTTATTTCACTTACGGTATGCATTTCTGTTTCAACATCTCCTGTGACAGAGAAGGATTCCCATCTGCAGTTCTAATCCGGGGAATCCATCCAACTCAAGGAATTGAACAGATGCGTCTTCACCGAAATGAGAAACCCAGAAAATCAATTCTACGAGATTCAAATCTATGTGACGGCCCTGCAAAGCTCTGCCAAGCACTGAAAATTGATCGAAACTTAGATGGAGAAAACCTTCTCCAATCTACCCAAGTTGCCATTCTTCAAGGAGATGCGATCGATGATACAGAGGTAAAATGCACCCCAAGGGTGGGTATCGGGTATGCCCAAGACTGGATAGACAAACCTCTCCGATGGGTCAGAATCTTGGATCTATGAGCACTCGAGATACGAAAAGATCATGTGAAGACTCATGTTTTTCCGATTTGTGTATGTCGGGATAACAGGATCTGACTCGATTCGTGCATACAATTGTGCGTATCAAATACCCAATGAGTTGTTGCTATGAGTAGTGAAGTACAAATCGATCTCAAAGAAATCATGGATCAAGCTGGTGGTTACTCCCCGGCGTGTTTCGGGTTTATCCGCGATGGACTTGCCCATACTGTTGAAATGGTACATGGGAATCCTGCAGATCAAACGATGCTCGAACTCGGACTCGCGGAAGATTCTCGCCATGTTTGTGGCCGAGAGCTATGCATCGGTTTAAGAGATTACGCAATCGATCGTTATGGCATGCTCGCCAAATCCGTACTCAATCGTTGGGGAATCCATCACACTCGTGACTTCGGATGCATCATCTTCGCGATGGTCGAAGCAGGATTAATGCGGACGACCGATGAAGACTCAATTGAAGATTTCGATTCAATCTATGAATTCGATGACGTGTTCACAGATCCATCAAGGACTGTTCGTCCTGCGATCGTTGAACTCTAAGAGCTCTTCAAGCAAAGTTTCAAATACAAGAAATCCCAATGCGTGCTATGCTTAGTGCATGGATGATCATAATTCACAGGATTCAGATTCAAACGCAAACCGCTCACCGATTTGGCATTCGCTTCATCTTTGGCAAATGCAACCTGTCCGTGATGTACTCTTGGGGTTAGGTGTTTTCGCACTCATACTCGTCGCACAAAGAGCCTCAGTGGTGACAGTTCCACTGATGCTTGCGATCTTGCTCGCGTATCTCTTCGAGCCCGTCATCGTTTGGCTCATGGATCGTTTCTTAATATCTCGAAGAACATCCGTAATCTCCATCATCGCAGGATTGATCCTCTTCGTTGCTATCCCTGCATTGATCGGATCGACATATGCAGTAGGACAACTCGTCTCGTTTGGGACGAACACATTTCAACGGATTGATAATGTGAATGAGGCGCTCCGACTTCCTGAGGATGAAGCAATCGAATACCTTCAATATACGATTGATCCTCAATCAACACCATCAAGTGTTGCAGAGGACCCAGAAAACACTGCACGATCGAAAGCAGACAACTGGATATGGATACATAACCAGATTCGCCGATCGCAGACAGAAGGGACAACATTCGGGAACACTTGTAACGCCGCGTTTGATTGGATCGAACAAAATCGAGACCAGGTTGCGACAACCGCAGCAGGCGTAGGAATGGGCGCAGTTAAATCAGGACTTTCTCTGCTGGGCGCAGCATTCGGTATCTCGTTTATGCTCTTCGTGACAGTTTTCTTTTTCTTCTTTACATCAACAGAATGGATCGGGCTCCAAAAATTTGGGACGACCCTGTTACCAGACAAGAACCGCGATCGTGTAATTGATCTGCTTGTAAAGTTTGATCGTGTCATTTCAGGATTCATCCGAGGCCGAATCACAATCGCATTCATCCAAGCAATCGTATTCTCGATCGGTTTCTTCCTGATCGGAGTTCCAGGCGCATTCATCCTCGGACCCGCCGTCGCGATCCTGTCGATTGTTCCTTATCTCGCACTCATCGGAGTCCCGATCGCAGTTTCGTTACTCTGGGTGCAAGGGTACGCCGGATTCCGCGGCGAACTCTGGTGGGTTATTGGAGCGCCAACAGCACTCTACTTCCTAGGACAAGCTTTAGACGATTATGTCTGGACTCCAATGATCCAAGGTAAAAGCACAGGGATGGATACGCCAACAATCCTCTTTGCATCACTTGCAGGTGGAGCATTGTTTGGAGTATTCGGGTTACTCATCGCAATACCGATCGCCGCATGTGTCAAGATCCTCATCCAAGAAGTGTTCTGGCCAAGATTCAAAGACTGGGCTGAAGGACGAGCTGCAGATCCATTACCAATCGACGATTAAAACGTTGCAGACTTAGTCAAAGATCTGATCAAGGTGATACTGCAAATGCGCAAAGTAGTCTTCGATCAAATACCCAAGAGTTGAAGGCTCATCCCTTGGCAACTCTCGAAACGCAGTTCGATGGTAACTATGTTCTTGATGTAACTTGTCGAGTACATCTGCTGGGATATTCTCGACGATCGTACAAATCTGTATGTTGTACGCGGACCAGAGTGTGACGAGTTCTTCCCAATCAGTTTCTTGGTATCTACCGAGCTTGACCCATTCTTGATGCTTATACCCAACGAACACAATCGTGTCGTTGAGTTGTGATTCAATGAATCGTTGGTGATTGACGCTTGCGCTGTCTATCAGATGTCCAAGAATCTCTTTGCGTGACCATCCATTTGGTGTTCGAGGTTTCGACATTTTGGATTCACTTAATTCAAACAACTGATCCGCAAAATGAGCGATCCGGTTTGCATCAAATCCCAAGGTTGAAAGCGCCATGAGTTATCTCCGCTTCTTGTTCTTTGGTTTCCGTTTTTTCGCTCCACCAGATCCGGACTTTGTTGATTTCTTCATCGAGAATCCAGGCATCCCGCCGCCCATTCCAGGCATCCCGCCCATCCCGCCGGCCATCGCTTTCGCAGCGGCCATTTTTCCGCCTGCTCCCATGGCGCCCATCTGTTTCATCATCTTGCTGAGCATCCCGAACTGCTTCGTCAGTTTTCCCACTTCGTTTTGCTCAGTTCCAGATCCCGTCGCGATCCGTACTTTCCGAGAGTGTCTAATAATTTCAGGCTTCTTCTTTTCCTCAGCAGTCATCGAAAGAATCATCGCTTCGGTTCGATCAAACTGTTTCTCGTCGATGTCAATATCCTTGAGCGCCGAACCAACACCCGGTAACATCCCAAGCAATGATTTCATCGAACCCATACGGCGCATCATCTTCATCTGCTTGAGGAAGTCGTCCATGTCCAACTCGCCTTTAGCCATTTTCGCTTCGAGCGCCGCTGCTTCATCTTCAGAAACTTCATGCTGAGCTTTTTCAACAAGCGATACAACATCACCCATCCCCAAGATCCGACCCGCCATCCTCTCTGGATGGAAGACTTCGATTGCGTCGAGTTTCTCGCCGACTCCGATGTATCGAATCGGAGCACCGGTTACTTCTTTCACAGATAACGCCGCTCCGCCACGAGTATCCGAGTCGAACTTAGTCAGAATCACGCCGTCAACTTCAAGTTTCTCATGGAATGACTTTGCACTATTGACTGCATCCTGACCTGTCATCGCATCGACGACTAGGAAAATATGATGAGGATTGAGCATTGATCGAACACTCTTAAGCTCACCCATCAGTTCGTCGTTGACATGCAATCTACCCGCAGTATCGAGGATCAGGACATCGACACCCTTCGCTTTCGCTGCTTTGAGTGCATTTTGACAAATCTTGACCGCAACTCCGACTGCTTTTCCATACTCGGCGCACTTATCAGGTTCGCCATAAAAGTGAACCTGAGATCCACCTGAGAGTTCAGTGTCTGCTTGATGCGATACGGTTTCGAGCTGCTCGACCGCCGCCGGGCGCTGCAAGTCTGCCGCGCAAAGCATGACAGATCGTCCTTGCTTCTTGAGCATCCCTGCGAGCTTACCACAGGTGGTTGTTTTTCCTGATCCTTGCAATCCACACATCATGATGACAGTGGGACCCGGAGAAAGTTTCATAATTCCTGGAGGCGTAGGTTGTTGCTCTGCATCTGGATCGCCGCCGAACAACTCAACGAGTCGACGATGGACAATCCCGATCATCTCTTGTCCAGGTTTAATTGATTTGGTGACTTGTTGTCCAACTGCGTCGCTCATGACCTTGGCGCAGAACGCTTCTGCGACTTCATAATGAACGTCCGCTTCGAGTAGCGCATTGCGAACTTCGTCCATCGCCTCATTGACATTGGACTCAGAAATCATGTCGTTTCCGCTCAATTTGCGAAAGACATTATTAAAACCATCAGATACTCGATCGAACATGCTTCACTCCTGCGAATATTCGCATTGGATTCGTATGTTCAGGGCTATGACCGCAGCCGACAGATCTTAGCCTCTTCGTTCCCAATGTGGGAATCGGCTCCCATCAGTTCTCATTGGTATACTTTGATTCATGGACTCAAATCCGACATCCAACAAAACGAACAAGTCCACATGGGAACTCCATGTGCGACCACTCGGTGCGAAGCACGAACCTTGGCAAACAATGCGAGTCGCTGCACGATCAGCTATCCAAGCAGATGCGATTCTTCGTCGTCAAGGATATGAATCTTTAATAGAGTCCGCAAGAGTAGTCAATGCGAAACCGGATCCTGAGCAGATTGCCCAGCTCAAACCGCTCGAGTGTGCTCGTTGTGGATATCTGCTCGCAGGACTGACAATAGAGTCTTCATCCGTCACTTGCCCTGAATGTTCCTATCAGCAATCGTTAGTTGCTTGGAAACCTGAGATTGTTGCATCACTTCAAGAATCTAAAAATATACTAATTTCTATATTTGCAGCCATAGGAATTGTTACAGTCGTAATTCTTGCATTGCTCTTTTTCTTAGCTCTTTCATACTGATCAATGGCCTTGTCACCGCTTTGATTTCAACCACCCATGCAGCTTGTTCGCATCCCAAGTGTTAATGCAAAGCTCTGGAGTTAACCACCCGCGTTGCCCAGTCATCACTCCAAACTTCAGATTGTCGTAATCACTCGGATGATGATCATCACAGTTAATCGAGATTAACGCGCCCGCTTCGACTGCTGCTCGAACATGGGTATCTCGTAGATCAAGACGCATCCAATGGCTATTAATTTCGAGCGCCACATTGTGCTCAATCGCCGCCGCGATCAACTCGTTCATATCGGGCTCAAGCCCAGGCCTGCGTTCGATCAATCTCCCAGTTGGATGCCCAATGACATGAACCATCGGATGTTCAATCGCTTTGAGTAATCGTTTCGTCGCTTGCTTGGGCTTTGCCCGAAGCCCGGCGTGCGGCGATGCAACAACAACATCAAGCTCGTGCAACAACTCGTCATCGTAATCGAGAGTCCCATCAACCAAGATATCAACTTCGCTCCCCGCAAGAATTGAGATTCCATCCGTCTTCTGATCAACTTTGCGCACCGCGAGAATATGCTCACGCAATCGATCAGGTTTGAGTCCTCCAGCAACTGCAGAAGACTGTGAGTGATCAGTAACGGCGAGTGTATGGAATCCACGAGATTTCGCAATTGCTGCTGATTCTTCGATCGTCATCTTGCCGTCCGATGCAATCGTGTGCGAGTGGAGTTCAGCTTTAATATCCGCAAGTTCAATGACACGAACCGATTCTTCCAAGCTCATTTCCCCGCGATCTTCGCGCAAAGTGGGAGGGATAAAGGGCATTTTTAATGCTCTATAAATCGACTCTTCCGTTTCACACGCAACCGGATCTACCCCCCGAGTTTGTGGCGGCGTCGGATCCGATCCATCATCTTCAAACAACCCATATTCATTGAGTGTCATCCCCATCTTGATCGCTCGTTCTCGTAGACGGACCCCGTGCTCCTTCGATCCGCTGAAGTACAGCAACGCTGCGCCCCACGAAGATTCAGAAACAACTCGAAGATCAATTTGCACAGCGCTATTCTGATCAGCGCCCCAACGATTTGAAGAATCCCCAATCGCCGCACGGATAGAACACTTTGTTTCGCCGCGAGCGAGTACTGCTGTAACACCAGGAGATTCGACAAATGCTTCTCTCGCCGCTTCTGGATCATCAGATGCGATCAAGATATCAACATCACCAATCGTATCTTTTCCTCGCCGAAGTGATCCTGCATAAGCAACCTTGATCGTTCCCTTCGTATCCTTGAGTAGCGAGAGATACCGATCCGCAATTGATTGTGCGATCCCAATCGGAAGTCGTTTACCACTCGATTCCAAGAACTCAATCGAAGCAGAAATGTTTTCTACAGTCTTAGCGCCCATTCTTGGAAGCTCAAGAATTGATCCATCTTCAATGATCTTCTTGAGATCATCAATCGATTCAACACCCTTTTCATCCCACATGAGTTTGACACTCTTGGGTCCGAGTCCCTGGATAGAGAGAACCTTCATCACGCCGCTCGGAACTTTTGTAGCAAGTTCTTCGTACTCCGTGATGGTTCCATTTTGAGCAAGCTCAACAAGCTTGCTCGCAGTTCCTTTACCAATTCCATCGATTGCAACAAGAGCTTTGAGATCGCCCGCACTTGCAAGAGGTTCAATATCGATCGTCAGTTCCTTAATGACACGCGATGCTTTTGCATGCGCTGAAACCCGGAACCGATCGCCCCCTGTGAGTTCGAGCATCTGGGACATAGTTTGGAATATCGACGTCGCGTTCTTTTGAAAACTCATAGAGGACTCTAGGAGCACATCCCCCTTCGATCATGATCGGCCGTAGTCTTCAACAATCTGATGCTCAACCGCTTGGACGATTGCTTCTCGTTCAGATTCCGGGACAAGCATCAAAGCGCTCACCCATCGACGAGCAAGCTCAATCGAGCCCGGTCGCATGAACTCAATCAACAAATCAAGATGGTCGTTTGGCAATAGCGTCTCGGATTCGTTGAGCAGCGGTTGAATTAGACTTGCTCGATTTTCCAACGTCGCTTGGTTCATCTGCTGCTGATTGCTCAGGTTTGGATTCAACTCTTCGATTGGATTGTTGAGTTGTTGTGTCATGATCGCTCTTGATAGGGTTCGTATCTTGTGCGATCTTACCAGATTTTGTAGTCAACTTTGTGGCTTTCGGTTTATCTGGTCTTCGTGGAGTCTCTGGTTCAGTACCTCGAATCCGTGTTTCCATCGATTGAACGAATCGTTCCAATCGATCCATACGATCACACAAGTTCGTCAGCGTGTTTGCGATCGCAGTCATAAGCTCCGAAGGGTCTGCTTGACTCAGCGCATGAGACTTCATTTCTGTACATTTCATCGGCCCACGACCAGTCAGCATCCATTCACCCGAGATCCCCAACACCCGACATAGATTCGTCAAGAAGGTTGCACTCGGAGCTTGTCCCTGCATATATCGACGCACCGTCTCAGGATGAGTATCTGTAAGTCGTCCCAACTTGCGATAGGAAACCTCGCCTACAGCTGAATTCAACCGCTCGTGGAACGAACCAGGTCCAGTATCTTTATTACTCAAATGCTCATGATCAGTGCTCTGGGTTATGGAATCATCAACGGCTGAAATGGAATGTAATATACTCATGTACCCAGTTTATCATTAATGTTTGGGACACGGACGGATACGCAAAATCCGTAATTATGCCTTTAATGGCAAAAATAGGGGGTTGTAACTCAAATATGGGTCATTCCTCGAACTTAAGAAAACCATCATCCAGAATGCACACAAGACTGAGCGTTTCTCAGTTTTGTGTTAAATATTGATTTGAGATGAGATATCCACAATTCTGTGTGTTAGAAGTTTTGTTAACCAACATCCCCAAGTCCGAGCCATTGCCCGTGAGCTTTGAGTAATCTACGTCTTGCAAGAATATCCGCCTGACGATCGAGTGTTGGAGAGTTACTAATCCAATCCGCAGCATCCCTTCTCGCCATTTCAAGAAGTTCAAACTCTTTGAATGGGTCCGCAACCTTGAAAGGCGGAGCACCACTCTGACGAGTCCCAAAGACATCTCCTGCGCCGCGTATTTCAAGATCTTTCTCAGAGAGCTCGAAACCCGAATTGGTTTCGACCATCGCACGCAATCTCGCGATCCCATCTTCAGTTTTCGGATTTCCGATGAGTACACAGACCCCGGGTTTGTCACCTCGACCTACTCGCCCTCGCAACTGATGGAGTTGTGCAAGTCCAAAACGATCCGCGTCTTCAATCACCATCACCGTTGCGTTTGGGATATCAACACCAACTTCAATGACTGTCGTTGCGATCAAACAATCGATTTTCCCTGCTCTGAATCGATGCATGATATGTTCGCGTGTGTCTCGTTTGAGTCGTCCATGGAGCGCTGCGATATGAACATCGTTGAGTTCTCCGCCTTCGAGTTCTCTCATGAGACTACGAAGATCGCGAATCGAACCATCACTCTTCCCACCTGGTTCTATTGCAGATACAACAATGAAAACCTGATCTCCAGATTTAATCTTTTCATTGACCCAGTGATAGACCGTAGATCGTTGTTCAGGGGTGACATGCTTGGTAATTACTGGAGTTCTTCCAGGGGGGAGTTTGTCGATCGTTGAGATATCTAAATCTCCAAAGATCGTCAATCCGATAGTGCGTGGAATCGGAGTTGCTGTCATCACGATGACATGCGGGGTTTCTGCTTCATGCTCGCTGCTCTTTGATTGGCTCCCCTTCACACGCAACATCGCGCGTTGTTCAACTCCGAATCGATGTTGCTCGTCAATAACTGCAACTGCAAGCGAGTGAAACGCGACGGATTCTGAAACCAATGAATGAGTCCCAATGACAAGATCACATTCGCCACAGGCAATCTTCGATACGACCCGTTCTCGATCCGCGCCAGGCATTGATCCAGTAAGCAACTCAACGGAAACACTAGATCCCTTGAGCATTTCAGTCATCGAAAGAAAGTGCTGCTCTGCAAGCAACTCAGTGGGAGCCATCAGCGCGGCTTGATGCCCGTGAGCAATCGCTAAAAGCATCGCATCAAGCGCAACAACAGTTTTGCCCGATCCAACATCACCTTGCACAAGTCTGTTCGTAGGAGTCTCAATCGCAAGATCCCGAGAGATCTCATCGACAACCCGCTGTTGAGAATCTGTCAATGCAAAGGGCATCCTCGACAGAATCCGCTCGTTAATCTCAGGAGTCCGTGGGAGTGGGGGCGCCTTAAGTGTTCGACGAAGATGTGCCCGTTTCATGTGCACCCCAAGCTGGAGCATTAACAACTCGTCATACGCGAGTCGGCGTCTCGCAGAAAGAACATCTTCTTCAGTCTCAGGCGCGTGGATCATCCGATACGCATCTCTCAAACTAGGCACTGCTCTCGTTTGTCGATACTCATCGCTCAAATGATCCTCAAGCAACAAACAAGCTTGATCAAGCACTCGAAGGATTATCCCATGGATCTGCTGAGATGTGAGTCCTTCAGTCGCAGGATAAACCGGACGATACTCATCGTCTTGATTCGGATCGAGTTGCTCGACTTCATCAAAAGGGATAATCGTGAACTGAGCGTTGCTCATCTGTAACCCAGGCCCGTGCTTCGCAGGTTTCCCCTGTACTCTCAGGAACATACCCGCATGGATTTTCTTTGCTAAGAATGCCTGATTAAAAAATACTAAATCCAATCGACCAGTCTCATCACTAAGGACTGCTTGGAACCGAGCTTTGCGGCCAAATCCAGAGATCTTCGTCGCAGTGACTTCTCCAACTGCTGAACCGATGACTCCGGGTTCGAGATCTGCTAATCCTGATTGTGCTCGTATCCACTCATACCGATGAGGTAGATGTACCATCAACTGCCCGAGATTGTGCACGCCGAGCAACTCAAGTTTCATTGCATGCTCAGCGCGAACTCCTGGGAGATCAACGATTTTTGTTGCAAGAGTCAGATTCACCGTTTCGATCCTAGTCCCAATGGGTCATCATGAGGCGCCGCGTTATCCCCGGGCGCTTGTCCGCTTGTATTGGTTGCGGGATCAATTTGATACAAGTAATCCCATGTATAGATTCCTGTATCGTGTCCATCTGAGAATGCGATTTTGATCGCATAGTTTCCGATCATTTCAGCGCCTGTCGCGCTGATTTCACTCGAAGAATCTGATGAACTCGGGAGTATTGTCAGGGGATTCTTCGCCATCGATTTACGAAGTTCTCTCATATCAGCGCTAGGTGACAACCTGCGAAGATATGCGATTGGATAGATCGAAGATGAACCATCTTCCCACTCAATCGTCAGTGATTCTTCTTTCTTAAGATCGAGATTCGCCGGAGTGTGCATCTGCTTCATAGTGACTAAAGTGTAGTGCCCAACATTGATGGAGAACGCTGCAATGACCAATACGACTTCGCCGATTGACTTACTTGTGAGTGCGATTGATAGTGTCGGTTCCCCCGCATGTGTTGGGGTTGATCCTGTTTTTGACAAACTCCCGACCCAACTCAAATCAATTCCCGAACTTGAAGCAATCGAACAGTTCTCGATCCAAATGCTTGATGCATTAGTCGGGAATGCACAAGTGGTGAAACCCCAAAGCGCCTGCTTTGAACGTTACGGCTCAAAAGGTTACGCAATCCTCGAAAAAGTAGTCACACGAGCCCGAGAACTCGGATTCGTTGTCATTCTCGACGCAAAGCGAGGGGATATTGGTTCCTCCGCAACCCATTACGCGGTTGGCGCTGCAGACATGGGCGCAAACTTCATAACAGTATCACCCTACATGGGGCCGTCTTCGATCGAACCGTTCCTCGACGCAGGACTCGGGGTTTTCTCACTCGCAAGGACAAGTAATCCTGATTCAGATGTTGTGCAACTTCAAGAGCTCAAATTAGGTTCACCTGTCGCGCATGGGATTTGCTCAATGATTGCTCAGATGGGTCAAACCCGACTTGGAAACTCAGGTTTGAGCAACCTAGGTGCAGTTGTCGGTGCAACCAAAAGTGCGGATGATGTCCGTGCTTTAAGAAATCTCATGCCGAATCAAATGCTGCTTGTCCCCGGAGTTGGCGCACAAGGTGGCACCGTTGCAGATGTGGGTCCAATGACAAGAACCGGAGCAAGCTCCGCAGGGCAACTCGGAGTCATTGTAAACGCATCCAGATCAGTGATCTATGCAGCCCCAAACGCAGATGAGAACTGGCTTGACGCAATCAATCGTGCTTCGAGTGACTTTGCGAATGATCTCAAATCCCTGATCGCAATCTCACAGGCTTGATCCTGTCAGACTTTGAATTTGTATGAAAGTTCAAAAATGAAAGAGGCCGCCGGGTTCTGCACCCACCGAGCGGCCTCTCTCTGATTCGTCACACACACGTCACGTGTGTCGTTTCAAGTTGTGGGTCACACAGGTCCAGCGGGTGCGTTGAACTGCAGGTTGTCCCCTGATGAGCATGTTCTTCACTCAATCGAACAACGATTAGTCGTCCGATACCAGAGAAATACACCACATCCGGGGAAATGCCAATGAGTCACGCAAAAATGTTCTGATTTAGGGTGTTTTTCGAGTTTGAACTCGTGGTGGAATCTGAATTGGGCAACCATTACCGTCCCAATATCACAGTTTGAAAAAAGTGCGATAAATTCGAAGATGTTTCTCCATTTCGTTGGTTATTGGACAGATCCAGTGCATGTTGAATGTGAATAGGGCACACATGCCTTTATTGAGGGATCAATACCAACTGGAGTAGAAGAAATGAAATATGCACTACTGATAACCGCTGCCGCATTGGCAACAACTGCGCAAGCAGGCGGATTCTTCAGCGAGATGGAGTCAAACGACACGCTCGCTCTCGCAAATGATGTCGGAACATTCGATGCACCTGGCGGCTCACTCCTCATCGAGGGCGTCATGGATGTCGGAGATGTAGACTGGTTCAGTTTCACACTCGCTGATACTGCATCGTTCTCAGTCTTTGCTCTATTCTCATCAAGCGATTCAGACGGACTCATGCAGGTCGTCACCGAAGCTGGTGATGTCATTGCATTCGATGACGATAGTGGGATTGATCTCATGCCTGCAATCCAGCTCGCAGATCTCTCTGCAGGAACATACTTTGTAGGGATCTCAGGATTCGGCGATGTAGACAGCTCATCAGTTGATACTGATGAACTCGCTGACGGCCATTTCGATACCGGTGAGCCACACGCCGAAACATTTGGCTACAAACTAAACATCGGTTTTACGATTGTGCCAGCGCCGGGATCGCTCGCACTCTGTGGCATCGGCGGCGTTATGATCGCTCGCAGAAAACGATAAACAGTCTATTTTAAATCATCAATAAGAAAGAACCGGAGTCTGACTCCGGTTCTTTTTCATATACCAAAATTTTCTTCAGAGTCAGTTCAAAGTAGCAAAAGCTTCAAATCACATCGGTTTCTGCTCAATCGTCATGTCGTAAACATGCAAGAGCTTGTTCTTGTCAAAGACCATTTCCTGTCGAGATTTACCCACAACATCATAAAGTGGTGTGAGTTCAATTGCATCGACTGGACACGCTTCTTCGCACATCCCGCAGAAGATACAACGGAGTTCATCAATCTCGAACTTCGCAGGGTATTTTTCGCGATCATCCCAAGGGGATTCTGCAGCTTCAATATGGATGCAGTTCGCAGGACAGATGGTTGGGCACATCATGCACGCAACACATTTGACGCGTCCAGCGCTGTCTCTATTGAGACGATGCACCCCACGGAAGTTTGAAGGCTCAATTCCGCCTTGTTCAGGTGGATAATGCTCTCTTCGCTGTTCGGGGTACTGAAGGGTTCTGCTGGTGCGACCCTGTCCAAACGAGGTGAAAAAATGCCTCATCGTGGTTCCAAAGCCCTTAACGATAGCAGGAATGTATACCGCTTCCGCTGAGGACATAGGCTTGGGTACGATCGTGATGATTTCTGATTCGTGAATTGCCATACCGCGCGGAGTATAGCGTCTTTCTTACTCTTAAGTATGTTTTCTGGGATACATCGTGCTGGATTTCGTGCATACTATTGATCATGACCGATCGAAGATCAGGCCCGCCTCTATTTGATCTCATGCGCGAGCGTGGGAATCATCCTGATGCGCACAAACCTACCCCAGCGCCTTCGCAATCCGATGCACCCGCCCCAAGGGCTCAGCCCCAGGCGCCAGCGCCAACGGAAGTCTCTACCAAGCAGACCGCGTGGGATTCATCTGGAGGAGTTTCAAGAGCAGAACGATCCGCCGCTGCGATGCTTGATGAAGATGTCCAAACCGAAACAGGTGTTCGACTCTCATCTCCAGTGTTTTACACAATTATCGTGCTCGCAGTTGCGCTTATTCTCAGCGCATGGGCAGTAGGGTACAAGGTAGGGGAAAAAGCAGGCGCATCCACAATCGAGGACTTTGTTCGTGATCAACCCGTTGTGAGCCCTAATCAAAGTACAATTCTTGAGCCAACCCAGAATGCGTCAACAAATAGCTCCCCTCAAAACACACCAGCGACAACAAATGAAGTATTGCCTCAGGATCGGAATCTTGGATCAGCTCCTGTCGGGATCATGAGCCCTTCAGGGTTCTTAACAGAGGATCCACGCGAAATCGGACTCAACTATCTCGTGCTCGCGACGCTAAGTACCGAACAAGCTGCTGACGCAATCGCGTTCATGTATTCTCAAGGGGTTCGAGTCATTGGAGTGCCTGAGGTGGATTCTTCGGGTTCAAGTGCCAACAATCCATCCCGCTATCGGCTGTATTCACTTGGAGTTGCGATTCCAGGGAGTCAGTGGAGTTCAATGAGTGCCCAAAGACGTCAGCATCAAACCTTGATTGCTGATCTGGGGACTCGCTGGCAACGAGACCATCGCGGGGGTTCGGATTTCTCCCTTACGAACTGGGAAAAATTCGAAGGATAGTTCATCGAATCACGCATCGAATTATGCAGATCGAATTAAATATGTTCCTGAAGATTCGGGGACCGAGATAAAGATAACCGGAGCACACTATGAGCATCGACTCCTCACTCAAGACCGAAGGCAACCTCACCACAGTACGCAATGTGATGACTCGCGCCGAACGAATTGCCGCACTCAAAGAAGATGGCAAGTTCATCGATAAGAAGAGCACAGCCCACGGCTTGCCAAAGACCAAAGTAAAAGACTAAGTAAGATTACTTATCTACTTCAATGTGGATTTAGTTTTCATAGTGTCTTTATCGCTTTGTCGCTCGTGCAATCCTCGAAGAGGGGCGTGATCCAATGAACAGTTTAGACGGCATAGATATCAGTTCGATGATCTCAGATCGTGCTGACGCTATAGATGCATCCGGTATTCGACGCATCTTCGCGCTCGCTGCAACACTTGAGAATCCGATCAATCTATCGATCGGCCAACCGGACTTTCCTGTACCCCAAGCAATCAAGTCGGCTGCAATCAATGCAATTGAGAATGATGTCAATGGATACTCACTCACGCAAGGATTGCCGACGTTGTTGAGCAAGGTTAACACTTGGCTCAAGCACGATCTTGGATGGGATGTCAGAACAGTCAATACACCCGAACACGAAGGCCCGGTTTCATTTATCAGCTCTGGAACCTCTGGCGCACTCGTACTCGCGTTTATGGCACTTCTCAATCCTGGTGATGAATGCATTATCCCTGACCCGTACTTCGTCGCATACCCACATTGGGCAACGCTCTGCGGCGCTAAAGCAATCAGTGTTGATACCTACCCTGATTTCAAACTCACCGCAGAACGAGTCGCGCCACTAATCACTGATAAGACCAAGTTCATCCTTCTCAACACGCCATCAAACCCTGCAGGAGTTGTGATGGGAACGAAAGAAGGCAAAGAACTTCTCGAGCTCTGTCGATCTAAGGGCGTCCTTCTCATCAGCGACGAAATCTACGACGAGTTTGCATTCTCAGATGCAACAACCGAAACATGTGTTGCTGATGCAAACATGCCAAGATGTCCGAGCCCTGCTCGAGTTGAAGGCGCACAAGACGATGTCCTGCTTATTCGAGGATTCGGAAAAACCTACGGCTGCACCGGTTGGAGACTCGGTTACGCCGCAGGCCCAAAAGCAATCATCGAACAAATGGCAAAGCTCCAACAATACACCTTTGTCTGTGCTCCCGCTCCATTGCAAGCAGGAGTAGAAGCTTGCTTTGACACGGACATGTCCGAGCATGTTGCAGAATATGAATCTCGAAGAGACCTTGTGCTCAGCACGCTTTCGCCGATTACTGAAGTCGCAACTCCAGGTGGCGCGTTCTACGCGTTTATCAAG
Organism: Phycisphaerales bacterium; assembly: GCA_029213305.1. Classification (GTDB taxonomy): domain Bacteria; phylum Planctomycetota; class Phycisphaerae; order Phycisphaerales; family UBA1924; genus UBA1924. The sequence continues at coordinate 73,890 of JARGPA010000013.1, forward strand.
ATCCCTGAACATCTCAACATGACAGGGACCCAGTTCGCAGAGAAAGCGATCAAAGAGCAACTCCTCACAATTCCAGGTGGCGCGTTCTCAAATCGTGATACTCATTTCCGAATCAGCTTTGCGACACGAAGAGATAAGCTCATCGAAGGGCTCGATATCATCACGCGTTTGATGACCCCTTGAATCTCGATTCAAGGCGCTTCTACTCAATTAAATTAGAATATTTAGTATCGTCGATACAGATCAGAACTTGATCTGTAGCCGCGCAAAGAGTCCTTCTTGTGTCACATCGGTATTAACCGATCCGACTTCAAAGGATGATCGTAAGATCCGGTACCCTGCGCTGAGATCTACATTCTTAGAAATGCGGAGATCAGTCGATGCATTAAAATCAACAAGAGTGTCTCCGGTTTCAATCGGTACTGTAATCGCAGCCCCAGAGAATGATACTCGATCATTCACTTGCCAATGGACTCCAGAACCAATCATGGGCATTGCTGTAAATCGATTGACTTGCTCAATGGTCGTATCGTTATTGATTGTGACGCGCTTGCCGATGTTTGCTTCGATCGCTTTCAATCCAGAGAGCAACGAGATAGTTACCGGCCCCGCATTAATCGCATCCCATTCCAACGCGAGATCGTACACATCGTACTCGCCTTCAGATTGTGCGATGCTCGAAACATGATCGCGTACTGAAGTTGTGTTGAGTGTGCCTTCACTACCTGAAATGTTTCCATCGCGAAGTTCTGTTGTGCGCCCTACACGAAAGTTCACAGAATCATGAACTTGTATTCCTTGTCCTTGCGTGTGATGAGTTGTCCAAGATTCAATACTCAACGGATGATCACCTTGAGTCAATCGTTGGAATGAATGTCCATCAAAGCGAGGGAGTTGATATTCAGTTGACATCCAAGATGGATCCATGCCCGCTGCGCGATACTCACTCAACTCATAGGCAGTAATCGGATCAATCATTGAAGGAATGTCGTTGTACTCTGCCGCACGATCATCAAACAAGATCGAAGGAAGCACAAAGTCATCTTCAATGTGAATTGCCTCTTGTGCAAACGCTGACGATCCAAGGATCGAAATGAATGCACATGATGTAATCAAGGAAAGGCTACTCATATATGAATTGTGTCCTATATACAGATGGAAGTCAACTCGATATCTATCGGGCATGCTTCGATATGAATCGGGTAATAATCTCTAAAACCATCAAAAGTTGTTGTGAGCGATCACTAGCAATATCGCTCGGATTGCGCATATTCAGCACATGATCCCCCCCTGGGATCAAATGACACGATGTTGAGCACGCATTAGCAATCGCTATCCCCACTTCAGATTTTACCACCTGATCGTCTTCCCCTTGGATTACACAAACTGCAGATTTAATTCGCTTTGCGAGCGCCAGAATGTCATGACCCTCCGGGTCATCGAGTTGTTCACTCATCCACCCACTTGAGACCCGGAGTGCCTGTTTCGTTCGTGCGCTCTCAGAAACAATAAATCCATTTTTAAGCATCTCATCTTGTCTACTCTGTTCCATACTGCAACAAGTATTCACGCCGTTAATCGTGATTACTCCAGAGAGGGAAAGCTCATCATGATGTCTTCCCGCAGTGAGTAGCGCAGTTCCGCCGCCGCGCGAGTGCCCGATGAGAAACAAAGGAAGCCCGTTCCCAATGAGTTTGTTGTTTGCAATCGCTTCGATCACACAACGCATGTCTTCTACTTGTCGATTCCAAGTATCAAGCTCGAACAAATCGGGTCGTGCAAAGGTTTCAATCTCGTTTGTCATTCCCGAAGTCGAAGAGTTGAATCGATGAACGATGCAACCCGATTCGCAAAGATCATGCGCCATCACAGGAATGAATCCGTAATCTTTGTATCCCTTCAATCCATGCAACAAAATCACGCACGCTTTGGGTTCATTATCAGGAGTGTGTGAATCTCCAATGAGATCGAGTCCGCGTTTGTTTTGTATTGTCCAACTTGTCATATTCATTACCCTTCAATCGTGTATGGATTCGATTCTACGCGATCAATCCCAACTGATATATCACACAACTCCCGCCTAAGATCATGATCTATGTCAAATCAAGATCACCACAAACCGCCCCAACCAGCACCCGAAGGTAAATCTTGGGGAAAAGAGCCTCCAAAGGGTTCTGAGCATCGATTACTCAAAGGCCCGCGTCTGCGCCGTCAAGAGCTCATGACCGCACTTACCATATTTGCTGAGTTCATCCGAGGGTTCCGTAAGCTCCACTTCATCGGCCCATGTGTCACCGTCTTCGGGTCCGCTCGGTTCGAAGAAGACAATGAGTACTATCAACTCGCACGCGATCTGGGGAACAAACTCGCTCAAGCAGGGTACGGCGTCATGACTGGGGGTGGCCCAGGGATCATGGAAGCCGCTAACCGCGGCGCACGCGAAGGTGGGGGACTCAGTCTTGGTTGCAACATCGAGCTCCCAATGGAGCAGTTTCCAAACCCGTACCTCGATCGATTCGTTGATTTCAAATACTTCTTCGTACGCAAAGTGATGCTCGTCAAATACTCCGACGCCTTCATCGTCATGCCCGGCGGCTTCGGAACCCTCGACGAAGTCTTCGAAACGATGGTGCTGATCCAAACAGGTAAAATCGAGAAGTTCCCAATCATCATAATGGGAAAAGACTTCTGGGGGCCGCTCGACATCTTCATCCAAGAATCACTCGTCAATAAGGGAACGATCTCCCCTGAAGACATGAACCTGATCCATGTGACAGATGACCCAGACGAAGTAATCCAGATCCTCGCAGAAGCGCAAGCAGAAAAAACAACAAGCTCTAGTGCGTAATCAGGATATCTGCCAATCGTTCCTCAAGTCTATATCGAGCGGATTCTCGAATTTCTTCATCTGGATCATCCAAGAAATGCACCGCGATCTGATCAAGCTGATCGTCATACTCAGTCCCAAGTTGGACTGGTAGATTATTGATTAACCATGTATTGATATCGGGATCATTCATCTCAACAAGCGGCCCAAAGTTCATTATCCATAACTTGATGTGCTCATTGG
>JARGPA010000013.1:77059-110819 GCA_029213305.1 Phycisphaerales bacterium
GAACCAAGAGTCGATAATACGAGTGCAACATTCTCATCACCATCGTTGTCGAGTAGGGTATTGAGCTCATCAAAGAGTCGATTGAGTTCATTGGGTGAAAATGTATCAGATAATATGCCAAGATAAATGGATCGCCTATGGGGTGAAATCTTGTTGCTATCTGGTTTCGGGTCGAGCAACACATCAAAAAAATGCTCAAGCATATGCATGTCATAAACAAGAGTGGTTGTAACATGCTGTCGTATCATATCAGTTGAAACAAACATTTTTTTAAACTGATCTGCAACTATGCGATCTCTTTGTTTTTGTGAGAACTGCTTTGATAGATGCGATTGAAAGTTTAATCTATTTAACTCCCAATTCTGCCAGTATGATTCGTCATCATAATCAGTTTGATTTTCATCTTGTTGATCGAGAGTTTCCTGAATCCACTCTTTAGCGATGGTATAAGTATTGAATGTGTTATCAATATTTTGTAATTCAAGGGTGCTCGGATTGTTCTTCAGAACGGCATCTATCAAATAATCGGTACTTCTTTGAAGTAGCTCCGTTGAATCGATCGGAGGCCCAGTCCATTTTCGTTTGTCGTCGTCATTCGCGTTCTTGTAAAGAATTCGTTCCTGACCGATTGCATCAAGAAGCAAGACTCGACCAGGATCCCATCGCGCTTCTTTGCTATCCAGAAAACCTCGACACAACTTGCGTCCAAACCTTCTCGATCGCGAATCCGATATCCATGCGTAATCACGCCAAGAATCATCAAATCGAGTATCAAGTGTTGAAAAATACGGAGAGTTGTCTTCAAATATCCAGTCTTCAGGAAGATGTTCCCAACCCAACATCAAAAACCATGACGGCACCGCCGCGAGCCAATCATTTTCTGCAACGCGTTTGCTCACTGAGAACCCATATCCCCCAACAATAAAGAAAAACAACGCGACAACAAATGCCCACTTGGGTCGTCGCGTCTTTGAGAACTTCTTTGTGCTCTTTGCAGTCCGTCCGCACTCAGGGCACAACAACCCTGTCGCCGCGGACATGTCATACCAACACTTGGGACATCGTGTTCGTCCGCGTGGACGATCTCCGACCCATGCCCAAATAAACATGCAGATCCCAAAAAGCCCGGCTGTACCACATACGAGTGCGATCGGGGTAGACCAACGGGTGAGTCCGCCTCCAAAAGTGTTCTCGACATGAATCGCAGCACGAGCTGCAAAGACAGATGTAGCGCCGCAAATAAAAATCAACACAAACCCGATCCAGAGTGAACGGGTGCTCTTCTTTGCAACCATTTGGTTTTGATTTTGAGCAACAATCTCAGAGATCAATCGGATGAAGAGTGAAAAACTCCAACACGCCATGAGCGAAGAGATAATCCACATAACCATGATCCATGAGTTCATGATTTGAGTATATATGATATTCAAACGATTTGTTATATCGCTCGGTTGGAATTGTTATGTTCTTCTCAGTCTCGGGCTAGGTTTTAGAGAACGCTCACGCCTTCGCTTTTGGTCTTCGCAATAAACAACTCGCTTAGTTGTTTCGTCAACGCGCCCATCTTCCCGTCTCCGATCACGCGGCCGTCGATTTTTCCAACCCATGCGAGCTCGCCCATCGTTCCAGTTGTAAAACACTCATCTGCGTTGTAGACATGCGTCATCGAGATATCGCGTTCCATGCAAGGAATGTCATGCTCGAAACACAGATCCATAATCGCTTGGCGCGTCACTCCTTCAGGACATGCAGAAGTCGTCGAGGTTTGCACAACCGGAGTCGGATCACCCGCGTGCGCTGGATATGGCGCGACAATAAACACATGGGTCGCGTTTGCTTCTGCAAGGAATCCGCGTTGATCAAGCATCAGTGCATCGTCAGCGCCGTTTGCGTTTGCTTCGACCTTTGCCATGATCGATTGGATCAGGTTGTTGTGATGAATATTAGGATCCATGCAATCCGGACTAAATCTACGAATGCTGCTCGTTGCAAGATTGAGACCGCTCGATCCTTCAGCATCGCGATAAACCGGAGGCTTGTGCTCCGCGAGCACAATCAGGGTCGGACCCGCTTGATTCAATCTTGGGTCCATCCCAGATGTAATCTTCGTCCCTCGACTTAAAGTAATGCGGATATGCACCCCGTCATGCATCTCGTTTGCTGCGATCGTTTTCTTGATCTCACTTACCAACTCATCACGAGTTGGGATATCTGTGAATGCCAGCGCTTTCGCGCTCCTGCGGAGTCGTTCGAGATGCTCATCGAGTTTGAAGATCTTGCCGTTATAAACCCGAAGGCCTTCCCAAACTCCGTCGCCGCCCTGGACGAGCGAATCGAAGGGCGAGATCCCTGCTTGATCACGATGAATTAACTCGCCGTTGATGTTGATCTTGAGATCGCGATTTTTCTCATTAAACTTCTGCAGCATTACGCACTCACTTCTAACTTGTGTTTTGCGAGCACTTCGTACATCGCATTGCATTCATCGAGTACCGTACGCAACCGCGTCGGGACTTCCTCGTCTTTGTCTGCATACGGAGCAAACCCAGTTGATTGATACACACTCGAGTACCAGCTCGGACCCCACACGCCGTCCTCCTTGCGAGAACCTGACTCCCATGACAACATTGTACTGTTGAATGGAACTCCTATTCGATCACATAACAATTTCAACATCATCTCCGGATTCATCAATACATCGCGTGAATCAATCACGGAAGGTATCGTTCCTGTCTGTTTGTGTACCCATTCAAACAACGCAACCTGTTGTGGTAGTCCAAGGTCCTCAGGAGTTGGGTTATCAATTACTTTGATAAAGCTCGTAATCATAGAAGCTGGATCTCGGATCAAGAAACAGTTTGTCAACTCTCCAATCCAATCCCATTTCATATTATCCGTGAGATGATGCGCCATATGTTTCTGATACCACACCGGTTTGTCTCCGGGTACTGGTCCCGTCAAATGGGTCGTAACTTCTAACCAATCAGTGGATTGAGATTTCATCACATCCGCATAGACAGGATGCTCATTGCGTTTGGATTCAATCAAAGTACTCAGATAATGAGCATACAAGGGTTCGTCACTGACAACGCAGTCAATTCGCGAACCCCACGAGCGCATCATCGCAGTCGATATATTGCGAGGCCCAGACCACATTGCGATCCTCTTGGGTAATGAACTCTGACTAGATAAATCAATCATCATGGAACGATATCATATACAATCTGTAAATGAACACACGAACTCTATCGATTGCAATAAGTTTCCTCTTAACCTTGATCGCCTCCATTGGGATGAGCGATCCTGTAAAGGGCGCTGACGCGAAAGATCAATCTGAAATCGAATACATCGACCGGACACTCGAAGTTGAAGGCCAAGAATACAAATGGACAATCATGATCCCGCCATCCGCCAAAAAAGGAGGGTCAGGTTTGTTATTCTTGCACGGGCTCGGGGAGACCGGAGATAATGGGAAGTCACATTTAAAAGTTGGACTACCACCCGCGGTAGAACAGAACCCTGAGACATGGCCATTCATTCTTATTGTGCCTCAGAAACCTACAAGATCTGATTGGGATTTTCATGAGTCCGCCGTGATTGAAATGCTCGACCAAGCGATCGAAGAAGGATTCGTCGATCCAGACAAACTCGCAATCACAGGACTCAGTCAAGGCGGTCACGGCACATTGTCCATCGCCGCAAATCATCCAGAACGGTTTGTCGCCGCTGCACCAATCTGCGGATACGCACAAATCGCATTTGATGAAAAGGGAGATTCAGTTCCTCTTCCGTCCATGAGTGAATACAGAATATTGATGCTCGATGTCGCAGAGAAAATCAAAGATATTCCTATCTGGTTATTTCACGGCGAAAACGATTCCGCAGTTCCAGTATTGAGTTCAAGAGCAATGAATCACACACTAGAATCTGTGGGTGCAGATGTAAAATACACCGAGTTCCCCGGCGTTGATCACGACTCTTGGGACCCGGCATATGAAATGAAAGAACTCGCAGATTGGTTTATTGAGCACACACAAGAATGATCAATGTTAATTGCTTATGCATTCACTGTCGCGAATCGATCTCTCACACTGCTCCGACCCTTTGTGCGATATTCTTCGCCGATCGCTGAGACAAAGTTATCGAGCGGCATCTGCCCCAAGTCTTTCTCAATACCAAACGCACGAACTGAAACCGCTCGGTTCTCAGCATCACGAGGCCCAACGATCAAGAGATATGGAATCTTCATCTCTGAACCATTCTTAATCTTCGCTTGGACACGCTGATCATGGTTATCCATTGTTGAACGAATGCCCACTGCGTGTAGTGCACTCATTACTTCGTGCGCATAATCGTTGCTCTTTTCAGAGATCGGTAACACACGGACCTGCTCAGGAGCAAGCCATACAGGGAATGCGCCCGCGAAGTGCTCGATCAATACGCCGATGAATCGTTCCATCGAACCAAACGGCGCGCGATGAATCATCACAGGACGATGTTTTTCGTTGTCTGGACCAATGTAACTCAGATCGAATCGCTCTGGGAGATTGTAATCAACCTGCACTGTGCCCAACTGCCATTCGCGACCAATGACATCCTTCACAATGAAGTCAATCTTCGGCCCGTAGAACGCTGCTTCACCTGGTTCTTCTGTGAAAGGAACTCCAAGAGTCTCTGCAGCATCACGACACGCTTGTTCTGCTTTGTCCCAGTTTGCAGGATCACCTGTATATTTGCCTGAGTCAGGATCACGCAAACCAACACGCACACGATACTCATTCATTCCCAAGATTCTAAAGATCGTCTTCACAAGTGAAAGACAACCCTGGACCTCTTGCCCAATCTGATCAGGTGTACAGAACAAGTGCGCGTCGTCTTGAGTGAATCCACGAACCCGGGTCATTCCGTTGAGTTCACCAGATTGTTCCCAACGGTACACAGTCCCAAACTCTGCAAGCCTCACAGGCAAGTCCTTATATGAGTGAGGCTGCGAATCAAACACCTTAATATGGTGCGGACAGTTCATCGGTTTGAGCATGAACCCTTCAATCTCACCTGTCTTAAGATGATTCGAGAGCTCCGCACAACTACAACCTTCCTCTGAGAGAGAATGCATATGATCGCGTTCAATCAGTGGGGGGAACTGCGACTCCGCATAGTAAGGGAAATGCCCAGAAGTGCGATACAGATCAAGCTTGCCAATGTGAGGCGTAAAGACCTCGTGGTAACCCTGCTTAGTCAACTCCGCAGAAATGAAGTTCTGTAACTCCTTGCGAACGACTGATCCATTAGGAGTCCACAAGATCAAACCTTGTCCAACAGTCTCGTCAATCGCAAAGAGCTTGAGCTTCTTACCCAATACGCGATGGTCGCGTTTCTTTGCTTCTTCAAGCTGCTCTAAATGCTTGTTGAGGTCTTTCTTGCTGAAGAATGAAGTACCGTACACGCGAGTGAGTCGATCAGAGTTCTCGTCGCCATGCCAATAACTCGATGCGAGTGACATGATCTTGAAAGCACCAATCCGACCTGTACTCGGAATGTGAGGCCCACGACAAAGATCTTCCCAATCCTTACCAGGTTCACCCGTTGCATAGAAACTCAATGTCAACGAACCCGCACGATGCGCACGATGTGCATTGTCAAGCTTGTACTTTGAACCCTCAGCTTTGACTTTCTCGAGCCCTTCAGAGTACTCAAGCTCATATCGAGTGAACGGCCGATTCTCTTTAACGATCGCACCCATCTCTTTTTCAATCGCTTCGAAGTCACCGTCTCTTAATGGACGATCTTCAGGAAACGAGATGTCATAATAAAACCCGTTATCCAACGCCGGACCATACACCAACATCGCGCCAGGAATGATCCGTTGGATCGCTTCTGCCATCACATGTGCTGTCGAGTGACGAAGCAAGTTGAGCGCATTGGGATCGTCTTGCTTATCGCGTGTCTTTTCTGTGACTAAAGAAAGAGTGCAATCATGCTCGATCACAGTTGAGAGATCCGAGAGTTCTTCGTCGATCAAGCAACCCACGCATGCCTTTGCGAGTCGTTCACCGATCGACATCGCGATATCATGTGCGGATATTGGATTCTCGAATGATTTGATAGTCCCGTCAGGGAGTGTGATCTGAGGCATATTCTGCTCGCTCTTTCTGTATCTAGTGCATTTTTCACTAGGTAATAAATTCTATCTGCCAATCCTATGAAAAACGCCCAGCGTTGGCTGGGCGTTTGGTGTGTTTTTACAACAATATCCAGCCAGCCTATCGCAGGTGATTCGTAGTTCCTGTTGTAGTCGTGGTACTTACAGACATCGAGTAGATCATAGGCACGGATATGGCTGAAAAAGAACTTGGGTTATGAACAACAATCTGGGCCGCAGCACGAACCACCGGGTTTGCGGGCCAAGATATCGAGACTCGTAATAACATCGCTCGCTGATTCTCCATCAGGGAGCAACTCCGTTACTTTTGTATACAGTGGGTCATTCGCCGCAGTGAGCGCCTCAACATAGTGAGGTTTAGGAGTGAATGTAATCCCGTCGAACCCCGCAAACTCCATCTGTGATCGCATCGTTTCTACTGGAATAGCTCCTGCGACACAACCTGCCCAAGATTCAACGATCTCTTTTACCTCAATAGGTAAAGGCTTGAGCAATGCAATATCAGATACCGCAACTCGTCCTCCAGGTTTGAGAACCCGAGCGATCTCATTCCAGACTTGTTGTTTGTCGATCGAAAGATTCAACACACAGTTCGAGATGATCACATCAACCGAGTTATCTGGAACTGGAAGATGCTCAATTTCGCCTAGACGAAACTCAACATTGTCAAGACCAGTTGTTTCGCGATAGTGTCCGATGTTTTTGCGAGCCTTCGCAATCATCTCATGAGTCATGTCAATCCCGATTGCTCGCCCGGATTTGCCTACCTTTGGGCCTGCAAGGAAGATGTCGAAACCGCCGCCGGATCCAAGATCCAGAATTGTCTCGCCCTCTTTGAGAGCTGCAATCACTGTTGGATTCCCGCATGAGAGCCCCATGTTCGCGTCCATTGGAAGTGATTCAAGCTCTTCCTTCGAGTACCCGATTTGCTCTGCAAGATCAGACGAATCTATAGATTCAGTAACGCCGCACGCTCCCGCGCAACAACAACTTCCGCTGGATTGACTCTCCCCAGTAAGTTGATCTCGGGTAACTGTACTCGAAGTCGCGATGTTCGCATAATCAGATCGGATTTGCTCACGGATTTCTTCGTTCGTTTTCATTGTATATTTCCTTCCTTCGGTGCAACACAGCACCCCGTTCGTTGCATGCGTGCAAGATCACAAGGATCAATCGCATCAATGGATTTGAGTTTCTCTCGATCAGCGATGATGATCGCATCATCCTGAGTATGGGATTTGACGAGTTGTAATGAGTCCCGAACCAGATCAGTGGGGGATTCAGGAGATCGGTAATGAACCCATCGCCCCTCTTTGCGAGAATCTAATAGTCCCGCTCTCTTGAGCATCGAAAGATGCTTTGAGATCGAGGCATTAGATAGATCCAAGAGTTCGACAAGCTGACACACGCATCGCTCTCTATCCAGGCACGCCAAGAGTAGACGAATCCGATTTGGATCTGAGAGTACATTGTTAAGTTCAGTGAGTTGGTTCATATAATTTCTCATTTCGTAAAATAAGAATATGATCAAGAATCATTTTCGTCAAATGGAAAATGAATAAAATATAGTTTTAATTCGTATATATCGAAACTAGATATATATTTGATCGTACTATATAGACGAGGTAAAACTATGCTCACGCTGAAACAAGACCATTCTGAACTCGTCGTACTCTCTGTTCTCTCAACCGGACCTTCCTACGGCTACGCGATATCCAAGGACATCGCGAATCGTTCTGATGGACATTTCAAGCTCTCGCCGTCTGGAATGTATCCATTGCTTACCAAACTCGAAAAGAGCGGATTGGTAACTACGAGCTGGGAAGAAGTCAAAGCTGCAGGCGCAGACCCAGAATCAACAGGCCGAAGAAGGAAGTGGTACACACTGAGTCCAAAGGGACACAAACATCTCTCGAGACGAATAGAACATCATCGTCAAGTCCAATCAATACTCGACGGTTTCGTTCCTCAATCCTTTCCAGATGAGTTGGCCAACGGATGATCAAACGAATCAATCCAACCCGTCACAAAATCGAATCCTCCAACAAGGATTCGATCGCGACCTGGCTCGATGTTCTTACCGGAATGCTGGTCATGTCCGAAACACAACGCGCACAAGTCCGTGATGAACTCGAAGATCATCTCAGATCTCGTGTCGATGATTTACTGATTATTGGAAAAACAGAATCACAAGCAATCCAAATCGCGGTCACTGAGCTCGGAGAAACCGCCGAACTCGCAAAGCTCATCACGCACGCACATACCCGTACACATTCAAGGAGAAAAATCATGAACGCATCACTGATTGTCGTTGCCCTAGCTGGAATGTCCTTCGGAGGTTTTACTTTTATCAACGGGACAAACTCGCCCGCTGCAACCCCAAATAGCAGTGGGGCAGTCCCCGCGATCGTCATCGATGACAATAACAAACGGGATGAACAATCCCATGAGTTCAATATAGAAAACGCGTCTGTCAATGAAATTTTGACTTCAATCGCAGAGGCATTCGGAAAAAAATTCGAACAAAGTATAGGTGCAAGCCAACACCCGCTTGCAGGATATCTCGCCTCAAACATAGGTACTTTGAAAGGCACATACACATACGACCAAGCAATCAGTAAGTTCAAAACCATCTTTTCAGAAGGGTATTTTCAATATCAAATTGTCTCGACAAACGACACAATTCTCGTGCAGTCATACCTCGAGTACCAACGAGATCAAGTTGAAACTCGCGTCTACCCGAACCCATCTTGGATAAATCAAATCAACGATCAGAGGAGCTATGCTGACTCTCTCCAAAGTCTGTTGGGAGTGAAGTATGATTTGGAGTTTACATCCATACAAATCATCGGACAATCCATTGTCGTCGCTGCTCCGCCTGACATCCACGATGAAGTTGTTAAGTTCAGCGTAGAACTTGAAAAGGTGATCGGAAAAAGAGCTGCAGATTTAGATTTGAAGAGAGCGCTCGCAGAAGAACAGATGCAAGCCAGAAGAATATTGAGCGAACACGAGTTTGCAGTTCGAACCGCAAAACAAATCGCGAAACGCGCAGAAAAAATCCAACTGATTCAAATCGAGTATGATGAAGTACGAGATCATTTGCTCACGATCAAAGATCAAATCAGTATGATCCGTAGCGAGACTGTTGCAATAGACAACTTAGTCAATCAGAACAAAATTACGATGGATGAATATCGCACAAAAATTAGCAGTCTCAAGAATGCTCAGATGAAACTGGACTTCGAACAGAGTGAAGTTGAAGAAAGGTACTACTACCTTCGTACGCGATTACTCGAATCTGAATATGCAAATCTCTTTGAAGGGCTCGACTAAATCCCGGATATCGTGCATGATCAACCTCTTTTGAGCAAAGTTATACCATCCTTGGTATGATTAGTAATCAGGAGACGATTTATGATCTGCCCGTTCTGTAGCCACAACCTAGACAAAGTGATTGATTCACGATCTACCGAGGGTGGAGCAGTCATCCGTCGCCGTCGTCATTGTCTCAAGTGCCAAAGAAGATTTACAACCTACGAACGAGTTGAGCCCGCAGGCAGATTAATGGTTGTCAAACGCGATGGTTCCAGAGTGCAGTTCAATCTCGATAACATCATGCGAGGCGTCTCCAACGCCTGCGGCAAACGTCCAATTTCAGAAGACATCAAACTCAAAATCGCAGAACGAGTTGAAGAAGAACTCCATTCGGAGTTCGAACGCGAAGTCTCAACACATGTCGTCGGCGAACGAGTTATGACCAAACTTAGAGAAGTCGATAAAATCGCATACATTCGATTTGCTACAGAACATCTTCAACTCTCAACTCTTGAAGATATCCAGAGAGAGCTCGACGATTTATCCGCTCGACCAGTTGCAGGGTCTCAGCAAGAGTCGTTGTTCGCAAAGGGAAAGTCGTAATCAAAACTATTCGTCGTGAGAAACATTAACTTTGTGTTTCTTAATCTCGACCGGTTTCCGATGCGCATCTCCAACCTCAAGACCTGCTTCTCGTGCGAGCATAATTAACTCTGCACGATCTTTGATACCAAGCTTTTCGCCGATGCGCTCACGATGACGATCCACTGTTGAAACCGATCGACAGAGTTTCTTCGCGATTTCTTTTTGACGCAATCCTTCACCCATCAATGCGAGTACTTCAATCTCACGAGGAGTGAGCACTGAAAGGCGCCCAAGCCCGATGTATTCGGAAATCATCAGATCTTCTTTAGGGACATTGTCCCGGATCCATTTAAGCTGGACCGGAGAAATCGGTTCAATCGTGATAAAGATCAGTGTCTGCAGTTTGCCCTTGTGCTCAATTTCAATCGGACGAAGTGTTGAATAAAGACGAGTGCCTGAAATCATCTCAACGATGGGAATAGGTTTCATTGTTGAAACCGCTTTTTTCATGTATTGGACTCGTTCGTTTGCCCAGTTTTCTGGAGTAACTTCCGAGAGATGTTTGCCGCAAACCGTTTCTGCAGTGTGATCCGCGAACCCATTCGCTGCAACATTGTTTACAAAGACAATCACACCATCAGGAGTAGTCACAACCAAAGAAAATGAGTTGAAACCAGTAGCAAAAATATCCATCAACTGCTTCGCAGTGATGCTGTCCATAATGTCCTGCAGCTGCTCAATGTCTGATGATTCAACAAGAGCACTCTGAGTAAATTCAATCGTAGTCTCGTCGTCCACGAGCAGTTCCTTCATATGTCTTTGGAGAGTGCATCGGATCGTCCCATCCGAAACGCACCGTGTAGATTCGCGATTAAGCAATAAACAAATGCTCAAGCTTGTGATAATCATATACGATTGAACGGGCAGAATAATTCCATCGATGTTGAATGGGTAAAAATACCGATGATGAAAACACGCTATTTATCGACCAAAATCAACCTTGATACGAAACTCAGATTCGAATTCGCAATCCTCTGTTTCATCGGTAAGTCTTTTGTAAAACGATTCTTGTTCCATCGGAACTCGATCATGAATAAAGCCTGAGCACTAACAGAACTCTCTATTGATTGAATTTAAGATTCTTTCAAAGGATTGACTAGGTATACACATAAAACTGTGATTCACTCACTATTAGAGGTTCTGGATCATCTTTTGAGTGTGTCTCTTCCAACGATTCCCATCGTGATATAATAACAAGACTCAAGATTTTATGATCGAGCAGCATTGACCGAGGATACGCAATGGCGCAAAAAATATACGATACTACCGAATCTGCATTTTCAGACTTACAAGATAAACAGATCCTCAAAGATGGCATGATGTGCATGGTGGGAGGTTTCGGACTCTGTGGGATTCCTGAACAACTCATCATCGCACTCCGTGATACAGGAGTCAAAGGCATTACATGCGTCTCAAACAACGCAGGAGTCGATGACTGGGGACTCGGGCTACTGCTCCAAACAAAGCAGATCAAAAAAATGATCTCAAGCTATGTAGGCGAAAACGATGAGTTCGCTAGACAGTTCCTCAACAAAGAGCTTGAAGTTGAGTTCAATCCTCAGGGAACGCTCGCAGAACGAGTGAGAGCAGGAGGTGCTGGAATTCCTGCGTTCTACACCGCAACCGGAGTAGGCACTGTCGTCGCCGATGGAAAAGAAACACGGACCTTCCAAGTGCCCAACGGCGGCGGAGAAAAAGAGTTCGTCATGGAATCAGGTCTCTTCGGAGATATCGCACTCGTCAAAGCGGCAAAAGCCGACGAGTTTGGCAACTTGGTATATCATCGAACCGCTCGCAACTTCAACCCAGATATGGCAACCGCCGCCCGATTTGTGATCGCAGAAGTTGATGAAATAGTCCCCGCAGGTTCGATCGATCCAGATGATATTCATACTCCTGGAAACTACATCGATCGCATTGTGCAAACCGTTTCTGAAAAACGGATCGAACAAAGAACTGTGAGCGCATCATGAGCGAAACAACAGAACAAGTGAAAACCAAAAAGTCACTCTACAAGCGTCCTAAGTTCATCGCGTCGATGATTGCGATAGTAATCTTTCTCATTCTCATCTTCCAGAACTGGGCATCAGTATCCGTCAACCTGTTCTTCATGACAGAGAAACAAGTGCCTGCTTCGATCATGTACATCGCATTCTCATTGATTGGTTTCATCGTCGGTTGGCTCGTACGCCGGCCCAAGAAAACTGATTCAAAGTAAAACACAGATTCAATGTAGATCTGATTCATCCTCGAAAGTTTGTTCATGCGCACAAAAAAGCATGAAGCCGGAACGAGGGGTTGTCCGGCTTCACACAAATAATAACAACCAAATAAAACGGTGGAGAGACATGCCATCCCCAACGCATGTCGTCAAGATGTGATTATCCTCTTCGTCTTCGAGCAAGCCCTGCACCCGAAATCGCAAGTAATCCCAGAGTTCCTGGCGCAGGAGTTATTGTCACATTGTCAATCAAGCCTGCGAACACAGTTGATGTCCCATCTGCGAATCGAGCGTTTACAGTGAGTGCATCAAACTCAATCCCAGATACGGAGAGTTGATCTCCAACGAGACCGTCTCGGCCTCCCAAATCAGAGATCAAGATCGAATCCATATTGACAACATCACCACGGAGCGTTGCGAGCAACTCAATCGTGATCCCGCCCCAAGGCCCGTTCTCAAAGTACAAGAGATCAAACGAAGCATCAGTCTCAACTGAATTCGTAGTCATCGAAAAAGTAGACACAATATTGATCGACAGATTATCACCTGCGATGTATGAAGTGCCCCATGACAACGCATGTGCACCCGAGAGTACGCCGGGGAAGTCATTGATCGCCAAGGTTGCATTCTCAACGATAAAGTCAGTTCCGTATTCTCCTGGTCCATAGGTAGATCCGTCCGGGTTCAACCCAGAGTCATTGTTAAGATCATAGAAACTGATACCCCCATCGGTAAACGACGAGCCTACGAACCCTTCTCGTGGGTCCTCAAACCCTGTGTAACCGCCTGCGAGTGCAATCGAGCTCAATGATGCGAGTGTGATCCCCGCGATGATTGTCTGTGTCGTTTTCATATCTTCTCTCTCTTTCTGTATGTATGGAATGCTGTCAAAGAATCAGTTATTTATCTTGTATTGGAACGTCGAGTTACGGACAACCCGCACTAAAAGCTGATAGAAAATCGGAAACATCGAAGAAGTTAAAATCGAAATCGCCGTTCATATCCGCGATCGGGTCCTGACGTGAAAACGCTTCTAGAAATGCAGAGACATCGAAGAAGTTGAGATCGCCGTCGCCGTTGATATCTGCAACACATCCTGCTGGTGGGGTAAATCCTTCGATCAAGAATGCGCCAGTGTTTCCGTCGAGGAGCCGACCAAACCCGACGATGTCGCCGTTGTTGTTGACTCCAGTTGCGCGAGACAATATTTCAAATTCAGGACGATCTCCGAGCAGATCATTGAGATCGTACATCTCACCATCAACCCATACCCATGCGCGAGGTGGGATACCGTTCCCCTGCCCGTCCCATGCGTACCCAACGATCATTCCACTGTCGTTGACATCAAGTGATTCAGATGTATCAAGACCCGGAAGCGTTCCAAGCACTTGTACTGGATCACGATCGTCAGGCGTGTAGATCACCGCGTTCCATCCAGTTGTTGTCGAACCGAAAGTCGTGTGTCCGACAACCATCCCATTGTTGTTGATCTCAGTTGCAACAGAGAACTCAAAACCGATCGGCGCGATGTCGCGATACTCATATCCGCCTCTTCCATCTGGGATCGCCATCGTTGCATCGTCTGGATCGCCAAAGAAGAACGCGCTCCCTACTAGAGCCCCTGCGTTGTTGATCCCATAGTTAGCGCCGCCCATAAACCCTGGGGTAGTTCCTGCAACAACAACCGGATTCACTTGATCCCAAACAAACCCTTTGGAGAATCCAGGATTGATCGATGCTTGTCCAGTGATCACGCCGTTGTCGTTGATATCCCAAGGAATCGACGCTCCGGATGATCCAATCGCAGAATGAACATTCACCATCCCGCCTCGCCCATCCCAGAGTGTTGCAGAACGATTCACACTTGCATCTTCAGAGAATCCGACAATCTCACCGTTGTTATTGATCGCGTACGCTTCGGAGAGCACGCTACCATTGAGCATCCCCAAATTCGCAGGCATGTGCGATGCATCCCACCTCGTTGCAACAACTCCTAGTCCGCCAGCCATCGCTGATTGCCCTACAACATCGCCAAAGTCGTTGATGTCGTTCGCAACCGCGAAATCGCCTCCAAGTGATTGCAAATGGGTGATTTCGCCGGCCTGAACGCTCCCAACAGCCGCTAAGAGCGCGATTGCCGAAATCGTAATAGATGAGTGCTTCAGAGTTGTCATGGATGATTCCTTTTGTTGACCCCGAGTTTCTTGTGTACTGCTTATCTGAAACGCAGTCGGATTGATATCTATTAAATATATTGAAAACTGATTTGAAATCAACCTTGAAATCTGTTATTTTTGAGAAATATTCGTTCCAGGCCCAAATGATTGGGAAGAGAAGGCCGGCAATTAGGGGATTTTTGTATGCATCGCTCAGGATTTGATTTAAATGCACCGATTTCAAATCACACACACCCGCTCGAGCAGGGTATTGTGCGTGTCATGTCAGACGCGACAATCCCTTATAGAGGGTCTATCTCAAAAACCCTCCCCGCGCCATTGAGTGCAGATGAACGCGCTCTTTGTGATCGAGTTGCTGCTCGATTGCATTCAGATCTCTCAAATCTCGTCGAGCAACTCCCGAGCACCGCTCAAAATGGATCAGGGATGTCAAAGCATCTCAACATTGTTCGCAACACATGTCAACGGGTGATGCACGCAATCCGAGATCAATCCCCAAACGCTCAAACGCTTGTCAAACTCCCAGGAGTCAAAGGCCTAGAGCAAATGCTCGATGCAATGAGATCGACAGATATCAAAGTTGACACAATCGAGCTCGCACAAAGCGCTGTTGTTCAGTTCGATCAACTGATCAACTCGCTCGCAGGTTCACACACAAAGCTTGCAAGCCGAATCAACGCCGCAGGCACAGTCGGCACGCATTCATATCTCGGAAGCGCTGAAGCTCGCGAGCAGTTGTTTCAATCCGCGATCAATGTCACCGGGCGCAGCGCCGCGACCAATATCAGTCTTTACGCTTTCCGTCAGTCTCCTGAGAATCCAGATGTGCTTCAGCGCGCACTCGCGTCCGGACTCTTGCAAACAACAGTCGTTCCAGGTGGAATGCCCGTCGTCATCCGTGCTGGTGACACACTTCAATGGGATGATCCAGAGAATCGAACGCTCGATTATCTAGATGACTCAAAACCACACGGAAACACCCCCGATGCATTACTCAAAGAGTTTACGACACATCCGCTACCAACCGTTTCGTCTCAGGGAACATCAGATAATCTCATCCAGGTGATCGATCCCGCAAACTTCGATGGCCCACAAACACTCGATGTGATTACCGCTGCTCGATCGAACCATCCATTCCGAGATCCCAAAACCGGAAATCTGACTCTTGATGAAGTATGGTCCCTCGTAAACTGTCCTAGCGCTCGAATGCTCTTTGATATCTATCTTCATCGTGATTTAGAACGCATGGTCCGTCCACAGATCGACGCTCAACTCTGGTACCCAAACCTGAGTTCGCCTGGAGGCCAACGCTGGATCACTCGCTATCCATCCCCTCCAAGACTGGAACTACTCGGAGATGGGATCTCAAGAGCAAAAACGCCCTCGCATCCGCGTCATTTTGAACTGACAGGAACACTCTTTGATCGCGTAGGATGGGATCCATACGAGTTTGTCGGGTTCCGTTGCGAAGTGATCTACCCAATCTGGCGAGCAGGATACTGCATGTCATTTCAACCGGTAGATCGAGATCTATCAACTGAATAACCAACTCTGATGTACTCAAATGCAGTTTCTTAGATCATCGTGTTGCGAATCGGTCTCAACTGGAATACCATTGATCTGTCAATGTGCCCGATTCACTCAACAGGATTGACGATGATCAACTCACAAACTGAGATCAAACCGAAATCCAAGTCGATTCCGTTAACCCAACTCACCCGTGGGCAACGAGGCCGAATCGAATACACCCAAGCCCATCCTGAAGATTCTTCAATGCTTCGTGCGATGGGATTGCGTCCAGATGCACCAGTGCAAATGTGCCGTATGGGTGAACCATGCATCGTGACACTCACAGGTGAATGCGGCGGCGGCTGCCGAATCGGGCTCGCCCGAGACATCGCCAGCCGAGTTATGGTTCATGTAGACAACACATAAACGATTCAGAGTCACACGAATCCAAGGATGAGACTGCTCATCGAACTACCTATGTCTACGACACCGCCAATCGCTTCTTCCCAACGCACTATTGCCGTACTCGGAAATCCGAATGTCGGGAAAACAACACTTTTCAATCGACTCGTTGGGATTCGTGCCAAAACTTCAAACTTCCCAGGAACAACCCAAGACGCAAGAGTTGCACATGTTCAGTTCCAAGCAGAACCAAACATCGAATCAGTCTTAATCGATCTCCCAGGGATCTACTCCCTCAATCTCGAAATCTCAGAGTCCAAAGTGTGCTCGCAAGTACTCGACGGCAAAATTATGCCCGTTGGAGAATCTGCCGCGACACCAGACGCTCTTCTCGTCGTACTCGATGCAACAAACCTGATGCGCAATCTCTCAATCGTTGGAGAATCCATCGGCCGAAGACTCCCAATGATCGTCGTCGTCAACATGATCGACTCCGCACGCAGACGCGGGATTCACGTCGACGAGAAAAAACTAAGCGATTGCCTCGGGTGCCCTGTAATCCTTTGTTCAGGAAAAACCGGAGAAGGAATCGACACTCTTGTATCCTCCCTTGGAAATGCAAAGATCCCTGATCGCTCAGCACCAACTGATCAACTAGGGATCGAACGATGGGCACAAGACATATACGCCTCCGTTTCATCTGCTCCAGAGTGGGTTGACAACGATCGACTTACAGATCGACTTGATCGTGCATTCACACATCCAGTGCTCGGAGTCGCGTCGTTTATCGCGATCATGACCGGTTTGTTCTGGATGATCTTTAAGCTCGCTGCATATCCAATGGACTGGATTGATCTCTGGTTCGGCGCAGCCGGAGGCTGGGTAGGTAATCTGATCCCCGCAGGTCCAATCCACGATCTCATGGTCGACGGCGTAATCGCAGGTGTCGGTGGAACAGTCATCTTCCTTCCGCAAATCTGCTTGCTCTTCTTCTTGCTCGCATTGCTCGAAGGAACCGGATACCTCGCTCGTGCTGCATTTGTGATCGATCGCGCAATGCGCCCTTTCGGACTCTCTGGACACGCATTCGTGCCCTTGTTATCGAGTCATGCATGCGCAATACCAGGTATCATGGCCGCTCGCGCTATCCCAGACAAACGAGATCGACTCGCGACAATCCTTGTTGCGCCATTTATGAGTTGTACCGCACGAATACCTGTGTATGTACTTCTCATTACGATCCTCTTTCCAGATAGACCTTCAATGCAAGCAATTGCATTCACCCTTTGCTATGTCCTCGGCGCCGGCGCAGGATTGTTTACTTCGTTGTTGTTCCGCAGAACCATTTTGAAGGGCAAAAGCCGCCCGATGGCGCTCGAACTTCCAAGCTATCGAATCCCCGATCTCAAATCAGTGATCCTGCTCACTTTCGATCGAGGACTCGTATTCCTGAAAAAAGCAGGGACACTCATCCTCGCAATCTCCATCGTGCTTTGGTGGATGGGCGCCTATCCACAAGTTGGACAATCAGATGATGTCATCACCCTCAGAGCGCAAGCTGCTTCGATGGAGCAAACAGAAGAAGCAGACGCGTTAAACGCTCGTGCAGACTTGCTCCAAACGAGAGCAGACGCAAAGCACTCGATGCTCGGAACAATCGGCACTTTCGCTCAACCGATTTTCGAACCACTCGGATACGATCGACAACTCACTGTCGGCGTACTCGCATCATTCGCCGCGCGTGAAGTCTTCGTCTCGACGATGGCTGTCCAAATCGCAGGGACCGATGATGTTGATGACGATACAGTGCTCGAATCTATTGCTAACTCGCAACGCGATGACGGATCCCCAGTATTCAGCAAAGCTACCAGTTGGTCACTCCTCGTTTTCTATGTGCTCGCTTCTCTGTGTCTTCCGACTCTAGTCGTGACCGCAAAGGAAGCCGGAGGCTGGAAATGGGCATCGCTCCAACTCGGATGGATGACATTCGTCGCCTACACCGCTGCGTTCATCGTTTACCAACTCGTCACGATGATGGGAGCTTAACCAATGCCAATACATGACTGGCAATTCTGGGTCGCAACCATCGTTATGCTCGCGGCAATCTGGGTACTCAAGATTGTTCTCTTACCCAAGAAAAAGGGCACCAAAACCACACTCACAGTGGGGGGCAAACCCGTAGGTAAGAAGTCCAAACCCAATTCCGATGACTGTGGTTGTTCATAATTCTTTACCTATACTCTTCTATGCCACTCACACGCGAAGAAATCACACAACGGGCAGCTCAAGAACTGCAGGACGGCTACATCGTCAACCTCGGGATCGGAATGCCGACACTCGTCGCAAACTACATCCCCGATGGGATGGATGTTTGGTTGCAATCTGAGAACGGACTCCTTGGAATTGGTCCATTCCCAACCGAAGAGCATATCGACGCGGATCTCATCAATGCTGGGAAACAAACCATCACCGCACGAACAGGCGCTGCTTCGTTCGCATCATCCCAATCCTTCGCAATGATCCGAGGCGGCCACATCGACATGTGCATCTTGGGCGCGATGCAAATCTCCCAAGAAGGCGATATCGCAAACTGGATGATCCCTGGAAAAATGATCAAAGGGATGGGCGGCGCAATGGACCTCGTCGCAGGCGTCAAAAAGGTCGTCGTCACGATGGAGCATTGCAATCGCAAAGGCGAACCAAAGATCCTCAAAGAATGTAATCTGCCTTTAACCGGGAAACGCTGCATCGACATGATCATCACTGATCTGTGCGTCTTAGAAATGGATCACACTCAGAACCGGTTCAAACTAACCGAGCTCGCTCCAGGTGTGACAGTCGAAGAAGTAGTAGAAAAGACAGAAGCTGAGATCTTCACTAGTGAAACGCCAGTAGTAGTAAACGTGTGAGAAAATTTGTCATCGTCATCGTTTCTGTGCTTGTTACTCTCGCACTTATATTCACTGCGTTGTGGCTCATATACTGGTTCGTGACTTCACCGATGAAATCCAATTGGGAATCGGAATTGAAATCCGAACTCACAGCATCTGATTCCTATAAAGAAGTGAGTGAATCGATTTCCAGTCTAGGTGTCATGCTAGGACAGGAAGATAGCAACTGGATAGCGATCGATTACCGAGACACACATGCAGGAGTCGTTGCGAGCAAAGCTGTCGCAAGAACGAAGGATGGGAAACTCTATGTATCCAGCCAACACTTCTGCGGCTTCTTCGCCGCGTATAGCAATTTAAAACAACTCTGGGAATTAGAGTATCCCGAGACAACTGAGAGCAACAGAATGGAACTATCTCAGTACTGCGATCTATACGGCAGCGAAGGGCTCGATGATCTAGTTGTACTCGAATCAACTCAAGATCCAAAGCTACAAGAACAACTATTGTTTCTACTTGGATTCAAAATGGATTCAAACGACTGAGTTACAAGTGATTCGTGAATACTGCACCCCAATCAGGTTGGTGAAACAACCCGTAATCACGCCTGATCGCGGTATCCATGCACGCCCGATAAAAACATGCTACATTGATCTTCAAGACACGGAGGTCACTGATGCCATTTTATGAAGTCGCAGGACATGACATTCACTCTCACCAGCCTCGCACAATCCGTATCAGTGCCCGCAACGATCACGACGCTCAATTCACCGCAACAGAAAACGGAATCACAGAAGTGAAACTCCGTCCATATTCAGATCGTGAAATGCTCACGATGGATATGAAGTGTTTCTTGTACGCTGACCCGATGGCGCCAGTAAAAGCAAAGACGCAGCGCATCGAACGACAGTACCCAAGATCGATACTCTTCGAGCATCCTGTGCTTGTGATTACAGGATCAGTCTTTCTCGCACTGATGCTCACTCGAATGGTTGACGCTCTTGTTGCGATGCTCTGATTTAACAAGCGCCCATTCGATCATTTCAAAGATCAATCACGGATCAATGTCTTGATCGTTTGTGTCATCATCTGAACCATCATCGTCTTGCTCATCTTCTTCAGGTTCAGGGACATACTCAACCCCTTCAGGTAACCAACTCGTCGGATCTTCATTCAAAGCTTTCGCGATCGCAATCGCGATTTCATTCGAGAGATCAATCTGCTCTGGAGTTTGAGTAATCTCTACTTCATCCGCCTTCGCTTTCGCGATCGAGACGAGTTCTCTCAAATCATCCGCACTCACTTCGTCCGCGGACCGGAGCGCATTCACAGTGCTCTGCCCGTTTGCTCCAACCTGGAGATTTAACACAATGTCATTGTCATCAGGTGTGTTTGTTGAGATCGGACTAAGGACCTCGGTTAGCGCATCAGGATGGATTGATTTATCCACGAGTCCTGTTGAAAAGCGAGAAAGCTCGATCCGAGCTTGTGCTTTTTCTTCTTCACTCAAATCAGATTGATCGAAGTAGAGTTGATCCGCACTCATCACCATCGCTGCAGGGAGGATCGGTGATTCAACGATTTTCTCAACAACTGTTCCGAGTTCTTTGAGAGTCACTTCTTTCGTTTCGAACTTAACCATCAGGGTATCAAGATGTGCAAGGATTTCGAGTCGTTCAGATTCATCAATCTTTGCTTCTTCGAGCGCGAGTGTGAGTCCCTGAGTGAGTCCACCTGAAACCCAACCTCGCCATGAGCGAGCAACAAACACTGTCGCGATGATTGCAATAACCAAGAAGATTCCGAACGCGACAAGGCATCCAACCAGAATATTCCCTTGTCGTTTATGCCGGCCGTTGATCGTACTTCGTGTCATCTACTTGTCCCTCTTGTGTTGAATCGAAGCTTTATATACACTCAATGAGCCTCGTCTTGACTTATTGGCAAAGCGCCTCGCTTCGTTTCATCATGCTCCATTTTCATGTTGAATCGTAGTCTGAGTCGTGTTTTTTTGCTCGCTTTTGCTTAGATACCTCAGAATTTGGATTCTCAAGCATCAATTCTCGATCACATCGTGATATCCTATCAACAGGGACGGATAACACTTATCAAAATGAGAGGCACACAAAATGGCAAACTACAAGATTGAAGATGTTGAGGGAATCGGTCCAACCTACGGCGAAAAACTCCGCGAAGCAGGTATCAACGATACCGACGCACTTCTCAACGCATGCAAAACCAAAGCGCAGCGCAAAGAACTCGCAGAGAAAGCAGACATCTCAGAAACTCACATCCTCAAGTGGGCAAACATGGTCGACCTCTACCGCATCTCAGGTGTTGGTTCAGAGTTCTCAGAGCTTCTCGAAGCCTCAGGTGTCGATACTGTTCCTGAACTCGCGCAACGCAACGCTGAGAACTTGACCGCAAAGATGGTTGAAGTAAACGACGCCAAGAGCCTCACTCGCCGTGTACCAACAGGTGCTGAAGTCGAGAAATGGGTTGCTGAAGCAAAGACACTTCCTCGCGCACTTGAGTACTAAGTACTTTAGTTGCTCCTTCTGACATATGATTCCGAACGATCAAACCTCGTGTCTGATCGTTCGGTTTTTTTATACCTATTGAACTCTCCGACTCACGATACTTTGTGAAAGGGTCTCTATGCATTGGTTCGACGCACATCTTGATCTCGCGTATCTCGCTGAAAACGGGCGCGATATGCATGCCTCACTCTCAGATTGTCGAGGCCGATATCAACCCGCCGCTGTCACACTCCCGTCAATGAACGAAGGCAAAATCACCCAATGTTTAGCAACCGTCTTCACAGAGGGGATCGATCCAAACAACCCAGATTCAGAAGCAGGCGCATTTACCTACCCCTTCGGAGACGCAGACGCGGCCTACGGCGCCGGGATGAGACAACTCCTCCTCTATCGAACATGGTTCGATGCAGGTTTAATCTCGCGAATGCCTCGCAGAGGAGAAACCGCAACACACTCAGATGCGCCCCTCAAACTCGGGGTCCTCGTTGAATGCGCCGACCCCATTACAAACCCAGACGAACTCGATCAATGGGCTGAACTCGGAGTCGTCGCAGTGGGGATGGCCTGGTGGCACCAATCCCGATACGCAGGGGGGAACGGGACCGATCATCACAAACCAGGGAACGGCCTCACCGATCTCGGACGAACGCTCGTCAAACGGATGGACGAACTCAACATCGTGCATGATCTATCACATCTCTCACAGAGATCCACTGATGAGTTGCTCGCGATAACCGATCGCGCAGTGATCGCGTCCCACTCAAACAGCAGATCCCTCATGGGAGATCAAGATTCGTTGAGCAATCAACGACATCTTGCAGACGAAACAATCATCGAGATCGCAAAACGCGGCGGCGTCATCGGACTCAATCTCCTAGGAGACTTCGTTACACCAAACATGAAAAAGGGTGAACGAGCCAAGATCAGTGATTGTGTCCGTCACATTGAACATATCTGCGAGTTGACCAACTCACGATCCCATGTCGGACTCGGATCAGACATGGACGGCGGGTTCGGAGCTGACGGATTACCCCACGGTATTAATCAACCCTCAGATCTCACAGTACTCACCGATGCCCTCATGCAAAATGGATGGAGTGACAAGGACATTCAAGGATTTGCACACGGAAACTGGGAACGGTTCTGGGCCTAAATCACTGGTCCAAAAAAATCATCTAGATCCGAGTGAATCGTTGACAGCAGAATATCTGTTCGGTATTCTTTAGGTATGTCAACGTTGTTTCTCGATCTCAACTCATTCTTTGCTTCTGTTGAACAACAGTTGGTGCCATCCCTGCGAGGAAAACCGTTAGGAATCATTCCAAATGACTGTGGTTCAACATGTTGCATCGCTGCGAGCTATGAAGCAAAGCACTTCGGAGTCAAAACCGGGTGCGGCGTTCGAGAAGCCCATGAACGATGTCCTGGGATTGTTCTGATCGCATCGCGTCCAGATGAATACATCAAGATGCATCACAAGATTCTGGAAGCCGTTGACACCATCTACCCCGCTGAAGGGGTGTATTCGATCGATGAGATGTCCTTTCGTCTCACGGGTCAAGATCGAGATATCAATCGAGCTCGCGATTTAGCAATGCAAATGAAACAGGCGATCCGAGAGTTGGCCGGCGAAACCCTTCGTTGTTCCATCGGGATCGCGCCCAACCGAGTGCTCGCCAAAACGGCATCAAACATGATGAAACCCGACGGCCTTGTCGTCATCGAACGAAACGAACTACCCAAACGACTGCTCGGACTCGAACTCACTGACTTCCCAGGAATTGGAACTGGAATTGAGAACCGACTCCATCGTTACGGGATCCGCAGTGTCGATCAACTCTGCCGCGCATCGCGACCAATGCTCCGCAAAGCGTGGGGGAGTGTGCTCGGAGAAACCTGGTGGCATTGGCTCCGAGGTGATGAAACAGACATCCCAAAGACTAAAAAA
This sequence comes from Phycisphaerales bacterium, assembly GCA_029213305.1. Lineage (GTDB taxonomy): Bacteria > Planctomycetota > Phycisphaerae > Phycisphaerales > UBA1924 > UBA1924. Next base: position 100,874 of record JARGPA010000013.1, read on the forward strand.
AGATCGTGCGGTCATCAACATGTACTCGCGCCAGATCTGAGATACAAAGAGCAAGCACGAGCAGTCGCAATCCGTTTGTTACACAAGGCCGCCGCACGAATGCGATGGGAAGGATACTGGTGCACACGAATAACACTCGATCTCAAACCCCCCGATGCGCCGTCCTGGCACCTCGATGTCAAACTCGAACCTTGTCAAGACACCGTGCGTCTACTTTGGCACCTCGGACAACTCTGGAGCAAACAACCATTCGAGTTTATCTTCTGTGTTTCAGTCACCCTAGGAGGTTTAATCAGTAATGGGAATGTCGAAGAACCACTCTTTGAGCTTGATCGCAAACGCACACGCTTGGCGCACACGATGGACACAATCAATCGTAAACAAGGACATGCATCAATCTACTACGGTTCAATGCACGGCGTAACCGATTCGGCGCCGCGCCGAATCCCATTCTCAAGCGTTCCAGATCTAGATCTTCCCGATATCGCATAGATACAGAGTCTCTATCTATTTGCTCGCGACTTGAGAGCAATGAGCGCACCAGAGCGATGGAGAAAACGCAGGATGATCGACCCCCGCGGAAGTGTCAGGTGCTGGTGGGAGATTCCGTAAAGGTAACAACATCCGTTGCTCATAACTTGTTTCATCCATGACATACGAAGGATTGTTCTGCGTATGTGCATAGGTCACTAGAAGGTATTCTCGAATATCTTCGATGCGAGATTCCGGATGAGGATGTGTTGAGAGCCACTCAGGTTGACTTGCTCCATTCGACTCATCGCGAAGCACTTCCATAACCTTGAGTTGACCAAACGGGTTGTATCCTGCTCGTGTCATGTATCTCATTCCAAGCATGTCCGCTTCGGATTCGTCGTCTCGTCCATATTTGAGAAGAACAAGGTTCCCTCCAATTGCCATTGCGGGGACTGCAATCTGTCCGACTCTTCGAGTATCTGAATCCGGATCCGCAACGCCGACAGCGACGGCAGTCCCAACAAGGAGTGCGTTAAAACCAATTTGCTTACTGATCCGTTGATTACCATGTCGAGCAGTGACATGCCCGATCTCGTGTCCAAGCACGCCCGCCATCTCGGCTTCTGAATCAAGCTTCTCTGCCAGTCCACGGGTGAAGAACACTTTTCCACCTGGTAGAGCAAACGCATTGATGACATCCGAGTTAAGAAGAGTGAACTCCCAATCCAGATCCGGGATACCTTCCTCAATACCCGCGACGAGTTTCATCCCAACTTCACGCACATATTGTGACGGGATAACATCGTCAATCTCGCCTCCAAACTGCGCCGCAAGTCCCGCCGCCGCCGATGCACCCATCTGCTTCTCTGTCTCCCATGAATAAAGAGTAACTATCTTCTTGCCTGTCGCTGGATTTGTCGAGCATCCGACCTGAACGAGCATCAAGGCAACAAGCAATGGAAAGAAGAGTCGTCTGAAGAATGAACCGGTATTGGATGAGAGCATCTGGGATCCCTTTCGATATTGTGTGGGCTACCATCATTGTTCCATGCCTGAGACCAAACTGCAAACTCAAAGCGAGAACCAATCCGGGAATACTTCCGTTGATGGACCCGCGTGGAATGATCAAGAACTCGAAACCTTGCACTCAAATGCGGATAAGCACGACAAGGTCCAAGCAATGTTCAACGCGATTGCAAGATCATACGATCTCAATAATCGCGTTCATTCACTCTGGCGCGACGAGGCCTGGAGAAAACGCGCCGTCATCGAAGCTGCAGTACAACCGGGAGAAGAAGTGCTCGATTGCGCTTGCGGCACCGGGGATCTCACCCAAGCATTCGCAAAACGAACACAAGCCCCTCGCGTTGTAGGATCAGACTTCACAAGTGGTATGCTCGATATTGCTCGATATAAACAGGAACGATTAAACGAACAGGTTGCCCAACGAATTGAGTATCTCCAAGCAGATGCACAAGAATTGCCCTTCGATGACCAATCGTTTGATGTAGTTTCAATCGCATTCGGGATCCGAAATGTGCAGAACCCTACAAAAGCGATCAACGAGTTCCACAGGGTCCTCCGCCCCAATGGACGATTGATCATCCTGGAGTTTGGACAACCAAGCTTTGCGCCAATGCGTTGGTTTAACAACTTCTATTGTGGAACCATCATGCCTCGCACCGCGACTTGGATTTCAAGAGACAAATCCGGGGCCTACAAATACCTCCCTCGCTCTGTCGCGTCCTTTAAGACCCGCGAAGAGATGGAAACAATGATGGCACAGGTAGGGTTCACCGGGATCAAATCCCGCGCTATGACGATGGGGATCTGCAATCTCTATCGCGGCCTTCGAGCTTGATCAAACACAAAGTAGAGGCGTTTGCCCCACAAACAACACCTGAACCGATCAGGTGTTTGCGCTGACTTCTCGGACCTAGTTGATACAAAAAACAAGGGGGGTCCGAGAAAAAGCAAGTTGTTTGATCAAAAAAGGGGTTGGGTGCAAGAGATGCGCCACTCATCGTCCTGCCCTTTTGTCAGTCCTGTCATTTATTCGATAGCTTGGTCAGGCATGCATCGTGTATGCAACAACAAGATCATTCCCGCCCACTCGTGCGGGGTACGAAGAAACTGGAGTCCACACCATGAGCGCAGATATCCTCACAGAGCGTTTGTTTGAAGCCCTGATCTCAGGGAATCGACATGAAGCTCGCACGATTGTCGAAGAACAAATCCTCGCCGGCGTCTCACAAGAGATCTTGCTGACAGACCTGTTCTGGCCATCGTATGAAATGATCGAGAAACTCCACACAGAAGATCAAGTATCTTCACTCGCACACAATCTCGCAACACGACTCCTTCGAGTGCTCGTTGATCAGTGCTCAAGAGAGTTGCTTGCATCATCAGACGCTGAACCTGTCAACAGAACAGTCTTCGCATGTTGTGGCCCATCAGAAGGATCAGAACTCGGAGGCCAAATGGCAGTCGATCTCTTAGAAGCCGCAGGATTCGATATCCGATTCGCAGGAGGCGCCGTCCCAATCGATGAAATCAGAGAAACTGTTCAACGAACCAAACCAAACGCACTGTTGATGTTCTGCTCAGAACCAAGTGATCTCCCTGAAATTCGTCTATTGATCGATTCATTACACGAAATCGGAGCTTGCCCACACACGCAGATCGTGGTTGGAGGCGGAGTATTCAATCGTGCTGAAGGACTCGCCGAAGAAATTGGTGCAGACCTCTGGGCAAGCCATCCACTCGAACTCGTTGATCGCATGATCGACGAATCAACTGTCCGTGCAACCGAAGATCAACGCACTGTCGGCCGTACTCGCAAACCAGTTGCCAAAGCTGCATAAGCAATCCATCAGAACTCTTTCTTCAAGCTCATACCACCGATTCGAGCTCGATAGAAAACTCCTCATCTCATACTCTTCTGCCCGTTGCCCCGCAGTCTTTCACGACTGCGGGGCACTTTTTATGCAATTTCAAGGATAATGATCCAATTACCGATGTTTTCCAATGCAACTCAATGGGTTCGCTGTGGTATAGTACTAAGAACCAGCAAAGATGCTGATAGGGCTTTGTGCGGATATTCGTGCAAGCAAACAGGAGATCAGATGGATCGCAAAGAAGAACGAGATCTCATCGAGCGAGCAATCGCCGGCGAACGTACCGCCGCAGGCGATCTCATCCGCGCGCATCAACATTCAGTCTACGGCTATATTCTCAGGATGTGCGGCCGACCTGAAGTCGCAGAAGACATTGTGCAAGAAGCATTCGTTCGTGTACTCGGTAATCTTCATCGCTTTGATTTTCGTTTCCGATTCTCAACCTGGCTCTTCACTATCGCGCGTCGCTTATACATGAATGCGATTGCAAAAAACAAACCCGTTTACGATACAGACTTTGTGGGTTCAATGGGTGGATCAAAGAATGTGCCCGAATCACAAATCTTCAATGACGAGCGACAAACAGTTCAACACGATGCACTCCAACAAGCACTCCTTGCACTCACTGAAGAGCAACGCGAAATCATCATCTTGTTCCATCAACTCGATTGGTCAATCTCTTTGATCGCGTCACATCTTGAGATGCCCGAAGGGACAATCAAAAGTCATCTCCATCGAGGACGCAAACGCCTTCGCGTCATGTTCAAAGACAAGTCTCGTCTTGCAGAACAACTCGCGGGGGTGTCGAAGTGAACCATCCGCAAGATCCAGATCGATCGATTCACCCGGATATGCGTCAAGATTCGCCTGGACGGATTCCAGAATCACTCATCGACGCAGCAATCGACGGCGAACTCAACGAAGACATGCAACGAGAAATCGCGCATGCACTCAAGTACGATCTTGTTCGAAAGTCCGAACTTATTGACACAACCAACGCGATTCATGCATTGCAGATGCCTGTCTCGACGCCATGCTTTGCAGACTCGGTTCTGCATAGAGTCGATCAACGCAAAAAATTCATACCCTCATCATGGCGCAAGCATGTCCGCACCGGCCGACTCGGAATCGCAGCGGCCCTTCTCTTGAGTTTGATGACTGTTGCTGGACTGCAGCGCGTCTATCCACGATTAACAACCCTCGGTTCTCATCCTACTCCAGTCCTCGACATTGAAAATGCGATTGAAACCGGCGCAGGCCAACTCGCAACTACCGTCACGAATGAAGTAGAAACCTATCGAGCTTCAGTCGCACCGATCGCTTCGCTCTTGTCCACTCCCGGACGAGTTGGACAACGCTTTGAAGTTTCAAATGCGTCCACAGTAGATGTATCGAGCTATCCAAGTCGCACAGTCGGAGAAATCAGACTTGTAGGAGTTGGAAACGGGATCGCCGCGATCTACCTCAGTGATCAGGTTAGCAACCCCCGATTCCCGACGCGAATCAATACCCCAAGCTCGACATATGTCGTAGGTTCGAGCAGATTGTCCAACTGGGCATATCACTCAGGCAAGAGTCATCGGACGCTCGTATCGAGCCCGAAATCAAAGACGGAACAAGAATCGTCAGAACTCGATGTTTCAGCATTGCCGTGAAAAACCATTTATCTAATCGAATGAAGCGCAGTGCACTCAATGTGTCAAGAGTGATGCAATTTGCATTCTGTAGTGCACTCATCGCGCCAAACGCTCTCGCCCACGAAAACTACGATGATGTAAATCCATCAAATCCCCTGGTTTGGTTCCAAGACATTCCCAGTGTTGTAGATGCTGCTGCAGTTCTCAACAACCCTGCGGATCGGTTCTTGCTCAAGGAATCAGGGAAATCTATCCGTACCGCGTTCGCGATGACCGGATTCTTCACACAAACTGAGCACGCTTGGGATGCTTTAGCAAAGACATTCAACTCCAATACTGATGAGACTATTAGATCTTTACTCGGACAACGAGTAATCATCGTTTGGGATGAAGTGGGGAGTCCATCTAACTCATTCTTTCAAATCGCGAAAGCAATAGATAATCAATGGACTCTTATCTGCGAAGTCGATCCTGAGTATCTTGATGAGATTCAATCACGTCTCAAACCTGTTCGTAGGCGTGTCGAACATGGGCAACCCATCTACGCAATTGAAAAAGGACGATACGAGATTGTCCTACTCAATGATAGTGCTCCAAATGAAAACTCTGCAAGAGTGCTCATCGCTCCAAAGAAAGGGTCAAAGCTACTTGATCAAGTTCTCGATTCGTATGTTCACGCTCAACTTGATCGAAAGAATCACATAACCAATCAGGTCGAAATCAATCATCATCATGAATCGATCTTGAGTCATAGAGAGAGCCTAATCGAAGATCCAATCTGGGAATCGATCGATGATGATTGGCTCGTCGCATGGATCGTCCAGATGAATCAGTTTGTTGAGAACAATCAGTTCACCATGGATGTTGAAGATTGTGATGAACAAGAACACTCATCTGTCTTCACAGGAATAACACGATTCACAGAGTTTGGATTCGATACTGTATTCGCATCAGATATCCAGCTCGATTATCCAGAAGGAACAGCACCAGTTGGATTGCTCAACGCAGTAGGGGATGACGCTATCCTTGCGATCACATCCGTCAAACTCCCGAATATGTTCCTTGATGAAAACCAACTCAGCATTGATTACACAAACAATGAGCAAGAGAATCCCTTCGAGCAATCCACCCCAAACAAACCAATTCCCAACGGCCCAGGATTTGTCTTGCTCGCACAAGAAACCGAGTTTGATTCGCTCAATAGAGCAACAGCTCACCCAACCTCAGAAGATGGAGCAATCGCATTAACGGTCCTCGCAATGGTCGATGAACTCAGCTCGCAATCAAATGCAGAGCAATGTGATCGAATCATGCATGAACTCTATTGGACATTCGATCCCGAAAACGCACCCTCGTTTGAAGGCCGATTCCCAAACGCGATTCGTACGCATCAGTTTGATTCAATTGAAAAAGATACCAACAAAAGCTCATCGTCATGGCCAGGCGCCGGCGCAAAGCTCTCATGGGTCTCAAGCGAGCTCGATCATGCACCCATGCTCATCGCAACCCTCGCCCCAAACGGGTTCGACACAGCAAAGCAAACAAAGTGGGTATCTCAGATTTCAGAGAACTTAAACGCACTCCCTACAGATACTGCAAATACCCAACTCAATACTTCAGTGCTTACTAGAGGGTACTTTCGTCCATCACAAGCAGTCTCGATTTTAGATCCGTCATCCCCAATCGACCTCGTGCTCTCAAAGCTTGTCGATCGTGTAAGTTGGGATCTCACACGAACAAACTTCGGTTTGCGAGGAGATTGTTCTGTCGAACTCGGTGATATGAATCAACTAAGCACACTCGGAAACAACGCGCCGAGGAAATGAGTTGTATAGATAATATCACTTACTGGTATTCGCTCTTCTTCTACGAACTATGAATCCTGAACTTGCTCCAAGGAGTAGGAGTGATCCAGGTGCAGGAACATCAGGTGTTGAAACTCGAAGTGATGGAATGTATTCGAGCATGATATTATCAATGCCCCAACTCTCATCAGCAATCGACTGAGAAGTTCCACCGATGAACTCGATGAACAATCGATCAGTTGATTCAGTAATTTCAAGATCAACTATGATGTCACGATAGATTATGTCTGCCCAGTTCTGATGAAACACATTCTGATCAGGAGTTTCATCTGGAAGCCTGAAGTTGTGTATTGGGAACGCGACAAAGAAGTCTTCATGGAAGAGAGTCTCACCGTTCATTGCAACGCCGAAGGTGTCGGGTCCGTAAGGTGCAAAGTCACCATCCCATGAATCGAACAACATTAAATCGAGATGGAGTCGATAAGTTCCCGGCGCAAAGGTTGGAGGCTGAGTCCCACCATTTTGATTCTGGATTTCGTTACCCAAGTTCAGATTTGGGACATTCGGTGCAGGAAAATCATTGATACCCCCTGGTCCACCGCCGTTTCCGCCGTCAAGAACTGGGACTCGATCTCGATCTGCGTCGTGTTGATCTACTGTAATATTGAATGGGTTTGATCCTGGTTGCCCGCCTCCAGATTGTCCAGTGGAGTTGTTCTCATTGACGAGTAGTTCGAGATTGATTGTTTGAGCACCAAATCGTCCGAGAACCGTGCTGTATGTCCCGCCGAGAGCGGATTGAGTTGAGTTCGACCATAAGTTCCCAGAGTTCGAGAAGTTTTCAAAGTCCTGTTCGTAGATTACATCTCCAAGAGCAGTCGATGATCCCAGACCTGTTCCGATAAGGACAACGAGTGATGCAGATAGTGCAGATGAAGTGCATTTAAGTAATGGGAGCATGGTTTTCCTCTCTTTAGATGGCCTGGGCCAAATAACAATCCAGAACTGGAGCTTCCACAAAAGAACCAGCTGAATCGAACATGCACCGATCTAGGGAAACAAGCACGCCCTTTTCCTAGTTTGCACCTTCAGGGAGATCAGGTTCGGAGGGTGAGTGAAAATAGAGAACAGATTCACGGATATATCCTGTTCCTATAAGTGGATGGATACACTTATGACCGCGCAGAACGAATCGGGAGTGATTCGCTGAGCTTTGCACCCACGCCCCGGAGATCTCAATGTCCACGATGAATAAAGACCAAGCTTCGAGTATTTCATCACTCAGAAATGTTGCGATTATCGCTCATGTCGATCATGGCAAAACCACCCTCGTGGACAACTTGCTCAAGCAATCTGGAAACTTCCGCGCTGGGGAACTCGAAAAACTCGAAGGTGGACAACACAACCTCATCCTCGATTCAAATGATCTCGAACGCGAACGAGGTATTACGATCCTTTCAAAGAACTGTGCTGTGAACTATCACGCACAAGATGACACGGACTATCGAATCAACATCATCGATACCCCTGGTCACGCCGACTTCGGTGGCGAAGTTGAACGCGTGCTCCAAATGGCAGATGGTTGTATTCTCGTCGTCGATGCATACGAAGGACCAATGCCTCAAACCCGCTTCGTGATGACCAAAGCACTCGAAGCAGGACTCAAGCCTCTCATCGTTATTAACAAGTGTGATCGTCCCGACGGCGAACCTGACCGAGTCATCGGAGAAGTCTTCGACCTCCTTGTATCGCTCGGCGCAGATGATGATTCGCTCGACTTCCCAATCGTTTATGCATCCGCACGCGACGGATGGGCAGTCAACGACTGGGACGGCGAAACCAAAGGCACCAACCTGCAACCAGTCTTCGAAGCAATCATCGAACATGTCCCCCATCCAGATGTCTACATTGAAAAACCATTGCGAATGCAAGTGACAACTCTGGGATTCTCAGAATATGTCGGACGAATCGGAGTGGGGCGCGTCTACCAAGGAACCGTGCGAAACGGACAACAAGTTGTTATCGTCAAACATCTTGAAGGCGGAAAAACCAAAGAAGTCAAAGCAAAAATTGGTTCACTCGAAGGATTCCAAGGCCTTTCAAAGATCTCAGTTGATTCGATCTCGGCCGGAGACCTCTGTGCGATCTCCGGGTTAGGGGGTGTCGACATCGGAGACACCATCTGTGATCCAGATCACCCAGAAGCAATGGACGAAGTCGCAATCGACGAACCAACCATCTCCATGTCCTTCCGAGTCAACGATTCACCATTCGCAGGTCAAGAAGGTGAGTTCGTCACTTCACGCCAACTCAAAAACCGTCTCGAACGCGAACTCGAACATAATGTCGCTCTCCGGGTTGAGTCAGGTCGCACAATGGACGAGTTCATCGTCTCCGGCCGTGGTTTGTTGCATCTCGGTATCCTCCTCGAAACTATGCGACGCGAAGGGTTCGAACTCGCAGTCGGACGACCGATCGTGATCGAACGCGAAATTGAAGGCGTCAAGTGCGAACCACTCGAAGAACTCGTGATCGATTGCCCTGATGAAGGCGTCGGCGCCGTCATGCAAATCGTTGGAGAACGCAAAGGCGAACTCGTCTCGATGGACCCAAGAGGCAACGGCATCACCCATTGCATCTTCAAGATCACTTCCCGCGCCCTCATTGGTATGCGTGGACGCATCCTCACCGCGACGCAAGGTGAAGCGATCATGCACCACACATTCCTTGAGTTCGTTCCAGTTACAGGTGAACGCCCAACCCGTCACGCAGGAGTGATGGTCAACACCGCCGACGGCCAGATCACCGAATACGCTGTAATCAACCTCCACGAACGCGGAGTCATGCTCGTCTCCCCAGGCACCAAGGTCTACTCCGGACAAGTCGTTGGAGAGCACAACCGCGGTAATGACATCGAAGTCAACGCCGTCCGAGTCAAGAAACTCGACAACATGCGTGCGGCCAACAAAGACGCGACCGTCTCGATCAAACAACCCAAAGATCTCTCACTAGAGCAGTCATTGGAATACATCGAAGACGACGAGCTCGTTGAGTTGACCCCAAAATCGATCCGTATCCGCAAGATCGAACTCAACGAATCCATGCGTCGCCGAACACAGCGCCAAGAAAAATC
>JARGPA010000014.1:0-78732 GCA_029213305.1 Phycisphaerales bacterium
TCGATCGTGCGTTTCATGCCTTCTTCGAATCCGACTTTCGCTTCCCAGTTCATCAGTTCTTTCGCTCTTGAAACATCCAAGCATCGACGAGGTTGGCCATCGGGTTTGGTTGGGTCCCATTGAATTTTGTCGGCGATTGTTTCTTCTGTCGCAAACCCTGTGAGTTTCGCGATCATGTTGACCAAGTCTTTGATCGTGATCTCCATGTTCGTACCCAGATTAATTGGGGTTGGGTCATCCATCTTCTCAGCGGCTGTCAACAGTCCATCGGCGCAATCGTCGATGTATAAGAACTCGCGCGAAGCACTCCCTGTTCCCCAGACAGGGAGGAAGTCATCGCCGCGATCGAGTGCTTCGACGCATTTGCGGATGAGCGCGGGGATCACATGCGACGAGTCGAGATTGAAGTTGTCCCACGGGCCGTAGAGATTCACAGGGAGTACAAACGCGGACTTCATGCCGTACTGAAGTTTGTACGCGTCGAGCATCTGCCATGCGGCTTTCTTCGCAACTCCGTATGGAGCGTTCGTCACTTCTGGATATCCATTCCAAAGATTATCTTCTTTGAATGGGATTGGAGTCATATTTGGGTATGCACAAATCGTACCGGTTTGGATGAACTTCCCGTCGCGTTCGATAAGACCATCCACGCGCGCTTGCTCGATGAGATGGAGCGCCATGGCCATGTTCGCGTAGAAGTATCGTCCAGGGTTTTTCATGTTCGCGCCGATCCCCCCAACTTCTGCAGCGAGATGCACAATCATCGTTGCGCGATCAGAACCGAAGCAATCGTTGTAAAGAGACACACACGCGTCCTTTTCAGTCAGATCGTACTTTGCAGATCGTGGGATAAAGATCTGATTATCTTCAACGCCCCGAGCGTGGAGCCCTTCGACAATGTGTCGTCCTAAGAACCCTGAACCACCTGTGATGATAATGCGTTGATCTGACCAGTTAAGTGACATTGTTGATCTCCAATCCATACGAATAGTGTGTGCGGATCATAGTGCAGAAACACGCAAAAAAACGCGTATTGATGTGATGGAAATCCAGAAGAGGACATGGAACTGAGCGTTGGATTCAACTTGTGAATACGACTTGTCCGTTGTCAGACAATAGGAAGAAAATCACATTGTCTGATCGTCCCCCTTTTTCATATCACGATATGATGAATTGAACCGATGTAATCGTTTTAGTTGAGTCAATCCATGAGTAAACGATCTGAAAACAACCAAGCTCGATCTCTCGGCCTTATCGCGTGGGTGCGTCGACGGGTTTTGCCCAAACTTGCGAAACTGTGTGCATTCATCGGCTTGGCCATACTCGCGTTTTGGGTTTGTGGGCGCATACTCACGGATCAACACCTTTGGTCACAGTACATTTGGTGGATCCCTCCATTATGGATGTTGGGTGCTGCATGGGGGTTTCTTGTTGCTTCTGCAGCGCTCGCTATCTTCTCTCGTCGACCCAGTGGGTTGTTGATTCGGCCGTTACTTCTCATTGCGTGTATTGGGTGTACTGGATATCTATTGATAGGAGTTTGGCGCGTGCAACGCGTCGTTCTTCAAAGTCCTGATTCAGTAGACACGATTCGTATCATGCATTGGAATATCTCTGCGAATAAGACTCGAAAAGATGGTTCACTCGATTGGATTCCTCAAGCAGAACCTGACATCGTACTACTCGCGAACGCAAGATGGGGAAAAGATCAACTCGCGTTGCTTGAGTTGCTTTCCGAGCTTGCGCCTGAAGAGCAAACCCATGAAGTGGTGCATGGGTTCCATGTCCCAGGTAAGATTGGACACTTCAGAGTTCATTCAAACGCAATGGTTGCTTCTCGTTATCCGATCATGAGAACTGGAATGATGACGATGGGAGAACTCGTCGATGAAGATTCACCAATTCGAACCAGCGGAGATCGAGGGTGGATCTTCTTTGCAGAGTTAGATATTCAAGAATATAAAAAAACCACACCGGTTGAAGAAACACCCCCTGTTCCTTTCGTGATTTGGTTTGTTGACTTGCCCAGCGATCCAACTGTTTGGCGCTATGAGTCGATGACTCAGGTGAAACAAAACATTGATCAATGGGCCGGCCGATCATTTATTGTAAATCCAGAAACCACAGGTAAACGAGTGTGGATTGCATCGAACGAATCGCAGGAGTTCCCAGAACCTGATCTTGTAATGGGTGATTTTAATACTCTGAGAGGATCAAACTCTCTAGACATTCTCGCGCCCAACATGATCGATGGATTCGACAAAGCAGGGTATGGCCGCGCTCGATCTTGGACTCCTCAGGTCAAAAACAAGTTTCTACGCCAACCATTCAAACTCGCTGATTGGCATATTGATCTCGCATTAGTCAATCCTGATTGGAAACCAGTGGGATATCAACTCAGAGACCCTACAGGCAATGGATACATGCCTCACAAGATGCAAATTCTTGATCTCGTCCAATAATCTTGTTGAACTCCGTTTTATATCCAACCGAAAAACAGGTACGGTCAAAATCGATTCCTGTATCGCAGTTTAAAATCATATCGAGGAAACTATGAACATTCGTAATCTCTGTGTTGTCGCTGCTTTTGTAGTCATCGGCCTAATAAATCCTTCAGTTATAGGTGATGATTCCCAAACTGGGATTACATTGAACCATGATGGAAGTTTCAACTACCAAGGGTATTTAGAGTTTGAAGGAGTTCCTGCAAATGGAATCTATTTCTTTGAGGTTCATTTACTTGATAACAATGGGAACGAAATCGATCCTCGATTTGATATGCCTGGCCCGATCACGGTCACGAATGGTTTATTCGACATGGACATCCTGATGGGTGGTACTCCAGTAGATGCTGATTTCTTTTGGCGCCATTACGGGAATATTGCCAAATCCATGCGAATCAGCGTAGGACTCATCGAGGGGGGGCCTTATGAAACATTGAGTCCTGATGTTGAACTTGGGAGTTCGCCTCACGCGCTCCACTCATTGTTTACAAGTGCGATTCAGTTTCCGTACTCCGACTCCTTTGGAAGTGATATGGGTGACCAAAGCACCATGATTACACTCACCCATGAGTTTGGAGGCACACTTATCAATCTCAACGCGAGTATTGCAAACTCAAACTCGTTCATGACAATTAACGGAGCAGATCCGTCTGGGGAGGATTACGGTTCACAGAACGGAGCATTACAAATTGACGCTCTAGATAAACGAGCAGGCCTAGTCTCCATTGCGAGTGAGTTTGCGATTGTCGGCGTGATCCAAACACCAAATCCATTATCGACAGCTTCGATTTTTGGACAAGTCTCCCCAGGAGTTGAAGCACTCGGTATCTGGGCACTCAATGTAAACAGCAACACCAGCGCTGCACTCGCAGGACCAAACTATGCAGGAGACTTTGAAGGAGACATACTCGCACGAAATGATTTAAGAGTACAAGGAGAACCGACTCGCGATTTCGCGACGGACAACCCATCTCCGATTGGGCCGCTAGCGTACGGGTCTATCTCAGCTTCGGGGCTCATCACATCAGGAACAGCGAACATGTCGTGTTTCTGGGATGATGCCAGCTCACTCTATGTCATCAGTGTCGATGGCGAATCTATGAACTTTTCAACCCATATCGTGTCTATCAGTGTCGTCGACACTGCCGAACCTCGCTTGGCAACATTCAATCACGCAAGTGGTAAGATTGTTGTAAAAATATGGGATATCAACTCTGGAAATATCGTCGTTCAAGACAACTTCTCGATCGTGATCTATGACCCAGCCGCGACCACACTCAACCGTCTCCCAGCGCCCGATGGCACGGACGAAGACAAGTACACCGAACAAACTGGTGCACAGTTGATCCAGACCCAACCACGCAATGAGCCGGTTGAACCGTTCGAAAACTACGGATCAGGAATCAATACAGAAAACTAACCATGTATCTGTGATTAGAACTGGAAGTAGATGAAAGCGCTCGATTGTGAAGGCCAGCCGTAGAAGAACAGAATACCGAGTGTTGCATAGATCACAACCCGGATCGGCCATGGGGTGCTGTTGAGTCGCTCGTCCCATCTCTTTGATACAAATCCAACAAGATGAAGCATGCAGAATAGTGTTATTGCAAGGAGTGCGGTGACTGGACTTCCTCTTCCCAACCCGATCGCTCCTAGTGAGAGGCGGCCGTCGAACAGGACATACTTTTGCATGCAATATGCAAGATCATTAAAATCGCTGACACGGAAGATCAACCAACCAAGAAGCCAGAGATAGGTCGTCGCGCCCCATCTAAAAAATGTTCCCACTTTCGTGTGAAGTACACGATAGAGAGTTGTGTCTTTTGGTGCGATTGCTTGAAGCACACGATTCAGACACAAGAGAACACCTTGGTATCCACCCCATATGACGAAGTTCCACGAGGCGCCGTGCCAGAGTCCGCCGAGCAACATTGTGAGCATGAGATTGATATATGTGAACGAAGGACCCTTGCGTGAACCACCAAGTGGTATGTACAGATAGTCTCTCAACCATGAGGAGAGTGAGATGTGCCATTTGCGCCAGAAGTCGATGATAGAAGTAGAGAAGTAGGGGAAGTTGAAGTTGAGTGGGATCTCGACTCCAAACACGCGAGAGATCCCTCTTGCGATGTCTGTGTATCCCGAAAAATCGCAATAAATTTGCACTGCAAAGAGCGCTGCGCCGAGCATAATCACGATACTGGATTGTCCACCCGGGTTCTCGAAAATAGTGTTGACCATTGGCGCGACATTATCTGCAATCAGCACCTTCTTAAATAGGCCTACCAGCGCGAGGTTCATTCCTGATCGCATTGATTGCCCTGTAACTGTCCAGGGTTTATCGAGTGTGGGAAAGAGTTGTTGTGGACGAAGGATCGGCCCTGCGACTAGCTGAGGAAAGTACGCAACAAAGAGTGCAACTTTAAGAAGAGATCGCTCTGCTTTGATGTCCCCCCGATACGCATCGATCGTGTAGCTCATTGTCTGGAATGTATAGAAACTAATTCCGACAGGGAGCGTGACTTTGAGAGCCGGAGCGGCCCACTCGATTCCTGATTGAGCAACCACAGTATCGATTGAATCGATAAAGAAATTAAAGTACTTGAAGAAGGCCAGCATCCCAAGGTTTGCGATGATGGAAGTGATCAGGAACGCTTTTTTACGGCCTTTATCCGAAAGCTTGAAGTAAAATCCATATGCAATGGGACCGATTACTGAGAACATGAGCCCGAGGGAAATCGCAGCGTAGTTTTCAGTGTTGAGAGTTACAAGAGGATTATCAATAAACGCGCTCAACCCTTGCGTTTGAAGCTCAGGCCAATTCGGAAGCATGAGCCCGAGGGTTGCCACTCCCATAATGGAAGCCATTTTAATTCGCTTCTTCGCAGAGAGCCTGTGATTGTCAATCCCGAGTGCTGCGGTATAGTCGATGAGAGTTGAGAGAATTATGAGGAGTACGAAGCGAGCGTCCCACCAGCCGTAGAAGATGTAGCTTGTGATGAGTAGGAAGAGCTGCTGTTGTCTTGCGTTTCGGTTCCAGATGAGCCAGCCGAGAACAATGATGAAGAGAACGAGAAACTCGGGTGTTTGGAAGAGCATTTAGTTTTGCTCCCGAGCTGTTTGATCGAAATGACTCCGGAGTGCTTGTCCGAGGATCGCACTAAACTTTCTAGCTCCACCCCGATTCGGGTGGATTGCATCTGCGAACTCATCAGAGGATAGTGTCTTTGTGAGATCGATTACAACAACTCCAGTACTCTGGGATATCTCGTTCATTGCTTGAGCGAATGCAACCTCTGCATTTGAAAAAGCTTCGTCTGCTAGTGGGTTTGTTGGCGCAATGACGAGAATCGGAGTTGTACTTGTTTGCAATATCTGTTGAATTGTGCTTTGGATGAACGCAATCCCATCAATGTTGTCATCCTTGGTTCTCTCATCGAGATTAAAAGCAATTTGATCGAGATGCCGTTGGAGTTTCTGTCCTGCGATATCCTGATTGATTTGATATGGTGCGTTGAGCTCAAGTGGTTTGGGTGGAAGAACACCCTTGCGAGTTCTCACACGCACCTGATCATTCAAATGTCGAAGCGGAATTGATCGGAGTGAAACAAGTGTTTGAAAATCTGTTGCATCTAAACGTGATCTTGCGTCAGGACTGAGTCCTGGGATAGTTTGTTCGTTGAGCCAATCAGCTTGATTATGGAAGTTCGCAAATCGCATCGCAGATGCTACTTCCGGGTTGATTGGTACGATGCGCCCAATAGTTTCAGGCCGGAGAATCCAGACAAGGATTTGAGGGTTGCTCTCTAACACTCGTCCAATGTAGAGTCTCCCAGAGAGGAGATCGAGACTGTTTACTGCTTGGTTTTCTACTGCAAATCCGGAATCGAGTTCTTGTTGAACACTTGTTGCTTCGAGGCCTTCAACGCCTACTGAGTTACTGACAAGTACAACCCTGTTCGAATCCACAGGGGACGAGTCGAGTCGCTCTTCAAGTTTCACAATCCGCGAGAGATCTCCGGGGAACCCTATTCGTGGAATGATGAATACTGAAAGAACAACATATGCGATAACAACACCCGCAAGAATCGGGATCGCGATCGTACAAAGTTCAGCGATCGCGCGAACCGATTCTAATTTAGGTTTTGCTTCCGGCATTCACTATGTAATATAGCTCGCTTACTGATCGTGACCAGTAAACTCTGGCAACTTATGTCCAGCATCCTTGAGTGTCTTCTCGCGTGAAGCAAGCTCCATGTCGTGCTCTACCATCATCGCGGCGAGCTCTTCAACAGTTGTTTCTGGAACCCATCCTAGTTTTTCCTTGGCCTTTGTAGGATCGCCCAAGAGCAAATCAACTTCAGCAGGGCGCAGATATCTTGGATCAAACTCAACATGGTCGTCGAAGTTGAGGCCGACAGAGTTGAAGGCCATCTCTGCAAACTCGCGCACAGAGATCGTGCGTCCAGTTGCAACAACATAGTCATCCGCTTCAGGCATTTGAAGCATCATCCACATCATCTTGACATAGTCTCCAGCGAATCCCCAATCGCGTTTCGCGTCGAGGTTACCGAGGTAGACTTTGTCTTGCATACCGAGTTTGATTCGGCCGACCGCGCGAGTGATCTTGCGAGTCACGAAGGTTTCGCCGCGACGAGGGGATTCATGATTAAAGAGAATACCACATGACGCGTGCATTCCGTATGATTCACGGAAGTTGACAGTTGCCCAGTGCGCCATGACCTTTGCACACGAGTATGGTGATCGAGGCCAGAAAGGTGTGGATTCTGATTGAGGAACTTCGAGCACCTTGCCGTACATTTCTGACGAGCTTGCTTGGTAGTAACGAACCTGTTGTCCTGACTTGTCTTGGAAATCACGGATCGCTTCGAGCAGACGAAGTGCGCCCATACCCACTGTGTCCGCGGTATAAATAGGCATGTCAAAAGAAACACGGACATGTGATTGAGCGCCGAGATTATAAACCTCGTGAGGCTTAACCGTATCGATCACTTTGTTGATATTGTTTGCGTCACACAAGTCGCCGTAATGCAGTTTGAGCTTTGCGCCATCGAGATGCGGATCTTGGTAGATATCGTCGAGTCGTTCCGTGTTAAAGGATGAAGCTCTTCGGATAATGCCGTGAACCTCGTACCCCTTTGAGAGGAGGAACTCTGCGAGGTAAGATCCGTCTTGTCCGGTGATCCCGGTAATCAGTGCGCGTTTCGTGTCGCTCATAGTGAGTATCTTCCGCTGGTTAACTAAAGTCCGTGTTGATTATCACGACGATTGATCGTGTGAATGGTATTGTTGGAACATCGGCTCACAAAGCCAGCATATTGATCCAGAATTCCAATCGAATCAGAACCTTTTGTACGAAGATTCAATACGAAAGATCATGATTGGAACCGATCGCGTCCACAATTCGAGGAATTCTCAGAGAGAATCGCCTTCAGAGCTTTCGTGCTGAATCTGAGTCTCAACTGGATTCGCATTCAACAACGATCCTGTTGTCAGAACCGCGAGCATCCCAGCGAGTGCACATGACCCGATAACCAACCATCTCATCGACAACTCTGGACGTTTTACTCTGTTTGATCGCGCGAGGATCAATAGGAACATGATCAACAACATGGGCTCATGGTACCTTTGCCAGCTCGCATGGTTTGCGCTTTGCGCGAGCACAAACGCGATGAACGCGCCGATCCATATCCATGCGTCTCGACGATTGACAAGATTGAACCATACAACAAGGAGCACTGATCCTGAGATTGACCCAAGGACATAGACTGGAGATCGTTGAGCAATCACTGGGAGCTTGTTGATGAGGTTCCACCAGCCGCTATATCGCCCAGCGTCGTATGAGTATGACGACTCTGGAACAATACCAAGCGCCATACCGATGAGTGCTGCAACAAGCACCCAAGACCATTGATGTTTCCATGTGTCTTTGATTGATTCCCAAAGCATTGGAACAAAGAAGACACTCAAGATTGCAAGTTGTGTGAGTATAAATCCAGGCGTTGCGAGATTTGGACCTTGATGAAGCCCTTGAAAAGTAGGGGGAACAAGTCCACCCCAGGTTGCAACGAACCAAACAATCGCAGACGCCGCCGGTATCGTTAGTCCAACTGCAATAACCGTCCTACCAGAACGATTGATCACATTAGAGAACAGCTTCGAAGGCGATGGAGCTTCTTCGATTGTCCCCAACCACGCGCTGAACCAGATCACTCCGGCGATCCAGATGTGAATCTGTCGGATCCACACAAGCGCAAAGAGGATGACACTTGAGAGCGCCCATGTTTTCCATGTTGCATGCTCTTTGAGTGAGAGCATCAATATCAACAAAACCCCAAACCATCCTGCATTGTCTGGGAGCAGCCAGACCCCTGGATAGAACACATACATCGATGTGATCATCGGGAGCATCAGAATGGTGGATACTTTTCCAAATCGATTCGCGAGAACCCAAGTCAAGAATCCAAACATCGCAAGAGTCCAAGCACTTGCAATGAGTTGAATACCCATATGTCCGAATCCAACTTTCACAAACGGAGAAAGCAACAAGTGATACCCTGGGGTTGTCGCGGATGGATAATCAGACAGATCTGGGCTTGGGAGTTGTTGGGAGAACTGTTGGATTGCTAAC
Organism: Phycisphaerales bacterium; assembly: GCA_029213305.1. Classification (GTDB taxonomy): domain Bacteria; phylum Planctomycetota; class Phycisphaerae; order Phycisphaerales; family UBA1924; genus UBA1924. The sequence goes on from JARGPA010000014.1 coordinate 9,157, forward strand.
CAGTGATAATTCAGGTCATCAGCTGCGCCTCGGCCTGAAAGATTAGAAGTCAAGATGAGACCCCAACTCATCACGGTGACCAATCCGAGGACGATCAATACTGACCAAATCCGATCAGAAATTGATACTTGAGATGTTGTACTGACTAAATCCATCGCTCACCCTATCGGCTCAATAGGGCATTTGTTCTTGGATTGATCAAGAATGTTGATCTTCTGCGCAGGTTTTGTGTGAACTCTTGAGTCGATCCACTCGTTATGTCGATGGCTGAGTAACACATGACGAGTGAATCCATCCAACCTGAAACACCCCAGAGTAACGATCCATCCACGGGAAAATTAATCCCTGGACTCATCCGTCTTGCTCGACCACATCAATGGTCAAAGGGAATCTTTGTGTTGATAGGGCCTCTGTTTGCGATTGCAGACGGCAAACTCCAAGACATGCCTCGTATGGAACTTGCTCTAGCAACTGGACTTACATTTTTAGGGTTCTGTCTAGCAGCCTCTGGGTGTTATGTTTTTAACGATTTAGCAGATGTCGATCGTGATCGAGCACATCCCAGAAAGAAAAATCGGCCTTTAGCTAGCGGGCAAGTCCCGATCTCGATTGCCAAGTTCTTTGGTGTCGGATTGCTTGTTGCGAGTCTATTTTGTGTGATTGGAGTCCCATCAGAGCTCAGAATCTGGGTTTTAGGGCTCATCGTGTTCTACATCATCAATGTCATGCTCTATTCGTCAGGACTCAAGCACATCGTTATTGTCGATGTGTTGAGTTTGTCGTCTGGATTTGTGATTCGTGTATTAGGTGGCTGTGCCGCAGTCGGAATTGCCCCTTCGACTTGGTTACTCAACGCAACCCTGTTCTTGAGCATGTTTCTGGCTTTTGGCAAACGACTTGGCGAACGTCGACACATGGGTTCTGACGCAGATGCGATGGCCGTTCGCGATGTCCAACAACACTACACTGATCAAATGTTGCGGATGTTCGTCGTAGTAACCGGTGTCGCAACTCTTTTAACTTACACAGGTTACGTACAGAGCCAAGAACTCGATTATATGTACATTTTTGCAAGTAGACAAGCCGGTCTACCTGATCTCAACTCGGGTGGATTTGGTATGAACTTGCTTTGGATTACTGTCGCTCCAGCGACACTAGCACTACTCAGAACGATCACGCTTTTGATGCGTGGCCGATATGACGACCCAACTGAACTCGCGATCCATGACAACATGGTTCGACTCGCGGGGCTTATTTTCGTAGCCACCACAGTAATCGTGATCTGGATTCATGCGAATCCTCTCTGATTTCCTCGATTTCTTGAATCTTTTTGCGTGTGGTATGGTAATTCTTGCATATCCCTTCGGCGCATTTCCTGCGCTCCAATGGGGATAGATCTATGGACTGACACTCGTCAGTGTCGATAGGGAACCTTCGACAGGTACCCAGATCAAGTGGTATCCCGTGACCCCCATGACGCGTATGTGGGTTTCGGTGTGTTCATCAGCGGGCTGGTATTCAGCCAAAGACAGCTTGGTGCAGCAATGCTGGACCTAACAACGGAGTATTTTGATATGAAAAGGGATCATGGAAAGCTCGTATCAGTGAGAACACTGACGGGCATCGTCGGTGCCATGGTGGGCATCTCGGCATTTGCGACTGGATCTGCCATTGCGCAGAGCAGTTATATGGAAGAGCCTGCGGCTGCGACACCTGAAGAAGGCGTGGACTTTGCACAACTCGCAGCAATGGCCGGCCGCGGTGGGGGCGCTTCTGCTTCAAGTGACGGCCTCAAGTCTTGGAAGGATGTTTCCAAGGACTATGAACGAGTCGTCTCAACTGCAGACGGGAACTCGTTCTACAACTTGTTCATCAATCGTAAGACGAACCAAGTTCTCGCAGAACTTCCACGCGGTTACGAAAAGCAAAATCACTTTTTCGCGATGACTGTCGCGGGCGGTGAAATCTTCGCAGGCCTACAGGCGGGTGATCTGTACACGAAGTGGAAGCGAATCGGTAATCGTCTCGCGTTGATTCAACCTCAGATCGCAGTGCGTTCAACAGGAGATCAAGAATCAAAGGACTCAGTCGAGACTGTTTGGACTGATCGCGTCTTGCTTGATGTCGCAATCGTTTCAACAGGACCTACGGGTCAACCAGTGATCGATCTCGACGACTTGCTCGTTGGTAAAGCTCGCACATTCTTTGGCCCCTCTGCGCTTGCGCTCAACAAGAGCTTGACAACTGTGAATGAAATCAAAGCATTCCCAGGCAATATTGAGCTCGAGTTTGAAGGCCCAGTTGCAGGCGGGACTATGAAGAAGTTCCACTACTCTATCTCACATATCAAAGGCACTCGTGGGTTTAAACCGCGCCAAGCAGATCAACGAGTTGGGTATTTCGTAACAACATATACAGATCTTGGTCAATACGACGCGAAAGAAAAGAACCGTCGCTTGATCAACCGTTGGCACATTGAGAAAGCTGATCCGAAACTAACTCTGAGTCCTCCAAAGGAACCCATCGTGTACTACATCGAGCACACGGTGCCGATTCGTTATCGCCGTTGGGTTCGCCAAGGGGTTGAGAGCTGGAACGATGCGTTCCGCAAGATTGGAATCGAAGGCGCGATCCAAGTTCAATACCAGGACAAAGCATCTGGCGCGAACATGGATAAAGATCCTGAAGATGTTCGTTACAACTTCGTCCGTTGGATTTCTAACGACGTTGCAACCGCGATCGGACCTTCACGCGTGAACCCGATGACGGGACAGATTCTCGATGCAGATGTTGTGCTTACTGATGGTTGGGCGCGTGTATTTACTTATCGTTGGGAGGACCTTCTCGGTTCTCTCGCAACCGAAGGGTACGCACCTGCGACACTTGATTGGCTCGAAGAAAATCCCAAGTGGGATCCACGTTTGCGACTTGCAACTCCTGAGCAACGCGAACGAATGTTAATTGAGCGCGAAGCATGCTCAATCGCTGAACACAACGACGCATTACATAATGCATCGCAAAGCGACAACGGGTTCATCCCAGGCACAAGCATGATTGGCAACAACGAGTTCGACGGACTCAACGGCCGAGCATCACAGGTATCTGGCATGTGTATGGCTGCAACAGGTAAAGCGCTTGATCTCGCGTCGATGCGTATGTACTTGAGCATGATCGAAATGTTTGCACTCGACGCACAAGCTGCATCGATGTCAACAAGTGAAACAGGCGATCCAGAGATCGATCCTGAAACACTTGAGATGATCCGCAAACAGCTCGAAGAAAACCCTGGTCTGAAATCAATGATTCCACCTGAATATCTGGCGATGCTTGAAAAAGGCGACGAGCCAGAAGAAAAGGATGAAGCAGAAGAAGACGAGGGAGAAACTGAAGGCGACGCAACTCCTAAGAAGGAGCAAGGCGACATGATCGACGGCGTACCAGAATGGTTCGTTGGACCGATGCTCGCAGAACTTGTTGCGCACGAAGTTGGACACACCCTCGGGCTGCGCCACAACTTTAAGGGCTCAAGCTCATACTCACTCGAAACCATCAACTCTGATGAGATGAAAGATGTGAAGCCTTGGTCATCATCAGTGATGGACTACAACGGCATTAACATTCAAATGCCAGGATACGGCGATGTCCAAGGAAACTACTCCTCAGACGGAATCGGTCCATATGACTACTGGGCGATCGAGTACGGTTACGGCAGCGGCGATCTTGACAAAGTACTCTCACGCGTTTCAGAACCTGAGCTCGCGTACGGTACTGACGAAGACACCTTCGGTCCTGACCCTCGTGCTCGTCGTTATGACTTGAGTGAAAACCCATTGGATTACGCGAACAGCCAGATGGAGCTTGTAAAAACGATCCGAAGTGGACTCGTTGAAAACTTTGTTCAAGACGGAGAGTCATGGTCAAGAGCTCGTAGAGGATACTTGATCACACTCAACACACAGATGCAATCACTCTCAATGATGAGCAACTGGGTTGGATCTGCATATGTTTACCGTGATAAGAAGGGTGACCCGGGCGCTCGCGCTCCGATCGAGGTTGTCCCTGCAGAGCGCCAACGCGCAGCGATGAAATTCGTGATTGAAAACTCATTCATGGATGACGCATACGGTATCACCCCTGAGCTTCTTGCTCATACTACTGTCGATAAGTGGTGGGACGATATTAACACTGTGTTTGCAGATGCTGCAATGCCTATCCATGATCGTGTGATGGGTATGCAAGCTTCAGCATTGACAATGTTGCTCAATCCACAAACAGTTCAACGTGTGTATGACTATGAACTGTTTGTCCCGGCTGACCAAGACGCACTCACTCTTGCAGAGTTGATGCAATCAGTCACAGAGTCAATCTGGACTGAAATCGGTGAGAAACCAAGCATGAAGTTTACTGAACGCAAGCCGATGATTTCATCACTTCGTCGTAACCTTCAGCGTGAGCATCTCAGCAGACTCCTTGATATGGCTTTCGAGAACCGAGGGTTCAACTCCTCCGCGAAACCAGTCAAGATGCTTGCAACTATGCATCTTCAGTTCATCAAAGACAATGTTGATGAAGTTATCGCGAACGGCGACAAGCTTGACACATACACAAGAGCACATCTCCAAGAGATCTCTACTCGTGTAGGCAAAGCGCTCGACGCGAACTACATGTACCGCGACAACTAAGCGATACATTGAATCTAACCTTAAACGGGCGGCTCACTTGAGCCGCCCGTTTTTTCATAGTCCCTTTAGGACTCTGTCGCAATCGTTCGATAGTAAAGCAGATGAACACTGAGAAACCCCAAAGCACAAAGCATTCAAAGACAACCAACATTGCTGTTTGGGCGATTATTCTTCTCGCGACTCTCGCTTGTTTTGCGTGGATACTCGGGAGTTGGTTATACCCATTCGATATCGTCGCGTCTCAGCAGATGCTGCTGAGTGTTCTTGTTTCAATTCCATTGATTCTTTTCTTGATCCTTCGTCGTTATAGAGTGTGCGCAGTGCTCGTGGTTCTGTTAATTGTGTCGATATCACCCATTGTGTCCAATCGACACTTGGTATTACCACTTGTGGACATAAGTACGAAACCTAAAAACTCATTGCGTGTGATTTCTTTGAACATTCATCCTGAAAACGAATCGTGGGATCTGGTTGTCCAGGAGTTGCTCGCCTACGAAGCAGATTTAATTGTGCTTCTTGAAGTGCCTGCGGAGCTTAGCCGATCGATCAAAGATCGAGGTTACCTCGATTCAACACCTTATTCACATTGGGTCCGTCGTCCTTGGATAGACAATCTGAGTTCACCTTGTTACATGATCAGCCGTTGGCCGATCGATGCACTCCCTGCTCCGCTTGACCCTGCTTATCCAGATCTCCAACTGTATCGTCGGCTCAAACTCCCGGGTGGAGACATTGCAATTGGTTTAGCCCATCCACTTTCGCCGAGAAACTCTCAACGATGGGACGAGGGTAACTTGATGATCGAATCTCAAGCTCGTGCGGTGAAAATGATCAACGAGCAGTTTGACATGCCTTTGATTGTTGCAGCTGATCTTAATGCAGGACCTGCACAACAGCGCGCCAGATCATTCAGGTCTGTAGGATTATCGATGAGTAAACCATTGCTCAGATTCGGCGGCAGTTTTCCAGCAAATTCACCAACCCCGTCTGCAGCAATGGTGCACCTAGACGATGTGTGGACGCTTGGCGATATCGCGCCAATCGCATGGGACACATTCGAAGTTGTAGGGAGTGATCATCGTGCGGTTATTGTTGATTTGAAGATCGGCGATTGATCATGTTAAAAATTCTTGATCGCTCAGGTGCATCGAGCACAATCGTGAAACTTGCGATTGAGTAGATTATACCGAATAACAATACAGAACCAAAGATCCATGCACGATCAATCGTTGCTCTTCGTTCGAAGTTGATAGTTCCTCGCATACCAAGGTCGCTCAGATGCCCGCTGAAATACAAGACTGCCCAAGCTCCTGCGAGTGCGATGATTGTCGCTATGAGCGGACGGGTAAGCGATAGCAATAGCGATGACGCTTTGATGTGTAAACACTTCCCAGCAATAATTGGTAATCCGAAGAGGTGAATCACAACAAACACGAGCGCAAACATAGTCGGAGGCGCATACACGACCAAGTGCTCGGGCAAGACAAACATAAGAATAACAGAAGACAATGGGGCGAAAATACCCCCGGCAAAGATCCAAGGCGCATAAGCTTTGATGTATCCCGATCCATAAAGAATGATCATCCATGTATCAGAGATTGCTCGTGCAACGAGTGCAATCGCGAGGATTCTGGACATATAAACCGCGATAGGCATTACAGTATTGTAATTCTCAAGCGAACTACCCACCCAGAGATCAAAGATAGGCCAGCCATAGAAGAAAATGACCACTGCTGCAGGGATCGCGATCATCGAAGTTAGTTTGGTTTGAATGCTGATGAGTCTTTGTAGCTTTCGTCTTGACTCTTCGTCATCATCTCCCGACGCGAGCCTCGCGCTTACAGCATCTGAACCGAACTGAACACCAGTGGTGCACATTCTGATGTATGCTACGAATCGAAACCCGACACCCCATGCGGCATTTGCGAGAGTTCCATTAAACAAGTTGAGCAAGAGAGGTGGAATCTGCTCGTGAAGATTCATCGCAACTTGCACGCCTGTGTTCCATGAAAATGTCGACAAGACTTGCGATCTAGCCTCTTGATCACTCCCTTTAATTCTGAACATCAGACGATGATCCTTCGAGACCATCACAACCGCAGCGATCAGCATCCCGATTGTCGCGAGCGATGCCCAGGTTACGCCGTGGAGAGTAAGTCCAAGTGCGGGATCATCAATTGCGATCACATACCCAAGGATAAAAACCGAAACAATGTTGCTTGCTCTGACTCCGATATACCAAATGTTGTATCCGATGAACTTCTCTTTTACCAGATACATATTGAGAATCGGCGCGAGCAAAATCATCGCAGCGGTATAACACCCTTGTCCGATGACGAACCATCTTGCAGGGGTTACAAACTCTTCTGAAATCTTAAAACTCGGGATGAGAAAATAAACAATCGCAAAGCTAACAACTGAAAGCCCTGTGCAAACTACAGAGATCAGGCAGATGGTTGCATAGTTTTTCCGAAAGGATTCATCGTCAGAGTGGTATGCTTGCCCGAGTTCTCGCACGAGTGATTGTTGTATGATCTGACGAAAGATCCCCGCGAGTCCGATGTTGGCGCCGAGCAGGGTGATGATCCCGAAAGCTGAATCCCCAAGCCATCGCAAAGTCAACGGAACAACAATCAACCCAAGCGAAAGGGTGATGAGCAGTCTTGTGTAGTTTGAAAAGATCCGCAGTAGATGATTCTTGGTTTCAGACAATCGAGCACCCGCCCTCAACAGAGATATCAATAATCCGAATACGCTTCATCGTAGTTGTATTCTGAATCATAAGTCGCATCAGAATCCCAACTGAGATCATCCCAAGATCCTTCTTCTACCTTGATCCATCCGATGAGCTTGAGCGCCCACGAGATGATTTTCATCAATACAAACGCAGAGATAATGTTGAGCAAAGCAAGGAAGAAGAACGTGCCAAGCTCTCCTCGCGCGAGTGCGATGAACTGCCCAATAGCGGCGCCCATTGGAAGTACAATAAATGGATTTGATGAAAACCAGATCACTGCTCGATCAAAGAACCGGATAGAGAAACCGAGGATGATTGGATACAGCCAGAGTGCAATGAACGGATTATCGTTTGCGATGTGTCCGATGACCCCGGGTCCAATATTCCAACCTTCTCCTTTGCCTGAGACTTTGACTTCAGTTTCAGGCATTGTGAACCCGAGCGCATCAGGTTTTCCCACCCAGATAGATCGAGGGATTGGGAAAGACAGTACGAGTCTCAACGAATGCAGTGTGTCGTATGGATGTGAGTCCGGACGAGACTCGATCAACCACATGCTGTTGAGACCTGCTCGTTGGCCGTAGAGTACGTCTTTGATCCCTTCTCCAGCGGACGCGTCTTTGAGTGTCGAGATGTTTTGCATCGCAGATTGATCGCGAAACTCACCCGATCGAGCAGATGTGACGAGTGCGAGCAAAATGAGACCTGCAATGGAAACGACACCCATTCGGAAGAAGATTGTCTTGAACGGAAAGTATCTCCAGTGACTGAAGTAGAGCGCCCAGAGAACTGCGAGTACAACCCCGAGCAAATCTCGTCGGCCAAAGTTCTGTGCGAAAGTGAGCCCCATTGACAGAAGAATGATGGCCGCCGCAGTAAACAAGAAGAAGGGATTCAGCAACCTTGGGGCGGCTGCCCATGTTGCGAGTCCCGCTGCAATCGCATAGAGGCCATATGCAAGTCTTTGGAATCCAGGTCCAAGCACCGGGGTATAGACAAGGACATACTGACTCAGAATCCCAACCCCAATCATGACGGCGGCGATCATCATCAATCCAAATGGAGAATAGACCGCTTTGTTCTCTGGTTTGCGTTGAAAGAACTTGTCTACATGTCGGGTTGAGTATTGGTACGAAACAAAGAAGATCACCATAAACACAGTGAGCATTGCCGAAAATATGACCGAGGTTCCATCAACATCTGTTGGATGAAAAAACGCGGTGTCATTCGTAAGCACACTCGCAGCGGTCCCCGTAATTTGGAAAATTATCATCCCAGCGAGAAAGAAGTTCCTCAACGAGACCAGTTCTTCCTTCCCTCTTGATACCTGCGTCATGACATAGATCGCGATGAAGATCGCCATGCCAATCAGGTAAAATGAGGTAAGCGTGCCCATATTGGACTCCAGATCGAGAAGAGTGTCACTAAGTGGGAATTATCGGCCAATAAAGTGTTTTTTAGGAGAAAACCTCTAAAAAACAACCTGATTTATGTCTTTTCTATCGCTGTACGAACCACACTCTTCGAAGGTTTAGTCAAAGTGCTCGACATGTCGATATCGAACGCTTTGTTGATCTTCAACTGATCGAGTTACATGGACTTATACATGGTCTTGTACTCTTCGCGGACTTTATCAACTGCCATTTCTCGGTGTGCCCATTCTCTGGCGCTCGCGGCGCGAACGTTGTAACCTTCACGATCTTCGATGATTTTCTCAAGAGCATCTGCGAATGCTTCAGGAGTATTGTCCACGATAACTCCGCCTCCGGAAGCTTCGATCTCAGGCCAAGTATCAGTCCCCTTGGTTGTTAACACTGTTGTTCCAGACGCAAGTGATTCAAAGAATACGAACCCGAAGTTCTCTTGACTCGTTGGTAGTGCAAAGACATCGCAAACTCCGAGCAGCGCGATCTTTGCAGCACCAGAAGCAAATCCAAGGAAATAGGTAAGTTCTTCAATCCCCTCAGACTTTGCAAGTTCAACCATTTGGGAAACATAAGAATCATCTCCTGTTCCCGCGATCACAAGTTGATGTTTCACTTTTCTTGTATTCAGAATCGCAGACGCTTTGATTAAACGATCAACGCCTTTTTTGTAGTTGATACGGCTCAAAAACAACACCTTAGGAAGTTCTTTGTCGAGCTTCTCGAATGCGTCGTACGCGATTGTAGCGTCGGGCATATTCACATACTCTTCAAGATCGAAAGGCAAAGGAACCACTCGGCCCTTAGATCTTTTGAACCATGCTGACGCTTGATCGAGTTCTGCTTGAGCAGTGCAATGCACAATCGAAGCATCCCTGAGAAGTTTTCTGCCCCAGGTTTTCAGATACATTACCTTCTTGAGCTTTCGTTGACTCATGCACCAATCGTCGAGCATGCCGTGCACGCTTAAGATGTAGGGTATTCCTTCTTGTTTACAGATTGCTGCAACTTGTGGGTTCGCAACGGTCCACATAGAGTGAAGATGAACCACATCGTATTTCTTGATGATATCTCTGAGTTGATTTTTTTGATCTGAGTTGAGAGATTCGCTTGAGCTTGAATCTCCCTCAAGATGATGAACCCGCGTAGTTGTTGTTTCAGGATCAAGCCAGTCTTGTGGAACTCCCGAAGCATCGAAGGTTGCTAACCCGATGTCGTCATCTCTTTGGGACATCGTGCATAGATCGAGAACTGCTTTGACGACACCGCCGTCTTCGAGTCGCATAGTGGGTTTAAAATGTAACACTCTCATTGATCGACCGCCTGGTTTTGCGTGTTTGTATCTGAAGAATTTATTGAGACAGCTCGGCCTTCAAAACCAAATCTTTCCTGATACTCGTTGAACTGTTTCATCATCTTTGGAGGCAACTCAAGCTCGTCTCCATCATTCACTCGTTCTGAAGAGAGCATATCCTTTGCGAGTTGAATCCATTCATCAGAAGCGGGGATGTCGAAGTGGTCCGCGATTTGATGACAGGTCCCTGCGGGATCTGATGTGAGTTGGGTATATGTAATCTCAAGGAGTCGATCTCCGAGACGATCACGCCAGCGATCGAGTTCGCCGATACTAACGAGCCATTCGTAGGCGCCGCGCTGTGTGCTTGTTTTGAGCTGATTTATCTCATCACCAAAGTACCCAAGTGCTGGACCCTCTTGCTTGAGCGCTTTCCATTTGGCGTCGTTTTCACCCCACCATTGGTTATAGTTTGGTTTGATTGCTAGACGATATGTAGGTTTAGTTGCAAGACGATTAATTGATCGAACAACACTCAACCCGTTTCGCACGATGTGAATTACTTTATATCCGGGTTCGATTGCTTCTATCCAGCCCAGCTTCCCTGCGTTGTGTGGAGTTTTTTCAATCACACACTGATGAGTTCCCTTCGTCCCGGTTCTCGCAATTGTCTTATCGAATCGTTTTTTCCCGCGCTCTGTAACATCGTCTACATCCATAAAGAACCGAGTGTCTTCGGGATCCGAATGGAGTCCAGTAACATCCATACGCGAGTCGATTGCTTGCCAAAGGTGGTAGGGCTCGCGGAGATACATTGCATTCTTATTCGCAGAGAGCACCTTTCCAAGTATCGTCGTTCCTGAGCGCCCACACCCAACGATGAACCGGACAGGTAGACGATGCGATTCTGATCTTGGAAACGCGCATTGCAATCTCGCTTGGGCGCGGAGCTTGATGAGTTTCACCGAGCGTAAATATGGAAGGAGTGTTGCGTTCAAGATTCTTCCCTTTGATTTACTTTTCCATCACCAGATGATTCTCCTCGATCTGCAGCGAGTAAATCTGGACGATTGAGTTCACGCACTTTGAGCACGATCATATATTCATACATTGCTTGGAGTCGACAATAGGTCCAACCAGCTCGCCCATCGAGAAATCCTCGACTCAATACATACATGTAGACAAACTTGAGCATGGGTCTCATGGGCATTCGGAACGAAATGTTCTTGAGCTCAAGACGACGGGTATTACGATCCGTTGAAAAGAGGTTTCCAAACCTAACAGGGTTATCCTTTAGTGCTCGAACAGTTTCCACAGCTTCATAGCTCGAATACCGGTTGTGGCGCTCGATCCATTCGCGGATTCCCTTTGAGAAGTTATAATGGATGAAGTGCTTATTGAGATACCCTATAGCACCGTCAACGATTGGGACAGGGTTCGCGTCGCGCGCGAATCGGATATGAGGTGGCTGGAAAAAACGCATAATATTGCCTGGCGGCATTGCGTGTTTGAGCCATCGACCTTTAAAAATGTTCTTTCGACCACAATAGAACGCGACAGGATCATTGTTCTCTTTTGACTTTGATCCGTTTTCCCAGTCCGCCGCGATTGATTCGATCTCATCTCGCAACTCAGGTGTCATCCGTTCGTCTGCGTCGAGATAGAACACCCAACGATACTTGAACTCGATGTTGTCCATCGCCCAATTCTGATGATTGCCTCGCCCGTCATATGGGCGTTCAAACCATCTCGCGCCAGATGCTTCACTGATTTCTCTTGTTCTATCATTTGAGAGTGAATCAAGTACAACCACATCGTCTGCCCATGAAACAGATTCGAGCAATCCTGGAAGGTTTTCTTCTTCGTTGAGTGTTTGGATAAAAATGGAAATCGTCATATAACATCTCCATCCACATCAGTTGGACTAACAACATTCAACTCTTGATCTGGAGCATCACGAAGTACGCGATCCCTTATCGGTTTTGCAGGAGAACCCACGCAAACCTTCCATGCGGGCAAATCAGTAAACACACTCGATCTTGCTCCAACAACTGAGTGATCTCCGATCGTAGTCCCTGGACCCACGAACACATCCGCGGCTATCCAAACACCCTCTCCAATCGTGATCGGCATAGGTGTTAACGGGCGTTTCACAAGTTCAAAGTCATGCGTCGCGCCACATAGATAACTGTATTGACTAATTGTTGTGTGTGCGCCGATTGATATTCGATCTACGCAGTAACAATCAACATCATCTGCGAGAGTTGCAAAGTCATCCATCTTCAAGTTCCAAGGCCCCCAAACCTTTGCTTTGGGATACACGCGAGACTTCATTGTGACATCCGCGCCAAATGACCTGAGCAGGAATGCACGCCAACGGTGGCATGGCCGCGGGCTCCATCGAAAGAGGGTCGCTTGAACAAATCCCCAGAGCACTCGCAAAAGACGATTCTTGAGACTATGAGGACTTGGGGTGTTTGAGATATCAACCCCGGGATTTTGTGTAGGCTGTTCGTTCATACACGAGGCCCCTTATACGGGCGCTCACGGCGAGACTTTGCGGGATGGCCTGTCGCGATTGTCCAAGGGGTGATCGTGCCCCAAACTGTTGAACGCGCTCCGATGAGCACTCCGTTGGGGATTGATTGTCCCCCAAGCACAACACTTTCAGTTGCGATCCAGACATCATCGCCAATTGTGATTGGCGCACGCTCTTCGGGTTTCTTGGGATCGTTATTCTTCCAACGAGCACTCGAAACAAAGCAGTATTGACTTATCACGCTGCGAGCACCGATCTCAATAGGTGCATGTGCCCAGATGATTGCGCCTTCTCCGATCGAGCTTTTGCGCCCGATGCTCAGATTCCATGGTGCGGAAATTTTGACCCCCCCTCTCACACGAGAGGTTGGATCAAGCTTTGCGCCAAACATCTGTAGAACCATCCGACGGGTCTTGTACGCTGGGCTAGGAATGAGTTTATAGATAGTTTGCGAAACGATACCCCAGATCAACGATCGCGCTGAACTGTTGCCTGATTGAGATGGAGAACAGATGGCATCCATCAAGCAACATTCTCCTCTTGGTTGTTCTCAACAGGTTCTAAGGCATAAATCTTTGCGGGGTTTCCGTTGTAGCAAGCCCCTGATCGAGTGTCGGAATAGATCGCAGCGCGAGGCATTAAGATTGTGCCGTCTGAGAGTGTTACATTTGGTGCGACAAAGCTCGCGGCGCAAAGCACACATCGTTTTCCGATCGTGATCGGCTGACGAAGCAATGTAAATGCTGGATCTGTATAGTCATGCGTGCCGGCGCATATATGGACGAGTGGACCGATCTCGGATTGATCCCCGATCTCGATATCTCCAAGGGCGTACAAAATTGCTCGTTCGTGGACAACGACATCATCTCCGATCTTTATGTGCCAAGGGATGATGACTTTGACTGATGGATGGATTTTAACTCGTTGGCCTACTGAAGCTCCAAACATTCTGAGCATGAATCGACGGAATCCCCATGCCCAGGTCGGCGAGAGTTTCCAGAAGAGAAGCTCGCATATTCCCCAGCCAAGCCGAATAATTTTGGCTTTCATCGACCACGGGGACTTCCGAGGCGGTTCTGCAACTGGTTCAGCATTGCTTGGATTGGTTTGGGTTGATTGATCCATATCGTCCTATAACTCATTCGTCTGTCAGTTCTCACTCTCATCTACTATCGGCAGAGGAGGAAGATCGGTCAATTTGAAACCGAAATCTAATCCTTGAAGAATTCGTGATATTTTGCTGCACTTGATCCCTGCTTGATTCCTACGAGAGATCTTCCCAATACCATAGAATCTGACTGGGTCGGCAGAGCTATTTAGCCGATCAACTTGGTGTAATTTGTCTATTCAACAGATAGAGATCGGCAGACCATCCATGACGGAGTTTCTCCCTAAAACCGCAAATCGCCCAAGAATTGGGGTGCTTACAGGATATTGGTCTACCAATATCGGAAACGCATTCTTCCAACTCGGAGCAGTATTCGCACTCGAAAAGGCATATCCAGGTGCACATGTTTTTCCAATTGGCGATCAAGCAGGATATTGGAACACATCCCAGGGGAATCCTCCAAACTCCCTCGATTACGCAAAACATCTAGAGCTTGATGCAATTGTGATCCTGGGGCCGTATGTGCGTCCGGAAATGACAGGGATTGTCTCAGATCTGATTCGCACTCAACATGAGAAGGGCGCCAAGATTATTGTGCTCGCCGCGGGGATGATGCAGTATGACCAAGGGACGATCGATATCAGCCGATCACTCATGAAAGAGTGTCCGCCTCATATATTTACAACTCGCGATACGGAAACCTACGACGCTTTGGGGGATCTCGCAGAGTTTGCATACGACGGCGTTGATGTCGCAACCTTTGTCTCAGATTTGTTTCCAAAGATTCCAACTGATATTGAACCATATATCGCGATGAACTTCGATCAAATTCCTGAACCTGTGATTTCGCCTGCGGAGTTGTTTACTGGTTCTGCTGATCGTTCGTTTAACTTTGAAGATCAAGAATGGCGCGTCCGACATCCTAAGCGTCGAACCGAACTCTGTTACAAACATCGCGCTTACATCTTTCTTGATTGTCTCTTAGGACTAAACAACGGTCCCAAACGAATCGGTGACAAACTCATTGTTCGTACAGATCACCGATACAACCCGTTCTTAATGAAGAAGAACTATCGCGCTCCGATGATGTACTCCGGTGATGTTCCGTACTCATATCTCAACATTTATGCAAATGCTGATCTAACAATTTCGAATCGTGTGCACGCGTGTGTTGCAACCGTTTCGTATGGAAACCCTGCGATGCTCTTCACTCGTTCACCCAGAGCATATTTACTCAAGCGTCTCGGGCTCGATAAAATCAAGGACGAACCGCAACGGGTTGATCTTGGATTCCTGAGTGACGAGAAGGCAAAGCTCATCGATTGGCTCGGCGCTCGACTCCGCGAAGTCTTCGGAGAACCTACAGAATCCCATCAACAAGAAGTCGTCTCCGGTAACTCGCATGGCTGAGAAAAAAACTAAGGTTGTCATCCTCAATCAGTACTATGTTCCCGATGTTGCATCGACAGGGCATTTACTCCATGAACTCGCGGTAGAACTTGCGAAACTCGGTTTCGAGGTTGAGGTTCTCACTGGGCGCCCGAGCTATGGCCCAAAGGATACTTGGCAAGATTGTCCGCTCAAAGAAACTGTTGATGGTGTGAAAATTCATCGTCTCAAGGTTGCTCGATTCGATAAGAACTTTCTCCCGGGACGAGCGTTCAACTACCTTACTTTTGTGATCCCGATGGTTCTTTCGGTACTTCTTAAATCAAAAAAAGACACTGTGTATCTCTACACAACCAACCCACCATTCCTAGGTGCGATCGGTTGGCTCGTCTCTCTTTTTCGCAGACATCATTATGTCACATTGCTCCATGATGCGCATCCACAACTAGGAGTATGGGTTGGAACCTTTAAAAAAGGTTCGATGATTGAACGAGTCTGGATGGCGCTCAATCGCCGCAAATATAAACGCACAAACGAAGCAATCGTACTCTGTAGCGCCGCAAAGAAGCTTGTCGCAGAAACATACCCAATCACTTCAGAACATATCCATGTCATCCCGAACTGGGCTGACGGCGAAGATCTGTTCCCGATACCAAAAACTGATTCTCAAATCGCACAAGAGAATGGTTTTGTTGACGACTTCATTTTGCTGTATTCAGGCAATATGGGTTTGTATTATGATTTTGATACTGTACTTGAAGCCGCGAAGCTTCTTGAAGATGAGCCGTTCAAACTCGTGCTCGTCGGCGGCGGTGGTAAAAAAACTCAGATCGAAAACTATATCAAAGAAAATAACATGACCAATGTTGTCATGCTTCCATACCAACCGTTTGAACGACTCAACGAATCACTCAACTCGTGTGATGCATCGCTCGTTACCATTGCAGAGGGAATCGAAGGCATTAGTTTCCCGAGCAAGCTTTACACATCTCTCGCGGTTGGAAAAGCAATCGTTGCGTTGTCAGAAGATTGGTCTGAACTTCGACAGATTATTGAACACAACAACTGTGGAATATGGTCTGCACTCGGAGACTCTGAGGGTTTAGCATCCCAACTTCGCGGTATGATCCGCGATAAAGAAACAACAAAATTGATGAGTAGTAACGCGCGTGTTGTCTTTGAAAAGGGATACACACGACAAGTCTGCGCCGCAAAGTATGCTGAAGTGCTCAAGCTCGCAGATCCTCAATATACCAAGCAAGAAACAGATCAACGACGCGACGAACTCCAAAAATGGCTCGCGGGTGGCGCAGCAGTCGTTGACATGGTTGAACCGTCAGATACAGAGACTGAATCATGAGTGAAGAAACAACTCAACAATCCTCAGACAAACTCAGAGTTGTTTTCGTGACTGAAGACGACCCGTTGTATGTCATCAAGTTCTTTGAAGTGTTCTTTGACGAGTACCCTGCGGATCAGATCGAAATCGTCGGAGTCTCAGTGCAAGAAGCTTTCCACGAACCAAAGTGGAAAACGGCGAAGCGCATATTTAATTTTTATGGGCCGATAGATTTCTTTAGACTACTTGCTCGATATTTCAAGGTCAAACTTCGCGGTGACTCAATCGTCAAACTTGCGAAATCGAAGGGGCTCCCGATTGTTGATTGCGGATCTGTGAATGACCCTGCATATATTGATCGAATAAAAGAGATCAACCCAGATGTTGTCGCGTCAGTTGCGGCCCCTGAGATTTTCAAAAAGGGAATTCTTGATTCACCCAAAATCGGATGTATCAATATTCATTCTGGAAAACTCCCAATCTATCGTGGGATGATGCCCAACTTCTGGCAACTCCTCCACGGCGAACAACACGCAGTTGTAACTGTCCACGAGATGGTTGAGAAACTCGACGCAGGTGATATTTTGGGAACCCTCGAATGGCCTCTCAAAGAACATGATTCGCTCGATCGTGTGATCACAGGCACTAAGCAAGACGGCGCACGATTAATGATGGGTATCATGCTTAAAATGAAATCCGGCGAAGCTGAAACTACTCCGTTAGATATGAGCACAAAGAAATATTTTCGGTTCCCACAACGCAAAGATGTCAAGGCATTCCGCAAACGCGGGCACAGGATGATTTGATGAGCAAGTTCAAAACAACCCAAGCCGCGATGTCTATAGATGTCGAAGATTGGTTCCAGGTCGAAAACCTAAAAGGGATTATCGCTCGAGACACATGGGACGATCGGGATCTTCGCGTCGAAGCAAATACCGATCGAATGCTCGAACTCATGGATACCCACGGCGTGAAGTGCACCTGTTTCATCTTGGGGTGGGTTGCTGAAAAATGCCCTGACTTAATCAAACGAATCGCAGACGCGGGACATGAAATCGCAAGCCATGGCTACGGCCATGACCTTATTTATAACCTTTCACAAGATGAGTTTCGCGAAGATATGAAACGGGGAATTGGGATCGTTGAAGATCTGACTGGTGCAAAGATTCGCGGATATCGCGCCCCGTCGTTTTCAATTACTGATTGGTCGATAGACATTCTTCAAGAACTTGGACTCACCTACGACAGTTCTGCATTCCCAACTGTTGCACATGATCGATATGGAAAACTCGAAGGCATGAACTCTGGGAATCCAATCGTAGAGATCCGTCCTGGATTTCATGAAGTATGCGTCTCGGTACTCAAGGTTGGTAAAAAAGGAATCCCATGGGCTGGAGGCGGGTATTTCCGACTCTTCCCATATCCACTCTTTAAGTGGGGGGTCCGCCGGATTCTAAAATCCGATCAGCCATACATCTTCTATATCCACCCATGGGAAGTTGATCCCGGACAACCCAAAATGAGCGGGCTCAAAAGATCACACAAGTTCAGACACTATAACAATCTCACAAAGTGTGACGCAAGGTTTAACAATCTACTCGGATCATTTGAGTGGCGCCCAATTGGCGAATTCCTCGACGAGTATTTGGATCAGTCTCGATCTTGAGTAGAAAACACCATCGCAGTTTGTGATCCGTATATCGGATAATCCGCAATACATCGATAACCACGCAATGTGTTACTATTAAAGTTGAGTGTGTTGCAGACTTCCTCGATCATTTTTCGATAACGAGGAACATGTGAAGATCCAAATCGATTTAAACCGTTCCCTAAATTTTCAATCGATTCGAGCAGATCAAGTTGGTCCATGTCGCGAGCAGGGTTATTGATATCTGCTTGGCCGCTAATCGTTGTGTCATAGATTTTGAGTTCTGGGTATGATCTATTGTATAGATCTTTATGAACAAACACATCGAAATGCATCCGACGAGATGGGATATTGATGTCGCTCGAAGCCCATGCTTTGCGATTGCGTTCGTCAGGAATGTAACGAGGGATCTCGGCGCGATTCACTTCGCATGTTACGAGATCGACTGAACTCGAAGCGCCAAACGAGTTTTCCTGAAGCAGATAATGCATGAGTTCACCTGCTTGATCTACTTCGAGTACTGGAGTTGGTGTCGAGCAGTACTGCGAGAGTGTCGCGCTTGCAACACCATCAACTCGATCACCGGCGAGTGTGTATGTCTTTCGTCCTGAATGTTCTTCAATCTGACGATGCGAAGTGAACTTCACACGAACCCCAGGTCGCAATCGATGTAACCCGATAACTGCTTTGATCCAAACAACATCGATATGTTCGCCGTCATCACTCGGATAAAAAATCGCGGCTTCAGCATACACATCCGCCTGCGCGCCCTTGAGCTGGCTCATCGCTCGAAATGCTGCTTGTTTTCTTCGGAGTTCAAACTCGCGTCTAGCTTCTGGTACCCAGGCGCTCAGGATTGCTTCAAGTGCGCTTCGATCTCCAATCTCGGATTGAATGAGTGACTCAAATCGATCTACTGCCCCATTTGCTTCAAGGAGATCGTCAGCATTAACACCACACTTAGACGCAGCCTTCAACAGACGACGCATTGGTTCAGGTCCTGGGACACGATGAACGACAGACATCGGGTCAGAGGCACGAAGCGCCTTGAGGATGCGCGATGTGAGAACTTTGTCTACTCCAAGTTCCTTTGCTAAACGTTGTGGGCCGCTATCCCCGCCGGGGATTTGGTCGAGCACACGAACAAATCCTGCGAGTAAATCTTCGCCTGCAGCATTGATACGAATTTCCAAACTCCCCATCGAAGGAGTGTTTGATATCAGAGTCTGGGGATTTGATTGAGTTCTTGATTTAGACATATTTGTGTTTGTGTACTGTATCGCGCTTGCTCGTATGAATTTGATTATTTCAGAATCAACACACATTAAAACCGCGTTCACTGGTTCTGATACCTGATTATACACGAAAACTCAGTAAATTGATAGTTTCTTGGGAGTTTCCCTGAAACTTTCTTGAAACTTTGTGTATACTTAAACGATCGAATGATCAATCTCCAGATTGCTCGATCCTCGCAGGACGCACAAAACCTCAGTTGAATTCATCAAGAACGAATCGATTGAATTCAAAAATCCCATCGACTCTTAAACGAACGAGTCGGATTCAAACGAAAGAGAGAGCCTTATGAAAAACTCACTTCTAGCCTCAACAATGTTGATCGCATGCGTTGCAAGTGCATCAACAGCTGATGTCACTACAACCTTTGACAATGGAACCGAAGGATGGTCAATCTCAGGTAGAGATACCATCGATCAAACCGGTGGTAATGACGGCGCGAACATGCACGGTAACTTAATCGACGTGTTCGGCGCAGACATACGCAACAACACAAACGGTGATTTTCTCGGAGATCTTTCTCGTTACGGTAGTTCAATAGAACTAAGCATTGACATCAAGACAAACTCGCTCGATTTCTTCGGACAACAGGTCCCGCGCGAGTTGGTTGTTGAGCTCCGCGATTACGACAACGATAACGGATACCCATGGACTTCCGTCTGGTTCTCCCTCGGAGCAATTGGTGTTGATTTTAACAGCGAATGGACAACTTACTCCGTTACGATCGATGACACTGCATCACTCGTTCTCCCCGGCGGGTGGGGCGGAACCGGTGATGAAGATCCGAATACCTTCGAACCAATTCTCCCAGTCGGACGCACCTTCGATAGTGTGATATCAAGCGTTGATGAAATTGCATTTACAACGTTCGTTCCAGGATTCTTCTTTGGTTTCACAAACATGGATCTGCAAGTAGACAACATATCCATCAGTACGGTACCAGCTCCTTCATCCCTTGCGCTTATTGGGCTCGGCGGAATCGTTGGCACAAGAAGAAGACGATAAATCGACAAACCCTCATGCTATCAATTTTGATTGATAAAACAAGCGGACCCAATGGGTCCGCTTGTCGTTTATATTAAGCCTTAACGATCAGCTCATCACAGGGTCGGCAGGAGGTTGGTGCCATTGAGCATCTTCGGTTTTTCCACCTTCAATATACCACTGAGTCATTCGATCGATACCTTCTTTTAAAGGCACCTTGGGTTGATATCCAACTCCAAGCAACTTGTCTGCTTCAAACTTCGTCTCGGTTTTAAACATCTTCTTGACACGAGCAGTTGAGATCGGGAGATTTTTCCCTGTGAGTTTAATCACAACATCAAATGGCAACCCAAGCAACATCCCAACCCAGTAAGGTAGTGCGGGGGCAGGCTTCTTGCTTAAACAACTGCTTACTGTGTTTGAGATTTCAGTACTCGTAAGATCAGGCTTATCAATGTAGTTGAAAATTTCGAAGGCTTCTATTTCACGATTTGGTTTGTCGTCCTGCATTCCCTTGAGGAAGAGTGTTGCGTGAACAATGTTCTCAACATAACTTAACGACTTGATGTTTGTACCTGCCCCGAACCGTGCGTATTTTCCAGAATCAATCTGTCGAATCAATGAGTACATGTTCGCAAAGTTGTTGACACCAAAAGTAACTGTTGGGCGAATGATGAGTGCGCGTCGGCCGTCACCTTGATTTACCCAGTTGTTAAAAACCGATTCGCCCTTGAGTTTCGATCCGCCATAAGGCGAGTTGGGTGCTGTCGGCGCTGTCTCATGATGTGGGGTTTGTGCGTCGCCGTAGACTGCGACTGTTGAATAGAAAACAAGTTCTTTCACCCCTGCTCGATCCATTGCATCACACACCATTTGTGAACCATGTTCGTTTACTGAGTAATAAGTGTCGTGTGCAATTCCGAAATCATGATGAGCCGCCGCAAGATTCACGACCATATCCACACCTTCCATTGCACGATCGAGTGCTTTGGGATCGCGGATATCACCTTTCACATATAGAGACTCTGCGGCTTGTCCCGACGGATCGATCAAATCAATCGTGACAAGCTCGTGCCCGAGCGCTGCGAGATCTCGATGAAAATAGGACCCAATAAATCCTGAGCCACCGGTAATTAGTATCTTCAATGCATGCCCCTTAGAAACACAATCCGTCCCGACATCATGTTCATATCATACGACAAACACTGCTTAATGTTCAGTATGATTCTCATATCGTTATCGTCGGCACAATCCCGCGTCCGCTCATTGGTTATCGATTAAAACCCGCCAAACATATGTGGGGCAAGGGTCACACAGATGATTCCACAGAGTATCGTCAATGGACCTCCAAATCGAGTGTAATCGAGCCATTTATACCCCCCTGGCCCCATCACCATCAAGTTCGTCTGATATCCGATCGGAGTAGAAAACTCACAGCTCGCCGCAACAGTGATTGCGACAATAAACGGCATTGGGTTAAGCCCTTGTTCAATCGCGATTGCGACTCCGATTGGGAACATCAAAACCGCAGCTGCATTATTCGTCATTGAGGCAGTGAACACAGTGGTCAACAAATAGATCGCAGCGAGAAGCGCCCAAGGCCCCATTGAAGAACACATTGAAATGATTGTGAGTGAGATATCTTCCGCAAGCCCGGTGTTCACCATTGCCTTTCCGATTCCGAATGATGCGCCGATCACTGTGAGAATTTGAAAATCAATCCCTCGTCTTGCTTGGGGACCTGTGCAACATCTTGTGAGGATCATCAATCCCGCTGCAAACATCGCAGCGGTCATAGGTGGGAACACTCCAAACGAAATCAACACAACTAACAATGCAAGGATTGCGATCGCTGCCCATGCACGATCGTGACGCAGAGCAGCGGGGGTAACGCGCTCATTGACGAGATAAAAATCTTCCGTTGAACCAAATCGCTCGGAAAAACCGGGAGGCGCTTCGAGAAGCAAAGTGTCTCCAGGACGGAGTCGGATCTCGCCGAGCTTGCCTGGGATTTGTTGCCCTTGTCTCCGAACAGCGACGACTACAGCGCCATATCGAGTACGAATACCTGATTCACGAATTGTGATTCCAACCAATGAAGAGTTGTTTGAGACGACCGCCTCGACGATTCGAAGATTTGGACGATAAGTAGCGGGATTTTGTGCAGATCCCTCTTCACGCTGCTCAACTGTAGAGGGCACTAACCCCTTAATTTGCTGAAGATCGACAACCGATTCGAGTTGTCCTACAAACACAAGAACATCGTTTGGTTTGACAACCTGTTGTGGAGATACTGCAACAATCGAATCGTCGTCTCGCTCGATTCGAGAGAGGAAAAGCCCAGGCAAGTTACGAAGATTGGCAGCTTCTACTGTCTTCCCAACAATCGGGCTCTCTGGATTCACTTTGAGTGCAGCATGATACCCTTGCCCTTGTGTTTCAGCATCTTCGATCGGATTCGTGCGATCAGGCAAAAGCTTGCGCCCAAAGATCAATATGTAAGCAACACCAATGATCGCAATTGGCAATCCCACTTTCGCAAGAGTGAACATGCCAAACTCAAGCGCGGGGTTATCTGCGGTAACCGGTCCGCCGTCAGTTGTGAGATTTGCATCATCTAACAATTTCGCTGTGATAACATTCGTCGAAGTTCCGATGAGTGTACATACGCCGCCGAGAATTGATGCAAACGACAAAGGCATGAACAACTTGCTCGGCGCGATTTTGCATCGTCGAGCAACTCCTGCAAGTGTCGGGAGAAACATCGCAACGATTGGTGTGTTATTAATAAACGCGCTCATAAATGCGACAGGGATTGTTAATCGAACCTGTGCAGATCGTTCGTCTTTGGGACGACCCAAGAGCACCGCGGTCAACCGACTCATAGCGCCAGTTTCTTTCATCGCAGCCGCGACAATGTACAACATCCCAACAGTAATCAATCCTCGATTAGCAAATCCTGCAACTGCTTCATCCGGTTCGAGCACCCCTGTTATCAATAAGATCACAAGAACACCCATCATGATGATGTCAGGCGCAAAGCGACCCATTGCCATTGTGCCCACCATGAGCACAAGCAATATTCCGGTCAGGATGGCTTCCCAGTTCGCGAGCACTGTTGAGTTATCCTTACCTTCTTATCTAAGACTAGTGTTGAAGTTCAATCTGCATCGACCCCGATACCGAGCTCTTTGATCGCTTTGAGTAACAACCCGTGTATCCGCGGGGGAGCACAAACGATCCCTTTATTCTTCTCGAGCCCTCGGCCGTGAGAAAAATCGAGGTTGTGTCCGAAGATATCGGTCACAAAAGCCCCTGACTCGCACGCAATACAACATCCTGCGGCATGATCCCAAATCCGTTCAACATATCCCTTCCTTGTCGGCAATCTGAGATATGCATCTGCTTGTCCACGCGCAACAACCGCGTATTTGCACTGGGAATCGAGTCTTGCGGGCTCGCCTGCTTTCCCAAGATTGTTTGATTCGATCCAATCGAGAATCCGATCTGTATCCGAAACATTGGTATGAGCTTTCTCGACCGATGCACAAACTGAAATTTCTTCAGATTCAATGTGATCCAATCGAGTAATCCGGATTGATTCCGCATTCCCGTCGTCACATCGGGTTTCCCAAATACCTTCGCCTTGGATTGCGTAGTACAAACATCCGTGATCATCTCGTTCATCGAATGGGATCGACATATCTACCGCAAGGTTCGGACAACCCATGACACCGATTGTTGGTGTCCCATTCTCAATAAATCCAAGCGCTACTGCGTATTGCTGATTTCTCAAGAACCCCTTTGTCCCATCGATCGGATCAAGAGTCCAATACCGATGATGAGATGTATCACCTGCACCTAGATCAATCGCGTCGAGTACTGCGTCAGGAGTTGCGTCTTCCCAAACTTCTTGAACCGCCGCGACGACTGCATTGAGGATCAACACATTGTCTTCATCGCGAAGGAATGATGATGACTCTTCTGCGATCATAACATATTCGCCGATATGTTCTTTTAGTACTGTTGCGACAACTGCTTGAGCAGCGTAATCCGCAACTGTAACAGGGCTTTTGTCATCTTTCGTGATCGAACGAACTGCGTCTAGGTTCTTCTGAACTTCTCTACAAACAATGGACGCTGCGACAACTGCTTGGCGGCCTGCTTGAGCATATTCTGCATGATCGATCATGTTGGTCGTTCCTGTCAAAGCTGATGAGCTTCATAAATGTGCATCTAGTAAGCGATAAGTAAAAGGGTTACTCCGCTGAGATAATCTTATGGCGAACCAACGCTTCAACCAGCTCATTGGCGGCTTGCTCAGCGCTTAAAGTTCCAGTATCGACAACAATCTCAGGGTTCTTGGGTTCTTGGTATGGATCGTCGATCCCGGTGAATCCTTTGATTTCCCCTGCCCTTGCCTTCTTATACAGCCCTTTCGGATCGCGTTGTTCACAGATTTCGATCGGAGTGTTGATAAAGACTTCAAGAAATTTAAGCCCTGCATCATCGTGGATCTTGCGGACTTGATCGCGATCTCGTTGATATGGAGAGATAAAACTCGAGATCGTAATGACTCCAGAGTCTGCAAAGAGCTTCGCGACCTCTCCAATTCGGCGAATATTTTCCTTCCGATCGTCTGCTCCGAACCCTAGATTCGCGTTGAGTCCGTGTCTCACATTGTCTCCATCGAGTCGATATGCGAGCACACCGCGT
Organism: Phycisphaerales bacterium; assembly: GCA_029213305.1. Lineage (GTDB taxonomy): Bacteria > Planctomycetota > Phycisphaerae > Phycisphaerales > UBA1924 > UBA1924. The sequence continues at coordinate 34,310 of JARGPA010000014.1, forward strand.
GAATTCAACGCTTTTTCGAGTGCGACACCAACTGTGGACTTTCCTGATCCTGAAAGCCCTGTCAGCCAGAGTGTGCATCCGTCATGTCCGAGTACTTTTGCTCGATCTGCCCTGTTCACTTCGCCGTCGTGCCAAACAATGTTCGTGGATTGGCCACTCGATGATGGATTGGGTTGTTTTGTGCTCAATTCAGACTCCGATGCATGAAGGAATGCGTAAAGATGGACAATATCGGTCCTATGCTCCAAGGGCAGCTATTCTCTCTGCGAGAATGCTCAATTCTGGACTATACTTCGGTCAATTGCTTTCGAAAATCCCGGCTTATCGCTTGGGAAGCAAGAAACATCGGCCGATGAATAAAATATAGATATCGTCGAACATGTGGGTGATTGACACCCTAGACACTTTCGTTCACTTTGCGGAGAATTTCGGGTATGTCCCAAATCGCCGACTCACAAGCTCACTACCGGCTAACGCACCTCAAAGCCCTCGAAGCAGAGGCTATACACATCATGCGCGAGGTCGCAGCCCAGTTCGAGAAACCCGCACTGATGTTCTCAGGCGGCAAAGACTCGATCGTCATGGTTAAGCTCGCTGAAAAAGCGTTCCGCCCGGCGAAATTCCCGTTCCCACTCCTTCACATCGACACTGGGCATAACTTCCCAGAAGCGCTCGCGTTTCGCGATCATCTCGTCGATAGCATCGGAGAACGACTCATAATCCACAAGGTCCAAGACCTAATCGATAAAGGCATGGCCACGGAAGATCCCGGGCCGTTCCCGTCGAGGAACCGAGCACAGATCCCAACATTGCTCGACGCGATTGAAACATATCAGTTCGATGCACTCTTTGGAGGCGCACGGCGCGACGAAGAGAAAGCACGCGCCAAAGAACGAATCTTCTCGTTCCGCGATGACTTTGGGCAATGGGATCCAAAGAACCAACGACCTGAGCTCTGGAATCTATACAACGGCCGAAGCCGAATGGGAGAGAACATCCGTGTCTTCCCCATTTCAAACTGGACAGAAATGGATGTCTGGCAATACATCATGCTCGAAGAAATAGAGATCCCAGATCTCTACTTCTCGCACGAACGCGAAGTAGTTGAGCGCCGAGGACAACTCGTCCCAGTAGGTGACGCACCCTTCGGACCAAGAGATGGTGAAGAAGTTGTCAAACGAACTGTTCGATTCCGTACCGTCGGCGATATGAGCTGTACCGCCGCGACTGATTCACCTGCTGCAAATCTCGAAGAAATCGTCGGGGAAGTCGCAGCCGCAAGAGCATCCGAACGCGGCGCTCGCATGGACGACAAGAACAGTGAAGCCGCGATGGAAGATCGCAAGAAGGAAGGGTACTTCTAGGACATGAGCACCAACACGCAACCCAAATCAGGTACCGATTTCTCGACAGATCCGAACACGAATATGGGCATGGATTTTTCCACAGACGCATATCTCGATATGGATTTGCTTCGATTCTTGACATGTGGCTCAGTTGATGACGGCAAATCAACACTCATTGGGCGCTTGCTGTACGATTCAAAGTCAATCTTCGAAGATCAGCTTGAAGCTGCTGAAACCGCGTCGCTCTCTCGCGGCGATCAACGAATGGATCTCGCACTACTCACAGATGGACTTCGCGCCGAACGTGAGCAGGGGATTACCATTGATGTTGCGTATCGCTACTTCGCGACCCCGAAGCGAAAGTTCATCATTGCTGATTGTCCAGGCCATGTTCAGTACACACGCAACATGGTAACCGGTGCGTCAACAGCAAACCTCGCGTTGATCTTGATCGACGCACGCCACGGAGTGATCGAGCAGACGCGTCGACATTCATTCATCACTTCACTTTTGCGAATTCCGCATTTGGTTGTGTGTGTGAACAAAATGGATCTCGCAGATTGGTCACAAGAAACATACGACAAGATCCGTGAAGACTTTGAAGAGTTCGCAGCGCGGTTCGAAATTACTGATATCACTTTCATTCCGATGTCTGCACTTACCGGCGACAATGTTGTGAACCGATCCGAGAACATGGATTGGTACCAAGGCCCGTCATTACTACATCATCTTGAAAATGTACACATCGCAGGCGATCGCGACATGATCGATCCTCGTTTCCCAGTACAGTGGGTTGTTCGTCCCCAGGGCGATGAGCATCACGACTATCGCGGGTACGGCGGCCAAGTCGCATCAGGAGTATTCCAGGTTGGTGATGAAGTTGTTGCACTCCCATCGGGAATGGAATCAAAGATCAAATCGATCGATATCGGAGGCGACTCTCAGCAGTTTGCTTCGCCTCCTCAGAGTGTGTCGATTCAGCTTGAAGATGATATTGACATCTCTCGCGGCGACATGCTCTGTCGACCAAATAACCAACCCACCTCGGGTCAAGATATCGATGCGATGGTTGTATGGATGACGGACACACCAATGCAAGTTGGGAAGAAGTACACCATCAGACACACTTCGAATGAAGCGCGATGCATCGTTAAGAACTTAAACTACCGTCTTGATATCGAAACACTTCATCGAGTAGAAGAAGCATCAGATCTCAAACTCAACGAGATCGGAAGAATTTCAATCCGAACAACAAAGCCTTTGTTCTATGATCCGTATCGCCAATGTCGAGTTACTGGAAGTTTCATCATCGTTGACGAGCAAACCAACAACACTGTTGGTGCAGCGATGATCATCGGCGAAACAAACTAAAAACAAACTCATCTACAAAACATAGATCGGCTGGAACACGCAATGTGTTCCAGCCGATTTTTTTATACTTTGTAGAATGAATCATTCAGCGACGACGACGGAACCCCATCGCACCACCAAGACCCAACAGCGCCAATGAACCTGGTGCAGGGACGGTGAACTGAATGTTATCAAACGCCATTGAACCGCCGACATTGAAGACGACTCGATCGAAATCGCCAGCAACTTCAAACTCTGAGATCATGTTGATCGAGTTGTTGCCGTAGATTGCGCCGTTGTCGTATGATCCGCTTGCTTCGAACTCACCGAAACCGATTGACTCGATGAGTGCACCGTTCAAGTAGAACGAAACAAGCGAATGCTCAAGGGTGTCTGATTCAACATCTACAACTGTGAAACCAAAGCTGCGAACGGTGAAATCGAAATCAAACTGAAGCTCACCCGCTGGACGGCCGCCTTCGTCATCCGGATCGCCGTTATCATTCTCTTGAATGATCAAAACATTTCCGAGTTCTGTGTTCAGATCAGTATTACCCATCGACCATGGACCTTCGAGATCTGGATCGCTTGTTGAGCTCAGGCCGGTATCAAAGATCGCGGCTAGATCGAATGGTTGGTTCAAGTTCATTGCTGAAATGTGAACTCCCATACCTGCGTACTGTTCTGCGACGATTTCGCCGTGAACGAGCCCTGAGAAGTCGATTTGCTCAGATGCATTTGCAACTGAAACAATACCGGCTGCCAGCGCGATTGCTGTCGTGTATTTCATTTGTTCTCTCTCTTGTAACTCTCTAAAACTAAGGACGTCCCTCATCACACCCACATGTCCCCTGGGCGTGATTCGACGAATAATTTAGCATGTAGCCCATTCATCTCAAGAGCACAATTTGAAAAAACCACCGTTTTCAGGGGTTTTTGGCCAACTAGTGTTGAAATGGTTCCAATTCCATAGTATTAGGGCTGGAAGAGCTCTGAAATCTTTCTTTATCGGACCTGTCGCACCGTTTGTTGTCCATCAATTGTCTGATATTGCTCTCAACAACTCCTCATTTCAGACACAGATCCGCGTGTGCTCAGTATTCATTAATGCACAAATGGAACGCAATTTCTATTGGTAAAAACTCCTTGAACTAACCCTTCTTCAACATTCCAAAACATCTTCACTTTGGTGCATACGCTTGAGTTATGCCTACCCCTCAACCAGCCCGTCAAATGGATATCCGAGTACTTTCGATCGGCACCCTCGCGGCTCACCCGCTCTGGGAAGAGCGCCATCCAGTACGAACGGGACACTCTACAACGACGCTCGTTCAGACCAATGATGCAAAGATCATTGTTGATCCAGGACTTCCTGCGACAGTACTCAAAGCAAGACTCAATGAACGATCAGGACTAACTCCAGATCAGATCACTCATGTATTTCTAACGAGTTTTAATCCAGAGTGCCGCAGAGGAATCGAACTCTTTGATAAAGCCCAATGGCTGATATCAGAAAAAGAGCGGGAATCAGTTGGGGTTCCCATTGCACAATCGCTCGCTCGAATTGCTCAATCCAAAGAAGTTGCTCAACAAGCAAACGAAGAGTTTGATGAATCTCAACAATCTATGCTGCAAGTTCTGCAACGAGATGTCGCAGAACTCTCAAGGTGCATCCCAGCACCGGATTCGATCGTTGAAGGCGTTGATCTGTTTCCTCTCCCCGGATTCTCACTTGGATTATGTGGACTACTCATTGCAGAACCCACACGAACAACCCTTCTCTGCGGAGATGCGATTCCAACTGTCGAACATCTCGAGGAAGGGAAAGTGCTTCCGACATGCGCGGATCGAAAGCTCGCACAAGAGAGTTTCAAAGAAGCAATCGAAATCGCAGACTCACTTATACTTGGGCGCGATAACATTGTGATTAACCCGACCCGCAAGGGGATTTAGTTGCCCTATCTTATTTTGCGAATATTGAGAATCACACTTTGAATATAAGTCGATAGTTAAACTACCTATGGCCATGCACCCGCAACAACATAAAAAGCTCTACGAAGTCTGCACAAAGATCTATCAAGCGATAGAGCAAGGAAAGACCGCGCCTGCAATTAAAAAACTCGATGAGCTTAATGCGAAGTTCCCGAACCAACCCATGATTCTTTCATTGATTGGAAGAGTAAATGGGAAAATGGGTCGCCATAAAGAATCTATTGATGGGTATGGACAAGCAGTAAAAGCTGATCCAAAGAATCCAGAGTCTCGGTTCGATTATGCACTCGCTCTCCAAAAGGGCGGCGAGTATGAACAATCTCTCGAAGAGTATGAAAGAACCTTGTATTACGCTCCAAATCATTTTCTCGCATTGCGACACAAATGCTCTGTTCTTACAGATCTTGATCGAAACGACGAAGCGCTAGACATTTTAAATAAGCTCAAAGCTTCGATTAAGGGAAGAAAAACCACCCCTGGACAAAGACTCGCCGTCGCCGTCTCACAAGCTCGACTTGCACCCAAAGTTTGCGACGCTCAAGAATCGATCGAAGAAATCCAAAGCGCCATGATCGAAAAAGATGATGACATTGGTGTTCGCGTCGCAGGGTATTGGCAAATGGGGCGACTCTTTGATCATCTCAAAGAATACGACAAAGCATTTGAATCATACAAGCAATGTAAAGAAATTAAAAAAGACAAATGGGACCCGGATGAACATTCACAACGAGTTGATCAGTTGATTAACTGTTGGTCAACTGATGCAAATATCCCATTTTCCGACATAGATGGATCAAGACTAATTTTCATCGTTGGAATGATGCGCTCAGGCACTTCCCTCACTGAACAAATGATTTCTCAAGTCCCGTCAGTTACTCCCGGCGGAGAGATGAACGCGATCTCACGACAAGTCTCTCGTGTTGATCAAACAACCATGGCCCACGCAAGGCCGTACCCTCTGACACAACGGGTTTACACACAATCAACCATAAACACAATGGCAAAGAACGCGATGGTTATGTTTAATGAGATCGCCAAAGAGGGTTATCTCACTGATAAACAGCCGTACAACTATCCGTATGTACCATTAATTTCACACATGTTCCCCGGCTGTAAAATCATTCATTGTGTTCGAAACCCATTAGATTGTTTGTTATCTAACTACACACAAGCTTTTTCTCGACCTCACATGCAAACACATGACATGTATTGGCTCGGTCGTTTCTTTCGAGATTACGAGCGCCTCATGAAACATTGGCACACACTTCCTGAAGTTGACATGATTGATCTTCAATACGAAGAGCTTGTACAAAATCCTGAATTCGAATCAAAGCGTGTCATGGAGTTTCTCGAAATTCCATGGAATGAAGACATCTTGAACTTCCATAAATCTAAAAGAACTGTATCAACTGCGTCGCGTGATCAGGTCCGTCAACCTGTTTATACAAGCTCAGTTCAGAAGTACAAGCGCTACGAGAAGCATCTCGATGAACTCAAGCGTGGCTTGGGTATGCTCGATACTGATTAAACAACATTCGTCAGCGATGCTAAAGTGTATTGTGCATCCTACCCTCTGCAATGAAGATCCTTTTAACAAACGACGACGGTATCCATGCTCCTGGGATTGAGAGCCTCCATCAACAACTTGTTGGATCTTCAACATTCCCTGATCCATTCGGAGAGGTGTTTACAGTTGCTCCGCTTACTGTTCAGTCCGCAACCTCCCACGGGATCACATTCCATACCCCATTGATGACGAAGAACGCAGAGATCAATGGACACCCTGGGATAGCAGTTGATGGCCGACCAGCAGATTGCTCAAAGCTTGCACTGACGAATCTCTGGCCTCAACACTTCGGGAATGGATCTCGTCCCGACATGGTGATCTCAGGAATGAATGCAGGAGCAAACTGCGGGATCAATGTAATCTACTCAGGGACTGTCGCCGCCGCGATCGAAGCCGCGTTCCTCGGAGTCCCCGCGATTGCGGTGAGTCTCCATCTCGATAAAGCAAAACCCGATTACGAGCTTGGAGCAATCCATGCTCGACGAGCAATCGAAACCATCATCGCAGGTGGACTCCCAGAACAACATGAAATTCTCTCAATCAATATTCCCGCAACTGAGTATCTCAATGACAACACGGAAACCGTTGTTTGCCCGATGAATACTCACGCGCTTGTTGATCAATATGAACAACGACACTCACCAGGGGGCGCAGAGTATTATTGGTCAAGCGCCTACGGGTTAGATTTCAGAGGCACAGATGATGGGACAGATGTTCATGAGCTCTTTGAACGCAAGATCACAATCACTCCATTAAGCTTTGATATGACAAATCATGCGAGACTTTCATTTTGGAAAGATCGTGTCGAATAAAAAAATCAGTCGGCTATCCAAGAAGAACAACCGACCGACCATCTCTACTTTCCGAGCGAGCTTGAAAACCCAAGCTCGTTTGTTTTTTTATACCGTTTCTTCGTTAAGAGCTTCTACAAGCTTAACAACGAGATCTTTGATCATCGCTTCTGTAAGATCCAGATCGTCGATTACTTCTTGGTGAATCTTTGGTTCTGGGTTATCAAGCTTGAATCCGCCATCAATCATTGATGCAATCACATCCGCCGCGTGCACAATGTACACGATCTTCTTCGCTTCAGATGGTGCTTCAGTTGGGTTATGGTGGTATCCCGCAGCTGCAACGAATGGTGCAGGGAACTTCCATTTTTCACAAAGTCCCTTACCAAAGTCTTGATGATTCGCACCAAACACTTCTTCTTCAGTATCAAGTAAGGATACGCTTGGTTTCCCTGATGAATCTGCGCCGCAACGATCGATTGCGTCGATCAAAGTTGAACGGTCATACTGCATCTCAACCATAATACCAATATCATGGATTAATCCCGCGAGGTATGCTTCGTCACCTAGACCCATTCCTAAACGATCTGAAATCATTTTACTTGCGATTGCTACCGCATTTGAATGATCCCAAAGTTCCTTCGCACTGAAGAATGGTGTGAGTTCGCCGCCACGGAAGAGCTTTGCAAGCGAAGCAGCGATCGCGATATTCTTCACTGCGTTGAGCCCGAGCATCACGATTGCACGATTGATCGACGCAATCTGTCCAGGTAAACCGTAAAACGATGAGTTGACCACTTTGAGAATTCGTGAGCACAACGCAGGGTCGTTACTAATCACTTCATGAAGGTCTTGAGCACTGCTTGAAGGATCTTCAACAAGATCAATAATCTTGAGCGTCACTTCTGGGAGTGTTGCAATGTGTGAAATTTCTTTGAGGGCGCTTGCAACTGATTGTTCGCGTTTTTCCTGAGTAGTCGTCATTATGCACTCCCGTGTATTGCTAGATGGTGTTCATCTTCTCATCGACACACAGGAGTATCTACTTTGGTCATGATTGTCGAATACTCATAATAACATCATGAATAAGAATCAATAACCAATTTGGACCCAAATAAACCTTAGTTTCTAGTAACTATTGCACTTTCGAACCAGCTGGATATCTGCAAAGTCAATGCTTGCAAGGATCGTAGATATCCGCTGGGCGCTATCCCCATTTCCATAAGGATGAGATCCTCTGACCATCTCTGAACTGGTTATCGAACTAAACGCACTTCGTATAGATTGAACATCCTCGTCGGCGTGTCGTGTCCATCCTTCACATCGTTCGCGTCCAGATTGACGATTCCCGATATCAACACTCGGGCAACCAATCGCGGCTGCTTCGATCAACCCTGCGGATGAGTTTCCAACAAGCGCCCCTGTCGGCGCTATGCGCTTAAGCAATCCAACGAACTGATCTCGAGGCATCCCGGGTCGCACTTGAACATCGATCGGCGCAGACTCAATCGCGTCCATAATCCCACGTCGTCCAGGATCAATGTTTGGATGCAAAACCAATACACGTTTGTTGTTCATTGCTTCAAGGACAGTGTTCATCGCTTCTTGCTCTTGTGTGTCATCTCTTCCGATCGGATGCATTAGCACAACACACTCAGGAGAGCCAAGATCTGCGAACGCAGCATCACCCATCGAAGGAACTTCCGAGAGTCCATCAATCGCAGACGACCCAACAACATGGACACTCTCTGGATCTTCACCCATCTTGATAATGCGGTCGCCGCTTGTTTGTGTTGCTGGAAAATGGATGTGTGCTAGCTTTGTGATCGCGTGGCGCATTGCTTCGTCTGCGACCCCTTCGGCGCGATCTCCGCCATGGATGTGCGCGAGTGGATATCCACCGATGCTCGCTGCAGACGCCGCGGCGAATGCTTCGATCCGATCTCCGAGCACTACAACCACATCAGGATCATTCATCTCCAACGAGCGTCCAAATCGAGTAATCCCTTTTCCGAGTGATTCGACATCAGCGAGTCTTCCAACCTTTCCTGCAGTTTGCATCGGGATAGTGTCTGCGATTCCAAACTCCGCTTTTACTTCGCGAAATGTAACCGCCGGCTGAACAAGATGCGATCCCGCGACAACAACTCGCAACTCGCAGTTTTCTTGCTCATGGATCGCGTACATAACAGGCCGAAGGAGCCCGAACTCGGCGCGAGTTCCTGTGACCACCATGATCTTCTTCAAGTCGTTATTCGTTTGATCACTCAACACAAATCCTCTCGCACAATCGGAACATCCGCCTCGATTGCTCGCGAGGATCGTTGTCCAACGACTGTATCAATCTCAAACGCCAATATCCCAGTGCCAGGGCGCTTGATGGTGAGCATCTCGCGTGTGATTGTTGTATTAGGCTTAATCTCGCAAGCACTGACCACAGATTGACGCGAAACCTCGCGCACATCGCGTTCGCAATCAAGCACTCGTTTTTCAACTAATACTTTGCCCGCGAGGAAAATGTTATCCGCTCCTACAACCGGATACGCCTCCGAGTAGAGATCCCTAGGTATGGATTCAAGCAATGACATATCTGAATTTACAAAGTTGGACTGGGCAACTGTGTCGACTAGTCGCCGAAAATATTCGCGTCCAACTACCGCAAAACGAGACAGTTCTAAATACTCCCGAAGCTGCATCGTAAGTAGGGATGCTTCATGATCCGGTCCGTGACGATTACGATCGTCAGTTATGTGCTTTTCAAGCAAACACGCACCGGCACACACGGCCGAGTTGCCGGTTCGATGTGATCGCGAATGATCGCTATAGCCGGTCGGCAAGTCTGTTCGTTCAGCTATTGCACGAACACCACCCAGAGCCAACTCGGGAGCCGGATAACAACTCACACACTGCAACACCGCCAACCGATCCTTCGCATCATCGAGCCACTCAACTGCACGCACAACCTCATCAAGCTCGCTCGCACCAGTGCTCACAATAATCGGTTTGCCCGTCGCCATCAACGCTTCAAGCAATGGACGATTCACAATGTCCGGACTCGCCGTCTTATACGCGTCCCACTCGAGGGTCTCCGCGATCTCAACGAGTTCCATACTAAATACCGTCACGATCGCATGGATTCCTCGTTCGTGAGCGCGTTCAACTACTAATGACATTTCGTCGATCGTGAGTTCGAGTCGCCGCAGCATCTCAATCGGATCGGTTTCTCCTGCATTTTTCTGATACGCCGCGAGTTTGGACGCTTTACTCATCAATCGATCAGTTTCAAAGAACTGGAGTTTCACCGCATCCGCGCCTGCGTCCGCAGCTGCGTCCGTGAGTGATAGGGCACGCGCCACCTCGCCGTCGTGATTCACTCCAATCTCCGCGATAATATAAGGGGGTTGATCTAACCCGATCTTGCGATCACCGATCTGCATGCACAACTCGCTCTCTCATCTGTTCATTCAAGATCGTTTCAGCAACAATCTGATCGATCCGCGAGTCGATATCAATCACTTCGCCTTCACGAGTGATGATCCCACGTCGATCGTTCCCAAGAAAACAGTGAGGCCCACTCGGCGCATCAACTCGACACATCAACGCGTCAGGAGTAAGAGCGACTACGCCCCCATCAGGGATCAATGCAGAAGGGAGATCTTGTCTGCGGAAACAGTTGTGATACAACACATCCCCTTCCCAAGGTTGCACCTCACCCGATTCATCAACACGCACTGTCCACCACGGATGGTGCTTCCCAACTTGTGTATAACTCTGAACCGAATCACACTTGGAATCGCACAACATCGATACCGCATCGTCGATAAGAGAATCTGGACGCACGGGGACATTTGCATACAAAATCACAATCGGAACATCGGGGGATCCAATTGATTCAAACGCATGCCTCGCCGCATTATCAATCGTTGCAGTATCATGAGCAAGCTCCTCTGGACGATCAATCACTGTGCACCCCAGATTTTGTGCGCCATTCTTTACTTGCTCATCATCTGAAGAAACAACTACTTGTCTAATAGAGTTTGATGACAGAGCGAGTTCAATTGTCCATTGTGCGCAAGGTTTCCCAGCAAGCAACATCGAGTTCTTTCCAGGGAGCCCCTTCGAACCTGCACGCGCTAAAACAATTGCAATCGCATTATCAGTATTCATCGAGTTCTCACTTACGCTGCGTGATCTTCAAGAACTGATGAGTTTCTTGATTTAACTTCAACCCTTGAAGATCTTTGCTTACTGCACATTCGTTGATAGGCTTGCTCGATTCCCTCACGGAATGCATTGATCGGAGAGTTTTCTCCTCCAATAAGTCGTCCTATTCGATCGACGATCATCCCATCGCAACGCACATACATCGTTGATCGATTGATCTGATCTTGACGATCCCGTGGATTAGGCAACGGCTTAATCCTCTGATCTGATATCCGTTGAGGTAACGAATCAATCACAGCGCTCCCACAGAGCATTAACCATTTGTCATAGAACGATTCAACCTGCTCATACACAGCGTCACACTTCGTGATTCGCGGCACAAACCAGAGTCGGTTGTTGATGTCTGCACGCTTCGCATCAAAGATAGATTGAATCCGCTCATACAAATCATCAAACCGATCAAGGCTTGTTAGTTTTGAATACGCCTCTCGATCCTCCGAGAGCACATCAACCGACAAAATGTCAAGCCCAGACTCAATCATGGCCCTTGCATCCGCACCTTGGCGCAAGAGGTCTGTCCGCATTTCAACGCACGCGACCCCGTCCTCCTTTGCTAACTGCACAAAGCTCATTGCTTGTGAGTGCATTAGTGGATCGCCTACTCCATCAAACACAATCGCAGTGTCTTCGCGTAGTTGTCCGATGTCATGCATGAAGGAATGCGCATCAGCAATCGAAAGTACAGGTCGTTCAATCGGTTCGATTGAGTTGCGTTTCCAGATACCCCAATCGCCGCTCGCGAGTCTTCCTGTACATGTTTCAAGTACCACTGTTCGAGGACAGATACGATTTAACTTCCGATGAGCAATGCAATAAGCGCGGACACAGATTAACGAATCCGCTTGATGTGTATTATGATCTGAATTGAGATTATCGTACGCATCCTTCATCGCAGCACAACGAATTGTTGAGTCCGCAATCACTCGAACCCCTGCGTCTCTTAACTCATGATCAATCTCAATACAAACACCTTTTCCGATTGGATCAAACTGAGGTGCAATAGGAACATACCCAACCAATGTCCCTAGCGTCGCGAAGTGGTTTGCTTGCTCATGCGCATTGATCATTGAGTCCGCAAGCGCTTGAACAGTACCTCGATCAACAACAAGCGTTCCAATACCTGGAACTGCTTGGGAGAACGCGATTCGCTTTTCAGAATCTTGATGTCGATATCGCGATACCGTTTGATCTACGAGCTTTGGATCTACCATTGCCCAATCAGCTCCGACGATTGCGCACGCATCGATTCCGTGTTCATCAAACACTTTTGACATCAATACTGGATGGAACAACTCGTCATACACACTCAACATCCCGATTGAGCCGCGCCAACATTCGCTCGATTGCATTCGTGCGCTACCAACCCGTTGAGCGTGTTGTCCAAAAGTGTTCGGATCTACTTGAACGATGCTCATTTTTTTGCGTGGAGTAAACGATCCCAATACTTGCTTTATTGCATCGGGATCAGGGGTAACAATCGTAATTGCATCGAGTTGTTCTGAATGGTCAAGTCTTGCAATTGTGAGTTGCAGAACATTCATTCCGCCTGTGATGATGGATCTCAAGTCCCGCTTCGTACCCAATCCGCCGATATTGGGATCTGCGATGATTACACCATGGATGCATTGTTGGGTTTTCGTTTCGATTTGAAGTTCTCTTGTTTCGGTGGATCCGACTCCGTCTTCTTCGCCTCGCTCATTGGTTTGTTTTTCAACCAAACCCAGAAACGCATCGCGACCTGCGCACAACTGTTCAACTACTGCATCTGCTGCGTCTCGGGTCCATTCTACATTTTGAATATCTCGTTCGATCTGCATTCTCTGTCGTTCAATTGCGCTTGCTCCTGGATTCAACTCAATTGTTCGATCCTGGCGCATTCGATTCAAAACACCAACCTGATTTACGGATTCGCAGAGTTTAAACGCAACTCCCATTTTCACTACACGATCTCGAATCCCTTGAACCTCATGAATCAGTTCGTTCACTCGATTTTGGTTGCTGTGATTCTGAATCATCTTTTGCAACAACTCAACAGATTGATTACTCAAGTACGAAATGAGCTTTGCATCTTCGATGATCGAATTAATCCGTTCATGAATCTTTTTCTTACGGTTTTCGTCATCAAATCGATAACTTTCCGTGTCTACCAACTCGATCTTTGAGCTTGAACCATAGCTTTGGATCGCGTCTTTTAGAGTCATGGTTATTGTGTGACTCTTGAGCACTCCGCCTTCAGTTGCGTCGATCACTTTGAGACCTGCTTCTTCATCGCTTTGGAAACCGGATTCAAACTGTGCAAGGTAGGTTGCCATCTGTTCGTCGAGATAGATATCTTTGTTATGGACATCTTTCTTTTTGCGTAGTAATCCGCGCATTCGAACTATCCGTTGCCATTCCATCATCTCAAGTGTGTTGTGTGCGTTGAGTTCACCTGACCAAACTTGATGGATCGCAGCTCCTGCTGAATAATACTGCCCGTCAGTAAATCCGAGGTCTTGGCCGATGAAAATAACGGGATCACAACCGAGATATCGAGCAAAGTAATAACACAAATGCGCGACTGTGCCGCCCATAGTTAGTGTCCCGAGATCACGCTCTAGATCTTCTCCGAGTACATCATCAAGCAGCTCATCTGTTACACAAAGCACCTCACCAGGGAACGCGTCGAGAATCGCAGGGTTTGCCTTTGCTTCAACAACGAGTCTTATTCCTTCAACATCACTCTCAGTGAGTCCTTCATAGAATCGCTTTGAAATTTCGTGATAATCAAGGGCTGCAACAAAGTCAGGCTTGATCCCTTTCTTGAGCATCTGTTTGAGCACTGTTTGTACCGCAATAACAACAACAGACTCACGCAATGTTGAATCTGTGAGCAGATCAAGATTTCGCGACAAGCTGGGTCCGGCCGATACAACAACCGCGGGTTTTCCAACACAGGTATCTTTTAACGGTGCCACCCCTGCAGTTGAAGAATAATGATCAAGGTTCATCAACGCATTTCGAAAACTTGTTCGCGCGTTTGCAAGAGTTGTGATTACATGTGTGCGTGTCGCGCTCAGAATATCGCTAAAAGTTCGACCGAACTCAGCGCTCTCTTTCCCAAGTCGTTTCTGACTCGGCGGATGATTCACGATTTCTGCTCCGAGACCAACAACTGCTTCGATCCCTTGAAATATTTTACTCAGAGTTGCAGAGTCGTTGGATTGTGTGAGAATGAACACTCTTCGAGTTTCGAACATCGTAGAGTAATCAACACGAGAGAGTACAGATCGTAGCAACTCAATGTCAGGCTCAAAGCAAACAACAATCCCACAGTTACCCAGTCGCTCAAGCAATGTGCCGCAATGGTAACCAATGCCAAATCCACTAATCGCAACACAAGCGATTTTGCTTGGATCGTATCGTTCTGCGAATCGCTTTGCTTCTTGCATCGGTTTCCGCTTCGAGGCCATCGCAATTCCATCGAGTTCAAGCCCGAGTATTCCTTCATCGGTACTTATAAACTCCGCGAGTCGATTCTCTGTTGCATGAGCAACTTGATTCGCCGCCAACGGACTACAGATTGCGAGTGCCTGCAGATTCTTTCTCAAGATTGAGTCATCTGCGCCAAAATCACTGTTCGATGCAACAACCTTACTGTTGTCTGCGTTCTTCTTTGTATCTTCAACAAAGAGTGCGTTGAGTTGCGAATAGTCCATCAGGTTCTCCAAGCTCACGAACAGTTTGTTTGTCGATAAGCCTCATCTTCAATTTCCCAGTGCGCAACGAATAAGTCGATTGCGAACCCCCTTTGTTATCGGCCTTTAATACACCAAGACTCCATCTTCAAGGAACCAAATCCCCATTTGAACTCGAATAGAACCCCAAAGGAATATCATCATCATGCAAAGCCCGCTCTTCGAGCCCTCCAATCTCCCATCATTGCCTCAACAGAGCTTTTTCGAACAATGGGTGTTCCAATCGCCTCTCTTACTTTCAGTGATCATTTTGGCGGTCGGCTTCTTCGCATACATGCTTCTTCGAAACTCAAAGCATTCGAAGAAAATCGGCATACCTTCACTCGGAGTTGCATCTGCAATCGCAGGGGGCGTATTTGCACTGGGTTCATTCATCACGACTGATCGTGAGCAACTTCAAACCAGAAGCCAAGAACTTGTTGTCGCAACAGCAAACGCGGATCAATCTGCTCTTACTCAACTACTCGATGATCGCGCCTCGATCAAAACAGCGTTTGGGTCCGCTGATAGCAAGGACAAAATCTTATCTCTTGTCGCTTCGAGAGCTGCTCCAACGATTCAATCTGCAACTATCCGCGAGATTCGAGTTGGGGTTTACGGCGACCAAGTTGCTCGAACACAAATAAAAATCCGTGTTGCAGGCGAGATGGTCCCCTCCAATAGCTGGTGGCAAGTTGATTGGACAAGACCCGATACTGAAACAGAAATGTGGGTTGTTACTGATATCGAACCGCTCTGGATCCAAGGCATGACCAACCCTGCGGGAAATCGCTAATCATGATTGAGAACACTGGATCGTTGGTTAACAAATCATTTTTCAGGGATCGCAACAAGCTGACTGGATTGCAAACGCGTGATCTTCCCGCTTTCTGTACGGACAGTCTCATTGATTCCTTGACCGTTGAGCAGATTATTCGGGAATCGTTCTCTTAACTCTCTCAACTGTCGTGACTGAGTTGGAGGCAATGTCGTTGCATCAAAGTCACGCTCGCTGAAGACACCGACGGTGACCATACTTCGCGCGGGCGCGTGATAATAGAACGCCATAACTCCCTGTCCTCTGAGTTCGCTCGCAGCGTTTTCAGCTGCTTTTCTAAACTCAATTAGATCTTGAGCACTCGGCATCTGATAATCATCTCGTCCATAAATACCTATCTGCAAGGTATATACCGCGTTCTTCCCGTACCGTTCTTTCACTCCACGAAGATCACTAGATGTGTCAGTACCTCTTAGTGCATCCCCAGAAGGAGGGACGACAACTGCACCTTCGAACAACTTAACACCCATCAGATCAATCGCTTTTACTTTTTTGAGATCTGCAATTGCCTTCGGATCGTTCCGATCGAGATATTCCCCATATGCGATTACGAGTCCTGAGTTGCGTCGATCGATGTACGCACCATCGAGCCCTGCCTCTTCTTGAATGATTCGAAGCATTTCAACTGCTCGTTTCATCTCGCCGCGCTCAACGGATGACAAGATAATTGACCAACCACCTGCGCTTGCTTGCGAGGCGTTCTTTTGATCCGCGCCTTGCTCCCAAACCTTCCCAAGAGAAGGATCAAAGAATGGATCACTTGAATCTGGCTCACTTTGCGGCGCAAAAATTGCAGTAGAATGATCTGTATAATACTGTGTGTCGCTCTCATCTCGAGGCTGATCAGAACCGCACCCAACCGCCAAAAACGAGCTCAGGATCAAAAAAACCACACACGAGCAAGTTCCTCTTTGGATGTTTGGATATACGAACAAACTAAAAACCCCCTTGTGATGGTCGAATTTACAAATCGTTCTCAAATTCATGGAATCTTTTCCAAGGTCCCGAAGTGTGTTATACTTTGTAAGTGTTTTATTTATCATTAGTTAACCTAAGAAATCGAAATTCACTTGTTATTATAGCGATTCAAGATGATCCGTCGATACACATATCAAGGGATGGTTGGAACGGTGGTTTCAACAACTATATGTAGTGGTTGCCCAGGTGGTGGGCACAGATCATGGGCACCAAAGGTGCAGAAGAAAAGAGGCTTACTCTATGAGTGATATTTCTCCAATCAATACATCAATCGCGAATCGCGTGGGAAGGATCTCAACAGATCCAACGATCGCATCAAACAGAAGCGCAGATGAAGTCCGAGGCCGTGGTGGGGCTCGGCCGAATGATCGCGTTGAGTTCTCGCGTGTTTCACAGTATCTCAATCAACTCCAGTCGGAACCAGCTCCAAGAACAGATCTCATCAATCGTGTTCGCGACGAGATCCAATCAGGGACTTATCTCACTGATGATAAACTCTCCGCGGCGGCTGATGAACTACTCGATGATCTCAACTTCGAACTCTAATAGATCTACTTAAGAAATCTGTTCACGAGTACATCAATGAACTCTAAGTCGGCGTCAGGCATCTGTCGCCGACTTTTTTATATCCGTACACCAGATGACATGGTTGCAGTTAGAGACTCGTTTCACTTCCAAAGTTGTTCAAACGCAATGAGGCCTGCACCGACGAGTCCTGCGTCATCACCGAGTACACTTGCTTCTACACGAACATTTCTAAGTGATTCAGGGAACACTTCTCGGCGTACTGCATCTCGAACAATATCGACAAATGGTTTACCAATTGCTTCTACTAAACCGCCTCCCAGAACAACCTGATCCAGACTGAGAAGGGTTACTGCAGACGAAATCGCAATCCCTAGACGATCTGCAGCATCATTCACTACAGTCTGAACGAGATCGTCACCTTGCTCGTATGCAGTCGCAAGAACCTTCGATTTGATCTTATGAAGCTTTCCATCTGTTAAACTAGTCACAAGCGAATGATGATTTGATCGAATGAGTTTCACAAGCTCGTGCGCGATCGCTGTACGAGAACAGTTGTGCTCAACTGATCGAGAACCAAGATGTGCAGATGGAAGTAAAATCATGTGTCCGATTTCACCCGCAGAGTAGTGTGATCCTCGATGGAGCTCTGAGTTGATGATTAGTCCGCCACCAACTCCAGTACCAACCCATACTCCGAGCATATCAGAAGTCTTGTTTCCGATTCCTGCTCTCCATTCGCCGTACACCGCGATGTTTACATCATTGTCAGCATAGACAGGAACACCCAAACGATCTGAAAGCGCCATGACAACAGGAGCATCCGTCCATCGCAGATTTACGGCTTCGACAACAACTCCACGATCCGGATCAATCGGGCCTGGAACTCCGAGTCCTGCAGTATGAATAGAAGACATCGGGATTTGTGCATTCTCACACGCTTGACGCGCTGCAGCTGCAACCCGATCCATCACCGACTCGAATCCTCCATCGGGTTCTGTTTTTATCTTTGATCGCCCGAGCACTTTTCCAAACTGATCAACAACGCCTGCTTGTATGTTTGTGCCTCCGAGATCGATCCCTAGCGCGAGCATTGTCGATTCTTGATCAGGCACCAACACCTCATCCGAGCTCACGCTATCTTGTGTCTCGCTTGCATTTTTTTGCGTTGTATCGTCACCCATTTCATATCTCCATTGAAACCGACTCCGGTCATTGCGACCCAGTATAGTTCGATAACTCATCCATAACAGGGTGAAACTTAAGTATCAAGACTTCAACAAAGCTGAGTGTACATTACTTCACGAATTTGAGATCCAGAATTTTGAAACGACTGTTCGTTTATCGACGGATTTTGATCACGAATACAATCAATACAAAATAGTGTTGACCCGCTCCCCGAAACATGAACAGGGCTTCCAATCAAAGTTGTAAGCTCGTCTTTGATCAATCCAAGATCCGGAGCAACACTGATCGAAGCGCTCGAAAGATCATTAAACAGAGTCGACGAATCAAACTCTGAACTGAGCGCGACAGATCGAACAAGTTCTTGATCAACATCGTGTTTCATTCGTTCGTGCTCCATCTCATCAAACACTTGATAAACTTGCGCCGTTGAGCACCCGAAACTCATAAAGAAGAGTGTGATGGGTTTTCCTTCTTGGTTTCGTTCGAGCCGAGTAATCTGTTCTCCTGTTCCTTCAACGATTGCAGGTCGAGGAATCGGGTGTTCCAGATCAATAAAGTAGGGCACATCCGACCCAAGCAGGCTTCCCAACTTCATTAACTCTGTTTCAGTCATCCCTAACTCAAACAATGAGTTGAGCCCAACAAGCACCCCAGCAGCATTTGCAGACCCACCCCCGAGCCCGCCGCCAGCGGGGATGTTTTTAATGATGTTCAGTTCGATTGGTAACGTTCTATCGAGTGTTGATTCTAAGAGTTTGTGCGCGCGAACTCCTAGATCGTCATCTATAGACCATTCTACTGATTCGTGTTGAACACGAATTTTGTTTCCATCAATATCCGCTCTTCGACTCCATAGCACTGAATATCGTGAATCAGATCCTAGATCAAGTCGTTGGATTTGTATTTGATCGCACAGATTGATCGAGTGCATCCATGAACAAATCGGGTGCATCCCTCGTACTTGATGTTCGTCAGATTGGATTTGTTCACCAACAGAGAGAACCAGGTTCACTTTTGCGTACACAACAGATTCATACATATCGATCGATGAACTCATAGACAAACTCTAGCCCTGACGAGCCGAGCCCATTGCGTCTCCATAGAATCAAACAGTGATTGTCGTGAATCACAATGTCCATTAGGTACTCAGCGACACAGAGGTGACAAAAATGCTTGTTCAGAACCTTACAGACGCAATGGAGCTTATTGCCCCGCTCAAGTACGCAGAGAGTTGGGACAAGGTTGGGCTCGCATTAGGGGTCCCATCTCGTTCAATCACTGGTCCTGTGCTTCTCACTATCGATCTGAGTGAACGAGTACTCAACGAAGCGCTTGACCAACAAGCAGGTGCGATCATCGCGTATCATCCACCGATTTGGAATCCTCTCGAAGTCCTAACGAATCAAACACATACCCAACGGATAATCCGAGGAGCAGCAGAAGCAAAGATTGCGATTTACTCGCCGCACACGGCGCTTGATTCAACCAAAGACGGCGTGACTGATTGGCTCTGCGAAGGAATTAGTTCAAACCCCGGAGAATCAAAACAAGGATCAATCCAAGGCGATTGTCGTGCGCTCACTCCATCTATAGGAGGCGATCATGATCGAGAAGTAAAAGTCATCACTTTCGTCCCAACAAAAGATGTTGACAAACTCCGCAACGCGATGGGAACTGCAGGCGCAGGTGGGATAGGGAAATATCGACTCTGCTCGTTCAATACCCAGGGTGAAGGAACTTTCTTGCCGCAAGAAGGCACAAACCCTGTGGTTGGGGAAATCGGTTCACTCGAAAGAGTTGCAGAGACTCGAATTGAGATGGTTTGCTCAAAGCGAGCACTCCCATTAGTAATTGAAACTCTCAAAGAGTTTCACCCATACGAAACCCCTGCTTATGACATCGTAGAGTTGATGCCCGAACCTCTCAGATCAATCGGTGGCGGCCGAAGACTTGTGCTCGATCAAGCAGCGACAATTTCACAACTAGCAGATCGTTTAAAATCACATTTGGATCGTTCTCGAATCCGATATGCACTCGCAGTAGATGAAGATCATAAGTTCAGAACAGTCGGAGTCGTACCGGGCTCTGGAGGCTCAATGGCACAACTTGCAAAGCAAGAAGGATGTGAGCTTCTAATAACGGGAGAAATGACTCATCATGAGATCCTTGCTGCAAGCCAATCAGGTTTGAGTGTCTTGCTCGCAGGCCATACCAACACAGAGCGTGGGTACCTTCCTCGGCTCAAAGAGAAGCTTGAAAAACTGCTCCCTGATGCTCAGTTTATTCTGAGTCAGTCTGATCAAGATCAGATTAAAGTCGGGTGATTATTCCGAACTGTTGTTCGTATTGATCGTACCAATGATATTAATTGGCGCTTCGGGTACTTTTACCTTTGCATCAAACAGTACTTCTGAAAGCCGCCCTGGCGGGATGTACTGCGCCGCGCCTATAAGACGATACTCAACTTCATTTGCTGTGTTGAGAGTATCAATCGGGAGCACCGCTGGAAGATAAAAGACATGGGAAGAAAAAGTATGGAGCGTGGTTTCAGGACTCCGAACCCCTCGAAATACTTCTGTACCATTCATCTCAACGCGATATGAAATCTGCTTGAGTGGGATAGGTTCCTTGTTTGGATTCTTTGCTTCGATGGAAAACTGAATAATCGTGCGATTACCATCGTCTTCGAGTTGTCGAACCCCGACCGCTGAAAAAGTGGGGGCTGACGATTTGTTGCAGCCTGTCATCCCAACCAAAGCGATTGAGAAACAAACAAGCAAAATGGTGCGAGCACCAATCCAACACTGCATATTCTGAGCTGTATTCATCACATACGAGCGTAGCACACCTGCCCGTGAGTTGCATCACACACACGTGAGATTCATCGAACTGTTCTTGAGTTGATGGATCCAGAATTAGTCAATCACTGTTGTCCCAACCCCTTCAAGGACTTGGGCTTGCGTTGGCATTGTGATCCAAGAAGGATTGTCTTTACTCTGAGCAATCAAGGTATCGATATCAACCTCTTTACTGTTATGGATGAAACTACCCCAGTGAATCATCAACCAACCCATTACCAAGCACCCAACCCAGGCGCCCAACTCAGCGCTGCGTTGCTTTCGGATGATTAGTAAAATCCCCACAGATAACAAGACGGTGCATCCCTTCCAAAGTGCAAGGATTGCAGGGGATTGATACTCCATCATCGCACGCGCTAACGGGTTCATCTCGTTCATCCCGGTGTGAGTGATGTATAAGATTGTGAGATACAAGTCGAAGGCGCTCATGATTGCGATTGCAATCGCAAGCATGATTACTCGAAACGAGCGATGAACAAAGAGGGAGCGGATCTGCTTGAACACATCCACTAATCCATGTTTCGTATCATCGACTATTCTTTGACTAGATTCATCCAGAACGGACTTCATTGGCAACTCTAATCGCACATTCAACACCAGGGGTTCAGCCGAAAGAGCGATTCCACCCAATACACATACTGTCTGTACTACCTAGAAAACCGAATGTCTGATTTTCGGACGAACTTCGTCCGAATGCAATCATTGCATCCCTTCCGCGTATAACTCTGTATAGTGATAAGTATTCACGGATACCTGGTAAACTGCTCGGAGAATGTCAGATCTCACATATTCACACAATCTTGATCGCTTGCACACTCGGATTCAGTGTTTCAACTGTCTCTGCTCAAAGACTGAGCAACAACCAAGTTGACAACCCGATTTACATCGCGGATTCTCCGACTGCTTCGGACACGCTCATCCGGATCCCTGAGCTTCTTGCTCAAGGAAACATCAGCGAAGCAACAAGACTCGTTGATACAACAATCGTGAACCTTGGTGATCGTCTAATCGAATCTGAGAACTCAGGTATTTTCATAGATGTCCGACATCGATTTCATCAGTTTGTGCTCGATCATCCAGAACTACTCCAAGCATATAGAAAAGATATTACTCCCAGAGCAAAGGTATGGCTTAAGGACGGTGAGTGGAGAAACGCTGCTAGAAATGCATGGCTCACAACCCCGGGTCTAATCGCAAACCTGCAACTCTCACAAACGCTCATTGAATCTGCTCACTTCAATGCAGGAGCCCGGATTCTCCGTGAGCTCTCAATCCATCCTGACGCAAGTAAGTATGCAATTGAAGCAACTCGCTTATCCCTCACAGTTGCAGGATATCTCGATACCACAGATTCTTGGGAGTTGTATCAACAATGGGCTTCCATTGCTCAAATAGAATCAATCGACTCGAACAGGCCAGTACAAAAACCGATTCGAACAGGACAATCCTATGATTCAATCGTATGGGATGCAGGCAGGAAATCGATCTCTCTTTCGCTTGAAGGGATCGTTCCTGACGCGATGGGAAAAGAGCCTTTAACTCCTGTTTCGCAGATCGATCAGATTCAGAATATTGAAAGACCTCGCGCCTCTGGCGCCAACATCACTCCTACAGCGTGGGTCGCTCCGGTTGTTTCTGGGAACATGCTCTATACCAATGACGGCGTAACCGTCTCGGGATTTGATCGTTTTTCGCTTCGTCCGATCTGGAGAATATCTACTTCTATAAACGCAGATGCAGAGGACATCCCAAAGAGTGCAGATGCGCGAGCTCGATTGGGTCGAATCATCGAAGATTCAACTACGCTAACTGTAGATGGAAAGAGTTTGTATGTTCCAACAGGAATTCCAAGGAATGGACAACGAGCTGCCGACGATCGATTACTAAAGATCAATGCTCAAACTGGGCACATTGATTGGGCAATACAACTTCATCAACTCGATGAATCCCTCAGGGAATCATCAATTCGTGGACAAGTGATTGTCGATCAAGGAAATGTAATTGTTGGCGCTCGAACAAACAATCGGAAACAACGATTGATCAGTTTCTCTGTCGTTTGCTTGGATGGAGCAACAGGAGAGTTGCTCTGGATTAGACATATCGCATCTGCTGGGTCACTCCCGTTCCAACAAATGGGACAACTTGCTCATTCTCCAACTCTTTATAACGGAGTAGTCTATTGGACTGATCATATTGGTCTTGGGTTTGCAATAGAATCCGCGACGGGTCAAGTCCTGTGGGCACGTCCACTCCCTCCACCTGATCTGTATGCGAGATTTAGCAGACCTTCATACTCGAACAATACCCCTGCGATTACAGAGCACGGGTTGTTCACGCTTTCAACTGATGGATCAGAAATTCTACAACTCAATCTCCAAACCGGAGAAACGATCGCCAAGCGCCAAGCAGAACCTGTCGGCGAAGCATACTACCTACTCCCAGTCGGCGAACGACTCGCGTGTATCAGTCAATCACGGGTGATCTATTTTCCGATGAATCGATTTGCATCCGCAACTCGTACGCGTTCAAAGATTTTGGGTGACGCGAGTGGAATCCGCGGCCGAGTTGTTGTTGCAAACGACAAACTTATTGTCCCTGTTAAAGAAGGGGTAGAAGTTCTCAATCCGAATCGCGCTCAAGAATCTGAGTTTATTCCACTCAACAACAGCGGCAATATCATAGCTCTCGAGGGACAACTCATTGTTGTAGACGACATGTATGCATCGAGCTTCCTTGCTTGGGATATCGCGTCTCAGATCCTTCAAGAACGAATCGCTCATGACCCAACTTCTGCGATTACGCTTGCAGATCTTGCGTATCGCGCTCGTCAGTCAGATCAAGTTGTACCTACAGTTGAATCTGCATTTCGTGTTATAAATAAACTACCGATTGAACAACGACAAAGCCTTAAGAACATGTTGTTCGATGTTGTGCTTGATATGGTAGAGCCTTCTCGACATTCTCAATCATCAATCCGATCCGAAGATGTCTTGGACACAAACGATCAACGCGATCTACTTACTTTGCTTGGGACTATCGCACAATCTCATCGTCAAGTTGTCGCACATCGAATGGCTCTCGGATCTTGGCACAATCTCCGTGGTAACAAATCAGATTCGATCCGTGCGTATCAAGACATTCTTGATCAACCGTCTCTGAGTTCTTCAATGTGGGAAGGCGCAGGGATCGCAGTCCGCGGCGGACTCGAAGCAACACGGAGAATCCGCACGATTCTAGAAGAGACTGGGTATTCCCCTTATCGCCCGTTTGATAAACTCGCGAGTACTGAACAAACTTTCATTAACAACGATACAGACCCTAAACTCTACGAACAGCTCGCAAAGCGATACCCATGGGCAACCAGCACTCCTGAGATTTGGCTCAACGCTGCGAAGCTCTGGAAAAATCTCAAGCAAACATCAGTTTCGATTCATGCATCGAACGAAGGACTTGATGTTGCAAAAGCGCTCAAAGACTTCGGGTTATCAACAAATCAACTGACGATTGATCGTCTCGCGGAACTTGCAATCAGTGGTATGATTCAAACGAATCGCTCGATGGATGCACAGGTTCTCGCGACTGAGTTGAGCAAGGAATACCCGAATCTCAATCTACAAATCGACGGACAATCCATATCGAGTGATCAAATTGCTCAACGCGCCAAAGACGCGATACAGCTTCCAAAGATTGGTGATAAGTTTATTCGAGATGACCAACCAGTTCTGATTACTGGGTCTCCTATCAAACCTGCAACTCGAGTTGATCAAGGAGGTGTTGTTCTTTTTTCTCCGCAACTTGGCCGCGTTGAGTATGTGAGAGCAGGAAGAAACATCTTTGAATCCGTTTGGTCGCGAAAATCACAAACAAACGAAACTCCAGTTATTCCTTGGCAAGATGAAACAAGAACACTCATCCTTTGGCCAGACGGCTCAAACAACGATAACACAGGAACACTCGAAGCAATCGAAACAACAACAGGACGGGTTGTTTGGTCAATCAGTAATGTTCACACAAAGCTCGTTGAAAACAGCACTCGTGTCCCAGATGATCTTGCTCGTGTCGATGCACAGTTCACGACTCCTACACAAGGAATCTCTCCTGTCAATCAGTTGATTACTGTCACAGACGGACACAGTATTATTCTGTCAGATCGAATTGGGAGAGCAATGGGTGTCGATCTATATACAGGTCAACACCTTTGGAATGTGGATCTCCCTGCAAATCGAGTGTATGACATGGATCTTCGCGGCGGAGTACTCGGAATTTGCGGCGTCTTGATTCGAGATAAAACCTCCAAACAAAATCAAGGAGAAAGCGTTTCGATTTCTGCATCGATTGATCCACGCACAGGAGAATCAATCCAGGTGCTCGATCGTTTCGGACAACTCCCAAGATGGATCAGAGTTGGGAACGATGGAAAACTATTCGTCGCGACAACTGAACGACTTTTAGCGATCGACACAAGCGAGGGAGATATCGATTGGGTAATCAACGATGAAGGAATCGTTGAAACAGAAGCAGGATGGATATTTGGAGACTCGATCTATGTGCTCGACGGCAACTCAGATCTCTGGGCATTCACTCTCGATGAAGGAACTCATCCTATCAATCCACTTGATATGCGAGAAAAAGTAATCGGGAATGGATGGATGCAAGCAAGTTCGGATATCCGTCACTTTGGGATTGCTAGCGCTCGTGGATACCTTGCTTATGATCAAGATCATCATCTCATCGCGAGTGACTCGATCAACAGTAATCAACGTATGATTGATGTTGCTTGGGGACTCAATCGCTGCGTGTTTGTTGAGGATTCAATTAACACAGGACAAGAATCGACTGCGAAACTGTACTTGCTTGATCAAGAGAATGCGCAACTGCTCGACACATTGAATATCGTGCTTCCAATTTCACTTGATAGATCTCCAACATCAATCACCCCAATTAACGGCGGAGTGATCGTTGGATACACCGAAGTTTCAATCTTCATTCGAACAATGAAAAGTCCATCAACGAGTTAAGACGCTGGGACATCCTCAACAGTTCTTGGATCAAGACCGCTTTCGATTGCAGTGATTTTATTGACTCGACGAAGATGTCGTCCGCCTTCGAAATCTGCGCTCATCCAAACCTCAAGAACCTTGTCTATCAATCGTTCGCCGAGCAAGTCTGCAGAGAGACAGAGCACATTTGCGTCGTTGTGAGATCTTGATAACTGAGCAGTGAGTTCATCATGAACAAGAGCAGCGCGTAGCCCGCTCACTTTGTTCGCTGCAATGGACATCCCAATCCCAGTTCCACAGATCAGTACGCCTCGATCTGCTTTACCAGTATTGATTTCTTGCCCGACTAAATATGCTTGCTCAGGGTAATCACAGTTCCCTTCGCACGAGAGTACGACGCTTGCTTCATATCCGAGTTGTATAAGTGTGTCGCATGCTCGTTGAGCTGTCTGCATTCCACGATGATCAGCACCAATGATGACACGGAGCTTGCTGTGAGTTGAATCAGTCATGAAACGAGTTCCTCAATCTTTGTTCGTATCAGGTTCTCAAGATGGTCCGCGACCTGTCGATACACCTCAGTCGATTGCCCAATCGGGTCTGAAATCGGGTGAGTTGCATCAAGGGGAAAAATCTTATGCACCGCTTCAGGGGCAAGCTGCATCACAGCTTGTGCGTGTGAAGGCGTCATTGTAAAAATCACTTGTGCTCGTTCGATCAACTCAGGAGTAATCATCTGTGATCGATGTGATGTGAGATCGATCCCGCGCTGAGAGAGTACATCAACCGCTTCGCGAGAAGCTGAATACCCGTCCCCAGCTGCAATCCCTGCTGATTCTGCAGAGAGTGAGATCCCAGATGGTTCTCGATTTCGGATCTGTGCGTGTGCGATCGCTTCAGCCATTGGGGATCGACAGGTGTTTCCAGTACACACAAATAGAATATGTGTATTGAGCATCCCGAGTACCTCATCTTGAGCAACTGGACCGTCTTGACTGACCCAGAACTGACCATTAAGCCCGATCCGCACTGTTGTCGAACCCTTCTGATGGAGGGTAGGTCCATCATCGATAATGATCGCAGGATGTTGATCAGTTCCTTTCACACGATCTAAGAAATTGAGATCAATTTCAGTCCCTAGGTTTAGGGGTTTTCCCCAACATGTGGATCCAAGTGATCGTGCGAGTGTTGCGCCTCCACTTGAACGGATAACACTGCGTGAAACTGGATGATCAGGGATTCGAACTGCGATTGATTGTCCGTTGTCGATTAGCCCTCTAGACAGGTCGAAAAAACGACAAATTTGATCAATTTGCTCCTCTGGTTGTTCAAAAACTAATCGCGCAGACCCAGGGAGCAGTCTCTGAAAGAGTCTTTTACTCACCCTTGATGGAAAGACACATCGCTCTTCGAGTTGTTCACGATCAGCAAGATGCAGAGTAAATCGAGGATCAGAATCAGGTTGTGGATGCCCTGTGAGTTCGTCAAGTAAGCGCGCTGATGAATCACTCTGATCTACGAAGACGCCGTACAGTGTTTCTGTAGGCAGAATAACCGGTGCGCCATCACGGATTGCATTGCTTGCTTGAACGAGTAAAGTATTTCGTTCATCCGGGGTCATCGTCATGATGTGTCGGCTCAAACCGTTCATTGATAAAGAGTAGCATCATTTTTGTCGTGTTGCGATCTGTGCCATACACAAGTTTTTTCATTCATATGAATCGAATGAATTGAACAATGTGGACGAGTTGTAAAGAGAATGGTTGACAACGATATACTCTAGTGATTAGGGTATAGGTTGAAGTACGAACCGAGGTGAGGTTCGATTGTGGAAAACCCTATTTGGAGTTCTCCATTACTCGATACTCTTCTCATTGTTAACACACACTCCGCAACGAACTCCACCTTGTTGCGAATTATCCGAAAGTCGTTTACGAATGCCGGACCACAACTATCAGGTCTTGGACGATGTTCTTGCGCATATCCGTACAGAACATCCCACGGTTGCCCGCAGATGGTTTGATGATCTCGAACCACTCGGGATTGTCTCAGGAACTTTTGGAGTGCGTGCACACTCTGATCTCCACAGAGATTACATCCGTCTCAACGGGCTCGACGCCTTCAACGACGCTGTTCGGAGTGTCACAGGCCAACTCATCGCTGTTCGTTTGCTAGGTCCAAACGATGAATGGACATCTGCAACCAAAAACGCGCAATCTACCAAAGACCAACTCGAACAACAATCGAGTGATTCAAGCGAACCCAAAGTTCAGGTCGAAGTACGGCCACAAACTTCATCGTTCCCGGCCTCGCGCCCTCTACCTGGTAACAAACCGTCAAGTAGAGCACATGTTTCGAGTGAAAGAGCATGGCTCGATCATGAAGAATCACTCCCGATTAACCCAGATTATGGCTTTGATCAGTTTGTCATCGGTCCAAACAACCAAATGGCCCACGCAGCTGCAGTTGCAGTTGCAGACAATCCTGGACACGCCTACAACCCGTTGTTCATCCACGGCGGCGTAGGGCTCGGAAAAACCCACCTGCTCCAAGCAATCTGTCTCAAAATCAAGCAGCGCCATCCAGGTATGGTCATGCATTATGTTTCCTGTGATGGGTTTATGACTCAGTTCATGAACGCAGTCCAATCAGGTCGTATGGTTGAGTTCCGTCATACATTCCGCGATATTGATTTGCTTGTTGTCGACGATATCCATTTCCTCGCGAAACGAGATCGAACGCAAGAAGAGTTCTTCCATACCTTTAACGCACTCTATCAAGGTAACAAACAGATCATCATGAGCTCTGATGCTCCCCCTGAAGAGATCCCTGATCTTGAAGATCGGATGGTCTCAAGGTTCCTATGGGGTTTAGTTGTGAAAGTGGATAAACCGAGCTTTGAGACTCGTGTTGAGATCCTCAAGCGCAAAGCTCACAATCGAGGACTCACACTCCCTGAGAATGTCGCATCTGAAATTGCACATCACATCGATACAAACATCCGTGAGCTTGAAGGTGCTATTACAAAGCTCCAAATCGTCGCAAGTATTGAAAAGAAACCGATTGATTTGGATCTAACTCGGACAGCGTTGGGAGAAGAGTTTGCTTCTTCACTTGTTGTGGAAGGAAACGGCCCAACTATTGAACAGATCATTTCTGAGATCTCCGCCTTCTATCACATCAAACGCAGTGACCTGTTGGGCAAACGCAGACATAAATCTGTTGCTCATCCGAGACAAATCGGGATGTATCTCACGAGACAGAACACAAAGCATTCACTCGAAGAAATCGGCGCCCACTTCGGTGGCCGAGACCACACGACCGTAATGCACGCAGTTCGTTCAATCTCCAAGAAATGCAAAGACGATGCAGAGCTCCTAGGCCAGATCAGAACACTCGAAGCTCGTCTAAGAATGTCATAATCTTGAATTGTTCTTTCTTTGTTCGTGTCGATTGCAAGGTGAATAAGCTGTGTGTAACCCGTCTTTTGCGCGCCAATGCGCTCGGCATCTCAAACCAGTCTCGATGACAAGCACAATCAACAACTGACACAAGACAATTGACACGAGCGCAAATGACAGATAAACGACAAGAAGTCGTTGTTTAAAATAGCAACCTAATTCCTTACTGACAATAGTCTTGCGGTTAGCTTGATCAAGTTACCCACTAAGTAGGCGCTCTAATTACCACCACCATCAATTTTATCTATATGAATTGAATAGAGAAGAGCAAGCACTCAAAGTCGAATCGAGAAATCAAGTAAATGAGATATAACCTGAGTGTGGATAATTTGAGGATAAATTAATCCGTCTCATTTAACAGTGAGGCTGACACTCTGGACACCAACATGTTGTTCTTTGAACGATCTGAGCTGATTGGAGTTCAGATCCACATTGTGTGCAAGGCTCCCCGTTTCGGCCATACACCTTGTGAAGTAACTGCGCCGATCCAGTCTGGTTCTTCGTATCTCGATAATCACGAAGAGTCGATCCACGAGCTTTGATCGCGTTTCTCATGATTGAACGGATCGAACGAGCAAGTAGAGCGGTTTGCTGTTGATTTAACGCATTCGCAGGGATCATCGGATTCAAACCAGAAACGAAGAGTGCTTCATCCGCGTAGATGTTTCCTACACCTGCAATCAGACTCTGATCAAGCAAAGCTGCTTTTATTGCTCTTGAGGTTGAGCTGCAACCCGCTCTTAGATCGGCGACATGGATCTGCTCAGCATCTGGTCCGAGCTTAGCCCAATCGCTCTCGAGCGATTCAAGAGACGGATGAAGAACGACCTTTCCAAATCGACGCGGATCTCGAAATGCGATCGAGATCCCTTTGTTTGTTGTCCACAACACATGCACATGAGTAAGCGACTTTGATATAGGTTGATCAGAAACAAGGACTTGGCCGCTCATTCCCAAGTGCAACCCGATTACTTGTTGAACGCCGTGATGTACTTTGTTCACAAGTGCGAGTTGTTTACCGTGACGACGAGTTGTTTGTATTGTTGAACCAACAAAGAGCTTTGAAGAATCAATTCGACCCTTGCGAATGCTCGATTCGTTTTTCGACAGATCACGAACCACATCTCGACGATTCACTTTACAGCTGATGATTTGTTGTCCGATGATGGGTTCTAGTCCTCGTCGAACAGTTTCAACTTCAGGTAGTTCAGGCATATCAATACTCAATCAGATTTAGGTTGTTTTCGAAGATTTCGAAAGAACTCACTCAGTTGCGTGCTGCACTGATCTTTATGTACGCCTGCAACGATTTCGCATCGATGGTTTAATCTTGAATCATCACAAAGCTCAAAGAGCGATCTCACTGCACCTGCTTTAGGATCTGATGCTCCAAACACCAATCTTCCGATTCTTGAGTTTACTATCAATCCTGCACACATCGGGCAAGGTTCAAGAGTGACAACAAGTGTGCAATGATTGAGTCTCCAGTCTTGGATCTTTTTACATGCATCAAGTATTGCGCTGAACTCTGCGTGTCCCGCGGGGTTGTTGTGCATCTCCCGTGTGTTGTGAGCATTTGCAAGAATCGCGCCTGTTTCAGTTTCGTAAACGAGTGCACCAACAGGTACTTCTCCTAATTCTGCAGATTGAGCCGCGAGCTTAATTGCTCGATCCATCATCGATAAATCTGTCGCCGTCGGATCTTGTGAAACTGAAATCTGATTGTGTTGGTTTTTATCCATTTCCGTTACGCAACAAGTTAATCGTCTTCAGATGCGTCTTCATGTGTGATTGCATCTGAGTCTTGGGATGATTGCGTTCTTGCTTTTCCGATGACTCGTTCGATTGGTAAGACTTTCAATATAAACAAACCAAGCTCATACAGGAAGTACAACGGTGCGGCAAGCAACATCATCGAGAGCGGGTCCGCCGGGGTTAAGAACGCACCCACTATTGCAGAGACCGCGATTGCATGTTTGCGATATCTCTTCATCAGTTGTGGATTCAGAATTCCCACCCAACCCAACATCACAACAACAACAGGAGTTTGGAATGCAATACCGAATGCTAAACCCATATTCAGAACAGTTTTGATATATTCAGAGATTCGGTACTGCTGAGCAATCCCTATATTTGTAGTTAGGTTCACAATGCTAATCACGGGTTTGTCGCCGTCGATTCGAATGCAGATTCGTTGTTGATTGAGTGATTCATTAATCCACATCATTCCGGGTTGTGGATTCTGCGGATCTGCTTCGAGTATCGGTATATGCGGGAGCACAATCCCTTCAGGGACAGGCGCTGTGGGTACGCTTACTTCGCCGCTGATATTGGCGCCGAAACTGATAAAGAACGCGAGGATCACTGGAAGGATGATGTAATAAAGAAACAACACACTCGATACTGTGAGAAGCGCCGAGAAAGGGATTAAGAGATGTACGATCTTACGTTCGTGCGCATAGAGCCCGGGAGAAATGAAAAGCCAGAGCTGATACAAAATCCAAGGCGATCCAAGCAAGATCGTGATAATCAACGCGATTTGCATCACAGCGCCGAAAGTCTCGAAAGGACCCGTTGCGAGCAATTGAGTTCCTTGCCCGGCGTGAATGAGTTGTTTTCTCGCAGGATCAATCAGAATTTGAAGCAATGGGCGCCCAAATGCGAACGCGATCACGAATATGGGGACAACCCCAATAATAGATAAGAAAACGCGTTTTCGAAGATCCTCAAGATGATCTCCAAACGACATAACCATGCCTTCTTCAATCAATCGATTGGTAATTTCATCTCTACCAGGTAGTTTGGATGGTGATTTCTTATCAAACATGAAGGTTGAATCAGCGTTAGTTTCCTCAGAAAGGCGATATTCCCGGACGAAGTTGGAATTTCACACTCATCGTGACATGCAATGTCAATTTCGACCTGAATTCAAGAAATACAGACAGAAAGAGAACTGCCAAGCATCCTAGCAAGGTAGAAGCGTAGTAGAAGATTATATTGAGGTTCGTTGATCTGAACCCAAGAACCAAATCAAGACTTTTTTATCAAGCACAGGTGAAGAGTGGTAGATAGTTGGGTAAATGAGTCGTTGGTTGAATCCGCAATTGCGGGGGACACCGATGCGCTTGATCTGCTTTGGCAATCTGTCAGACGATGGGTCGCGACGATCTTGCTTGCTCATAAACCAAATGACGCAGATCTTGATGATCTACTCCAGGTTGTTGCAATGCAGTTGTGCAGAAACATGTCTGAGCTTCGTGACGCAAAAGCATTCAAGTCATGGCTACGTACAGTCGCGATCAATGTTGCTCGTGAAGAGGGTCGAAAAACGACTCGACGAAAACGATCCATGTTGCGATTTGTTGGGATGGAACAAGGTAACAAACCAACTCAAACAAATACAGTTGAACGAATCGAAGATTCGGATGAATCGAACCGAGTCTATCTCGCCGCGAAATCACTTCCAATCGGATATAGAGAACCTGTGTTACTCCGATGCACTCGTTCGATGAGCTATCAACAAATCGGTGAGTTACTGAATCTTCCAGTAACGACAATCGAAACCCGAATCGCGAGAGGCCGACGAATGCTTCGAGAGATTTTGGCGCAACAAGAAAAACAAGCAGAAAACCGAAAGCTTGAGTATCGGAAACAAGTTCCAATTGCTCAACAAGCTTCAGGAGGTGCCCCATGAGCACAGATCATACAAACCCA
Source organism: Phycisphaerales bacterium (assembly GCA_029213305.1). Taxonomy (GTDB): domain Bacteria; phylum Planctomycetota; class Phycisphaerae; order Phycisphaerales; family UBA1924; genus UBA1924. The sequence continues at coordinate 67,858 of JARGPA010000014.1, forward strand.
AATCCTTCACAAGATATCAACCAGGAAGAGCAAGCAAGCCAACCAGTAGTTGGACTGCCCGGCGACGAGCGAGATGTACTTATCTCGCGTGTAATCGATGGTGTTGCAACGAGTGATGATTGGAAGTTGTTCCGCGCCGCTGCTGCGCATGATGCAAGCATCTGGGCAGAACTCGCAGAGACACAACAACTCCACGAAGTGTTATCAACTGCGGTTGATCGTCGACTTGCACATGTCGATCAGGTGTATGTGTCCGGCGGCGTCATCGACGATCAACCATTACGTGCTCGACTTGATATCGTCTCTCGTTGGGGTGGATGGGCCGCCGCGGCTGCGGTGTTGTTTTTCTGGTTCTTTGGGAATCCAGTTCAATCGACACAGAATACAAATTCACCAGTAACCGCAGGACTGATTGATACAGGAATGCTTTTGGATCAAGCACAGCCAGACCAAGCGTTTAATCAATATCTCAATGCAGGTCAACGCAACGGACAAGTTGTTGGAGAGATGCCCGAACATATCGTGATCGAGACTCGACCGATGGCTGACGGGACAATCGAAGTTCTTTATCTTCGACAAATCATTGAACGTCAGATTATCGATCATGCTTATCGCGAGGTCTTTGATGAATCTGGAAATGCAGTTCCTGTGCCTATTGAGCTATCACCTGCTCTTGATACTCGTTTTTAAAGCAAATCCAGAAAATAACACTGATTCTGTACTTCATTGACAGAACGAATCATCTTTGTCATCTATGTAAATAACAATCAGAATATATAAACAGAAACAGACATCTGAAACACACCATAACCGTACCTAGGAGAACTCAAATGCGTATTCCAAACATGACCAAATCTGCTTTAATTCTTGCGACTCTCGCCGCGACAGGACTTCCTGCTTCGCTCGCGTCTGCACAGTTCAAAGTTGAGTATGTCTCAGCAGATGAACCTAAAAAAGAAAAAGAAACAAAGCATAAATCAACCAACATAGTTGTGACAAGCGACGATGATGGGCATGAGTACAAAGTGAAAATCATCGACGGCGAGCTTTCATACGCTGAAATGGATGGTAAGGAACTCAAAGGCGATGTCGTGAAGTTGGATGGGCAAGCTGTCATTTTCCTAACCAGTGATGGAACAACTCTTCATGAGATTCAAATACCACAAATGGCATCCGCTGGATTGTTAAATAAAAAATCAGGAATTTGGAAGAGCGCAAAGACAGGTGAGAACAACTTCGTATTCGAAGTCGATGCAACAATGGAAGGGAAAGACGGCAATATCTTTGATGTGAAAGTCGATGCAAAGCCAAAGGTAATGCTCGGTATTAATCTCGGCGAACCTTCTGCGATCCTTCGTAAACATCTCAAGCTTGGTGATGATGTTGGCGCAATTCTTGTTGAAAGCGTGATCGACGGACTCCCAGCTCAAGCTGCAGGGCTCGAAGATTTCGATGTCATTGTTTCTATTGATGGAAGTGACGAGGCCGACGGCGAGATCTTAAGAAAAATCCTCTCCAAGAAAGATGCAGGGGATTCAATGAAACTAGTAGTACTTCGCGGCGGAGATCGAATGAAGCTCAAAGTGAAGCTTGTAGAATACGATGCAGAAGCATTGGGATCAGTAACTTACTTTGAACCTGAGCATGAAGAGCATTCAGAAGAAAACTCATTCGAGTTCAAGATTCTCAACCAACTTGAGAATGGGAATTTTCCTGAGATTCAAGAAGTAGAAATCGCAAAGCTCAAAGAGGAACTTCACAGTCATCTTTCAGCAAAGATGGCTGACAAAGAAATTGCAGAAGTTCACGGCCGTGCAATGGAAGCAATGCGTGGCGCTCAGCGACAACTCCTTGAACTTCGTGATGGGAAACTGATCGTTCAAAGACGCGAAATCAATAATCAGCTTGATCATGTACGCGATCAACTGAGCGTTGTTGGAGAGCGTTTGCCTCAGATTCCTGAACAAATGCACTCACATATGGGTCAGATGGAAGAACGACTCGCACACCTTGAAGCACGCTTAAATCGTCAAATGGACGAGATGAATGTGCAGATGGATCGCCTCACAGTGATGTTCGAGCGTCTTATGGATCGTTTAGAAGCAGATCGAGACTAAGTTCGAATGAATTCCGATCACGGAATCAAAAAAGTGCATCTCATTTTAAGATTCACTGTAAAACACATGAAACCCGGGTTCGGTTGATCCCAACCATTTGTTGGGACAACCTACCTTGTTTCCAAACACAACCACGACGCCGATCCTGGAAATCAGGGTCGACACAGACAGCTGCGTGTAGAGACCCCGCGCAGCTGTCGCTTTTTTTTATATCTTGTGTATTTGAACCATGAACTCGTCTATTCGGTATCATTCTCACAGAGTCGAGCGTTTGAGCTTTGTAGAAGAACGACGATAACAAATGGATGGAGCAACGATGAGTGATAATCACACAAATCAGCATTCTGGAAAAGCCCAAGCAGGCGAAGAAATGCTCGCGATGGTGCGAGAAACACAAGATTCGCTCAAAGCGGAAATCAACAAAGTTATCGTTGGACAAGAGGAAGTTGTTGATCAAATTCTCATTGCGATCTTCTCACGTGGCCATGCGATGCTCGTTGGGGTGCCTGGGCTTGCAAAGACATTGCTGATTTCCACAATCGCACAAGCAATGGATCTCAAGTTCTCGCGTATCCAGTTTACTCCTGACCTGATGCCTTCAGATATTACTGGGACAGAAGTCATCGAAGAGGATAAAGCAACCGGTCATCGTTCATTACGGTTCGTAAAAGGCCCTGTTTTCGGGAATGTTGTTCTTGCAGACGAAATTAATAGAACCCCCCCAAAGACTCAAGCTGCAATGCTCGAGGCAATGCAAGAGCGACAAGTTACTATCGGCGGCGAACAACATACTCTACCTTCTCCATTCTTTGTGCTTGCAACACAGAATCCGCTTGAACAAGAGGGTACCTACCCTCTCCCTGAGGCTCAACTTGATCGGTTTATGCTTCAGGTGATGGTTGGATATCCAAGCGAACAAGAAGAACTCGAAGTCATGCGCCGAAGTTCAACCAAGGGTGAAGTTGAAGTATCGCGTATTGTGAATGCTCAACAGATTGAACAAGTTCAACGGATTATCCAACACGCGCCAGTTTCTGATCATGTATTGCGATACGCGTTGAGGCTTGCTCGCTCGACGCGAGCTCACGAATCTGAACAAGTTCCTGAAATTGTTCGTGATTACATCGCGTGGGGCGCTGGTCCCCGCGCGAGTGAAGCATTGATCCAGGGTGCTAAAGCGCACGCACTCTTGATCGGTTCAGGAATTGTTGGGATTGATTCTGTTCGAGCAGTTGCTCATCCTGTGCTTCGTCATCGCATATTGACGAACTTCAATGCTCAAGCAGATCAGATTACTCCAGATATGATTGTGGATCAACTACTGAGTGAAGTGTCACAAGATTCGATGAGTAAAGCAGATAAATCATTGACCCAACGGGCGATTCGATCATAAATAGAATTTTTCAAGTGCGGATATCTGCTTTCACTTCTTGAGACTCTATCTCATCTACGGTAAACTACCTAGAGTCACCACCCCCTCTTCAAGGATCTCACTTTGCTTTCACAAACCACTGAATATGCACTCCGAGCGATGAGTTGTCTGGCGTATATGCCTGATGGGCTTGTTTCAACTGCTCAACTCGCAGAAGTTACGCATGTACCCATGAACTATCTTGCCAAGGTTCTTCAGTTGCTTGCAAAGTCAGATCTCATCACAGGTCGACGTGGTGTCGGCGGCGGATATCGTCTCAAGCGACCAGCACAAGAGATAACTATGCTCGATGTTGTGAACGCAATTGATCCGATTAAACGAATCGAGTCTTGCCCTTTGAATCTTGAAAACCACAGCGGCAAACTCTGTCCACTACATTCCCGTCTTGACAGTGTTAACAAATCGATCATTGATCAGTTTAGTGGAATTACCCTTTATGACATGCTAACCGAAGACCCAGCTGTGCGTCCATTGTGTGACCCTGCAATGTCCGTCAAGGTTGATCTCACATTCGGTCAATCTTAATTCTGCTTAACTCAAGCATTTTTCAATCTGCGTATCGACCATTGAATGGGGATGATCCCTATCTATCAGCGGTGTATGATCGTCTGTGAGTGATCAAATAGAACAATCAGTCGGGGATCAATCAGCCGAGAACTCGGTCGATATCCATCACCTGGAACAACAGCGACGAGAAAATCGCGATGCAGTTATTGCATTAGGTTTACTACCCTACGGCGAACGGGCCGACGATCTTTTAACGCTTGCTGGCGCTCATAATCTGTATGCTTCCCAAGCAGATGAGCAGTACAAAGAAACAAACCAAGCTCAACGACAAGCAAAGCGTGACAATCCAGATATATCAGAGGCCGATCTTCCTGAATTGATCGACAATCGTGCGCGAGTGAGAGTCGCAGGACGCGTGATGCTTCATCGTGACAACGGAAAGCTGATCTGGCTCAATCTTCGTGATCACACAAGAGATACATTTCAGATCGCGGTCTCCAAACGAGACTGTGATGAAGCGGGTTTCAAACTTGCCAAACTACTCGACGGCGGAGACATTGTCATTGCTGAAGGGCCGCTCACAAAAACAAATACCGGCGAGATCACATGTTGGGCAGACACCCTCATCCCCGCAAGCAAGTGTTTGGTCCCGCCTCCAGAAAAGCACGCGGGTCTACAAGACACCGAGCGTCGATATCGTCAACGATATATGGATATGTGGTCGAACCCAGAGACAACGCGTGTGTTGCTTCTTCGCTCAAAGATTATGAGTGCGATGAGAAGGTATCTCGAACGCAATGACTTTGTAGAAGTTGAGACCCCAGTTCTTCAAACCCAAGCAGGTGGTGCTGCTGCTCGGCCTTTCTTGACACATATGAACGCGTTGAGCTTGGATCTTTCACTCCGAATTGCTCCAGAACTTTATCTCAAGAGATTGCTTGTTGGGGGGATCCCACGCGTATTTGAAGTGAGTAGAAACTTCCGCAATGAAGGGCTTGATAAGAGTCACAACCCAGAGTTTACAAGTCTTGAAGTGTACCAAGCATTCGGTAACTATGAGACGATGATGGAACTCACCGAAGGGTTGATTAGAGAGCTCGCAGAACTCGCTGCGAGTGAACTCGATAACGATACATCTGCGATGCCGTTTGGGGATCTCAAAATCGATTTCGCTTCGAGCTTTGAGCGCGTGACCTATTCACAACTCTTCGAAAAAGCACTCGGTTTTTCTATTGATGAAACTGAAAAAGCTCGTGCGGAATGTGAAAAGCGAGGATACAAAACGAAGAGTAAAGACGGCACTCCGATTGATGATATTTTTATCATCAACGAGCTCTTTGAAGAAGTTGCTGAAGGGATGATTGATCCTGCAAAGCCAACCTTTGTGTTGGACTATCCTGCTTCGCTTTCGCCGTTAACTCGTCCGAAACAAGGTACTGAGAACGATGTTGTTCCATTAGCAGATCGTTGGGATATCTTCATTGGTGGCATGGAAATTGGTCCTGCATATACTGAACTGAATGATCCCGATATCCAAGCAGAGAAGTTCCTCGAACAACTCTCAGGTGTCGATGCAGAAGAATCAACATTCCGTACATTCGATGAAGACTTTGTCAACGCACTCAAGGTTGGAATGCCCCCAGCGGGCGGTCTCGGACTCGGGATGGATCGGATAGTTATGTTGTTGAGTAATCAACGATCCATCCGTGATGTGCTCCCGTTTCCGATGATGAAACCACAAGCATAAAAAAACACCCCGCGATGGGGTGTTGATTTTGTAATCCATTGTTTGAAGTTGATATTAGTCTTCTTCAGGTTTTGCATTGCGAACGACTTCGTTGCCCTCTGCATCAAGAACAAGTGGTTTTCCGTCTTTATCACGCTTGCGTGTATCGATGACTCTGCCGGATTTTGGATCCTTCGCTAGAAGCTCAAAACCACTGTCAGATACAATTTTACGATCATGAAGTACATTGATTTTTTGCACTGTTGGTGAGAGTGATGGGAACTCTCTAGCTTCACGCATTGCTTGGAAGATTGCCATTGCTTCTTCGTATGGGAGTTTGCGGAAAGCAGAATCAAAGATTTGAAGATCTTCGAACTGTCTGATAGATTCATCGCTCAATGGTTTTTCCATTCCTCTGAGCGCTATTGCTTCACTTGATTGAGCGTTTGTATCTTCGACAAGCGTTGAGATCTGACTAAGTGCTTCTGCAATCATCGCGTTGTATGTGTTGATTGTTTCATGGATTGAATCTTCAAGCACGAATCGCATGACTTCTTCGAGTCCTTTTTCACCTTCAAGAACTTGAATCTCATCTGTGATCGCTTTCTTGTATTCACGAACGATGTATTGATTCATCCCGCCTTGAACGCGAGTCAGAATGTTACGATTCAGTAGCTCTTGCGAGAGTGTGGTTTCACCGATGAGGGGCTTAATCATCTCTGCGGCTTGTGACATTTCGGTAATGTCAGACATATTCATGTTTTCGAGGAGCCCACCGGTGAGTTGCCAATAAAGATCCAGGTTATCGATAATCTTGAGTTCCATGCGGTACCGTCTTGAGTAAACGATCGGCATGATCTTTTCAACGGACTTTGGACCGATGTTTGGGTTCGATCTCATCGCTGCAATATCAGGTAGTTGACGGAGTCTAAGAATACGACCGTCTGGACCTTTCTTTGCAAGCTTTGGGTAGGGTACAGTGATTGGAAGATTAACTACATCTCCGCGCGAACGAGTCGCGTTCATTGCAGGTTTGGGTTTAGGCGCTGCCGGTTTAGCAGCTGGCTTAGGAGTAGCTTTAGGCGCTGGTTTGTAATCTGGTTGTTCCTTCGCTGGTTTCGTCGGCGGCGGAGCAACCTGAGCAAGTGTCGAGCTTGATGCAAAACCAAGCGCGAGACCTGAGATGATTAAGAGTGTTTTCTTGCGAAAGCGAGTATTGAGATTCATAACTATTCTCCCGGTCAGTATGTCCGTCTTTGTTGTTTGTGGCGAATCGTGAGCTCAAACAGACGATTTTGTGTTTAAATCGACTCATCTGACACGACGATCGAACAGAACGATCATCGGCCAATCCGCAGGGGTATCCTTTAGTCAGCAGCGAGCTAACCAAAGACAAACGCCTGTGGGTATCAATTATGACGCTCAAAGCAGAATAGAACCCTCAATTCTCAATTTTTTGAGTGAACAAATCACAATTCTCGGACTATAAACGACCATGAGTACTCAAGATCAAACATCGTCGACAAACTGTTCGGGAACCGATCGTGCTTCGCTTGCAGCTCAAATATCTGATGCTTCCCTTCTGCGAGGGGAATTCACTCTCCGATCTGGGAGAAAGAGCAGTTATTATCTAGACAAGTACCGGTTTTCGACGAAACCAGAGATTTTGAAATCACTCGGGACACTCTTTGCTCAAGAGATTCGCAAGATCGAAACAGAGATCGGGACAGTATCTCAGTTGGCTGGCGCCGAACTTGGAGGGATCCCTCTCGTCGCGTCTGCAGGGATGAGCACTGGATTAACAACCATATTTGTCCGGAATGCAAAGAAAGATTACGGCACCGCAAAGCAGGTAGAGGGCATTGTCAACGAGGGTGACACGATCATCTTCATCGAGGATGTCGCAACTACCGGGGGACAAGCGCTCGAAGCAGTTGAAGTGCTCAAGTCGTTGGGCGCCAAAGTGCCTGCAATGATTACAGTTATCGATCGTGAAGAAGGCGCAAGGGAGAATGTAGAAGCCGCTGGAGTTGCGTTCTACTCGTTGTTTACTAAGCGCGATTTGGGTGTTGAAGACTGATCTGGTCACTCTGTCTGTTGTGTATGCAAAAAGATAACTAGGCAGCAGACACAAGATTGGATGCATGGTGATAAATCCAACTGTTTTTACGCCTACCGCCTAGTTATACCACTCAGATTCACGCGAAGCTCTCAACAACCGCGCGCAAACGAGGAGAGTAGTGAGACCAAGGCCTCACTCTCAATAGACGGAAAACGATAAAGATCATGCTCACTAAATTGAAAAAAAGTGAAAATTGATCATTTTCTACGAGGATTGGTTCTCAAGCTCTTTTTCGAGCCTCATAGCTTCTTCAGCTTGCAAATCGTAACGAGCTCGATTTGATCGATGATCCATCAAGAAATGAACCTTACTTGCAAGTTCTTTGCCCGCGAGCTGATTGAGTTGTTTGCGAGCTTGTCCAAGATGTGTGCGTCTTGAGAGATGCACTACGACCATGTGCTCACACTCTGTGAGTTTGAGCCATTCAACGAGATCGTCGACATGCATGTGCATCCCGATCTTTGCTCGTTCTTTGTGATCTGGTTCGAAGAAAGTGCACTCAGAGATAATTACTTGTGCTTTGCGAACATCATCGCGAAGCAAATGCGCCCCAGGAAGCGTGTCTCCGGTGTATGCAATCAACGGAACTTCCAGATGATTGACGATTTCTTCGCCGCGTTGTTTCATGTCGCGAAGTTTTTCTTGAGGCAATCCAACAAGATGCTCTTTGAGCTTCGTTCGTTTTTCTACGACGACATATCCACACGACGGCGCTGTATGCTCAGTATGAATCGCACGGAGCATGATGTTGTTCTTGATCTGAATCTCTTGTTCATGCTCGAGCGGGATAAGCTCGTACGGTGTCTTCTGACGCTCTAGATTTTGGAATCCATCCATCATTCCTCGGACATCGGATTCGATCCGTGCATCGCAGACGATGGTTCCTGGACCCATACCTTGGAAGTTGCGTTGTGAGCACCAATATGCGAGGCCACCAACATGGTCCATGTGTCCATGAGAGAGCGCACAGAACTTAGCAGCGAGCGCCGATCGCGGGGCCATTCCCATATCGAAGCAAACATCCATCTCTGGGATATTGATTGAAGTTGCTTCGCCTGCTACTGAGTACCCTTGGACTCGGAAAGGGGAAAGCAAGAGAAATCCGAGTGCGCCATCGCGTGGTGGGGGCTTAGGGATCATAATACAAACTCCGATCACAGCGTTTTCGCGCTGGGATAGTGCAAATGTGGGTGTCTCAACGATGAGACGCACAAGTCTAGGCGCTGCAAGCAAGGGTTCAAATTCGCTTGTTAGCCGTTCAAACCTTGCTTTGATTCGATTCGCATCATCGTTGCTTGCATGACAGCGATACATTTGGGTTCGTCATTTCCAACAAGAGCGAATATCTCAGCGGATGCTACTGAGATTGTCCTGCCTGATCGGATCACTTTACCGATCGCAAGGAATGACTCTCCAGCTGCAGGCGCGAGCAGGTTGATTTTGAACTCAACACTCAGGATTGCATCGTCCTTTTCCATTTTGGAATAACACGCATATCCACAGGCGCTATCAGCGATCGATGCGATCGCACCTGCGTGCGCGAATCCGTGTTGTTGAGTAATGTGCTCAGAAGCTGGGAGACGAATATGCACTTCTCCATCTTTTACGATGTCGAGCTTTGCACCAAGAGTGTTCATCAACGCTTGACGATCAAACGATTCACGAACTCTTGTTTCAACTTCAGATTTCTGCATAGCTAAGTGTACCAGTGATAGGCCTATTTAATAATATAGCTTGTAAGGAACCGGTTCTGAATAGCACTCTCCACATTCAGGACAGATCGGGGTGGGAAGTCCGGCGCAGTCATAAGTACAGTGGACGCATATTCCTGCGGCTTTTCGACGATCAGCGATCGAATCTTGGGTGTGTGTCTTTAAAAATATTATTAGCTTTGTAAGCAACGCTTGAAGTGCAACGATTGAACCAACCTTCGCGAGAGAAAAGAAAGTCTGTGCAGGGAGGAACTGTATTCTCTCTGGCGCTCCTGGGTGATATAGCGACAGTGATGAATCATTTGTTGCGAAATTGATAAGTTCTTGATGGATGTACTCCACATCTGAAATTGATAGATCCATATTACCAAATCGCCATTGATAGTCATCTGGTGAACTGAGTAATGCTTCTCGATGATAAAACTCAAAGACACCTTCGATCGGTCCAACTTTGTTTAGTGGGTAAAGTTGGAGATATTTGATATCAATCATTGAGGGGTTCTGAAACCATGCGTTGATCGCATCTTCATTTTGGGTTTCTTCAAGGACATGTATTCCTTCTTCTGCATGGACTATGTAGAAAGCAGGATACCAGCAGCATCGTGTAGCATGTCCAAAGAACTGCGTGAACATACAGCACCCTAATACTATTTGAAAGAAGAATATTGTGATATATGTTTGGATGGTTGATTTGTTAAGCATCCTATCTTCGGTACGCAGGAATTGAGATTCAGATCCATTCTGAGATTTATTCGCATATGATCGTTCCTATGACTAGCGAAGAAACTCCCAACCCACAATCCGATTCTCAAGCTGAGATTACTTCTGAACTCCAAGATGATTCACTAGGTGCGATCATCAAACGGCTCGGTCCTGCGGCGTGGCTTGGGATTGCGTGGGCTGTACTCCCTGCGATTGCAGGAATCACGCTGCTTGTCAAAATGGGAACTGCAACACGATGGCTCGTCGGGACTGAAGATGCGCCAGGACTTTCAAGGCCTACAGGTCTCACGGTATATATCGCAATTTTTATCATCACCGCCGGATGTGGTTTGTTACCAACTGTGTCACAAGCGATCCTCGCTGGATTTGCATTTGGGATTGTCTGGGGATTCCCAGCGGCACTGATCGGGTTCGCGGGTGCTTCGATCATCGGATACACCATCGCGAATCGTGTTGCGAGAAAAAAGGTCGAAGAGGAGATTCACAAACACCCAAAGGCCGAGATCATTCGAGATGCGTTTATTCGACACGGAAAA